>CASFVT010000001.1 GCA_949298195.1 uncultured Bacillota bacterium
CCGTTGGGTGACGAGGTTGACGATGTTGGTCGACCAGTTCTGGACAGTCGTGTAACGGCACCTCGCCCCCTTGAGGACGACGATCTCCACCACGGCGGCATGGAGGGACTCCTTGCTATAGATTGGGGCTGTACAGCCTTCCACGTAATTGACGTCCGCCCCCTCGTCGACGACGATGAGGGTCCGCTCGAATTGGCCGGTCTTCTCGTTGTTGATCCGGAAATAGGATTGGAGGGGCTTCTCGAGATGCACCCCTTTGGGAACGTAAATGAAAGAGCCACCGCTCCAAACGGCCCCATTGAGGGCGGCAAACTTGTTGTCCAGATAGGGAACGACACTCCCAAAATAACGTTTGAAAAGCTCAGGGCAGGTCTTGAGCCCTTGGTCGGTTGAGAGAAAGACAACCCCTTTTTTCTCAACCTCTTCAAGCATGTTGTGGTAGACGACCTCGCTTTCGTATTGGGTAGTGACCCCGGCGAGGTATTTCTGCTCGGCCTCGGGAATGCCAAGGCGGTTGAAGGTCTCCTTGACCGCGGAAGGCACCTCGTCCCAATCGCTCTCCTCGCCCTGGGCGACCCTGGTGTAGTACGTGTAGGATGGGAAATCGAGGAAAGAGAGATCGGGTCCATAGCTGGGCATGGGCATCCGTTCAAAGGCCTTGAGGGACTTCAGACGGTATTCGAGCATCCATTCGGGCTCGCCCTTGATCTTCGAGATGGCCTTCACCACCTCTTCGTTAAGGCCTTTGCCGGTGCTGAAAATGACCCTGGCATCGGTCTTGAAGTCGTATTTGCTCTCTTTGAGGAAGGGGTTATCGGTCATCTTGCCCTCCGTCCCTAATAAGTCCGTCGGCGGCCGTCCAGCCCATGGTGGCACAGTGGATGCGCGCCGCTTGACGACCAGTATTCTTGAAAGCCAGGGCTTCTTCGAGCAGCGAAGCGTCATAGGGCTTTTCCTCGATCATCTTGAGGAACTCGGCGATGAGAACATGTACCTCGTCTTCCTTCCGACCGATGAGGAGGTCGCAAAGAATATCCGTTGAGGCGCTGGAAATGGTGCAGGCCACCCCATCCCACCGGGCGTCGCTGATCTTCCCGTCATCCAATTTCAGGTAAAGGTCGAAGTCGTCGATGCAGTTCTCGCTATCCGCGTGGGTCTTGAGATAGCCTTCCTCCGTGGGGACTCCCTTGTGGAGGGGGTTGGAGTAATGATCCATGATGATTTCCCGCATGAGAGCGGGCGTGAGCTCAAAAGTAGGCATCGAGGAACTCCTTTCCGTGCGCGACGGCATCGACGAGGGCATCGATGTCCTCTTTGGTGTTATAAACGTAAAAACTGGCCCGGACGGTAGCCAGCACCCCAAGATAATCGATGAGGATCTTGGCGCAGTGGTTCCCGCTCCGGCAGGCGATGCCACGGCTATTGAGGAAGGTGGCTGCGTCTTGGGCAAAGACCCCCTTGATGTTGAAAGCCACGATGGCTCCCTTGCTAGTGGGGTTGTAGATGTCGGCCATGCCTGTTTCCGATAGTTTCCTGACGCAATATTCTTTCAACATTTCATCGTGCTTTTCCACTTCATCCATGCCGATTTTGCGAAGATAATCGACAGCTGCGCCAAGTCCTATGATGCCTTCGAGGTTCTGGGTCCCGGCCTCGAACTTGAGAGGGGGGGCCAAGTAGCCAACATCCCCACACATGTCGAATTTGGCGTTCATCCCGCCACCGGTCATGAAGGGGTCGGTCTTCTTGAGAAGGTCGAATTTGCCATAGAGGACGCCGATGCCGGTCGGGCCGCACATCTTATGGCCGGAGAAAGCGAGGAAATCGCAGTCGAGGTCTTTCACGTCAGTCGGGATATGGGGAACCGACTGGGCCCCGTCCACAACGAGGAGGGCTCCGGATGCGTGGACGGCCGCGGCCAACTCCTTGATCGGGGCAATGTGGGCCAAGACATTGCTCACGTGGGCCACCGCGACGATCTTCGTCCGCGCGGACAAGGTCTTCTTGAGGTTTGCAACGGTCAGCCGTCCCTCCTCATCGAGAGGGATGTAACCGATTTTCGCGCCGGTCATCTCGGCAACCTTGAACCAAGGAAGGACATTGGAGGCATGTTCGGCTTGAGTCAGGAGTATTTCGTCGCCCTCCTTCAGGTATTTCGCCCCATAACCAAAGGCAACTAGATTGAGCGAGGCGGTCGTTCCAGAAGTGAAGACAACTTCCTCGGGTTCGCAGCCAATAAAAGTAGCGACCTTCTTTCGGGTGGATAGCACTTCCTGATCCAGTTTGTAACAAAGGTCGTAATCCCCCCGGTGGGAATTGCTTGTCTCGGTCTCGTAGTAACGCAGGACGGCTTTCTCGACCGAGTAGGGTTTGAAAGTGGTTGAGGCATTGTCGAGGAAGACCAAGGAACGGCCCTGCATCTTGATGTCATTCACGTACATCGGGAAATCGGACCGGAGAGCATATGGATCAAGCATCGAACAAGCCCTCCTCTACTTTTCGGACGATGATGTCCTTCTCCGCTTCTTCGAAGTATTTGCCAACTGGAAGAACGTAACCGAGGGCAATGAGGCGACGCGCCATTTCCCTGCTCAGCCCCCGGGACTCTAAATAGTAAAGATGTTCTTCATTAAGACGGCCGACTACCGCGGCATGGGAGGCTTCGACGTCATTATCGCCGATGCGAAGAATCGGGGAGCTCTTTCCATCGCCTTTCTCATCAAAGACGATGATTTTCGCAGCTTGGCGGGTTTTGCTTTTCATTGCACCTTTTTCGATTTGCGAGACGCCGGAAAAGGAAAGGGTGCTTTTCCCTGTCGAGACACCATAGCTCTCGAACAAGGAGGACGTTTCGGAATGGAGATGATAGACCGATGGTTCGAAGTTCTTGTTGTCCCCGTCATAGGCGATCGAGGAAAGAAACCAATGGGCTACCGCGTTTCGTCCGTCTAGGAAGACATTCATGGAAAAACGGCCAGAATGGGGGATGACATCAGCAGAAACGGCTTCAAATACGCCATTTTCGCCCACATGTACCTGGACTGCGGATTCCTTGAAAGGCAACTTTGGAAATAAGCGCAGGCGGTAGTGGACGCCTGGAGGCACGTCGATTTTCAGCCGCCTTGGAAGCTCATCGAATATGTCGAGGCCGAGTTCAGTTCCCATTTTTGGCCTGCGCAATCTCCTTGGTCGCGCACACTCCGATCGACACCTGGTTCATCTCAGGCTCGATTTCCTTTTCAATCTGTATGTCGAGTTCCGACTTGAGCCACTCATAGCCCTCTTGGTCAATCCGATTGATCAAAGAGGGATCACCGTCGACTGCGATTCGGCCGTTCACCATGATCGCCGCCCTATTGGGATTCAAGAGATGGTAAAGACGTGCATAGTGGCTAACAATTAAGAAAGACATCCCCTTGGCAGCCTCTTCGCCAATGGCCGAGGCCACCACCCCAATGGCGTCGACGTCTAGACCGGAGTCAATCTCGTCGAGCATGGCGAGCTCAGGATGGAGGAGAAGCATCTGGAGGATCTCGTTCCGTTTCTTCTCGCCCCCGGAGAAACCTTCGTTGAGGTTACGCTTGCTCATCTCAAATGGGATGCCCATCTTGTCGTAGGCCTGTTCCAAGGAACGATAGAATTCGAAAAGCCGTAGGGGCTTCTCGCGGTGGGCATTCATGGCCGCTTTGAGGAAATCAGCCGAATTGAGGCCGGGTACCTCACTCGGGTTCTGCATGGCGAGGAAAAGACCCTTCCGGCTCCTTTGATCAGGGGAAAGGTCAGTAATGTCTTCCCCGTCGAGAAGGATCTTCCCGGAATCGACATGGAAGCGCGGATTGCCCATGATGACTGCGAGGAGAGTGCTCTTCCCGTGCCCATTCGGGCCAAGGAGGGCAAGGGAATCGCCCTTGGACAGGGAGAGATTGACCCCGCGGAGGATGTGCACCCCGTCAACCGAGGCATGAAGGTCGATGATATCTAGTCTTTCCATGAATAGTTATCCTGACGAAGCGTATTCTAGGCCAGCACCTCTTTCCCTTCAAACGATACGGTAAAATCGGGCCCACAAATATTTCTTGCGCCCATTCTCTTTAGAGAATATCCTTAGAAGGCAATGTTTGGAAAAGGAGGATTCGAGTCCACACTTATGAACAAAAAAAGAAGTGCTCTCGGCCTAGCTCTCTTGCTCGGCGTCGCCGTCGGCCTCAGTGCTTGCAACATGCCCACTGAGTCGCCCGATGGCAGTGTATTGACCTACACCGACGCCCATGGCAATCGGGTGAGCTACACCGCCGAGGAGCTTCTGGGCGATTACCTCGACGATGGAGGCTCCCTCAGCACGGAGTTCGACCGCGTCTATGAGGTCTTGGTCCGGAACTACTACAACGACCCATCGCAAGCCAGCGTCCTGGAGGAACTCCAAGACCGGGCCCGGGCCGATGTCATCACCGACAAGCAGACGGCGACCTCAAACGCCTCGAGCAACGGCACCAGTTTCGAGGAGGAATTCGAGATCATCCTCAATTCCCACGATTGCGACAACGCCGACGACCTCTATGAGTATCACCTCTACCAGGAAGAACAATCCCGCTTCCTCGATGATTTCTACGCCACCTTCGGCACCGGCGATTCCTCGATAAACGGCACCGAGGTCATGCGCGATGGCTTGATTCCCCTCGCCGATGGGAAAAGCCAACCCGCCTTCCCCGAGAGCGAGGAATGGGGCAACGGCGACGACGGTTATCTCAAGGAAGAGATGCCCTATCATGTTAGGCACATTCTCGTCAAACTCGGCAGTGCGACGACTGGCAACTTCACCCAAGACGTGATTTCCGAGACCAACGATGCCGCCGAGGCCACCAACCTCGCCACCGTCATCTTCCAGTTGGCTGGTGTCAACGAACAGCTCGCCACCCAGAGCGTTCGTTGGAGCTTCGGCGAAATCGCCCAACGTCTTTCCGACGACGATGGGAGCGCCGCCAACATGGGCGAACTCGCCACCGCCGATGGAACCGGCCTCGTGACCAGGCTCAGCGACTACGTTCCGGAATTCAAACTCGGCATCTTCGCCTATGAGTCCTTATATAACGAGCGCGAGAAAGCCACCGAATACGGTCAGGAAAACGTCTACCGGATTACCCCGGGGCTGACCGAGTTTGCCGATACCGTCGATGACGTCGACTCAGACCAGATCCTCGCCGACGGCACCTTGGTCCACGATTTCTTCGATGAGCTAGGCATTGGCCAGATTCCCTTTGGGGCGGCTCTCGCCCTCTGGGACAACCGCGATGTCGAAACCGATGACAACGGCAACCGGGTCAATGACAACAATGCCGCCTTCTATCCGCGGAACATCATCTTCAACAAATACTTCAACAAGCACAACGTCTGCGTCATCACCCCGAACGCCATCGAGCTGAACGCCACCTCGCCTTTGGCCAGCGGCGACAATGACATCGCCACTGCCGCCGCCGCGGCTGCCCAAACCCCGGCGAGCGGGTCGACGGTCACCGGAGAGAACTACCTCGGGGCCCATAGCGACACCTTCGCGAGCCTCCCGGGCTTCTCGGTCGACACCTCGGACATCCTCCCCGGCATCAACGGGAACCTCAACGACAACGTCCTCACCGATCAAGAGGGACAGGTCGTCCTCGTCGTCCGGGCCTCGAGCGACAATTACCAAGGCGTCCACTTCATCGTCATCAACCGGAGTGCCCTTTCCCAATACGGCCTCAGCAAGACGACCGCCACGGATGGAACCGAATCCTATGTCGCCAACACCTCCGAAGACGATACCGTGCCGACCCTCAGCGAGTACTACACGACCTACACCACTTCCTCGAGCCTTTATCCGAAGGACGACGATGGCAATCCGTTGACCACTTATGTCAACTACAACCACCCGCAGGCCAAGGATCAGACCACCCGTTCGGGCAACCTCGTCGGGGAAATCCGCGGCTACAATGACAACCTGACGACCTTCCAGTTCCAGTCGCTCGTCGACGGCACCGCCACCGGGGCCAAGATCGAGTTCGCGAACAAGGAAGTCGAAGCCGATCTCCAGACCTACGTCCAGACCTCGCGTCAATCGAGCATGGACGACGACTTCAATGCCTGGGCCGATGCTTGGCTTGCCTATGCCGAGCTCATCCAAGTCCAGAATCAAGCCCGGGCCCAAGGGGCCGACACGATGACCGGCGGCCTCATCTCCGAGGCCTGTGCGGTTGGCTTCGGCACCCATGACTCGGACCTCTGGAAAGAAAACGGAGCTTGCTACTATGATGCGGAATAAGAAAACCAAACCGATTCTCCTGACCGTCCTCGCCAGCGCGTCCCTCCTCCTCGCGGGTTGTGACGACTTCGAGGCGAAGCCGGTTCCCGAAATCTACGATGCCCCGATACTCAATCTTGGGGACAACGACATCGCCCAAAACGCGATGAGCGAGATCTACAACGCCCTCGTCGTGGCTGGTGACAGCAATTCGGAACGGGTGCTCAACAACATCCTCTACCTCTACTCGACCACCGTTTACGGTCCCTTCTTCGATCAAGTCGTCGGTGATACGACCGTCAAGGGCCTCCGCACGGTCGTCGAGGGAGGCGACGCCACTGCCCTCCAGGAATTCGCCAACACCTATCCGGCCTACAAGGATGCCGAGGGGAACGGCGACACCTCCAAGGTCGTCTCCTTTTACGCGGATGTCCTCTACCGGATCCGTTCGACCTTCTTCGGCTACGTCAAAGACTCCAATTACCAAGATGGCCGGTCCGGCTTCGTCGAGAAGGAGTTCTACGATGCCCAGATCGCCAACTATTACGACCTCCCGCGGGTGGAAGACGACGTCTACCCCTATAACCGCGGCTCGATGCAGATCGATGGCTCCTTCGTCCTTACCGAGGACATCGAGGAGACCGGCTCCATCAAACTCGACGGCGGGAACCGGGAAAACGCCGACGACATCGAAAATGCCTATTTCAAGGACATCTTCGGCACCTACGAAAGCTACATCAACTCGGCCATTCTCCCGGACATTTACCGGAGCCAACTCACCGTCCAGTACCTCTACACGGTCAACCGCTCGACCCTGGAACTCTCCTCGGCCCGGAAGATCAACTACATTGCCCTTGCCGACAACACCGCCTATCCGGGCGCGACTCGGAACCTGATGGTTTCCTATGCCAACAACGTCATCGAAGCCGGCCTCGACACCGGGAAGTACGGACTCACCTTCCTCGACAGTCTCGCCAAAGGCTATGACTACGCGACCGGTCTTTGGGACGGAGACGCCGAGAAGAAGGACCTCGCGACGAAGATCTACACCGACGCCAACTGGACTCTCTCGAGCATCGACCTCACCCCAGATGACGAGGAGGACGTCCCGCTCAACTACTACGTCCAGTCGAGCTACGGTACCATTCTCACCGACTATGCGAAGCTGACCGACAGCCGCTTCACTGACGACGCTTCCATCCGTACCGATTTCACCGGCAGCGGAACCCACACCGTCGAAACCGGCCTCATGATCAAGACCAACGCCCTCCGGGCCGAGGATCACACGACCGATGGCTGGTTTGCCAATGCCTCGGCGGTCGATGACAGCTATCCTCTTGCCACCACGCTCTTCGACACCCGGGTGGCCAATGAGGTCGATTCGGTGACATACGATGCCGCGACTGGCAAGTACGTCAACGCGGAACTCGATTACGGCTACTATCGGAACGGTAGTTACTACCTCCTCCCGGAGAACATCGATTCCGCCTCCTCGACTCCCTACATCTACCTCAATGACTCGACCTACTACATCACCATCGTCGAGGAAGCCGTGAAGCGGGCCAAGGTCAATTCCTCCTACGAGGACCAGTACTACGACCTCCAGCCGGCCCATGTCGATGACGAAGGTAGTTTCGCCGAGATGGTTCTCAGGAAGATCGGCTATTCGCTGTCCAGCTCCGATACCTGGACCAAATCGGCCCGTTCCTATTACGTCGAGCTGATGGCCACCGTCTTCCACGACACCTACGTCTACGACTACTTCGTCTCAACCTTCCCCGACATCTTCGATTGAGCGCGGGTGAAGCGTATATTAAGGGAGCAGCGATGCTCCCTTTTCCTTAGGAGGAAAACATGAAAGACGTCTTTTGCCGAATCATCGAGGGCGAACTCCCCTCAAGCAAGGTCTACGAGGACGACGACGTCCTCGCCATCCTCGACGTAAGCCCAGTGGCCAAAGGCCATTGCCTGGTCATGCCGAAGAAGCATTACCGCGACTACCTCTCGACCCCGAAGGATACGCTCCACAAAGTCATGGACGTGGCCCAACGGATTGGGCAGGCCGAGGTCTCCGTCCTTGGGGCCAAGGGCATCAATATCCTTACCAACGTCGGGGAAATGGCCGGTCAAAGCGTTCCCCACTTCCACGTCCACGTCATCCCCCGTTATCTCGGTGGCGAAGGTGGCTTCCAATTGACCATGAAATCCCTCGACCCCTCAACCCTCGACCTCCCGGTCCTCGCCGAGAGCATTTCACGGGGTATCAAGGAATAGAACCTATTAAAAATCCGGCGCATATCACGTCCGGATTTTTCATTATCGGCTGATTAGTCTTCCTTCGGACGATAGAATGAACGGCCGTCGAAAGCAAAGACCCGATCGCTCCAAGTTCCTGGTTTGGTCGTTTCGAGGGCTTTGTAGACCATATTCATCTTGGCATCGAAATCGTCGATCATCGAAAGGGCCACCGCCTCCCGGGTCGAAGGGGGAATCGGGCTCCCGAACTCGGGATGGCCATGATGGGAGAGGATGAGATGCTCGAGGAGAATCGACTCTTCGCCCTTGATGGCAAGGCTGTCGGCTTCCTCGCGGATTATCGCGGCCATGATTGAGATGTGTCCAAGCAATTTGCCCTCGAGGGTATATTCGGTCGCGACCGGCCCCGAAAGCTCGATGCATTTTCCAAGGTCATGGAGGAGGCAACCGGCGACGAGAAGGTCTCGGTCAATGCCGGGATATAGTTCGGCGACCTTCTCGGCCAGATGGGCCATCGAAAGGGAATGGTAAAGCACCCCGGAACGGAAGGCATGGTGGTTCCTCACCGCGGCCGGCCAATCGAGATAACGATCGCGGTATTTCTCGATGATGGCCTTGACCAGCTTCTTAAGATTCCCTTCCTTCAATGAAGCCAGATAGCCATCGAGTTCCTTTATCATCTCCTCCCGCGGAAGAGGAGGCGGCGTGACAAAGTTGTCGAGGTTCACATTCTCCTTCGGGACGACAGTACCGGAGAGGATCTTCAATTGGAGAGTGTTCTTGAAAAGATTGGCCTCGGCCTCGACGTAGACGACATTGCGGGGGGCGAAGATCTGATGGTCTTCGATATCGACATCCCATTTCTTCCCGTCGATGGTTCCCGATTTGTCCTGTAGAACCACCGTCAGGTATTTCTTCCCGGTATTGCTCACCCCCTGGATGAGGTTATTGACTAGGTATTCCCCGCGGACGTGCATCCCGTCTTCAATGTCTTTGATGAGTAGCATCGTTTTCCTCCAATTCCCGCCGGATGTCATCCCGGGAATAGCCATGCCGGAGAAGTGTCGATGACAAATGTCTCTCCAGCTCGGGGACATTATACTTCCTCGCCAGCGTTTCCCTTAAAAGAAGCGCTTCCCGGTGAAGGGCGAGCAAGACTGCTTCGCGGTCTTCCTCCAAACTGGCGACCGCCTTCTCGATGGCCAGGGAAGAAAAGCCGCGCCTCATAAGGAAGGTGCGGGCTTTCTCCTTCTTCTTCAAAAGCGGCAGGTGACGGCTCGTTCTTTGAAAGGCAGCAAGGGCCTTGCAGGCCACCCCTTCCTCGTCCTGATAAACGGCTTTCTCATAGAGAAGCGGTTCGATCCGGGCCTCCTTGATCTCTTCTTGGAGTTTCCATGGCCCATAGAGGCGAAAGGAGACTTCCTCTATTTTCTCACTTACGAAGGCCCGGTCATCGACGAGACCATCCTTCTCCAACCGTTCGACCACTTTGGAAGCCGTTTTGAAATCGGCCCCGTTCCTCTCGATGAGCAACCGGACCAATTCGTGCCGGCTCCTGTTCTTCTTCTTTAAATGAACCAGGGCTTTCTCTCGGATGGACTCTTCCTTTGCCAGTTCCTTGAGGCGTTCAAGTTCCATATATGAAAGAACCCGGCCCGGGTAAAGGGGCATCTCGCTCGCGGCATCCGGCCCGAGAAGCAAACTCCCCCCATCGTATACCAGGATGAATATGTCCTTCTTCTTTCCCGGAAGGAAGGAGACAATCTTCCTACCAGCCCGTCTTGACGGCACGGCCATAAACCTCCATGACGTTTTGGTAGAACCTCTCTAGCGAATAAGGTTCGATGGCTTTGAGGGCTGCCTCCCTGATCGAGCGGATCTTCGCACTGGAAAGTGCAATGATCGACGGGAGTTTGCGGGCAAAATCTTCTTCGTCGAGGAAGAAGAACCCATTGTTGCCATCACGGACGGTGCCAGTCAAGGTATCGTCGTAACGAGCGAAGAGGACAACCCCTGATGCCATGGCCTCCATGAAAGTGAGTCCTTGGGTTTCGGTGATGGAAGCCGAGACGAAGGCATTGCCGAGCTGGTAATAAAGAGGGACCTCGTCGGGATTGACAGGGCCGAGGAAATGGACGCGGGATGATATACCGAGCTTGGAAGCGAGTTCCTTGAGTTCGGGGAGGGCGGGGCCACCCCCAACCACCACGAAGGAAGTCTCCCGGGGTGGGTTCCCCTTGAGGAAGGCGGCATAGCCCCGGAGACAGAGGTCGATAGACTTTTCCCTGGCCACGCGGCCAAGGGAGAGAATGACATAGCGGTCAAGGGGAATCCCGAATTTCCTCTTGAGGGCGGTCACCTCCTTCGAGGAGAAATTCCGACGGTCGAAGCTCGAGAAGTCGATACCGGTCGGGATGACGGAGATGTGCGAATCGATGCCGATGGAACGCATGTATTCCCTGATCTTCGAACTCGGGCAGATGAAAGCATCGGCCGTCTTCGACTTGTGGAGGATGTATTGGCGGACGATGCCCTTGGCCGCCCGGTCCATGAAGCCCTTGGTCGCGTAATAGGTATAGTCCTCGTACATCGTGTGGAAGGTGTAGACGACCGGGACGTTGAGTCGCGCGGCGGCCAAAAAACCAAACTGCCCGATCCCGGCATCGTGCTGGCTATGGATCACATCGGGGGCGAATTCGTGGATCATCCTCATCGCTTGGCGGTTGAACGGCGAGGCGGCCCGGTAGCCATATAGTTTTTTCAGCTCGATTCCCGGGAGACGGATGATGTCACCGTGCTCAGCCAGCTCCTCGTTATATGGGTTGGTGGTGATGACCTTCACCTTTTCCCCATGGGCGACGAGGGTTCGATAAAGGTTCCGACAACTGGTCGCCACCCCGTTGATCTCGGGCGGATAGGTATCGCTGAAGATGACGATCTTCATTTCCTGACCCCCGATCTCCGCTTGGGTTCCCTATTGACTGGCTTTTCTTTCTGGGCAGGACTCTCGGGGAGCCGGTGGATGGCCTCGGCGAAGAGGATCTCGTCGCCGGTATCAAAGCCCTCGGGGAGATAACGTTCCCCTTTCAAACGGCTCCGGATGGCCTTCTTGGAAAGCTGCCGGGTCTCGTAGAAAGTATCGACGCTCCGGCGGCGTTCCTCGTAGGTGAGCAGCTGAAGGTCGACGAAGGTCTGACGCGAGGGGTAGAGCCGGTCTTCCTTGGCCCCACGGGAACGGTAGAAGGCGGCCACAAGGCCGGAGATGACGAAGACGAGATAGAAAGTGGCGATTCTCCAGAGGAGCTGGGCGGCCATCATGTTCTCGTTGACGCTACGGACGAGCTGGACTTCCCCACTGGAGAGGGTGGTGACCGTCGCATGGAAGAAGCCGCCGAACACCGTATTGAAGAAGAGCTCGGAGACACCTGCCGAACCCGGGATCGGAAGAAGCCCGGTCACCATCTGGTGGAAGGCGCTTCGGAAAATCGAGTCGAACATCGTCACGATGTCGAACCCGACGCCATCCCCGTAGGCGTTGAGGGCCAAGCCGGCAAAATACGGCACCGAGAAACGTAGAAGGAGCATGACGGTGAGAAGGAGGAAGATGAGGACGGTAACAGGGATGTTACCAAGTAGTCGCCGGAGCTCGATCTTGAAGTTCTCGACTTGAATCCGAAGATTCTCCCGGGTTTTGTTGGGGTTTTTGAGGAGTTTGATTTTTCCGAGGGCCCCTACGACGTAGTGGAGGATGAAGTTGTGGAACCGGTGGGAATAGCTCATCAGGAAGAGAAGGAAGACAACCCCGACGTTGAGGACGAAACCGATGATGATGAGAGGGACGATCGTAATCGTCCCGTCCCAGCCGAGGAGGGTGAAGTTGGGGTCGGGGAAGATATCGATCCCGTTGAGGCTCGTGAGCTCCTTCCCCATGACGATGAGGGCAACGACGTCGATGAAGATGAGGGCGGCTTGGTAGAGAATGAACCACATCACCATGATCGAGGCGGCATTGCTGACGGCAATCCCCTGCTTCTTGAAGGTGTAGGCTTGCATGAACTGACCGCCGCTCGCGCCGGGGGTCACGTTGTTGTAGAAGGCCCCGACGAGGCTATTCGCTAGGCCTTGATGGAAATGGTAGTGGCGGGTATACAAACGGGCGAAGACGACGAGGACGAGACCGTCGACCATATAGGAAAGAACCATCACCCCGGCGATGGTCGCAAGCCACCAGGGGTCGCACTCGACGAGGGCGTTGTAAATGGTGCCCGCCCCGGCAGCGATGGCTTCAAAGAAACCAAGTTCCGGATCGACCGCCGTCCCGGCCGTATAGAAATTCACCACGAGGGCGACGGCGGTAAGTAGCAGCACGAGGGTAAGGGAAATTACATAGCCGCGGCGGCTTTTCTTCTTATCCTTCTCCTCCAAGGGACGGCTTTCTTCTTCCATGCTGCGAGATTTTAACACGCGCCCATGCGCGCAAGGGACTATCACTCCATTTATATTTAGTCGGAAAGAACCAAATAAGGCCTTTTCGGATGCGTATGAAAAGTAAATGGTGCCTTTCTCGAGGTTCCCTTGATTATCTACTCGCTAAGCCAAGCTTTCTTTGTTTGTTCTACCAAACAATCGAAGTTTCCTTGATAAAAAGTTCATGAAACTCAAGGAACTGCGTTTGAAACAAGGACTAACCCAAAACGAACTCGGCAAGACAATAGGCGTGAGCGGGCAGACGATCCTCAATTGGGAAAACGGCATCTACGAGCCGAAGATCAATCAACTCATTTCCTTGGCCGATTTCTTCAACGTGAGTGTCGACGAACTCGTGGAACGCCCCAAGCAAGTAAGCGACATCGAACGGGGAATCAATGCCCTCTCCCTCATCGACGGGAAAGAACTCATCGATTGGATCAAGGGCCGGCTTCACGAAATGGAACACAAAGCCAAATAGAGTAAGATCAGCAATCCTTCCCCTGCTCGAAATCCTAGTTGCAATCAAATTTCCTGTCCGTTTTTCTGGATAGGATTTTAAAATTCTGCTTGGGTTGAATTTGAATCCTTAAAGTGTTTTCTGCTGGGTAAAACGCATGGAAGACAGGAAATTCACGATTTGGATTGAGAAGGGCGGATACATCACTCGCACCGATGTCGGGCTCGACGAAGGAACCGAGGAAATACTCATCCCCGAAGGTTCGGGGAGCGCCCTCATCGAGGCCGCTTCCCTCCCTTTCCTAAGGTCGATAAGCATCCCGGCAAGTCTCATGGAGCTGAAACTCAAGCTCTACGAGGCCCCACTTCTAGAGAAAATCCATGTTGAGTCAAGGAACCCCCGTTACCGGTCCGACGAACGCGGAACCGTCCTCATCGACAACCGATCCGGCAATTTGATGCTCGTCACCCGGCATTGCAGACAAATCCCCTCTTCCTTCTCCCAAATCGATGTCCATGCCTTCAGCGGCCGTTACCAAGAGAAGAAACTTTTTCTCCCCTCCAGCAATCCCCACTTTGTCATCAAGCGTGGGACCTTCGCCAACACGGCCATCGAGGAAATCCATTTTTCTGATGGGGACTACCGCCTCGATGCTGGGGCATTCGACGGATCAAAGATTCTGGATGCCTATATCGCACCCAAGACGTTCTTTTCCTTTGAATTAAGCGGCCCCGCAAGAGAAAGGGATGTCAGGCCATCCATTCGCTTCCATTACGAGGATGGGCAAAAGAGGAACGAATTCTACCTCATCGAGGACGGCTGCCTGGTCAAACGGGAAAACGGAACGGTCATTTTCGGGCGGCTCGACGATAAGGGGAACGCGGTCATTCCCCCTTCGGCCCGAATCATCGGTCGCAACGCCTATCGGGGGTTTTCGGCCAAACTCATCGAAATTCCAACCGGCATCAAGGAAATCAGGGCCGCCTTCTCCGGTTATGGCAAGCCCCGCATCGTCATTCCGGCCACGGTCATGAAAATCAAAAAGACGGCGTTCGTCTTCCCGGAATTCGCGGATGTCGAGATCGACGCGGGCAACCCCTTCTACCTCTCCCCTAAAGGGAGCAACTGCATCCTCACGACTCAGGGGAGAAGCCTCATCGTCGGAACGTCGAATTCCCTTGTTCCCGAGGGGACGCGAACGATCGCCGAATCGGCATTCTTCTTCCATTCACCCGAGGATTTGGTTCTTCCTAGCACCCTGATCGCCGTCTGCCGCAATGCCTTTGAATGGTGTAAGAACCTCAAGAAGGTCACCCTCCCCAAATACCAATTACGGGGCTCTCCGTCGGCTTTCAGACGTTGCCCCAACCTCAAAACCATCGTCGTCCCGAAGACTTGTCGAATCGATGAGCGGCTCCTCGAAAGGCTCCTAGAGGAAGACAATCCGTCCATCGATGGAGTGGTCTTCGAGGAAGGGGGAATCTATTTTCAAAAGACCGCCGATGGAGGAACCATGACTTCCGACGGCATTCTCTTGAAAGCCGGTCGGGATGGACTCGTTCCGTCGGGCACCTGGGCGATTGCCGAGCGGGCGTTCTATGGTAGGAGGGACATCAAGAGGGTTGACTTCCCCGCTTCACTCAAGGAAATCCGGTCTGAGGCCTTCATGAAATCGGGGCTAACCGCCTTCAAGGCACCACCCAACCTCCGGACAATCGGCGATTGTGCCTTCTTCCGATGCGATGACCTCATGAGCATCGAGCTCAATGATGGCCTTGAGGAAATCGGACTCGGTGCCTTCTACCCCGATATGAAAACCGAATCGGTAGATATACCTTATTCAGTGAGGAAAATCGGGGAGAAGGCCCTCCCCCTCGTCTCAGCCAAGAAGATCGGCATCGATGCCGATAACCTTGTCTACAGAAAGGCTTCCGAAGGAAACCTCATCATCGACGTCTCGACGATGACGGTCATCGTGGGCGATGGCTGCCCCGAAATACCCTCCGGTATCAAGAGAATCGGGAACTCCGCCTTCTTTGGCTCCTCGGGTGAAGGAACCATTTGTCTCCCCAAGGGAATCGATGCCATCGGAAATTTCGCCTTCGCCGGATGCCGCTACCGGGAAATCGTCTGCCCCGATACGGTCGAGACAATCGGCAGCCATGCCTTCTTCAACTGCACGAGTCTTGAAAGCCTCCGCCTCCCCAAGGAACTTCGCATCGTCAATGGCGGCCTTTTCAAAGACACCCCCAAACTCCGTAAAATCAATGTCAGTGCCTTCCTGGCGACCAGCTTCATCGGAGCCGAAGCCTTCATGGATTCGGGCATAAACGAGATCGCCATGCCGAAGGCCACCTTCATCGGCGACCGGGCCTTCATGAACTCCCGCCTCTCGAAGGCAATTCTCCCGAAGAAGACCCTGACTCTGGGGAAGGAGCTCTTCCTCGGCTGCCGTAACCTGAAGGAGGTACAGGTGGGCAAGCTTCCCGACATCCCTTGGGATTGTTTTCCCTCGACAACCAAGTTAATCAAGGAAACGTAAGGAGGAACATATGCTCTCGACCATTCAAAACATCATCGATGTCCTACGCGAGACCGACGAGGAACATCCCCTCACTCAGGGGGAGATTGCCCGCCGCATCAAGAAAGAGAATGGCAAGTCCCTCGACCGGAAGACCGTCAACGGGGCCTTCCGGGAAATAAGGAAGAACCCCTTTGGGGGCATCCGCATAGTAGAGGCGGCAAAACGCGGCTATTACCTCGACGACATCCTCTTCGGCTATGACGAAGCCAAACTCATTGGACGCGCCATCATGAAGTCGGGGGAATTCACAAGGAGCGAGAAGCGGGAACTCATTGAGAAACTGGCGAGCCTTTTCCCTACCTATAAACGCGATGAACTCATAAGCGAGGCCCGAAAAGTCCCGGCCTCGAGTTCTGCGACTTCCTTTGTGTCGCTGATGGACGATCTCCGTTTCACCATCCTCGGCAAGTCGCCGATTACGGTGACGATGAAGGATTTGACCCGACGGGACGTCTTCCCCCGCGGAATTGCCTATGATGGAAACATCGACGACTACGTCCTCACCGGCAACGACGTCCGGAAGGAGGCCGTCCACCTTCCCATTGGGCAAATTGCCATGTTCATTCAGCTTGACACCTCGGAATTCACGAAAGCTGAAAGGACAATCGTCACCGACGAAGGGCCCTTCTTCATCGAAGAGGACGGGAGGCTCTATTGCTCGTTCACCGAGAAGCTCCCCACCCGGGCGGAAGCCGAATTGGCCTACCGCGAACTCCTCCCCTTCATGGTCAGGAATGGGTCGCTCATCAACGGGAGGCAAGTCGAACTCACCCCTCCTTCATTCGAGAAGATCCTCGCCGGGAAAGGCCTCATCCACGCCTTTATCCGAGGGGCGACCCGACATGACCGCGAAGCCATCGGCCCCCATCTCCGCAAAGACGCGATGGTGCTTCTCTCCTACGCCCTCCTGAATGGCGATATCCCCAAGGACAAGATGGAAGCCTATGAAATCCTCTATATCGAAGCCTCCTCGCCGAACATGGAACTATCCAAAGCCGGTTATTCCTTCCTGAAGCCCGACTATCTCGCAAAGGTCGTCAATTTCCTTCCCAATCGGATCACCCGCCAGAATGCATCCGACTTTCCGATGGATGCAGGAAAATTCGCGTCTTTCGCCGCCGAGGCCATAAAGATTTCGAGACTTCCCCCATCCAGGTTCCTCATCGAGGTTTATTCCCGTCTCCCCAAGGAAGAGATGAGGGAGTGCCTTCCATCTTTGGAAAAACTTGTAGAGGCCTACTTCGCCATTGACGCGCGTTATGGGAGAACCGGCGGAAGGATGGGCAATCGCTTCTGGAACCGTTTCCTCGATGAGATGAGCCTCACTTTGAAAGGGAAAGTCGAGGGGGAACGGCTTGAGGAATTCGCGGATGCTACCTCGGTGATGACCGCCGTAAAGGGCCTATTGGGTTTCGCCGAGGGCTAATTCCTCGCCCATCGGCAGGTAATCGACCATCGGGTTCACCTCGAAAAGGGCGAGGACCTTCTCGGTGACCAAGTCCATGCAGCGTTCGCAGAGATAGAGGTCGAGGAATTGCCCGTCGAATCCCATCGATTCAAAGCCAAAGACATGGAGGAAATGGGCGTCATCGCCCATGCCGAGTCTCTCCCCGCATCGCGTACAAACTCGATTGAGAACGAATCTACCTTCCCGCCCGAGGCGCTTGATCCTCCCTTCCCGTAGGAGTGGAAGAAGGCGCTTCAGAGCGGTTTCCTGGGTAATGCGCAGCCCCTTGGCGGCGTCGTCAACCGTGAAGCTGAGATCCGGTTCGAGGACATCTGGCTCCTTGACGTAGGAATATCCATAGAGCCAGTTGAGCAGCTTGCTTTCATAAATGCCTTTCATGATGTTCATCCTCCATGGCAATCATAAGGAGGCGCTAGAGAAAAGACTGTCTCAGAGGGAATCCTATCCAATTTCACGGACAGGATGATAGTGTCGAAATACGCCTAAGGAAGTCGCCAATAGAGCCGACCCCTTCCGGATGACCCGTTTATATCGGCGAACTAAAACATGGAAAAGTACGTAATCCAAGAAGGTTTTTCCGCAATTCGAGGATTTTCTTGATGATTCCATTGCCTAACAGGGAGGCAGCCTCCGCCGTCACTGGATCAATGAGCGAATCAATTTGCCAAAGCTCGATCCGGGGAGTGATCCTTTTGATAACATCGTTGTAACCCGCATATTCCAAAGAGGACACCGCCCCGGAAAAAGAGAGGTCAAGTGAGTTAATGACGACGCTTCCCAAGTTGACATCTAGGCATCGGTTAAAGCGTCTGCGCATTCACGTCCCAAGCAAAAGAAAAAGCCCGATTCCTCGGGCGCTCACCGCTCATTCCAACGCCGTTTGGCTCCATTGAAATGCTGTTTGTTGGATGGTGGGCCCTACAAGAATCGAACTTGCACGGGTTGCCCCATTAGATCCTAAGTCTAACGCGTCTGCCTATTCCGCCAAGGGCCCA
>CASFVT010000002.1 GCA_949298195.1 uncultured Bacillota bacterium
ATCACCGACGAGGAGAAGCACCGGAAGTTCGTCTGCGTCGATCCCCACGACATGCCGATCGTCGCCTTCGTCGACCCCCTCATGATGGCTACGATGCCGAAGGGACTTACCGCGGCCACCGGAATGGACGCGATGACCCACGCCATCGAGGGCCTCATCACCAAGGCGGCCTGGGAACTCTCCGATTGCCTCCACCTCGAGGCCATCGGCCTCATCGGGAAACACCTCCGCTCGGCCTATAAGGGCGAGAAGGAGGGGCGCGAAGGGATGGCCCTCGCCCAGTACATCGCCGGCATGGGCTTCTCGAACGTCGGGCTTGGGATCGTCCACTCGATGGCCCACCCCCTCTCGGCCCTCTACGACACCCCCCACGGGGTTGCCTGCTCGATCCTCCTCCCCTCGGGGATGAAGTACAACGCCGAGTACACCGGGGAGAAGTACAGGGAGATCTGCCGGGTCCTCAACGTCCCCGGCTACGAGAAGATGAACCAGGACGAGTACCGGGAAGCCGCCATCGAAGCGGTCAGTACCCTCTCCAAGGACGTCGGCATCCCAACCTCCCTCAAGGGCATCGTGAAGGAAGAAGACCTTTCCTTCCTCGCCGATTCGGCCTTGGCCGATGCCTGCATGGGCGGGAACCCGCGTACTCCGAGCAAGGAAGAAGTCATCGCGATCTACCGTTCCCTCATGTAAGGAAGAGAAGGCCGGCCCTTTCGCGGGGCCGGCCTTTTTCCTATGATTGGGTCATGAAGTGGAGGAAAGTTTTCTCTAGTATCCTGATGGTCCTCGGGATCATCGGCTTCCTCGGTGGGATTCCCCTCGCCTTCCTGGTGAAGGGCATCACCCAAGGCGAACTCCCCCTTGGGATCTGCATCGGGGTAACCGTCTCCGGCTTTATGCTCATTTTCATTGCTCAGGTCATCATGACTGGCATCCGCCTCGAGAAGAGGAAGGGCGGTGGGGTCGAACCGGAAGGGAAACCCATTTTGCCACCCATTCCCTCCGACCCGGAGTTGAAATCTGACCTCCCTCCGATCCCATCCGACCCGGACGGGAAGGATTAGCCCCCGCGATAGCATCTGAAAAGACCGCCGCGGCGGCCTTTTCCATTCGTTCTTGCCCGTTTTACTTGATCCAGTCGCGGCGCTTCAGCCCGATGAAGAGGCCGGCCCCGATGAGGATGAGCCCGGCGGCAAGCAAGATCGAGGTGAGGAAGTTGGTGAGATTGAAGCTCCCACCGTCCACGGCCGAAATGATGGCCGTCACGATGTAGCTCACGATGACGAAAGCCCCGTAAACGAGGCTGGAGACCGCCCCGGTCATCCCGAGCCACTTCTTGGGGACGAAGACGAAAACGAAAACGGAGACGAGGATGAGGACCCAGATCATCGAGCCGATGCCCCCGATGACGGAATTGACGTCCTCGTTCCCGAAGTCCAGGGCGCACTCACCGCAGACGGCGAGGATGAGGACCGAGGGGGCCAAGGCTTTCCAAGGGCTGTTGAAACCCGGGAGGCCGAAGACGAAGAGGACGTAGAAGCCGATGAGGACGATGAAGACGAAGAGGGTGACGATGAATTTGAAGACATCGTTGGTCGATAACGAGTTCTCGAGGATGTAATTGACCAGGAGTAAGAGCCCGGCGACGAGGAACATGATCTGGGCGAACGTGATCTTCCGTTCGGATTTGGATGTGGACATAAAGACATTGCCTCCTTTGCTTAATTATATGGTCAGTTTGCATTACCAAGGGGGAAATCTTGGCAAAACCCCCTTGGATTTTGGAAAACGTCTGAGAATCTTGTTTTTCGACAGGAAACGAAAGGCCGACCCCGAAACGAGGTCGGCCGCACGTCCATCTGGCGGAGAAACGGGGATTTGAACCCCGGCTGGGCTTGCACCCACTATCAGTTTTCGAAACTGACCCCTTCAGCCGCTTGGGTATTTCTCCGGCGCGTTATATTAACGCCGGCCCGACCTCCTTTTCAAGGAAATCTCTCCCTCTAGGAGGGAGGGGGTCGAAGCGCTATAATGGCCCGGTCATGGGTGTCAGTGCGCTGATCGAACTGAGTTCCTCCTACGATTGGGCCGGGCTTTTCGTCTTCTCGACGTGTCTAGTGCTCCTCTTCGTTATCTTCGCGGTCATCGGCTCCCACTTCGCCTTCTCCCTGGTAAGCGACAACGAGTATTCCCTCTCGGTGGCCCGCGAGACCTCGAGCGTCCGCTTCTTCCGCCTTGACCTTGCCCATCAGGAAGTGACCTACTTCAATCTCTCGAGCCTCCGCAACGTCCGCCACGCCACCGTCAAGGACTTCATCGCCTCCTTTCCCTCGGCCGGGCGGGAACGCCTGGGTGCCTGGATCGACGAACTCGCCTCCGGCCGCCCGACCCCCGATTACCTCGAACTCGACGTTTACATTGGAAAGCGGGGAAAGCGCCAGCTCGTACCGAGTTTCCTCAAGATGACCGACGTCGACCTCCCCAAGGGCATCATTCACCTTGAGAGCTACCTACTCTCGGCCCTCGGCCCTTCCTCCCCGACCCTCGGCTTCCGCCTCTCGACCGAGGACGAGTTCGCCGAGGCCCTCAAAAGCAACGGCCCCGGACGCGGCTTCACCTTTTGCTTCTCCTTCTATCCCCAGAAGAACCGGGCCAGCAAAACCAAGGTCCGCTTCTCCAAGGAACTCTCCTCCCGTTTCCGGGGGCTGGTCGCTCCCTATGTCAAGGGGAATCAGCGCCTCCTCCCTTGTTCGGAAAGCGAGTTCGTCCTCGCCAACTTCGACATGGCCGAGCGGAGCGAAGCCATCGACTTCGCCCTCCGGGCCCGCAAGGGGATCGAGACCCTCCTCATAACCACGCGGAAAAAGAAGGAGCCCCTCTTCGAATGCCGAATCGGCATCGTCGTCAACCGCGACCTGGCCGGCGATAGCGATGCCATCATCGCCGAAAGCCGCTCCTCGGCGGAACTGGCTCGGGCAAACGATGTCGGCTTCGAGTTCTATTCCCGCGAGAGGGCTTCCCTCACCCGGGAAGACGAGGTCGGCATCTTCAAAAACGAGGTCGAGCGGATAATCGATTCGAAGAAGATATCCATTGCCTACCGCCCCGTCTACTCGGTGACCCGCCGCTTCGTCTACGCCTACCTTTCGGAAGCCAAGCCGGTCAATACCTCCTTTGCGAACATCGACGAACTCAAGAACTACGCCCGTCGGGCCAAGGACGACAAGAACCTCTTCGCCCACGTGGCCAAGCAGACCATCTCCCGGTTCGTCAACGAACGGGAACTGAAGTCCCAAAAACTCGTCTTCCCGGTCCGTTATGACGAGCTCCCCCTCATCCAAAGCTTCTTCCCCCGGTATCGGACGGCCAAGGAAGCCAACCTCTCCTTCCTTTTCAAGGAAGACGACTGCGTTCAGAACATCGGTCCCGGGCGGATCGACGACTTCGTCCTCGCCCTCACTAACCTCAAGGAACGGGACTTCCAAATCGCCTTCTCCCTCTCCGGGAACGGCCTCCTCCTCGACCAGAAGGCCCTCGCCCTCTCCGATGCCTTCTACGTCGACTTCTCCTCGACCGGGGGAAGCCACATGGACACCCGCGTCCGGAGCCAGCTCCACGCCCTCGTCGAGAAGCTCCTCAAGTTCAAGAAGCCGATCGTTGCCTCGAACCTCCCGACCTGGACCTCCCTCGAACTGGTGGTCGGAAGCGGCATCGACTACATCAGCTGCGACTGTTTTGCCGGATACGACATCAACCTCCGGCCGGTCAACCCCAAGAACATCCAACGGATTCAGAACCTCCGGGAAAGGAAATAGGAAAATGGACAAGAAAAACGAGGCCATCACCTCACGCGACGTCGACTTCGCCAAGTGGTACACCGATGTGTGCCGCAAGGCCGAGCTCATGGACTATAGCTCGGTCAAGGGCTTCATCAACTACTTGCCATACGGCTATGGCATCTGGGAGGCCATCAAGGAGTTTGCCGACCGGCTCTTCAAGGAGAAGGGAGCGGAGAACGTCTACCTTCCCTCGGTCATCCCGATGTCGATGTTCGATCGGGAAAAGGAGCACGTCGAGGGCTTTGCCCCCGAGATCCTCGTCGCGACCATCGGCGGGGGCAAGCGCCTCGAGGATCCCCTCGTCATCCGCCCGACCAGCGAGATCCTTTTCTCCGACCTCTACAAGCACCTGGTCAAGAGCTACCGCGACCTCCCCAAGCGCTTCAACCAGTGGTGCTCGGTCGTCCGTTGGGAGAAGACGACCCGCCCCTTCCTGAGGGGAAGCGAGTTCCTTTGGCAAGAGGGACACTGTCTCTTCGAGACCGAGAAGGAAGCCAACGACAACGCCCTCGAGATGCTCGAGGTCTATGACCGAATCGGTCGCGAATGCCTGGCCATCCCCTTCCTCAAGGGAAAGAAGAGCGCCCACGAGACCTTCGCCGGGGCAGTGGCCACCTATTCGATCGAGGCCCTCATGCACGACGGGAAGGCCCTGCAGGCCGGGACGACCCATTACCTCGGGACGGGCTTTGCCAAAGCCGGGGGAATTGCCTTCCAAGGCCGGAACAACGCCCTTGAGACCCCGCATCAATCCTCGTGGGGCATTTCGACCCGCCTCATCGGGGCCGTCATCATGGTCCACGGAGACGACAACGGCCTCGTCCTTCCCCCGATGGTCGCCCCGATCCAAGCCGTCATCGTCGGGATCAAGTCCCAAGACGAGAAAGTGAAGGAGGCTTGTAGGGGCCTTTACGAAGAACTGAAACGGGCCGGGATCAGGGTCAAGCTCGACCTCGATCCGAGCAAGACCCCGGGCTGGAAGTTTGCCGAGTACGAGATGAAGGGGGTTCCCCTCCGAATCGAAATCGGCCCCCGTGACATCGAAAGCGGGCTCTCTGGGCTTGCCATCCGCTTCTCGGGCGAGAAACGGAGTGTCAAGTTGAACGAAATCGCTCACCAGATCCCCTTGCTTTTGAGGGAAATCCAAGAGGGTATGTACCTCGCGGCCAAATCCAGGCTCGAGGCTTCGATCGTCGATGTCGAGACGCTCGAGGAGCTGAAAGCCACCCTCGAGAAGGGGGGGTACGCCCGGATGGCCTATTGTGGGGAAGAGGAGTGCGAACTGAAGATCAAGGAACTCACCCTCGGGGGAACCGCCCGCTGTATCTACCAAGAGAACGTGGAGGGGAAGACCTGCCCCGTCTGCGGGAAGAAGGCCACGGTCGTTTCCTACTTCGCGAAGGCCTATTGAGCGTTAATTCGAGTGAGCGGCCATAGGCCGCTTTTTTCTTTCTCCCACCTAGCCAAGGGCGACGGCTCTTGGGTTATAATCCAAGCGATATGTCCCAAGCGCGTTTCTCTTTCCTCCTCGACGGGCTCGAGGATCTCTCCTATCCCTCATACCAAGCCGAAAAGGCCATCCGCTCCTATTCCCCCGGTGACCGCCCGAACGCCTTTTCCTTCCTCAAGGGCATCTACCTCGAGGGTCACGCCCCGGGGACCTACCGTGACCTCGTCATCTCCCTCGAGGCCGATTTCCCCGGTTTTTCCTTCCCCGACGTCCATCTCGCCCGGCTCGGGGTTGCCGAGAAGGCCATCGTCGACTCCTTTTCCTATGGCCTTGACGAGAAAGCCCTCCTTGAGCTCACGGAACCGCGCGAAGTCCATCTTCGCCTCCGTCTCATTGCCCCCGGGGGCGAGATCGCCCATCACGACGCCAAGATCAAGGCCCTTCCGGTTGGCCTGGCCCTCACCAAGGAGGCCGATCCCGTCCTTCTTGCCTCCTACGTGACGAGTGAGGACTCCGAAGTCGGGAAGGCTTTCGGGAAAGCCCTCGGGTTGGCCAAGAAAAAGGGCGTCCGCCTCGATGGCTACCTCGACCGTGACCCGAACGCCGTCCTCGCGGCCGCCGAGACGATCTACCGCTCCCTCCTCGAGGAGAAGATCGAGACCGTGGCCATGCCGACCGGGCGGGGAAGGATCTACGAAAGCGTCGCCCTCCCCGGCACGACCCTCCTCAATAAGAAGGGCACCTCCCTTGAGATCGCCCTCGTCTACGCTTCCCTCCTCGAGAAGGCGAACCTCCACCCCCTCATCCTCCTTTACGAGGACAAGGCAGCGGTGGGCCTCTACCTCGATGAGGAACTCGGGAGTTCTCCCCTCAACCGGAACGGGGCCTCGCTTCTGGTCATGGCCAGCCGCGGCTACGACCGCCTCCTTCTCATCGATCCCTCGAGCGGCCTCCCCCCGGAGGAGGCCCGGAACAAGGCCTATCAGGACCTCGATGTGGGCAAGCGCTTCCTCCTCGCCATCGACGTCAACGCGGCCAGGAAGGAACACATCCTCCCCCTGCCTACCCCCGATGAGAAAGGCAACATCGTCTTCCCGAGCTTCGAACGGGAGGGGCCGGATGGCCTCCGGGGAGTCGATGAGGGTTCCCGCCGTTACATCGATAGCGAAGACCGCGGCGACAAAAACCGTTACGACCACTGGCTCGATCGTCTCCTCGACCTCAATCTCAAGAACCGCCTCATCAACCTCCGCCCGAATAGAAGCCTCCCTCAACTACTGGTCCCCGATGCCGAGAAGTTCCTGGATTTGCTTAAGGAGAACCGCAAACTCGTCCTCTCTCCCTATGAGAGTTACGTCAGCAACTCGAAGCGGGGGGATGGGCTCCTCGACTTCCCGCTTTCCTATTTCGCCAAGATCGCGGAGGAGAACTACGAACGGGGCATCGTCCCTTTCCTTCTCTCCGGGGAAGAGGCGAATGACGACGTCATCAAGGCCCTATCCCGGAAAAGCAACACCGCCCTCGAGGAAAGCGGCTCCAATCCCCTCTTCCTCACCATCGGCCTTCTCCGCTATTTCGACAACGACCGGGCAGCCAGCCGCGGAAAAGGGGCGATGTATGCCCCGATCCTCCTCCTCCCGGTGAAGATCCCCCTCCGGAAAAGCGGGGCGCACTTCCATTTCGAATACGATTACGATGACATCACCGTCAACACGACCCTCTTCGAATACCTCGACCAGGCCTTTGGGATCGACCTCTCGCCCCTGGAAGGGACGATCAGGCGGAAGGACGGTCAGGTCGACCTCCGCCTCATCTACAACTACATCCGGGGGAAGATTGCCGCCAAGAAGGGCTTTGCCCTCATCGAGAATGCCTCCGGGATCGGCCTTTTCTCATTCGCCCACTTCGTCATGTGGGACGACCTCCGCCGACGGAAGGACGACCTTCTCAAAAACCCCCACATCGCTTCCCTTGTTTCCGGGGAGATCTCCTTCCGGGAGCCGGAAGGCCTTCTAGGGAAAGAGGAACTCGATTCCTCGAAGGAACCTCTACATCCCCTCCCCCTCCCGGCCGATTCCTCTCAGATCAAGGCCATCGACGATGCCCTCAAGGGAGCCAGCTTCGTCATGGACGGCCCCCCGGGAACCGGGAAGTCCCAGACCATCGCCAACATGATCGTCGCCTTCCTCACGGAGGGAAAGAAAGTCCTCTTCGTCGCCGAGAAGGAAGTGGCCCTCGACGTCGTCAAGAAACGTCTCGACCAGATCGGCCTCGGGCGTTTCGCCCTCTTCCTCTCCTCTTCGCGGACGGCCAAGGGCGAGGTCCTTTCCTCCCTTGGGGAACTGATCGGCCTCGGGGCCCTTAAAAGCGACATCTCGTTCGAGGAGAAAAGCACAGCCTTCAAGAAGAAGGGCGACGAACTCAACAGGATCGTCGATTCGATCCATGGGAAAGGCCAGTTCCTCTTCTCGATCGAGAAGGGAATCGACCTCTACCTCGAGACCCTCGCGGGGCGGACGAAGTTCGATTTCCCCCTCGACGAGGCCCGTCGGCTTGACCTTGCGACCTACCGCACGAGCGTCGATTCCATCAAGGAACTCGCCTACGCCGACGAGAAGGCCAACGGGGCCGGGGCCTCGCCCTTCACCCCCTTCACCGGCCGGGAGTACAGTCCCATCGTCCGCGATGCCCTCCTCGAGGAACTTCGCCCCCTCGTCGACCTCGACCAGGAACTCTACTTGGCCGAGCACAATGCCTTCTCTTGCTATCCCAGCCTCCCAAAAACGCGGCAAAACGCCCTCCTCTTCAAGGAAATCGTCGATCTTGATGCCTCTTCGGGGGGACTTTTCGCCTCCTATTACCTCGATCCGGATTCCCGTTTGAAGGACGAAGAGACACGGCGAACCATTGCCACAATGGCGAAAAAGGAGGCGGCCAGGAAGAAGATCCTTGCCCTCTTCAAGGAAAGCGCGTTCAACCTTCCCGCCGAAGCCCTCGAACAACGCGAAAGGGAGCTTCGGGGCGGCTTCTTCGCCCGACATCGGGCCAAGAAGGACCTCCAAGCCCTTCTCGAGGAGCATCTCCTCGTCAAGCGGAAACTCACGACCGCGGAACTTAATACCTTCCTCGCGGCGTATCGCGACTACCACGCTTCCGGTCAGGGGAATCCCATCCTCGAGTTCGAAGGGGATAACCTTTCCGCCCGTTTCGAGGCCACCCTCGAGGCGAGGGCGAAGGTCGAATCCCTCATCGCCTCCTCCCGCGACCCGAAAAAGGCCAGGAAGGAGATCGCCACCGCGAATCCGGGATTCGGAAGCGAAGCGGCCCGTCGCCTCTCCCGCCTTCTCGATGACCACCTCGGAATCGAGGGCCGTCTTGAAAACAAGCACGCCTTTGACCTCCGCCGTTACGAGGACGCGAACGACTACTACAAGAAGGAACGGGGAAAGATCGGCGACTGCCTTTCCCGTCCCGGGGAGATGGCCGCCTATTTCGCCTACCTCGAGGCCAAGGAGAAGTGCCGTGCGCTCTCCGCTTCCCTCGTCGAGCTCTTCGAGAAAGGGAAATGCCCCGCGAAACGTCTTCTGGCCACCTACCAGAATGCCCTCGCCCTCCGGATCGTGAGCGAGGAAGCCAATAGAAACGGATTGAGCGGCCTCTCCCACGAACGGATCGACCGGCTTCTGGCTTCCTACGCCCAGTCCTTGAAGGAATACCAAGCCGCCTCGATTGCCGAGTGTGCCGCGGTCATCACCTCCAAATACCCTTCGCCCCAATCGGGGAATGCCGCCTCCAGCGATCTCTACCGGCTTCGGAAATTGATTGCCAACGGGGGCCGCGGGGTTTCCCTACGGAGCCTCCTCCACGAGTTCGGGGGACTCATCTCGACCCTTTGCCCCTGCTACCTCATGTCGCCCCTATCGGTCGCCCAGTTCCTCCGGAAGGAAGACCATTTCGACGTGGCCATCTTCGACGAGGCCTCCCAGATCCCGACCAGCGAAGCCATCGGGGCCATTTCCCATGCCGGTTCGATCGTCGTCGCCGGCGACCAGATGCAGATGCCCCCGACCGACTTCTTCAAATCGACCGTCACGGGGGTCGAGGAAGGGGAAGATAGCTTCCTTTCCATCGACGAAGACCTCGAATCCCTCCTCGACGACGTCATCGTCATGGGTTACCCCCGGAACCGCCTCAATTTCCATTACCGGTCCCGGAACGAGAAGCTCATCGCCTTCTCCAACGAACGCTTCTATGGGAATTCGCTGTTTACCTTCCCCTCCCCGAGCGACCGGGGAACCGGGGTCTCCTTCGTGAAGGTACATGGCGATTACCTCGTCGGACGGGGGATCAACCGTCCCGAGGCCATGGCCCTCGTCGAGGAGGTGAAGCGGCGGCTCTCCGACGAAAACGAGAGGAAGCGCTCGATCGGGATCGTCACCTTCAACGAGGCCCAGCAGAACCTCATCCTCGACCTCCTCGAGCGGAAGGCCCCCGAGGCCTTCGCCTACGTCGAGGGAAGGGAACCGATCTTCGTCAAGAACCTCGAGAACGTCCAGGGCGACGAACGGGACGTCATCCTCTTCTCGACGACCTACGGCCCCTCCAAAAGCGGGGAACTTTCCATCAACTTCGGCCCCCTTTCGCGGGCCAAGGGGGAACGCCGCCTCAACGTGGCCATCTCGCGGGCCCGGGAAGAGATGCTCGTCTATTCCTCCTTCGAACCGGAGGAAATCCGGGCCGAACGGGCCAAGAACGCCGGGGCCCGCTTCCTCCGCGACTTCCTCTTCTATGCCCGGGATGGGGAGAAGGCCCTTTACAAGGTGGCCGGGAGCCTTTCCTACGAGGAACGGGGAAAGGTGGCTTCTTGCCTTGCTAGCGACCTTCGGAAGCTTGGCTACGAGGTCGATCTCGACGTCGGGACTTCCCTTTTCCGCATCGATTTGGCCATCAAGGGGAACGACGGCGGCTACGCCCTCGGGATCCTCCTCGACGGGGCTTCCTATCTTTCGGCCCCGACGAGCCAAGACCGGAACCTCGTCCAACCCTCGATCCTCTCTTCCCTTGGCTGGAAGTACATTCGTTTCTATTGCCTCGAGTACTTTGACCGGCCCGACGAGGTGATCAGGGAAATCGTCAACGTCCTCAATGGGGGGGATGCCCTTGACCTCGATAGCGGCAAACCCGATCTCCCTTCCTTTCAAAAGGAGGAAATGAACCTCGCCCCGAACGCCGTCCCATATCGACTTTATCGGGAAGATGCCCCTTCTAATGACGAGGCGGCCCGGATCGATCGCCTCGTCCGGGGAATCGTCTTCACCGAGGCTCCGGTCGCCCACTCCCTCCTCGAGAGGCGGATCAAGGAGACGCTCGGGCTAAAGGCGTTGACCAGCAAATACCGATCCCTCATCGGGATGAGCCTTGAAGGCCTTGCCCCGGTCCGGGAAAACTATCCAAACGAACAGGCCTTCTACTATCCCCCGGGCTTCGACGTCCGTTCCTACCGTTATTACCGCCCCGACCTCCTCACCGCCGGTCGGAGCGTCGAGGAAGTGGGCTTCGTCGAGCTTTCCAATCTCTATCGCGACATCCTCTTGACCGAGGGGCGCCTCGTCAAGGAAGACCTTGTGAAGACGGCTCTTCTCCGCCTCGGAAGCCCCGCCTTCCGCAAGAAGGGGAACGACCATCTCCTCTTGGCCATCAAGTGTGCCCTCAACGAACACCGGGGAATCAAGATCGACGATAGCGGCTACCTGACGCTCGACGATGTCTATTGAAACGGGAGGAACGAAGCATGCAAAGAAAGAACGCTTTCGAGTATGAAGCCCTCGAGGGCTCGATCATCCGCCTTTTCGACGGCCAGGGAACGGGGCTCTTCGCCAAACCGCGGGTCGTCAATGGGCAAAATGGCTCTTCCTCGCTCGTACACGGGGGCCTTCGCCTCGACATTGAGGGGGGCCAAATCCGCCTCCTAGCCGGGGAAGAAACGCTTCTTGAAGAGATTCCATACGCCCCGGATCCCCTCCGGACCTACATTCGTAACCCGATCATCGACCGCGAGCACGGGGAAGTGAAAGGGGGAGTGGGGGAAGGTACCCTCCTCGACGATGGTTTCCATTACAAGAAGATCGTCAGTTTCAAAGTCGACGAAAGGGCCGAGTTCTATGGCCTCGGCGACCACGTCGGGCCCCTTTCCCGCCGGGGCTATGAGTTCGTCAACTACAATACAGACGACCCTTCCGACCATACCGAGAACAAGAAAAGCCTCTACAAATCCTTCCCCTTTGTCCTGATTCGCCTTGGCAAAGGGTATCTCGGGCTATATCTAGACAATTCCCATCGTACCCTCTTCGACTGCCAGGTCGAGCCCGGCCGTTTCACCGTGGCTGCCCTCGACGGGGCCTTGGATTTCTATTTTGCCTATGACGAGGATCCGAAGGCGGTCCTCTTCCGCTTCTCAGCTTTCCTTGGGCGGATTTCCCTCCCCCCGCGCTGGGCCTTGGGCCTCCAACAGACGCGCTGGGGTTACGACGGGGAACAGGAAATCCTCCGGGTGGTGGAAGGCTATAAGAGAGCCGGGATCCCCCTTTCCGCCGTCGATCTCGACATCGATTACATGGACGAGTACCGGGTCTTCAGCTTCGACAAAAACCGCTTCCCCGATCCGAAGGGTTTCTTCGAGAAGATGGAGGAGAAAAAGGTCAAGGTAGTGGCCATCATCGACCCCGGGGTCAAGAAGGAAAACGGTTACCGCGTCTACGAGAAGATGCACGGGGAGGGGCTTGTCGCCACCCTCGAGGGAAAGGAATACATCAACGAAGTCTGGCCTGGCGAGGCCGTCTACCCAGCCTTCAATGACGAAAAGACGGCAGCCGCCTGGGGCGATTACCTCAAGGAGATGTTGGATCTCGGGGTCGCCGGCTTCTGGAATGACATGAACGAGCCCGCTTCCTTCAAGGGGGAACTTCCCCCGGAGGTCGATTTTGCCGGGGTCAAGCACCGGGAAATGCACAATCTCTATGGTCTCTACATGGGCCGGGCGACTGCCCGGGCGATGCTTGAGCAAAGCCGTCGACCCTTCGTCATCACCCGGGCTACCTTCATGGGTGGGCAGAAGGACACGGTGGCCTGGACCGGGGACAACCACTCGACTTTCGATTCCCTCCGCCTTCTACCGAGCCAACTCGCCAACCTCGGCGTAAGCCTATACCCCTTCGTCGGAAGCGACGTCGGCGGCTTCGGGGGCGATGCGACGCCGGAACTCATTCGGAAATGGGCGGCCTTTGCCGTGGCTTGCCCCCTCTTTCGGAACCACTCGGCCATCAACACGAGAAGGCAGGAACCTTTTGTCTTCGACGAAAGGACCGTCGAGGCCTATCGGAAGGCCGCATTGAGACGGTATGAACTGGTTCCCTTCATCTATGACTGGTTCTTCGCCTCGGTTTTGACGGGGATTCCCTTCCTCCGGCCCCTCTTCCTGGAATTCCCCTCCGACGATGTTACCCGTGACCTCGGCAACGAACTCTTCCTTGGCAAGGAGCTATTGGCTGCCCCGATTCTCGAGCCGGGGCCCGATGTCAGGGTCGTCTACTTCCCCAAGGGAAGCGTTTATTATCCATTCGCCTTCGGCGAGAAGATCGAGGGCGGGAGTTGGGAACCCGTCGAGGGCCAAGACGGCCTCATGCCTCTTTTCGCCCGGGAAGGCAGCGTCGTTCCCCTCTATCCGGAAGGCCATCACGACCTGACGCGGAATCCGGAAGTCCTCCGCCTCAGGGTCTACCCTGGGCGCGGGAAGCATTACCATTACCTAGATGCCGGAGACGGCCTTGCCTACAAAAAGGGCGAATATGTCCTCTATGAGTTCCTCAACGACAATGGCAAGATCACTTGCCGCCTTCTCCATAAGGGGATGGAATCTTATCGGAAGATAATCGTCGAGGCCGTCGACGGATCATACGAACTTCCCCTGAACGACTAGGGGAGCTGTTTTTGGGGAATCGGGACTACCGGGAGGGGGCGACCGGACTTTTCGGCGAGGAAAAGGGCGATCGAACGGAAATAGGCATATAGTTGCTTGGCATCAGTGTCGGGATAATCGACGTAGCGCCTTTCAAGGTTCCGCCCGTCCGGGTTGAAGAGGTAATCGGGAAGGAGGAACGGCTCGAGGTCAAGGAACTGGACCTCGGCATGGCGGTAGGGTAGCCCTTCCCGACCGACGTGCTTCCCCTTGACGAGGGAAACGATTGTCCCGAAGCCCCCCTTTACCAGTTCCTTGAAGGAATCCTGGTCTTCTTTTGAAAGAAAAAACTCGGCAAAACGGTCTTCTTTCTCTAGGAAACGCCGGCTCCGGACAACGATTCGGCCATTTTCGAGATCGACGGCATAGATATGGTGGACCGGGTCGATGTCCCCTTCGTAGAATGAGGCGTCGATGAGGGATATTTGAACGAAATAGGCCACGTTGCAATTATGAGGCAGACTCCCCTACATGGGAAGGGCGTGCTGCCTCAAGTTCGGGGTGGAATCGCCATTTCAACTGGTGTATATTAGCCGGGCACGGAGGCGTACCCAAGAGGCCGAAGGGGACGGTTTGCTAAACCGTTAGACCGGGATACTGGTGCTCGGGTTCGAATCCCGACGCCTCCGCCAGAAATGGAAATGGCCCGTGATGACAGTCATCACGGGATTTCTTTTACTCAATGGGGAATAAGCGGGCCCCCGGTTAAGACTTTCCATTCGGGAGATTCATATTAAGCCTGATGGAAAAATATAGGACTTTTACTTAGTTGACTTTGCCCACGCCTTACGATGCCGAATGCCGTTGCAGTATAAGCGAGTCTTTGCTCCTATTATTTTGGTATTCTCCGTTCCCAAAATGTCGAGTTGCCACGGATGTCTTTCCGGAAAATGAACGCCTTATTTCAGACCATTTTCTCTTCTTTCCTTCGATGCCGGAACGTCACCGGACCGTCAAAAAACCGAATGTGTCTAGAGTGGAATTATCATCTAATGATGGGTTGTGACTGGGGTTGCTAGGGCTTTGAAAAAGCATGAAACAAAGGTAAAACAGATAGCTAAACAGGTCTCTTATGAATATTTCCAACGATAGAAGTAAGATAATTTACATAGAATTTGTTTCGATAGTATCTATTTAACATGGTCTCTCTCCTGAGTAGAGCCACATCTATGAGGTCACCGTGGTGCATTAGGGGGCTTTTCAATCCCCTTCATTCGAGAATAACGCCGGCCGAAGGGCCAAGCGTATGCAAGCGAAGACCAAGACTCTCATCATTACCCTTTCCGTTCTCGGGGTGGCTGTGGCCGTCGGCATCCCGACGGGGCTCATTCTAGGGGAGAACCTGAAAGCCCCGACGGTCAGCTATGGCGATTTTTCGGGCGACGCCTATTCCTACGACATGACGGCTGGGCGGATCAAGTACCAAGCCTGCGACGGCGATTACTCTGACCTTACTGCGGTCGATGCCTTCAATATCTCTCTCGATCTCCTCTCTGACATTGAGAACTACCGTCTCCAAGGCTACGGGCAGGCCACGGCCCTCATCGTTACCCAAGACATCAGGTCGACCATTATCCGGGACGGCGACTCGTATTTCGAGGAGAGCTTCTCCAAGTCGAGCATGGTTCAGTGTGCCTGGCGGATGTATCAAAGCGAAGATGATGTCAGGCAATACCGAGGCGAACTCACTTCCCTCGAGACGGCGACTTTCGACGAGACCGAGGGCGAGACGTATTCCTTCCCTTCCTATGCCGAACGGATGGGGCGGCTGATTTCCGATCGTTCCATTTACATTGTGTCCGACAAGACGGTCCTGCCGGACGGAATCTCCAGTTTTGAGAAGGACGGGGACGGTTACCGCCTTCACATCGATCTCCATCCGGGGCTGGCTGTCCTCAATTACGTGAAGCAAATGCAGACCGTCTCCGACCTACCGTCACCCCCGTCCTTCAACTCTTTCAGTCTGGAGATGGAGATGGACGAGAGCCTCCGGCCGGTTTCCCTCACCACCTTCGAAAGCTACTATGCGACGACTTCGATGGGCATCGGATCGAACGTCAACGGCGAGATGACCACCTATTTCGAACTCGACGGGGGCTTCGAGATTCCCTCGCTCAATGAACCAGAGTCTTACGACCACGTCTAAAGGAGAACACAATGGAACCGAAAACTAGGAAAAAACTTCGCAAAACAGCCTTCTTCAGCGCCTTATTCACGGTTGCTTTCTCGACTTCGACTGCCATTACCTACTTCCTATCGCCAGTCCGGACGGTGGCTTTCGTTCCCCCGGAGAGCTCAGAACCAGTGACCCCGACCCCCGAGGCCCCGACCGATCAAATCGGAATGCTACTCAATCGCCTGAGCATCCTTCCGGGGCTAAGTGGCAAGATTTCGGGCACCATCGACTTCCCGAAGGCGAGTGGTTCGGCCGAGCTCTCAACCGCTAGCATCGATGCCGATTTGGTCTTGAGCCTCGCGGATTCTTCTTCCTATGGCTTTGCCCTCGATATTGAAGCCGGGCTCAATGGCTCGAAAAAGTCCCTCAGCGCGGCCTATCTCGATGGCGAACTCTGCTTCGACCTTCTTGGGGCCAAGTACTACGCGGAAGGCGAGGATCTCAACGAAGCCCTCAATCACCTGGTTCGAATCTTCGGCGAGGAGGCCTTTGAGACCCCGGATCTATTGGCCCTCCTCGGCGACCTCGACCCGAGCATGCTCGATTCCATCGATATCACGGAGAACGATTCCTTCATCCTCTTCGACATCGGGCTCAATTTGAGCGAAGGCGGGGAAGCTTCCCACATTTATCTGACTACCGATAGCCAATATACCCCAACGAATCTCCTGATCGAGGATTTGACCGTTGGTGACCTCACCGTCGACGTTACGGGTTCCTTCAAGCTCGAGGAGAACGGCCCGACGGCTGTCCGGAGCCGCTTCCCTTCTTCCTTCGAGGAAAGCGGATACCGGCCAATCGTCAATAGCCTCGGCCTCGTTGAACGGGTCTATGGCTTGGTCGAGAATCCTCGCTTCGGGGTCGCCCTCGAGGCCAGGATTCTCAACTCCTCGATGATGAAACCCGGCGACGAAGAGTCCGATTACGCCCTTAACCTCGACCTCGAGGGACAAGTCGACCTCGTCGATGGAGCCTTCGATGCCAATCTCGCCCTCTTAGGCGATGGGCAAGACGCCCCCGTTGCCTCCACCATCGCCCTTGGGTACCGGGGCGATGAAAGCGGGGAAGAAGGCAAAGCCTACCTCTCTTACGGGAAAGGCATGAACCTCAGGATGTCAACTCTGACCATGGACGCCCTCTTGGCCAGAATGGAGGCTCTCGTCCCAAGCGATTCCCCCTCCTTGATCGATTCGTTGCTCTTCAATGACGAACTCAAAGCCGTTGCCGCCGGCGAATACGAACGGGTCATCGATGCCGTGACCGGCTTCTCGACCCCGGCCGACAACATCCTCGAATTGGGCCTTGACCTCTCGCATCTCGGCCTCGGCGATGGAGCCGAGGTGAAGGTGCGGATCGACGGCCGGGATGTCGAGGAAGGCTTTGCTGGCAACACGGCCCGTCTGGAGATTAGCGGTGTCGAGGCCTTCGGCATCGAACTCGACGCCTGCATTGAACTCACTCCCTATTCCGAACTGGCCAGCATCGATTTCGATGCCTACGATTCCCTCGATGGCCTACCAACCCTCTTCGACCAAGTCTCGACCCTCGTCAACGAAAAGAAGGCTGGTTTCCATTTGGAAGGCTCCCTCGTCGACGAGGCGGGACTTGGCATGGATGAACTGAGCGGCGACCTCCAATTCGACCTCGCGGGCATGATGATGACCGGTTCCCTTAGGATCGGCGAGAAGACCGCCGAATACGAACGCGACCACACCCTCGTCCTCGATCTCAATGGGAAATCCGCCTCCCCCGCGGCCGTCCGCTTCGCCTTCAACGAGAAGATGAAGGGCAAATTGACCGTCGATACCCTCGGGGGAATCCTCGAGCTTGCCACCGGACTCCTCAGTTCGGATGATGAGCGGTGGGACATCTTCCTCGATCCTCTCCGGGAGATGATGGTCGATACCGTCGTCTCCGACCTCATGGCCGGGAAGATTGCCGCCCTAGCCAAATATTCATTCATCGATTCCCTTCGAGTGAACGCGGAATCCATCGCCCTCACCATCGACATGGTCGCCCTCGGGATGGGCGGGAAGCTCAACCTCACGGCCAAACTCGATGGGAATGGGGAAATATCCTCTCTCGCCCTCACCGATCTGAGCCTCGGGAGCAGCACCCTCAACCTCGCCATCGGACTCGTGGATTATGACGGGGAAGTCGAAAACCGCCTCGATCCGAATGATGCCTATATGGATTTCTCGAGCCTCGACCTCTTGGTCGGCGACCTCCTCAACACGGCGAGTCTCGGGACATACCACTTCGATAACGGGGTTCTTTCCATCTCCTTGCTCGGCTTCATCAGCGGAGCCGACCTCGACCTCGATGCCGATGTCCGGGTCGATGGACTCAACGTCGAGGCCTACGTCCATCTTGGCGGTCTTCGGAGCGGTGCCCTTGCCCTGGTGACCGAAGGCTACATCGGTTCAAGCCGCGACACCTACATCTATTACGACGGACGGGACGGCCGGAGCGACCTCTACATCAATAACGTCCAGACCGGTTGGCTTGGGGAGCGTGCCTCGACATACAAATACACGGCCGCCTCGTTCCTCGAGAACCCAATCAAGATCATCATGAAGGACATCCTCTCCCTCTCCGACGGGGCTTATGACCTCATTGCCGGTAGCGATAGCGAGCCGACGGGGGAGCCGATTGCCTACGAAAGCATCGTCACCGCCTATGCCTATGACGAAGCCAATCGCCGCTTCGACCTCGGGGTGGGGCTTCCGACCCTCCTCCAGTCTTCCATTCTTTCCGATTTGACGGCCAGCCTCTACGTAGGCGAGGTCGGGGGAATCGATTACCTCACCCGGATCGTCGGTGGCCTCGACATCGTCGGGGGACTTGCCAAAATCGAACTCGACGCGAGTCTCTCGAACATTGGTGCCGATTCCTTCTGGAGCAACCCCGCGAACGCCTATGCCACCTACTTGTCTGCCCACGGAGGGGATGGCTATACGGCTTGAATGGCGAATTGAAGAAAGGGAGGCCGGGCGGCCTCCCTTTCTTTGCATAAGACTAGTCTTCGATGATCCCGAAATGGACGAGGGCCTTGGCAAGCCCGTCGTTTTCGATGGTGTCGGTCACGTAGTAGGCCTTGGCCTTGGCCTCTTCCTTCCCGTTTCCAAGGCAGATGCCGTATTTGACCATCCCGAACATCGGGATGTCGTTGAGGTCGTCTCCGAAGGCCATGGCCTCGTCCTTCTTCAGGCCGAGGTAATCGTACATCGTCTTCACCCCTTTGCTCTTCAGAAACTCCCGCGCGGTCAATTCGACGTTGTTTTCGGCGAAGCGGTTGTAGAGGAGGCCGAGGTGTTCGGCTTCCCTTTTCAGCACGGAATCTTCCTTTTCAAGGGTGAAGACCTGGATGGCGAGAACTCTTTCACCACGATAAGCGGAGATGGGGAGGGGATATGGTTCGTAATAGACCTGGTAGAAGGAATCGATCAATGCGCGGTCGACTTCCTTGATGTAGGTGTCGTGCTGCGTGATGAGGTTATAACCGAGCCCGAGCCTTTCCAAAAGGGCGACGAACCCATCCTTTGCTTGGTCGGGAATGAAGTCGGCGTAGAGGGTCTTTTCACGCGTGAAGGCCGCTCCGCCGTTGGAGACGACGAAGCCATCGATCGGGAGCAGCTCGAAAGTCCCGAGTCCCTTGAGGGAGTAATACGAACGCGCGGAATCGATGATGAGCTTGATTCCCTTGCCGTGGGCCTCGTTGAGGGCCTCGACGCCACGTTCATTGAAGCAACGGGTCTTGTGGTCGAAAAGGGTCCAATCGAAATCGAGGAAGATGGCCTTGATGTTGTCCATGGCAGGATTATATCCGTTTGGGGCGTCATTTGACTTGCTTCCGGAAGTAAAACCGCTTTCGAAAAAAGCGGACGGAAGGCCATAAGGACGCCTGCTTCCCGGCTTAACCGTTATGATAATGGCGGAGGTAAGGAAATGGCCAAGATCATCTGCCCGCACTGCAAGAAGGAATTCGAACTCACCGATGCCGGATATCAAGACATTCTTTCCCAAGTACGGGGAAAGGAATTCGAAAAGGAACTCGCTGCCCGGCTCCACGTGATCGAGGAAAAGAATGCCTCGGAACTCATGATGGTGAAAAAGGAGGCCGAGGCGAAGGCCGATGCCTTGGCAAGCACCATCGCCCTATTGAAGGAAGACCATGCCAAGGAGAAGAAGGCCATCGAGAGCATCCACGCGGCCGAGAAGGCCGACTTCCTTTCCAGGAAGGAGAGGGAAATCGCCGCTCTCCGATTGGAGATGGAAAAGTCGAAGGCCTCGATGAACGAGGAGAGTGGGAAGAAGGTGGCCGCACTCGAGAAGATCCTTCTTGAGACCCGCTCGGCGATGGAACTGCTCAAAAGCAAAGAGGAGCTCGAGAAGAAGAAACTCCGCGAGGATTACCAGCGCGACATGGCGTTACGGCAAGAGGAAATCGACCGCCTCAAGGACTTCAAGCTCCGCGAATCGACAAAGATGGTCGGGGAGGACCTCGAATCCTATTGCCAGAACGAATTCGAAAAAGTCCGGGCGATGGGTTTCCCGACCGCCTATTTCGAGAAGGACAACGATGCCTCGTCCGGTTCGAAGGGGGACTTCATCTTCCGGGATTACGATGACGGGGTCGAATACGTCTCCATCATGTTCGAGATGAAGAACCAGTCGGATTCCTCCTCCAAGAAAAAGAAGAACGAGGCCTATTTCCTCGAGCTCGACAAAGACAGGAAGGAAAAGAAATGCGAGTACGCGGTTCTCGTCAGCATGCTCGAGCAAGACAGCGACCTCTACAACCAGGGAATCGTCGACGTTTCCCACCGTTACCCGAAGACGTACGTCATCCGACCTCAGTTCTTCATTCCCCTCATCTCCCTCCTCCGTAACGAGGCCCGGAATTCCCTCGCCTACCGGAAGGAACTCGCCATCGTGAAAGAGCAGGGAGCCGACCTCACGAATTTCGAGAACAACCTCAACGCCTTCAAGGAAGGCTTCTCCAAGAATTTCAATAGGGCCAAGCAACGCTTCGACGAGGCCATTGGGGAAATCGACAAGACGATCGAAACCCTCCAGAAGGTCAAGGAAAGTCTCCTGGGGAGCGAACGGAACCTCCGCCTTGCCAACGACAAGATCGACCGCATCAGCATCCGGAAGCTTACCAAGGACGCCCCGAGCATTGCCGCCCGGTTCAAGGAGCTGAAGGAAGGGGAAAAAGAGGAAGAAGATACCGTGGAAGGCGAATAATGCCGGCAAAAAGGCCTTCTGTTCAGGGAAATCAGCATAAGCAAAAGGGAAAGGGAACTGGCCCCTCGCCTTGCCGTTTGCTATGATGCGGTGGTGAGTAAAAGCGTCGGCCTTTCCGTTGGTTCCGTCGAAGAGGCATTGAATTACCTCGATGCCTTTCGGAGGAAACGCCTCATCCTCGCCGTGCTCTTCATCGTCCTCGCCTCCTTCTTCGGGGCCGGCGGCTTTGCTCTCCTCGTCACCGGCATGATCATGGCCGAGCCGCCTTTCATCCGTCCCCTCTTTATTCCCCTCGGCGGAGTCTTCTTCCTTGTCATCCTCCCGACTTTCGTCCTTCTTTCCATCAAGATGGGCCGCGACTACCGTGCCCGTTTTCTTACTGCCTTCGTGCCTTCCTTCGGGAGGGAGGCTTATGAGGACTTCTCGTATTCGTTCAAATCGGGGGGAAGGGATTTCTCCAAGTTCCTTTCCGAAGCCAGAAGGCTGACCCTCAAATCCCCCGATGCCGACGAGGCCTCTTTCTACGAAGGCAGCTACCGGGGGGTAAAGTTCGCTTCCTTTGCCTATGATTGCCTCGGCTTCCGTCTTTCCGAAGGCGGCGCCCTTTCCAAGATTGCCAGCCCACGGAGGAAATCTGCCTCGTCTTACGGCCAAAATGATCTTGGGGGCCGCTATTTCTCCTTCGAGTTCGATAAGGCAAGCACGGCCGCGATCTATCTCCGTGACCGGCGTTCTTTTTCTTCGATCAGGAGGGAAAAAGGCAAGTGGGTTCGTTTCGAAAGCGAGTCGACCCGCTTCAACGAGACCTTCGAGGTCTATTTCCAAGGCGAGGACGAATTGGCCGCTCAGTCGAAACTGAGCCCCCGGCTCATTGCCGGACTTTTATCCCTCAACGAGGAATTCGCCGGTTATCTCCACGTCCTCCTCGTTGGCAAAAAGGCCCTTTGCCTCTATGACCACTATGACTCCGGGGTTCGCCTCTCCCTCCTTAGGAAAGCGACCCCCACAACCCTGGCGTGTTTAAAGGAAGGGACCATTCTTCCTAGGCGTCTCATCGTGGCTTTGGGACTCGCTAGTAAATGACGTCGATGATTAGACTTGCCGTGAATAAGGCCGCGAGCACATATAGAGGTGGTTTTATCTCCCTTGCTTTTCCGGATGCCAGATTCATGAGCAGATAGGAGATGACCCCCATGGCCATACCGATCTGGAGGGAGTAGGCGAGGGCCATCGTGAGGACGGTTAGGCTGGCCGGGATGAGTGAGGCGAAATCACCGATGGCTATTTCCTTTAGCGAGGAAACGAAGATGAGGAGCCCGACGTGGAGAAGGGCGACCCCGTAAACGGAAGGGGTGGCGAAAACAGAGAAAAGGGGGAAGGCCAAGCCAGAGAGAAGGAAGAGCCCTGCGACGACAAGGTTGGAGAGCCCCGTCCGGGCCCCAAAGGAGGTTCCGGTACTCGACTCGGCAAAGGGAGTGATCGAGGTCGTTCCAAGCCAGCCGCCGAGAAGGGCGCTTACCCCGTCGGCGATTTGTTGTCTCCGATCATTGAGGGGATTGCCCTCGGCATCAACAAGACCGCCGGCTTTTGAAACGGCCACCATGCAAGCTGTCGCATTGAATAGCGAGAGGCAGAAAATCGAGAAAATCGCCGCGTAGGAAGAAGGGGAGGAGAAGACGTTGCTGAAGCTTGCCCCGAGATCGGTTTTCCCATCTAGCGCCCCGAAGAAGACGACTTCCCGGATGCCGGTGAAATCGAAAAGAAAGCCCCCTTCGTGCCACGGGGCAATCGGAAGGCCGAAGGAGGATACGCTTTCAAGGCTTTGACTTAGAAGGAGCATAGAGGAAGCAACCGTTCCTGCGAGGGCGGTCGTCAATAGGGCAAGCGGAAGGGCGAAACGACCAAGGGAAGCCGGCTTCTTGACGGAAAGGAGAACGAGGGAAAGAAGGAAACCGAGAAAAGAGAGAATGACCCCCGGGCAGGAGAAATCGCCGAGTTTGAGGATGGTGGCGGCATCGCTTACGACAATGCCGGTCGATTGGAGACCGACGAAGAAGATGAAGCCACCGAGTCCGACGGCAATCGAGGAACGCAATAGTGGGGGAATCGCCGCAACGAGAGACCGTCTCACTGGGGTCAATGAGAAGAGAAAATAGAGGATACCGGCAGCGAAGACGATGATCATCCCTTCCGACCAATTAAAACCCATCGAGCCGACGATCGTGTAAGCCAAGTAGGCGTTGAGCCCCATCCCGGTAGACGAGACCATCGGGGAGTTGGCAAGGAAGCCGATGAAGACGGAAGCGAGGGCCGTCGTGAGGGCCGTCATGAAAAAGACCCCGCCCTCGCTCATGCCCACATCGGAAAGCATCGCCGATTCGACGGGGAGGATGTAAAGCACCGAGAGAAAGGAAATGACACCGCCGAGAATTTCCCCCTGCAAGGTGGCATTACGACCCTTGAAATCAAAAAAACGCTGCAAAAAGGCCATCGTTCAATTCAAATCGAGTTCAAGTGAAACCGGGCAGTGATCGCTTCCGTAGATGTCGCCATGGATGGAAGCTTTCTTGATCTTGCCTTTCAAAGCCGGGGAAACGATGAAATAGTCGATCCGCCAGCCGGCGTTCTTCTCCCGGGCGTGGAAGCGGTATGACCACCACGAGTAGGCGACTTCCGTCGGGTGGAGGTAGCGGAAGGAGTCGATGAACCCGCTCTCGAGGAGGGCGGTCATCTTCTCCCGCTCCTCAATGGTGAAGCCGGCATTATGCGTATTCTGATCGGGGTTCTTGAGGTCGATCGCCTCATGGGCGACGTTGAGGTCGCCACAGTAGACGACCGGCTTTGCCGCATCGAGCTTGAGAAGGTATTCCCTCATCCTTTCCTCGAACTCCATTCGATAAGGAAGGCGCTTGAGTTCCTCACCCGAATTCGGGACGTAGGCCCCGACGAAATAAAAAGCGGGATATTCGAGGGTTATGATCCGCCCCTCTTCGTCGTAACTTCCGTCTTCGAGGCCGAAGTGGACGCTAAGTGGCTCCATGCCCAGCCGATAATAGGCCGCGGTTCCGCTATAGCCCTTCCTCAGTTTCGAGGAAGTGTGGACGACTACGTAGCCTTCCGGTGGGGTTGGAAAACTCTTTCCCTCGACATCGGTCCACTTGGTTTCCCCGACGAAGAGAAGGTCCGGCTTGAGGGCAAGGAACGAGTCCGAAAAGCCCTTGCCGATGACTGAACGAATGCCGTTGACGTTCCAAGCGACGAAGCGCATTCAATCCCCCTTGGCCAACCGGCGGATGGCTTGGTAGGTTTCCTCGCTGAGATCGTGCTCCATCTTGCAGGCGTCTTTGTAGGCCGCTTCCTTGTTCACCCCAATCGAGACGAGCCAATCGCCAAGGAAACGATGCCGTTCGTAGGTGGCCTCGGCCACATTCCGGCCAGACTCGGAGAGGATGATTTCCTCTTTCTCGTTCGTCTTCAGATAACCGAGGGCGTTGAGTTTCTTAAGGGCCTTGCTGACCGAGGGCTTGCTATAGCCTAGGGAAGAGGCGATGTCGATCGCGTGAACCTTCTCACGGCCCTTTTCCTCTTCCAGCATGATGATCCGCTCGAGATAGTCCTCGCCGGATTCGTGGATGTCCATGTCGATTTCCATATCTTGGATTATACAGAGAAGAGAGAGGGCAAACCTCAATTTGTTAATCTGTTGCCACTGTGCGACTAACCTATTGACAATTAGCCATGGGTAACTATCATTGTGGCTGGTTAGCAAAGGCTAACCTGAGGATATGCCTATGCCACTCCTGCTTGCCCCCGCCATGAAAGAACTGACCGTCAAACAGGTCAAAGGGGATAAAAGCCTTGTCCGTCACCTGGCATCGCTCGGAATCGTTCCCGATGCCAGCCTCACGCTTCTTCAAAGAACGTCGAATTCTGCCATTTGTCAAGTGAAGGCCTCGCGATTGGCCCTCTCTAATGAAATTGCCCGCATGATTTTCGTTGCCATCTGAAGGAGGGAAGCAATGTTACTGGACGAACTAAAGATCGGCGAAAGCGCGACGGTGGTTGCCCTGCTTGGGGAAGGAAAGATCCGTCGACGGCTACTTGACATGGGGCTCACACCCGGCGCGGCCGTCTATCTTCGGAAAAAGGCCCCCCTCGGTGATCCAATCGAGCTCACCGTCCGGGGCTATGAGCTCTCGCTCCGGAAAGACGAAGCCCATTACGTAGAAATCCAAAAGAGGCAATAAGGCATGAAAGAACACGAAGAAAGACGCATCCGGGTAGCCCTTCTGGGGAACCCGAACTCTGGGAAGACGACCCTTTTCAACGCTTTGACCGGGGCGACCGCCTATGTCGGCAACTGGCCCGGGGTCACCGTCGAGAAGCGGTCTGGTGTGTACCGCCGTATCAAGGGAATCAAACTGGAAATAGTCGATTTGCCGGGGATTTATTCCCTTTCACCCTATTCCCCGGAGGAGGAAATCGCCCGGAACTACATCATCGATGAGCATCCCGACGTCGTGATAAACGTCGTTGATGCAACCAACCTCGAACGAAACCTCTACATGAGTACCCAGCTCTTGGAAATGGACGTCCCTTCGGTCATCGCACTCAACATGAGCGACATTCTCGATAAAGAGGGAAAACAGCTCCAAGCCGCTCAGCTGGCCAAGGTCCTCGGCGTTCCGGTCGTGAGCATCTCGGCCTTAAAGGGCAAGGGAATCCACGAGTTGATGGAAAAGGCCAAGGAAGCCGCTTCAACTCCGCGGGAAGGCCGAACGGTCCTTTCTCTCGACAAGACGATGGAGGACGCACTCGATGCCTATAGGAAAGCCGGAATCGAATCTCCTCTCTTCCACGCCATCAAGGCCATGGAGAAAGACGAGCTTGAGGCCAAAAAGAATCCTGGGCCCTACAAGGAAGTAACCGGTATCTTGAGCAGTTCCGAAAAGGACTACGAAATCGAGATCGCCGATGGGCGCTATGCCTTTATCGAGAAGGAGTGCGCGCCTCTCCAGGCTGGACGCCCGAAGGAGGCGAGGGAAAAGCTCAATTTTTCCGACAAGGTCGACAAAGTCTTGACCAACCGCTTTGCTGGCATCCCGATCTTCGCTGTCCTCCTTTTCCTCATCTTCCACATCGTCTTCTCGGAAGATTTCCTCTATTTAAGTGCCTCGGGTGCCATCCAGGGCACCTTTGCCGAGGGAACGATGTGGGAAGGGCTCTTTTACGCTGACGGGGCCATCATGTCCCCGGGCGTGATCCTTGCCAACTTCGTAAATTGCCTGACCGGAGGGCTCACCACCGCCGTCTCAGGCTGGTTCACCGATCCATCGCTCATCCCGCTCCAGGGTTTCATCTGCGATGGGGTCCTCGGGGGGCTATTCGCCGTCATCGGCTTCATACCTCAGATCCTCTTCCTCTTCCTATTCTTCTCGATTCTCGAGGATAGCGGCTACATGGCCCGGGTCGCCTTCATCTTCGACCGCATCTTCCGTCGGTTTGGCCTTTCCGGGAGGGCGTTCCTACCGATGATCATGGGTTTCGGCTGCTCCGTCCCGGCCATGATCAACACCCGTACCCTCGTTACCGAAAAGGAACGGATCCAGACCATCCGGGTCATCCCATTCTTCTCTTGCATGGCCAAGGCCCCGATCCTGGCCGCGGTGGCCGGTGTCCTCGCCTCCGACTTCGGCTGGGTGGCTTCTGACCTCATTGCCCTCGGGGTCTACGTCTTCGGGATGATCATTGCCATCGTCTCCATACTCGTGATGCACCTGACGACGATGCGTGAGAAGGTGCCTCCTTTCATCATGGAGCTGCCCTCGTATCACCTCCCCCAGGCGAGGGCCCTCGGCATCCACATCTGGGACAAAGCCAAGCATTTCTTCAAGAAGGCCTTCACCATCATCTTTCTCACGACCATCATCATCTGGGTTCTCTCTCACTTCAGCTGGGATTACACCTACCTAGCCAACAATCAGATCAACGAGTCCGTTCTTGCCGACATTGGGCGGCTCATCCAGCCCCTCTTCACTCCCTTGGGCTTCGGTAGCCAGCTTGGCACGGCGTGGGGATGGGCCTTCGCGGTGACCGCCATCACCGGACTCATCGCCAAGGAGAACGTCATCATGACGATGGCTTATCTCGGGGCGGCCATCCTCCACATCGAGGAATTCGGCGGTAGTGACGTCGAGGCCGTCCAGGCCCTGGTGGAGGCCGTCACCTCGACGGGTGGGGTCCTTACCTCTGGTGCCCTCTTCGCCTTCATCATGTTCAATGTCCTGACCATCCCGTGCTTTGCCGCGGTGGCGACTGCCCACGCCGAACTCCCGAAGGGCAAGCTCAAGTGGACGCTTCTCTTCTGGCTCGTCGTCTCCTACGTGGGCGGCACCTCCTTCTATCTCATGATCGACTATCCTTGGACGATTGCCATCGTGGCCGCCCTTCTCGCTGGCCTCTTCGCCTTCGCCTATTTCTACAACAAGAAGATGAATGAAAAAGAGAGGGGCGTGACAGCTTGATGATCCATTGGGCCTATTACCTGGTCATCGCCCTTCTCGTTGCCTATTTCCTCTCGCTCTTCCTCTATGGTCGTTACAAGAGGAAGAAGGGCATTCCCCCCAGTTGTGACTGTGGAGGGAAAGGGAAGATGCTCCTCGCCAACTACCATTTGGAAAAGGCGAAGGAGGAAAGGCGGCAAGCCAGCAAAGGCAACCAAGCGCAGTGAAAAGGATTTGAGCGGTTTTCAGCGAAAACCCTCGTTAACCATCAATTTATCCTGTATTTCTCAATCGATAACCTTGATAAATAACTACAAAATATAGAAGTAGTTAAATATCAATTAAATAAAAAGGGCCCAGCGGCCCTTTTATCAATATCCAAAAATGAAACAACAATTCAAGGCAGCTCGATTTGTTTCAACAGGTTCTTGAGAGATTCGTCACCGAATAGTTCCTTTAGCTCGGCGAAGGACTTGAACTCCCGCCCCTTCAAAAGGAAGTGGAAACCGTTTACAAGGACATTGCTCAGACTAGCGGACCCTTCGTATTCGGCATCGCTTCTACTAGTGATGAGCTCCTCTTCGACGAGGATGGCCAGTGAGAGCCGGGCATATAGGAGGATGGTGTGCTCGAGCCAATAGAGGGTAGTAGCCGCTTTGCCTTCCAACGTCTTCAGCAGCTCGGCGTATAGCGGTAGACCGTCCTCGCTATCGTGCCAGAGGTCGGCGAAGACCATCTTTCCTGTCAAATCAATCGTCCTCAATCTCGCAATGGCATCGCCATGGACGATCTTGATCTTCTCTTTTCCCGCGATTCCAGGGAGGACTTGCTTCTCGAAGAAGGAAATGACGTCTTCGTTGATCTCGACTACCTCAATCGTCCGGACATCCTTTTTCCGAGCGAGGGAGAAGGGGACGTAGCCTAAGCCAAGCCCGAGTATCTCGACATCGCCTGAAAGGCCCGAGATGGCCGTTTTCATTGTCTCGATTTCATGGGGACAGAGGCTCATCCAGGTCGTGCCGTTTTCTTGAAGGGAGGGATAGCAAAAATCCTCGCGGAAATAGCCAATTGGCCGCTCCACTTGGAAGGGGTCGTCCTTGCGCGAACGTTCCTCTTGGCAGAGAAAGGGAGAAAAGGCCGGATATCGTTCCGCATGAAAGCGGATGTTTCCTTTCCGGTAAGGGCCTTTCCCGACTAGGAACTGGAAGTAGGGGTCGTCCCGGTAAGTAGCAGGGCTGAGTTCCTTGGCCCCGAGGCGGTGGAGCGAGTCAATGGAAGCCTTCCTTCGTTCCAATTCATTGAACCGATGGTCGTCGTCAATGGCGCGGAGAAGGCACCGGAGTCTTTCGATGAGCCATGAGCGGTCTCCAACGTTCAGGCGGAATTCCATGCCAACATTATAGAAGAAGGGAGCTAAAATACCCCCAAATGGAAAAAGAGCGCGGACACGTTATCCTCACGACGATGACGATGCTATACCGAAGCGATGGTTCCTTTCTCGTCGAGAAGCGTGAGAAAAACGATTGGCCGGGCATCAATTTCCCCGGCGGGCACGTCGAGGTCGGAGAGGACATTCCTTCCGCGGCGGCCAGGGAATGCCGCGAAGAGACGGGACTCAATCCCACCTCGTTGGAGAGCTGCGGCTACTACGAGTGGAATCTCCCCCTCGAGAAGACCAGGCATCTCGCCATTCTCTTCCGTTCCCCCGAGTACGAGGGGAAACTCCATTCCTCGAAGGAAGGCGCGGTCTTCTGGCTGAGGGAAGAAGAGCTCGATGCCTATCCGCTTTCGACCGATTTCCGCGAGGTCCTCGCCATCATGAAAAAAGGCCTTTCGTTCAATTAAAAGGCCTTTTGCTGGGGATATATCGTCAAATATCGAGGTTTTTTTCGATTTTGGCAAACTCCGCGGCATCGATTTTCCCAACCGGCGTTCGCGGGAGGGAATCAAGGAAGACGATCTTGGCCGGGTAGTGGTTGGGCGGAAGGTTCTTCTTGATGGAGAGCAAGACTTCTTCCTCGACTTCCTCTTTCTTCCTTTTCCCCTTCGGCCCTTCCCGCTCGACGAGGGCAAGGCAAAGAACGTGGCCCTTCCGCTTGTCCTCGATCGGGAAGCAATAGGCCTCATAGACATCGAAGAGGCCGAGGGCGACGTCCTCGACGTCGGATGGGCAGACGGTCTCCCCGTTGATCTTGACTACCCTCCGGAGGCGTTGACGGAACGTCAGGTAGCCGTCTTCATCAATGTAACCGTAGTCGCGGGTGCGGAAGTATTTTCGCCCATCAAAGGCGAGGAAGCTTTTCGCGGTTAGTTCCGGGTCGTTCAAATACCCGTTCATCAGGCAATCACCCCCGATGCAGATCTCGCCGCTTGTGCCGAGGGGAAGGGGGTTCCCGCTCTCGGGGTCGACGATGATTTGCCTGATGCCGGGGAGGGGACGACCGATGGTTCCCCGTTTTTCCCGGCCATAGGTATTGACGTTGGTGACGTTGACCGTCTCGGTGAGCCCATAGCCTTCGAAGAGACGGGCCGAGCTGCCGAAGCGCGACATCGCCGTATTCCACTGGTCGAGGAGGGATTGGGGAACCGAATCGCCTCCGATGAAGGCGACGATTTGCTTTCGAAGCCACTTCCCGTAGAAACGGTCCCGCGAGAGGAGGGCGTTGTAAAGGGCCGGCACCCCGATGATGACGGTCGCCTGCCCCTTCCTGATGAAACGGATGGCCTCCTTGGTATTGAATTTGAGGACAAGGACGGTCGAAGCTCCCCACGAAAGGGGGGTATGGATGCCCATCGCGAGGCCAAAGCCGTGGAAGAGGGGAATGGCGGTAAGCATATGGATTCCGTCGATCTTGCCCCCGAAGAGGGCATAGCCCTTCAGGGCGAGGTTGTTGATGGAGTGGGAGGAGAGGCGGACGATCTTCGGTTCCCCGTTGGTTCCCCCGGTATTGAGGTAGACGGCATCTTCATTGGGATCGGGGTGGACGCACTTGCTCTCCTTGACCGGTTTGATACCTAGATAAGAGACGATTCCGTGCGTTCTTTTGGAGATGCGGTAGAGAACGAAGGCCTTGAGGGGATTGACCTTGACGTAGGGATTGACCGAAACGACCTTGACTTCGTCAGGGAGGGCCAGCCGATGCTCATAGCAGGCGTTGGCGAGGCAGATGAGGAGGCGCGATCCCGATTTCTCCATGTGCTTCTTCATGAGGGAAGCCGGGGTGAGGGGATGGATGTTGTAGGAAATGGCCCCGATCTTGTTGATGGCATAGAAAAGGAAGAGGGCCTCCGGGCAATTGGGCATGGCCACCGCGACGACTTCCCCTTCCTTGATCCCCAGGGCAAGGAGCCGCCGGGCGGCTAGGTCGATTTCCCTATCGAGTTCGGCAAAGGTCCAGGCCTTGTTCTCGAAGCGGGCAGCGAGGGAATCCGGATAGGCCTTGGCCGCGTGTTCGAATTGATCGTAAATGGATTTTCCCATTGTCGTTTTCCTTAGAAATTGAGCGAATACCCCATGAGGAGCATCACGCCCCCGAGGACGAGGTAGACAAGCGGCATGTGGAGGACGTAAAGAAGGAGGGAATGCTTCGAGAGGAAGACGATTGGACGGGCCCAAGGCCTCTTCTTGTCCTTGAGGAAGCCTTTTCGGTTCGGGTAGAAGAGCTTCCCGGCTACTGCCCCGAGGAAGAGGACGGCCGTGCATTGGAGGGGCGAGAAATAGTCATCTCCGAAGCCGGCGAGGCCGAAGAGGAGTTTCCAGGATTCGTTTCGGTCGGTTGGGTAAAGGTTGCTCGGATGATAGATAGTCCCCCCGTTGACGAGGTTGAGGTAACGGTATTCGTAGACAAAATCGGGGTCGATCCAGTGGGCGAGCTTGCCCCAGATGGTTTCATCGCCGGGGTAGTGGTTTCCATAGAAGGTGCAAATTATTGTCGCGACGACCAGAATGGCGGCTACCCCGAAAAGCACGTAAAGGTTTCCCTTAGAGAGCCAGTTGACGAAGGAATAAACGAGGATGGCGATGCTCAAGGCGTGGAGGATGCCGCAATAGATGTGTACCCCGGCCCCGGTGAGGTATGAGAAGAGATCGAGGACGAGGCTCATGGCAACGGCAACCATCAGAAGCCGCATCCCCCGGAGGGCATTCGACCTCGAGAAACTCGAGGACACCCCGGAAAGGAAAACGAAGAGCATCGAGAAGAAGAACTCGAGGACGAAGAGACTTCCGTGGTTGATGAGGTCAAAGACCTCGGCTCCGAATTCAAGAAGGGCGGTCATCCCGGCCGGGGGTTCCCCCGAACCGTTCCAAATCATGAAGTAGGCGATGAGTTTCAGGGCGCAGGCGAAGTGCAATAGCACCATCAAGATGACGTCGAAGCCGCGGAGGAAGTCGATTTCGAAGATCCGTGGACGGGGCCTACCTAGCCGCGGCGGAAGGGCATATCGATTCGTCGACTTCAGCATACAGTAGAGAAATATAAAGCAAATATGGCCTTATGGCCATTCTACGCCTACTTCATCCTCGGGTGGAAAGCAAACCCTAGCGGCGGCGACGGGAATTACGCCTGGTTGAGTAAGGCGGAAGCTCCTCGAGGGGGATGACGGCCTTGATTCTTGCGTCCCTTCTCTTGATGCGGATGGAATTCTCGTCCCGCTCCGCCAAGGCCAATTTCTTCCTTGAGCGGAGAATCTCGGCATTCAGGGGTGATTTACGGGTCTTTTTCCGTACGTTGGACCGGTCGGGAACCAAAAACGGGAAGGTCAGGCCGATAATCGAGCCGAGGATGAGCGAAAAACCGACGTCACTCAAATAGCAGTGGCCCGAGGCGATCTCCCCGTAGGCGAGAAGAAGGGAGAACAGGAAGACGGTTGCAGTGACGATCCAACCCCCTTTCCGTTCGTCGAACTCGAAAAAGGGGAGAACCCGGACATAGACGGCGGAAGAAGACAAACCGATGAGAGCGAGGGACGGAAAGCTCCAAAGCTGCCGCCCCGAGGCCCCTTCGTAAGGTAGGGCAGCCTCCGGATTGAAGGAGTACCAAGGGCGGAAGAGCCCTTCCCCACCTCGGAGGACGGCTTCGTAAGTAGCCCGGCGGGCGGCTAGGGCGAGGAAGAGGGCAAAAAGGACGGAAAACAGGACGTTGAGGAAGACGATCATGGCGATTCTGAAGGCCTTTCCTTCGTCTACGTCGAAAATGGCGTAAAGGAAACTCAAGCCAATGATGGCGATGGCGAAGACGCCAACACCGATGGCGAGGGCTAGGTCGTCGATGTAAGAGCCGATGGTGAAATAGCCGAAGAGGAAGCCGCCCGCTGCCCCGAAAAGGAGGGTGATCAGGATGGAGGCAAAAGGCTGGAGGTGGGAGTTTCGGTGGCCAAAGGCTACCCCTGAGGCGGCCCCGGCCAGCCCGAAGAGGGCATAGAAAGGGAGGGGCAAAACGATCCCAAGGATGGTCGTAAGGACAGCATCTTCTTCATAAAGGGCCGCGGACACCTCCAAATCGAGGAAGCTGCCGCTTAGCAAGAAGGCGAATCCAACCAATAGGAGAAAGGCTGTCGGAAGGAGATACGGGCTACCGTGGAGGAACTTCTTTGCCACGCCGGAATTATATACGCCGAACGACCGTGATTCCCATGCTTTCGGCATAGGATGGCCCCATCTATGCTATGATTTCGGCAATGAAGAAAAACGGTCCCCAAGCTTCCTCTCCCCACGATCCTTTGAAACGTTATCGGGCGGCGATGTCGAACAACGCGTCCAAAATCCTCGTTTCCCAACGATGCGGTTGCCCAAATTGCGGCTTTTCCTTCCCGACGAGCGAAATCCAGGATTGGTATTCGCAACCGAGCGGCGGAAAGATGACCGCCATCTGCCCGCACTGCGGCTTCCACGACATCATCCCCGATGCCAGCGGCCTTTCCATCGACGATGCCACCTTGAAGGAAATCGGTAAGAAGCTCTTCGACGACGGCAAGAGCCCGTTGGCCGGGGAAATGCAAGCCGACTTCCTCTCGGCCTTCGATGACCGCATCATCAACGACACTGAACGGAACGAAGCCATTTTCCTCCAGTATTCAGACGGTTTTGCTTCCCGTGGGGGTACCTATGCCTTGACCCGAATCGGGATGTTCTACGAATTCGGGACGCGCTTTGCCAAGCCTGACCTCAAGACGGCCTTCTCCTATTACGCCAACGACGCCTTGGCCACCGATGGCTTCGCCTTGGCCCGGATGGGCAAATGCCTTGAGAAGGGAGAGAAAGGCGAAGACAGCCTCCGCGAGGCTTTCCAGTGCTACGCCCATAGCGCCGCCCTCAACAACGACTACGGCAAGATGTACCTCGGCGACTGCTATTGGCATGGCATCGGGGTCGAGCCCAATCCCGACGCCGCCGGCAGTATCTACATCGGGCTCTTCCACTCCGTCTACGAGATGTTCGTCTTCTCCCACGGGGACAATCCCCACATCCTTCCCGAGCTCTGCCTCCGCCTCGCCAAACTCCTCATCGAGACCAAGCAAAAGGATGACGAAAGCGAGTTATCTGCCCTTCGCTACGCCCTCCTCGGGCGCTTTGCCCTCGCTTACAAACAAAACGATACCCTCTTTCGCTTCTACGAACTCGATGACATCGGCCGGGAACTCGGGACGATCATTTCCGATCTGGCAAGCCAAGTCGGGGCGGTCATCGGCAATCCAGTCTACGACGAGGACACCTTCTACGATTCCTTTGATGCCTTCGGGAACATGTTCTACCTCAACCAAGGGGCGGGGCAAGTCAGTTTCCAGGAAGGCGATGATCATTCCCACTCTTTGACCCTCAACCTCGCCTGCGGCTGGATGCTCGTCATCGACGTCATGAACCTCTATGTCGACTTTGAGGAGGGGAATGTCAACTTCCAATTCGCGACCCCCGGCTACTTCTATCCGAAGAAGCGGAAGACCTTCTTCTTCGTGAATGTCTCCATATCCTCAGGGGGGACCATCTGTTTCCTCTCCGAATCCGGTCCCGACCGTGACCTCTATTTCGAATTCGATGAGGACGGAAGCGGGGAACCCCTTCCGAAGGGCCGGGCCGGGGAAGCGTGAGCACGATGACCACTCTCACTCCCCTGCGGAAATACAGGGCCAAGGTCATCCTGGCCCCATTTTTGAAGCTGATCGAATGTTTGGCTGAGTTGGCCACCCCGTTCCTGGTGCGCTACGTAATCGACGACGGGATCGTCTCGGGACGAATGGATGTCATCCTCGTCTTGGGTGCCGTCATCGTCGCCCTGGCCATCGTCGGTTTCGCCTCGACGATGGTCGCCCAGTATCTGGCCAGTCGGGTGGCCAGCGATTATGGGGCCGACCTTCGGACTCTCCTCTTCAAGCGGAGCCTTGAACTCGATGAGAGGACGCTTGATTCCTATTCCAAGTCGAAGGTCGCCACCCTCATCGGGAACGATGCCTTCGCCATGCAAAATGGGGTGATGATGTTCATGCGCCTCATCTTCCGCCCCCCTTTCCTCCTGCTTGGTTCCCTCATCCTCAGCTTCGTCTTTTCCCCTTGGGCCGGTCTCATCTTCGCCGGAGCCATCCTCCTTTCCGCAGCCACGATGGTGGCGGTAATGCTCCTATCCCCCAAGCGGTACCGGGCGATCCAGGAAAGGCTCGACGAGCTTTCCGCGGTCAGTGCGGACGACATCCGGGGGCGTCGCCAGATCAAGGCCTTCAACAACCAAGAGCGGGAGAAACGGCGCTATGAGGGAAAAGCCCTCGCCTACCAAGAGGCCTCGATGAAGATGGGGAAGCTCTCCTCCTTCGTCAATCCGTTGACGTTCCTCTTCATCAACGCCGGAATCGTCCTCGTTGTCTATCTCGGGGGAAACTACGATGGGGCCGGCGGTCTCACGACCGGGGAAATCGCTTCCCTGGTCTCTTATTTAGTTTCTTCCCTTGCCGCCCTCGTCATGTGGTCGCGCCTCGTCACCTCCCTCAACAAAGCCCTTGAGAGCAATCGCCGCATCAATTCCTTCCTTGAACTCCCGGTGAAAGGCAGAGGGGAAGAGGTCGAAACCGAAAGCCCCTCCGAGATCGCTTTCGAGGACGTTGGTTATACCTATGGGAAAGTAGGGGAAGGAAAGGCCGTTTCCTCCCTCTCCTTCAAGCTCGGGAAGGGCCGGGCAATCGGGGTCGTCGGGGGAACCGGCTCGGGCAAATCGACGGCTGCGAAGCTCTTGACCGGCCTTTTCGCCCCCACTGAGGGGAAGATTCTCCTCAACGGTGATGTTGTATCCGAAAACGGGGAAAGGAAACTCGATTTGCGGCCTTTATTCACCTACGTCCCCCAAAAACCGACCCTCTTTTCCGGGACGGTGAAGTCGAATCTCCTCCTCGCTAATCCAAAGGCGGACGAGAAGCAGATGCTCGCGGCCCTTCAAAAGGCCAGGGCCCTCGATTTCCTTTCCGAGAAGGGCGATCCCCTCGAGGTGGAGATCCGGGAAGGCGGGACCAATTTCTCGGGCGGGCAGAAGCAGCGCCTCGCCCTTGCCCGGGCCTTCCTCTCCCATGCCCCGATCCTTGTTCTCGACGATGCCCTCTCGGCCCTCGATTACCTGACTGAGAAAGCCATCCGCGACGAGCTTCCGTCCCTCTTCCCGACCCGCTTCATCGTCTCGAGCCGCCTCTCCCTCGTCGAGAAGATGGACGAGATCCTCTTCTTCGAGCACGGGGAAATCGTGGCCCGGGGTAATCACATGGAACTCCTCGCCACCTGCCCCCCTTACCGGGAATTCCACGAAATCCAGAAGGGAGTGACCGCATGAAACGCCTAAAGGCCCTCCTCCCATATCTACACGGCTCCCGCCTCCCGTTTATCCTGTCGTTGCTTTCGGGAACCGTTTCGACGGCAAGCAAGCTCCTGATTCCCTTCCTGGCCGGGAAGGCCATCAACCTTCTACTCGACGGGGAAGGCGACATCAGCCTTTACCTCGTCATGATGGCCGCCCTCCTCATCGCCGGCACCTTGTTCCGTTACGCCTTCGATTATCTCACCTATCTCGTCGGGCAACGGGTGGTCACGAGGATGCGGAAGGCCGTCTTCGCCTCCTACATGGACGCTTCCCTCAGCGGGCTCGACCGCCATAGTGAGGGCGACCTCACCCTCCGCCTCATGTCGGATGTCGAAAACGTCAATAACGGCCTCGTAACCGGCTTTGCCTCCCTTTATGACGGAATCATCTCGATTGTCATGACCATCGCCTTCATGCTGGCCCTCAACTACCTCCTCGCCCTCGTCGTCATCGTCCTCACCCCCATCAGCCTCCTCGCCAGCCGCTTCCTCTCGAAGTTCAACTCCAAGTATTTCAAGAAGCAGGGGAAGAACAGCGGCCTCCTCTCCTCCTATCTCTCCGAGACCCTCGACGGAAGCCAGACCGTCTTCTCCCTCGGAGCCGAGGAGGAACGCCTCAAGGGCTTCGAGGAAATCAACGAGAGCTACCGGAAGAGCACCTTCAAAGCCAACATGGGAGCCTCCCTCATCAATCCCTTGACGCGACTGGTCAACGCCATCGTCAACTGCGTCGTCCTCATCGTCGGGGCCCTTTTCATTGCCCTCGATTGGCGGGTCGGGATCGTCTTCCTCGTCGGCGACCTCTCGGCTTTCCTCACCTACGCGAGCAGCTATACCCAGCCCTTCAACGAAGTCTCCTCGGTCATGAGCGAGATTTCCTATGCGGTTGCTTCCTTCGAACGGGTCGAAAAGGCCGTCCAGCTCGAACCGGAAATCGACGAGGGGCGTTTGCCCATCCCACGCGACATCGGGGAAATCAAGGCCGAAGGCATCCACTTCGCCTACGAGGATTCCCCGCACGAGGTCATCAAGGGAGTCGATTTCTCCCTCCTCCAGGGGAAGTCGATTGCCCTCGTCGGCCCGACCGGCTCGGGAAAGACGACCATCATCTCCCTCCTCATGCGTTTCTATGACCAAAACGAGGGTTCCTTCAAAATCGACGGGAGCGATGCCCGCGACATCGAGAAGAAGTCCCTCCGCTCTTCCTTCGGGATGGTCCTCCAGGACACCTGGGTCTTCCGGGGAACCGTTGCCGAAAACATCGCCTATGGGCGGCCTGAGGCGAGTCTTGCGGAAATCGAATCCGCGGCAAAGGCAGCCGGGGCCGATTCCTTCATCAGGCGTTTACCCAGGGGTTACGAGACCCTCGTGAGCGAGGATGGGGGGCTCTCCAAGGGGGAACGCCAACTCCTCTCGATCGCCCGGGTCATCCTGATGAACCCCTCGTTGGTTCTCCTCGACGAGGCCACGTCGAGCATCGACGTCCTCACCGAGAAACGTCTCTCGGCATCGTTAGCGACCCTCCTCTGGGGCAAGACTTCCCTCGTGGTCGCCCACCGCCTTTCGACGGTCGAGCATAGCGACCTCATCCTCGTCCTCGAGGACGGGAAGATCGTCGAACGGGGCACCCATGCCGAGCTCCTCGCCACTGGGGGTTTCTACGCCTCTCTCTACGCTGCCCAGTTTCAATGAAGCGGGATCCGGAGCTCAACCACAAGATCATGTCCTCCATCAAGGGGAAGGACACCGGGATCGAACTGCTCCTTCGGAAGGCCCTTTACCGGAAGGGGCTTCGATATAGGAAGAATGCCCGGGGGGTCATCGGCCACCCGGACATCCTCTTCAAGGGGCTAAAGATCGCCGTTTTCTGCGATAGCGAGTTCTGGCATGGGAAGGATTTCGAGGCCAACAAGGCCAAACTCATGACCAATTCGGCCTTCTGGATCAAGAAAATCGAACGGAACATCGCCCGTGACAAGGAGGTGAACGAGGCCTTAGGCAAGGATGGCTACCTCGTCATCCGGTTCTGGGGAGCCGAAATCGAGAAAGACCTCGCCTCCTGCGTTGAAACAGTCGCCTCCGCGGTAAGGGAAAGAAAAACCCGCTTGGCGAAGCGGGCTGGTCAATCCTAGCAGCTACCTCAGGCTTCCTTTTTCTTGAGCAGGAGATAGAGGCCGATGAGGACGGCGAGGTAGGCGAAGACGGCCGGCACGATCGAACCGGGCCCGAGGGTCGTGACCCCGGTGTTGTTGATGTCGACGATGCCGTTGGCGGCGGTGTAGAAGGGAATCGAAAAGAGGCAGAGGGTTCCTCCCGCGGCGGCCAGGACGATGAGGACGATGGCGAAGGCCTTCGTTCCCTTGTCGGTCAAGCTGAGGCCGAAGAGGCAGGCGATGAGGGCCAGGCAGAGGAGGACGAAGCCGACGACGAGCAGGAGGACGACGCTTGTGCCGTCGATGAGGCCGAACATCACCTCGTAGAAGTTCCCGCGGACCGCGCCTTGGTCCTCGGTGAAGGCTTTCGCGAACATCGAGAAGATGCTGACGAGGAGGCAGATGACCCCGAGCAGGGCGGCGATTTTTACTGGATATCTCTTTTTCATGGCTACTTACCGGATTTGCTTTCCGGGGACAAGTATATGCTTGAGCGGTAAATGGGGCAACATCTTCTTGACTCCCCTTCCCTAAGGGAAGTCCTTCACAGATTGGTGGGGATGGGCGATAATTGCCCCGTGAAAAAAGCTTTTCCGGTCTTTGCCCTTCCATTAGCCGTCCTCGGACTCGCTTCTTGTTCCACCGGTGGTTCGACTTCGTCCACCTACGTTCCGCCGAAGCCCCTTCTCGTTTCCTTCTATGACGACTCGCCCGAACCGGTTCTCGTCGGGACGGCTTACTGCCGACCCGGCACCCAAGCCGACCCGACCTTCCAAGGCTATGATTTCCTTTCCAACGACCCGGAACTCGAACTTTTGCCCGGCGAGCACGCGGTCTTCCGTCAGTTCGAGGGAACCTACGAGGACGGGACCCCGGTCGATTTGACCAGCGTCAAGGAAGATTGTTGCGTTTATTCCGTTTTTGCGAAGGAAATTTACAAAATGAGCTTCCGTTACTACAACGGATCGAATCTCATCCGCGACGAGGAATCCGTTGGCCGGGCGGCCATTACCACGACGATGGAGTGGGGGAAGGCAGCCACGCGTACGGGGGAGAATCCCCCATCCTCCGTCCTCAAGGAAGGCGGCGACTACGGTGTTGACTACCTCTTCGATGGCTGGACCGTCAAAGGCCATCCGGAAGCCGGGATTCTCCCCCCGGATCTCGGCTTGGGGGATTCGTCGCTCCCCGGGGCATTGGCCTTTTCCTCCTTCGATACCGTGCCCCCCTCCAAAGGCGAGGTCGGCACTTTCTACCTCGACATTTCCAAATTCGACGAAAGCGGCGAACCCCTTTATCCGGTCTACGTCCATGGGGAGGAGGATTACTCGCTCATTTCCTTGGGGAGCCTTGCCGAGAATGCCCTTTCCCCATTTGGCCTCCTCATCGAGCTCGAGGCCCATTTCGCCGAGAGTCCAGCCGTCCACGAGGTGATGATCGTGACCACCGGCGATTCGATTACCGGAGGAGCGAACCTCGAACTCATCCACGGTTCCTCGATCGAGGTGAGCAAGTCGATTTCCCCCGATGAGGGCGAGTACCGCATCGATTTCAGCGCCGGTGGGGAAACGTTTAGCTTCTCCGCGCCTTTGACGGAAGGGAAGGAACTTGCCTACGAGGCCCTCTACACGAAAGAGGCCGAGCCCCATCTCGTCGGGCGTTCAGTCGATCTCTCATTCATCCAGGGCCCAGTAGAAATCACCGTCTCCCTCAAGGAAAGCAAGCACATGGTCAACGTCTATGACGGGGATGTCTACGGCAATCACCTGGGCTCGTTCCTGGTAAGCCCGGGAACCAATGTCGAAGCGGACTTCATACGCGGTTCCGGCAACATCGATTTCTCAGTCGCCCCGATGGGAGGGGAGGCTTGGATCGAACACCGGGTCGAGTTTGCCCCCGACGCCATCCCGACCGGAATCGCCTGGCGGATGCTCGACGAGGACGATTACCTCTCTTACTACCTCGATGACGGTAGCGATCCCGCCAGCCGGACGATTGCCGTCTATGGCGATATCAGCCTCTTCGTTACCTTCACCGGTTCCTCGAAGGTCGAGATCATGGGCGGCCTAGGCGGGGTCGGCGGTATCGAAAAGACCATCGAGGTTCCTAGCGATGCCAAGATCATGCTCGGGCGGGTCATCTACGATGAAGAAGTTGCCTCCTATGAAGCGCGTCTACTAATCGGCATCAACGAATACCAGTTGAGCCTGCCTTCGTCCGATCCGGGTCTTGGCCTTTCCCTCGTTGAGGAAAAGACGGAGACCGGAGTCCGAATCTATCTAGGTGAATCCTGATCCAGGACGCTCAATTTCCGGGAACCGGGGCTTCCGGTTCCTTTTTCCTTTCCTTGAGGAAGAGGAAGGTGCCGGGGACGGCGGCGAGGAGCATGAAGGCGAGGGCGACGAGGAACATGACCGCGGTTGGGGCGTAGACTTCCTCGAAGGTGGAACCGGAGACGTAGATCTCACCGGTCAAATTGAAGAAGAGCTGGCTCACGTTGCTCCCGATGATCATCGGGAGCATGACGGCAAAGACCATCCTGACCCCTTGGAAGAGACCGACTTCCCCTTTGGGGGTGAGATCGCGGACGATGGCCCCGAGGGAGGAGGTACCGATGAGGTAGCCGGACATGAGGAGGGTGGCCGAGACGATGACGAAGGCCGGCTCGACCGCGAAATATAGAAGTAACGACCCGAGGGCCCCGAGCCCGATGGCCGGGAAGATGAGATTGTGTTTCTTGATCTTCTCCATGTAGAAGCCGGTCAGGATGGCCGCGGCCGCGGCCAGGACCAGGATGATGGCAAAGGCGAGGTAGAACATCCCGATGTTGTCGCCCGAATAGCCGAGCCCGCCCAGTTCGACCGGGTTCTGGAAGTAGACCATGTAGTAGGGGAGGAAGCTGTCGACGGCCGCGTTGAAGGCCATGAAGGTGAGTAGGGCCAGGTAAAGCCGGCCGTTTTTCTTCACTACCGAGGGCCGGAAGCCATGGACGAGGTTGGCCCAGTAGTTGCCTTCCTTCCGGGGTTCCAGGGAGGAATCGTCGATGAGGAAGAAGGAGACGACCCCGACGATGATGACGAGGATCCCGAAGACGAGGAAGAAAAGCTGCCAACCAGGGGCCGCTTTGGCGGCGTTTTCGGCGATGCTCAGATCTGGATCGATGTTCGCATTGGCATTGAAGGCCATCTGGGCGAAGAGCATCGCGACGTTGGCCACTAAGGGCAGCACGGCGAGGATCGATTCGACCTTGCCCCGGTTGGAGGGGCTCGTCATGTCGGTGACGAGGGCGTTGAAGCAAGCGTCGTTCCCGGTGCTCCCGAAGAAGGTCATGACCGTGTCGAGCAAGGCCATCGAGATGCCGACCGCGAGGGAGGCGGAGGCAGCCCCGTAGAGGACTTCCATGTTCGAGTAGGAGGCGAGCCCGAAGGCCCCGACCGAGAGGCCCCAAAGGACATAGCCGCCGGCAATGAAGATCTTCCGCTTGCCGAGTCGATCGCTCAAGACCCCCATGAAGAAGGTCGTGAGGGTGGCCGCGACAGCCGAGATGGTCGTCATCCAGGTGATGTAGTTGCTATTCTGGGTTTGCGAATAGACCCAGAGGTTGATTTGGTTGTTCTCAATGGCCCAGGCGAATTGCCCGGCCAAACCGACGAGGACGATGACGAGCCATTTTTTCCAACCGAGCGTCCCTTTTCTTCCGTCCATGTCTTTCCTCCTTATCCGAACATCGCCTTCTCGCTCCGGAAGAGTCGGACGCTCAAGTAGAGGAAGAGGGCAGTGACGAGAAGCGATTCGACGATTGCTATTACCCAATATAGGAGGGAAACGGGGGTTGAGAAGACGCTTCCCATGCAGTAGATGACGTTGAGGAAGGGAATGAAGGCGTAGGGAAGGGAGGAGAGGTCGGCCAGCATCGGGACGATCGAAAGGATGATTAGGACGGCCGTCATCGGCCCGAGGTAGGAGGTTGCTTCCTTGACCGAGCGGGCGAAGGCGCTCACGAAGCTGGAAACGGCCACCAGCATGAGGAGGACGGCGATGACCGCGAAGAAAAGGGCGACGACCTCGCCGATGCCGAGGCTCAACGACATCCCGCCGAGGCTAAAGGGGAGGGAGAAGACGAGCCCGAGGGCCGAGACGGTTCCCGAGAGGACGGCGAGAACCGAAAGGGAGGCGATTTTGCCAAGGGCCAATTCATAAGGCTTGATCGGGGTGATGAGCAAGGTGGCAATCGTTCCTCGTTCCTTCTCCCCGGCAATCGATTCGGGGCAGATGGATAGACACGATGAGAATAGGAGGGTCATCACCACCATCGGGAAGATGAAGGAGAGGAGGGAGGACATCGTGAACGACTCGCCCCCGACGTTCGGATGGGAGTTGGCGGCATTGACCGTGAAGGAGTCATAGACGGAGGTAAGGGCAATGAGGCTCTGGTAGGCGGACTCGCTCTCGGCCACCGAGGCATCGTAGTAGATGTCGATGTTCGGGCGGGTCGGGGAGGCATGGGCGGTCTCCAATACCGCCTCGAAATCGGTTGAGAAGCGGACGACGATGTCGAGTTCCCCTTCCTTGAGGTCGGTTAGGCAGTCCTCGATGTCCGAGGAGGCATAGACGACGTAGGTGGTTTCCGCTTCGTGGCCGGTCGAGGAGAGGTATTCATCGAAGGCGCGGAGAAGGGAAGGCCTTCCCTCGCCCCCGAAATCCTCGCTATAGGCGATGCGGTAGGAATAGTGGGGGTCGACGCTTGGCATGGCAAGGTCGTCGAGGAAGGTCCCGAGGAGCATGTAGAGGGCGAAGATGAGGATGCCCGGGAGGAAGAGGGCAGAGAGCATCCTTGGGTCGGTGAAGTAGCGGCGGAATTCCTTCTTGACGATCGTCCAGGCGTTTTTCATCTTTCCTCCTCCTTGTAAAGGGAGAAGAAGGCATCCTCTACCGAGCCGAAACGTTGGCGGAGGCTTTCCATGCCGTCCTCGAGAACCAACTTCCCGTCGATGAGGAAGCCGACAGTGTCAGCCAATTTCTCGACGAGGGAGAAAATGTGGGTGGAGATGACGATGGCCCGCCCGTTGTCCCTTTCCTTGATGAGGAAATCCTCGACCTCCCGACTGGCCACGATGTCGAGCCCGTTGGTCGGCTCGTCATAAACGATGAGGTCGGGATCGGCGACGAGGGACATGACCAGTGAGCATTTCTGCTTCATCCCGGTCGAAAGGTCCTTGATCTTGCTCTCCGCGAAGCCCTCGATTCCGAAACGGCGGAAGAGCTCGTCTCTTCTTTTGAGCATTTCCTCCTTCGTTAGCCCATAGAGCTCCGATAGGAAAAGGAAAGTGTAATTGGGGGTGAAGAAAGGGTCGAGTTTGAGCTCGGAAGTAAGGAAACCGATACGGGAACGGAGGGAATCAGTCTTTTTGGTCAGGGTTTTGCCGTCGATTTCGATTTTTCCTTCCGTCGGTTCGATCAGCGAGGAAATCATTCGGAGGCAAGTCGTCTTCCCGGCCCCGTTCGGCCCGAGGAGAGCGTAGATTTCCCCGCGGTGGACGGAAAAGGAAACATCATCGACCGCGGTCAGGAAATTTGCCGAGATTCCCCTGTTCGCGGCTTGTTTCCTGGAAAGGGGGAAGCGCTTGACGAGGTGGGAAGCGGTCAGGAAGGCATCCATCGCCTAAGTATACCCGAATGGGGCGAGGCGAAGACTAGAAAAGGAAGGAAAAGTCGTTGAGGCTCCGGAGGGTTTTGTGGATGAAGGGGGAGATATCGTTGTCGGGCGTGGTCAAATCGGGAACGAAATAGACCTCGAGCCCGGCCCGGTGGGCGGCGATTGCCCCGTTCGGGGCATCCTCGACCGCGAAAGCCTGCCCGGCTTCGACCCCGGCCTTGGAAAGGGCGAGGAGATAGCAATCCGGATAGGGCTTTCCATGGAGGCACTCCTTCGCGCTGATGACCCCGTGTAGATAGGGGAGGAAATCGAATTTGGCCAGTATTTCTCTGCATTTTTGTAGAGGAGTGGCCGTCACGACGAAGTTGGCGATTCCCCTGCTCTTGAGGTGGGCAAGGGCCTTGAGGGCCCCCGGCTTGGCTTCATAGGGATGTTCGAGGAGATATTCCTCCATCAGGCGGTCACGCGTCTTTCTAATGGCCTCGACATCGATTGCGGCGCCGTAGGCTTCATGGAATAGGAGGTCGGCAGCCGCCCGATCGAGGCTCCGTAGGCGGAGGGTATCAAGGTAGAAAGGGTCGAAGCCGGCTTCTTCGATGGCTTCCTTCCAGAAGCGTTGGTAGATCCGCTCGCTATCGATGAGGGTTCCGTCCAAGTCGAAGAAGGCCGCCTTTTTCATCCCTGACATTATGCCATGCCCTCCTCGCAAAGCTCTGATGGATGCTAAAATGACACGTGAGCATCTTCATTGCCCTTCTCGCCTATTTCTTCCTTGGGGGGTTATTCGGCTTCGTCCTCGAACTTTTCTTCCGCCGCTTCGTTTCCCAGAAGCGGTGGGTCAAGCCAGGTTTCCTCGTCGGGCCCTTCATTCCCCTCTACGGTTTCGGTTTCGCCCTTCTTTACGCCTTCGATGCCTTCATTCCCTGGAAGACCCTATTTGAAGCCGAGTGGGGCGGCATCGTCCTCGAGATTTTCGTCCTTGGGGCCCTTCTCACCCTCATCGAGTTGATTGCCGGCCTCATCTTCGTCAAGGGAATGAAGGTCCGCCTCTGGGACTATGGGAAGCAGTGGGGGAACTTCATGGGCCTCATCTGCCCCCTCTTCTCCTTCTTCTGGCTCCTCGGGGCCGCTTTCTACGTCCTCGTATTGGCCAACCCCTTCGAGGCATTCGGGGTCTACCTCATGGACAATTGGATGTATCTCTCCTTCCCCCTCGGAGTGGGACTTGGCATCTTCCTCATCGACTCCGCCTATAGCATGGGCATTCTCCGCCGGCTCCGGGCCGCCATCGACGACAAGAAATTCGTGGCCAGTTGGGAAAAGGCCAAGCTCGTCCTCCGCGATTACTATGCCAAGCTGAAGGTAAAGCAGTCCTTCCTCCTCCCTTTCTTCAACAAGGAGGACCGTTTCTTCGAGGCCATCCGCGAGCACATGGCTAGCCTCAAGGCCAAGGGCGAAAGCCTCCTTCAAAAGGCCGAGGAACGCCTTGGCGGGAAAGGAGACGCGGAATGACGATCATCGCCCTCCTCCTCATGCCGTTCTTTTTCACCTCGACCATCCATCTCGTTTTCGTCTACAAGGAGGATGAGAGGGGAAGGCGGATCACCAAGGTCTTCCCGGTCCTCACCCTCTTCCTCCTTACCGTCTACTATTTTTCCCAAATGACCTATTCCAGCCGTTTTTTCCTGACGGGGCTGGCTTTCTTCTTCTCCCTTATCGGGGACGTCCTCTTCCTCTACAAGAAAAAAGGGTTGCCCTATCTAATCACCGGCACCCTCTCCTTCTTCCTCGCCCACGTCTTCTTCCTCATGGCCAGCGGTTTCTTGACCCCGTATTGGCTGAGCCGCCACCCCTACACGGCCCTCTATTTCCCGATCGTCATCCTCATCGCGTTTTATCCGATCCTCCGCCTCGTCAAGGGGCGGGTGGGCCTCGCCCTCCTCGGTTCCGTCTACACGGCGACGGTGACCGCCCTGGCCTTTTCCTTCATCGTCCAGCTGATCGCTGGGGAGTCTTTCTATCTCTTCAACCTGGTCGGGCTCATCTCGGCCCTCGCCTTCATCCTGAGCGATCTCCTCAACGCCCTCACCCTCTTCAAGAAGGACGTCAAGCGACGGGACTTCTACATCATGCTCCCCTATCTCATCGCCCAAGTCGGGCTTTTCTTCGCCCTTGTCTACATGTCCTCCATGGTGTTTTGACCATCAAATCGCGAGGTAAGTGGCCAATTTGAGGAGGGCCCGCCCACGGTGGCTGTAATGGCTTTTCTCCTCTTCGGAAAGGAGCCCGAAGTTTTTTCCCTCGCTGGAGGAAAAGATCGGGTCGAAGCCGAAGCCGTGCTCGCCATGAGGCTCACGAAGGATTTTTCCCTCGCAAACGCCCTCGAAAAAGAGGGGTTTTTCCTTCTTGCCCTCCAAGAGGCAGATCGTGCAGACGAAGCGTGCCCGGTCGTCTTCCTCGGTCAGTTCGATGAGTTTTTCAAAGGCCGCTGGGCAGCCCCCGAGGGAGGCGGCGAAGCGGGCCGAGTAAAGCCCCGGCCCCCCGCCGAGGGCCTTTACTTCGAGTCCCGAGTCGTCGCTGAAGACGGGGAAGGGGAGGTAGGCGAAGGCCCGGGCCTTCTTCTCGGCGTTCTCCTCGTAGTTCTTCCCGTCCTCGACGACTTCGCTTTCGAGTCCGAGGTCGTCGAGTCCGTAGACGAGGTAGCCTAGGGGCGAAAGGAAATTCCTGGCTTCGAGCAGTTTCCCCCGGTTATGGGTAGCAAAGAGGATCTCTCGGTTCATGCCGACATTATAATTCAGAGGCAAGTTCCACGATGCCCATCGAGCCATCTTTGCCCCGGCGGCCTTCCAAAGCGCCGCCCGCCATGTAGAATTGAAAACCCAGCCAGGAGGCTGGGCCGTTTTCTGGAGCAGGCGACGGGAATCGAACCCGCGTACTCAGCTTGGAAGGCTGATATTCTGCCATTGAACTACGCCTGCGCTGGCGGATCATACGGGATTCGAACCCGTGGTCTCCTCCGTGACAGGGAGGCATGTTAGGCCGCTACACCAA
>CASFVT010000003.1 GCA_949298195.1 uncultured Bacillota bacterium
CTGCGGGAATGGCGGAAATGGTAGACGCGTACGTTTGAGGGGCGTATGGGGCAACCCATGCCAGTTCGATTCTGGTTTCCCGCACCACCAAGGAAGTGACCCCGGCCCGTCCGGGGTTTTCTTGTTTCCGCCACTTTTGCGGCTATAATCCGCTTCGTGGCAGTCTTCACCGTCGAAAACCTCACTTTCTCCTACGCCGAGAAGGAACTCTATGACCGGGTATCCTTTCAACTAAACGAAGGCGAGCACGCTGTCCTCGTCGGGCATAATGGCTCCGGCAAGAGCACCCTCCTCCGCCTTTTGAGCGGGAAGCTCCTCCCCGACGGGGGCCAAATCGAATGGTCGGGCGGGACATCCTTTTCCTATCTCGACCAGGAACTCAAGGAGAACGCTTCCACCACCGTCATCGACTACCTCTATGGGGTTTTCGAGTCCCTCTTCGCCAAGGAGAAAGAGATGGAACGCCTCTATGAGGAGGGGGCCAGGGGGAACGAGAAAGCCATCGAAGTGGCCTCCCGTCTCTCGGAGGAACTCCTCGACGGTGGCTTCTATGCCCTCCAGGAAAAGATCGGGGCCCTCGTCGACGGCCTCGCCTTTCCGAAGCACAAACTCGAGAGTCCTTTGGGGCAACTCTCTTCCGGTCAGCGCGAAAAGGCCTTCTTGGCCAAGATGCTCCTCGAGGAGAAAGACGTGCTCCTCCTCGACGAGCCGACCAACTACCTCGATGCCGCCCAGGTGGAATGGCTGGTGGGGAGGCTGAACGAATACCCCAAGGCCTTCTTCTGCGTCAGCCACGACATCTCCTTCCTCAGGAAAATCGCCAAGGTCGTCTTCGTCCTCGAGAACCGCCGGATCGATCGTTACCGCGGTTCCTATGAATATTTCGAAGCCCAACGGGCACTCGACCTCGAGCAATACGAAAAGAACTACGAGGCCCAACGCCGCTACATCAAGAAAGAAGAGGAGTTCATCAAGTCCCACATCGTCCGGGCCACCTCGGCGATGGCCGCCAAAAGCCACCGGGCCCGCCTGGCCCACCTCAAAAGGATGGCCCCGCCGGAATCCGACCTCGTCAATAGCCATTTCCGCTTCCCTTTTTCCCACGACGTCGGTGAACGCCCCCTCGTCGTCGATTCCCTTGAAATAGGCTACGAGGGGATTCCCCTCCTCGAGCCCCTGTCCTTCACCTTGAAGAAGGGCGAGAAAATCGCCATCATCGGGCAAAACGGGATTGGCAAGACGACCCTCGTCAAGACCATCCTGGGAGAGATTCCCCCCATCGGGGGCAATTACAAGTGGCTTGATGGTACCACGGTATCCCATTTCGACGCGGACAGTGAGCTTGACGAAGAAAAAAGCCCCTTTGAGATCCTCCGCCTCGCGAGGCCTGAACTCACCAACACCGAAATCCGTTCCCGCCTCGGGGAGGCCGGAGTCGACAAAGAAAAGGCCCTCCGCCCCCTCAATGGTCTTTCCGGAGGGGAGAAAAGCAAGACCCGCCTCGCCCTCATGGGACTCAAAAGGGCCAACTTCCTCATCTTCGACGAACCGACCAACCACCTTGACCAAAAGGCCAAGGAAGCCCTCTTCAAGGCCATTGACCTCTTTCCGGGCGCGGTCATCCTCATCAGCCACGAAAAGGACTTCTACGACGGGCTGGTCGATTACGAACTCTATCTTTAGGCAATCCGTTCCCGCTTCTTGAAGCCGAGGAGGAAGGAAAGCCAGCGGTAAAGGAAGAACTTCCGCCAGTACATGTAGCCGGAGACATCCGCGTTGTAGACATTGACGATCCTGCGATACGAGGCGTCCACGTCCTTGAGGGTGAGTAGCAATGCCTGCAGTTCCGCGCTTTTCTTGATGTAGGTCTCCCGCTCGGCGATGAAGCTGAGCCGCTTTTCGAGGTCGATGAGGATCGCATGGGTGGGGATGACGTCCTTTTCCTTCACGACGTCGGTCTTGAGCCACCGGACCCGGGAACAGCTCTTCCGCTCTGTTTCCTCAAGGGGAAGCCGGGCCGCGTCATAGAGTTGGAAAATCGAAAGGAGGATCTCCTTCTTCTCGCTGAAGAGGACCGAGAGGGCGACCAATTTCTTCTGGAGACGGCCCCGGAAATAGAAAAGGACCCCGATGACATAGATGGCCCCAAGGAGGTAAAGGAGGCCGATGACCACGAGGGCAATGTAGAGAGGGACCAGTTGGGGGGTGGACAAGAGGTTGGGCATCACTGAGATTATATGCGCCTCAAACGACCGTTTTAACCGGCAAAACCCATATGAAACGCCCGAAATCGGCCGATTTGACCTTCGAGCCGGCCTCTACTGTATAATATAAGCAAATGAAAAAGCCCATCGCGGCCATCCTTTACGACTTCGATTCCACCTTGGCCAAAAGCGACATGCAGAATTTCGGCTTCATCCCCTCCCTTGGTTTGAGTCCCGCCGAATTCTGGGCTCTCACCACCCGCTTTGCGGAGGAAACCGGAGTCGAGCGAACCCTTTCCTACATGTACATGATGGTGAAGACGACCCGGGAACGCGGGATCAAGATGACCCGGGATTGGCTTCGGGAACAAGGACGGAAGATCGAGTTCTTTCCTGGGGTCCATACCTGGTTCCGCCGGATCAACGACTTCGGGAAGGAACACGGGGTCAACGTCGAGCACTACCTCATCTCCTCGGGGAACAAGGAAATCGTCGAGGGGTCGGACATCGCGAAGGAGTTCAAGCAGATCTACGCCTGCGAGTTCCTTTTCGACCAAGTGAGCAAAGAGCCGATCTGGCCCAAACTCGCCATCAACTTCACCCAAAAGACCCAGTACTTCTTCCGGATCAGCAAAGGGGTATACGACGCCAATGACGATGCCGGGGTCAACGAGAAACGCCCCGATCGCCGAATCCCCTATAGCAACATCATTTACATCGGGGACGGTATGACCGACATCCCGGCGATGATCATCGCCAAGAACAACGGGGGCAAGTCGATTGCCGTTTACCCGCAGGGCAAGCGGGAAAAGGTCGAGCAGCTCTATCAGGACGGGCGGGTCAACTACGTCTGCCAAGCCGACTATAGCCAGGGCCGGGAACTCGAGAAGGTGCTTCAACTCATCATCCAAGGCATTGCCATCAACGAGTCGCTCGGAAACCGAGAGGCCCATTAGGAATCCCTCGAGGCCTTAAGGCCTTTTTCCATTTGGTATAGAATAGCCCGGTGGAACAAGCAGTTGCCGTCATTTTACTAGGTGGGAACTCGACCCGTTACCGGGCCGAGAAGGCTTTCGAGCAAGTCGATGGGAAGCCGTTGTTCCTCGCCTCGAGCCGTCCTTTTGCCCTGAGCGGGCTCGTGAGCCGCCTCGTCTACGTGGTGAGGAAAGACCTCATCGGAGAAGTTGCCGAGATCCTGAAGGCCGACGACCCGGGACTCCCCTACGACCTCGTCCTCGGTGGGGCGAGTCGGGAGGAAAGCGCCAAGCAGGGCCTGAGCCTCCTATGGCCGGACACCCTCGCCCTCGTCCACGACGGCTGCCGGCCCTATCTCACGGACGAACTCGTCAAGAGGATCGTCGTCGCTTCGAAAAAGGGCGCGGTCGTCATCCCGGCCATCCATCCCCGGGAGGCCGTCTATTCCCTCGAAGAGAAACGTTACCTTGGGAAAAAGGACGTTTACCTCGTCGAGACCCCCGAAGCCCTTTACCGCGACGACTTCCTGGCCGCCTACCGTAAACTCGGGGCGAAGGCCGTCGATTTCCCCGACGAGGGATCATTGATGCTGGCCGCCGGTTACGAGCCCGTCTTCGTCGAGGGTGAGCCAAACAACGCGAAAGTCACCTTTCCGGGGGATCTACGATGAAGGAAATCAAGGTCGGGGACATCCTCACCGGGACGGTCGTCCGGGTCTATCCCTCCTATGCGATCATGCTCTTCGACGACGACAAGACGGGGCTCCTCCACGTCTCGGAGCTGAGCGACCATTACGTGCGCTCGTTCACCGGTTACGTCCAGACGGGTAATATATACAGGGTCCGGGTCGTCGAGATCGACCCGGAGAAAGGCGAGATGAAGGTCTCGCTCAAGAAACTCACCCGGGAAGAACGGCACTGCCCCTTCCCCCGGGCCGAGATCGACGAAAAAGGCATTTCCTTCGATGGGCTAAGGGCCCGTCTTGGGGAATGGAAGGAGAAGATGTATGAACGGGAAGACGATTGAGCTCGACCTCACCCGCGCCGGAATTGCCATCCCGACCCGGGCCTATCAAAGCCGAATCGATGAAATCGACCTGGCGATGAGGGAAAAAAGAGGGGCCGGGAGCGATTACCTCGGTTGGTTCGACTACCCCCTCACCTACGACAAGAAGGAGCACGAACTCCTCAAAAAAACGGCCGCGCACATCAGGCAAGACTACGAAGTCCTCGTCGTGGCCGGCATCGGGGGGAGTTACCTTGGGGCCCGCGCGGCCATCGAGGCCCTCAACGGACTCTTCCCCGGCAAGGGCCCGGAGATCGTCTTCCTCGGCCAGACCCTCGACCCGGATTACATCCACGACGCCCTCGAATACATCAAGGGCAAGAGGTTCGCCGTGAACGTCATCTCCAAATCGGGGACGACGACCGAGACGAGCCTTGCCTTCCGCCTGCTCCGGGAAATGGCCGAGGCACGCTATGGGAAGGCGGGAGCCAGGGACGCCATCGTGGCCACCACCGACAAGAAGTCGGGTGCCCTTCTCACCCTCGCCAAGGAAGAAGGCTACGTCCGCTTCGTCCTCCCCTCCGACATCGGGGGGCGTTACTCGGTCCAAACCCCGGTCGGCCTCTTCCCGATTGCCGTCGCCGGAATCGGCCCGACCGCCATCCTCGAGGGATCGAAAAAAGCGATGGAAGAGCTTGAAAGCCCCTCTCTGGAAGAGAACACAGCCTATCTTTATGCCTTGGCAAGGCATCTCCTATACAAGGAGCACGCGATGAAAAGCGAGCTCCTCGTCACCTACAAGCCCCAACTCGTGCAACTCGGGGAATGGTGGAAACAGCTCTTCGGGGAAAGCGAGGGGAAGGAAGGGAAGAGCCTCTTCCCCACATCCTGCACCTTCACGACCGACCTCCACTCCCTCGGCCAGTTCATCCAGGACGGAGAAAGGAGTTTCTTCGAAACCATCCTCCATGTCGAGGAGCCGAACTCCGATCTCGAAATACCGTCCGACGAAGACAACCTCGACGGCCTCAATTACCTGAGCGGCAAGAAGATGTCCTACGTCCAGAACAAGGCCTACGAGGGAACCTTGGCCGCCCATAGCGAGGTCGCAAAGCGGCCCAACCTCGTCCTCAAGACAAGGAAACTCGGGGCCTTCGAACTAGGCTACCTCTTCTACTTCTTCGAGCGGGCCTGTGCGATGAGCGCCTACCTAAACGGCCTTAACCCCTTCAACCAGCCCGGAGTCGAGGTCTACAAGAGGAACATGTTCCACCTCCTCGGGAAACCGGGTTATTGATTCAAGTCTTAAGCAAAACGGCCCATCATGGGCCGTTTTTCACCATTTGCAGAACCGGAGTGCCTCGTCGAACCATCCCTCCATGTCCGTTCCGAGGCTCAACGACGTCCCGTGGTAGGGACCGTGTTCGAGACGGGTTACGTGGGCAACGGAGGCTTCGTTGAGGGCCTCGTCGAGAAGGATGGAGTTCTTGGCCGGGACAATCGGGTCTTCGTAGAACTGCCATAGGTAGGTCCGGGGGTAAGAGGGGGTGACTCTCTTCTCGACGGAATGAGCATCCCGGAGTTCCTTCGAAGGATTCGACCCGAGAAGATGTTCCCGGCTTCCCCCGTGGGTGGCGAGGTCCATCGTGATGACCGGATAGGCGAGGATGAGGTTCCGCGGGGCCAGGTCGTCCCCTTGATGGACAGCCGCATAATCGGCGGCGAGATGCCCCCCGGCCGAAAAGCCCATCAGGGTGAAGGGAACATCGCCTCCCTCTTCCTTGCGGATCAGCTCGAGCGAGCGTTCGACGTCTTCGATGGCGCGGTCGAGGATGGGGTTCGAGACGCAGTCATAGAGGAGGACATAGGGGTCATAGCCCTTCTTAAGGAGGATGGGGAGGAAGGGATAAGCCTCGTTGAGGGTGCAGACCTCCCCATAGCCCCCACCGGCCAAAAGGAGGAAGGGGCGCCCTGTTTTCTCATTTAGGAAGGAAATGAGCCCGCGGCTCGGGCCGAATCGGTAAACCGGGGACTTATTGGAGAGGAAACGCTTCCTCAAGACCTCGAGGGAGGCGAGGAAGGTTTCCACGGGCAACCCGCTTCGACGGGTGGCTTCCTCAACGGAGATGGATGATAGATCCTCCCCGACCGGGAACGGCCTGATTATGAGGTCGAGGTAGGCCCCGAAAAGGGGGTGCCGGCTCAGTTCCCCGAGGCTGGTGCCGGCTTTCACTGTTTCTTGCATGGATAGAGACTACCACCAAGTCGAAGGAAAGGGGGGAGAAAATGGTGGTGCAGGGGGAGAAAACGGATCCGAAGAAGGGCCCAATGACCGAGCGATGGCGGCTTTGCTTCCACCCGTTGACCCCTTGTTTGGCCGGTGATAAGATATGCCGGCACGTCGAAAGGCGGATGCTTAGCTCAGCGGGAGAGCATCGCCCTTACAAGGCGGGGGTCATGGGTTCGAATCCCTTAGCATCCA
>CASFVT010000004.1 GCA_949298195.1 uncultured Bacillota bacterium
CGAATTCGACGACGATGATGTTCTCGTCCATTACCTTGACGACCTTCCCCCGCCCGAACTTGACATGGAGGCAGGTATCCCCCACCTTCCAGTCGCGGATGCCGTTGTCGGTCTTGACGGGGGCCTTCGGACTCTCCTTGGCCGGTTTTCTTGCCTCGAAGGGGTCGATGTGGCCCCCATCCCCGAAATCGTCGGCCTTCCTTTGGAAATTGGTCCTTCCGAAGTTCCGATGGAAGGGGGTCGACCACGAATCGGTCTCCCAATAAGCCGAGCGTGGGAGCTCGATTCCCGCTTCCTTGAAAAACGGGGAAGGGCTCTGATGGGAATCGGTTTGGAAAGAATAAGAGGAGTTGCAAGAGAGGAAAAGACGTTTCCTGGCCCGGGTGAAAGCGACATAGCAAAGCCGTCTTTCCTCTTCCATCGCGTCGCGGTCGACGTCGTTCAGGGCCCGGTAGGAGGGGAAAGTCTGGTCGTTGAGGCAGATGACGAAGACGTTGTCGAATTCCAACCCCTTGGCCACGTGCACGGTCATGAAGGAAACGTAGTTGCCTCCCTTGATGTCGTCTTGGCTCGTCAAAAGGGAGACATTCTGGAGATATTCGGAGAAGTCGCTCTCCGGGTGGGCATTCAGGTAGTGGGCGATGTCCTCGAAAAGGGCGTTCACGTTCCCCACGCGGTCCTCGTCGATGTCCGCGGCCTCGGCGATGTAATCGAAGTAGCCGATTCCGATGGCGAAGTCCCTTAGGACGGCGCTATAGGCCTCGAGGTTCTCGTTCAACTTGGCCTTCGTTTCCTCGATTTTCTTGACCATCGCCTCGAGGGAGGTGACAGCTTTCTTCGGGAGAGAGGATTGGTCGGAGAAGGAATCGAAGGCAAGGAGGTATTGGTATTCGCTGAGCCCGGCCTTCCGGGCCTCGAAGCGGAGACGCTCCAGGGAGGTATCGCCGACACCCCGCCGGGGAACGTTGATGACGCGTTCCAGGGCAACGTTATCGAGGGGATTGATCATCAAGTTGAAATAGGCCAAGAGGTCTTTGACCTCCATCCGCTCATAGAAGCGGAGGCCGCCATAGATGCGGTAGGGAATCCCCCGGTCCTTGAATTCCTGTTCGAAAGCTCGGGTGACGTAGGAAGAACGGTAAAGGAGAGCGATGTTCCGGTAATCGGGTTCCCCGTCGTGAAGGCGGGAGCCAGCGCACTCCTTGACCCTCCGGGCCACCCATTCGGCTTCCTCATGTAAGTTCGGGGCAGAGTAGGCGATGATCGGTTCTCCCTGGCCTTGGCTGGTGAAGAGGTCTTTGGGAATCCGTTTCTTGTTATGGGAAATCAATCGGTTGGCCGCGTCGAGGATCGAGGAAGTCGAACGGTAGTTCTCGTTGAGGACGACCGTCTCGGCTCCGGGGAAGGATTTCTCGAAATCCATGATGATCTTCTGGTTGGCCCCCCGCCAGGTGTAGATGGTCTGGTCGGGATCCCCGACCACGTAGACCGAGGTCGAGGGAGCGGATATGAGCTTGAGGAGCTTGAACTGGATGTCATTGACGTCCTGGAACTCGTCGACGAGGATTGAGGAAAAGCGCGACCTCCACTTCTCCCGGATTTCCTCGTTGTTCTCGAGGACGGAGTTGGCATAGAGGAGCAGGTCATCGAAATCCAGCCCATAACTACCCCGTTTGAGATCCTCGTAGCCTTGGTAGAACTTCAGGCATTCCTTTTCCTCGGCCGAATAGACTGTCGATGCGTTGATGTCATTCGGATAAAGGCCCTTCCCCTTCTTGCGACGGATGTAATTGAGGGCGTTTTTGACGGATTCGTCGCTTTTTTTGTAGCCGAGCGACTGGGCGACGGCCTTGACGAGGCGTTTCTGGTCGTCCTCGTCGTAGATGGTGAAGCCCGAGGGATAGCCGAAAGCCTCGTGCTCGACCCGGAGGAAGCGGGCGGCGAAGCTATGGAAGGTCATGATCCGGAGGAAAGGCTCGTGGCCGGTCAGCTCCTCGACGAGGCGCGAGGCCCGTTCGGACATCTCCTGGGCGACTTTGTTGGTGAAGGCGATGGCCAGGATGCGACCCGGGTCAACGTGTTCATTGACGACGAGATGGGCAATTCGGTAGGTGAGGACCCGCGTCTTGCCGCTCCCGGCCCCGGCGACGATGCGGAGGTATTGGGCGGACGAGGAAACGGCTTCCAATTGGTTCTTGTTGAGAAGCGAGGCAAAATCCATGGATGGTTATTAGTCTATGTAGCCAAGACACGCAATGGTAGTCTTGACAAAAGAGGCTAAGCCTCTTCTTACCCGGTTGGCACCATTCCGCCCGGTGTCCATAATAGGCCCGTGAGAAGTCCATTTGCCCCCCGAGAGACCCTCGCCTCGAACGTCGCCTTCCTTTCGCTCATGGCCGCGGTCAATGCCGTTATCTCCCTCATTGCCTCCTTCTTTCCCTTGGCTTCCCTTTTCATCGCTATCTTCCTCCCAGCGGCCTCCGCCATCGCCGCGCGCCTTTCCAAGCCCGCCTATGTCCCCGTCTACGTGGTCGGGGCCTCGCTGCTATCGGTGGCTTTTTCCTACGCGGACATCGGGACCGGGCTTTTCTACGTCGTCCCCGCGATCGTCAGCGGTTCGCTCCTAGGGCTCGCCCTTCGTAGAAGGGAACTCCTAGGTCTAAGCTTCTTCCTTGCTTCCCTCGTCAACATGGCCTTCGTCTATTTGTCCTTCCCCCTCATCGAGGCCTTGACCGGGGCCGATTTCATCGCCTTCTTCCTCAATCTCCTCGGCCTCGCCGAAGATGAGTCGGCCCGCGAGGCCTTGCCTCTTTTCTTCTTTGCCTATGGAGCGGCCGGCTCGGGGCTATCAGCCCTTTTCGTCTCCTTTATCCCCTTTAAGCAGGAAGAACGACCGAAGAAGAGGATTTTTTCATCGTTCGAGCCGGTTTTTGCCGGTGTTTTCGTCATTGTATCGCTCGTTCTCGTCCCTTATCACGCCGGTATGGCCCTCCTCTTCGAGGGCTTTGCCGCCGTCCTTGCCTTGCTTGGAGTCCCCCTTCTTGCCAAGCGGCCCTTCCCGTTCTACCTCGTCCTCTTGCTTTTTGAGCTCCTCATGATCTTCCCATACGTCCTCCTAAACGAAGGCGGGAGCCTGAAAAGCGGTCTCCTCATCGCTTCCGTTTTCCTCGTTCCCCTCATCCTCTTCGAAGGCCTCTCCCTCGCGTTGCCGAGGAAAGGGCGAAAACCTAAAATGGAGCCCAGATGAAATTCCTCAAGAATTTTGCCCTTGGTCTACTGACCGCCGTCCTCCTCCCCCTTCTTTTCGCGGGGCTCCTCGTTTTTGCCGTCTACGGTCTCATCCTCTATCTCGTCGAGGCCTGCTTCGGCCTCGTCCGTTTCTTCTCCGGGCGCCCCTTCTTCAAGAAACTCCGGGAAGATGAACTGGTTGAAAAAATCAAGAAGCGGGAAATCGAGGAACTCACCGGCGAGGAGAAAGAAACCCCGGCCCCGGTTCCCGAGAAGGAACCCGCTCCCCAAAACGTCTACGTCCAGCAGAATTTCTACCAAGCCCCGCCCGGCGGGGCCTATCCCCCTCCCCCGATGATGGGGCAATCCGCAGGGGACCCCCTTCCCATCCCGCCCTACCAGAGGGCCGTCGAGCCAAGTACCCTCCTCGCCCCGCCTCTTGAAGCGGAGGGTCAAACCGAGGAAGGCGAAAACCAAGAGGAGGATGAAGGATGATTGAGTTCCTGGCTGGCATTACCCTCTCGGAAAACGACAAGCGGCTTCTCGTCATTTTCCTCGTCATCGTCCTCGTCGTCTTCATCCTCATCGGGCTTCTGGGGATGCTCGTCCGTTCCCTCTTCCGTCACGAGGGGGTGAAGATCGACGACGAGGTTCACGATGCCGTCGTCTACCGGGTGGTTGCAAGCCCCGACGAACTGAGGGTTTACGGGGAGAAAAAGAACCGCCGGGTCTACATGAAGGAAATGACCCCGCCCTTCCTCATCGGGCTCGGCCTCTTGCTTTTCTATATCGTCTATTCCGCGGCGATCGGGGATTTCTCGATCAACCACTTCGACCGCTTCTCCACTCTCTTCTACGTCTACGACTGGAACGATCCGGACATCTACGTGAACCTCTGGGGAATGAACATCCTCAACGAGTGGCCATCCCTCATCCACGCCCCCTACCTCGATGGGCAATACTGGGCTTCCTACCTCACTATCATCCTCTTTGCCGTCTTCCTCGTCTATTTCCTTTACGTGTCGATGGCCTTCCTCGCCCGGTCGGTGTATCTCAGAAGGCGCTGTCGAAGCGTCTACGAGAAAACGCTCGAGGGCTACAACTTCTACGATGCCCTGAAGGGGGACAAGGAAAAGGCCCTCTCCAGCGAGAAGGCCAAGTCCGACATCCTCAAAGAAGAAACTAGTGAAGGAAAATCATGACGATCTCGGCCAGGATGAGGCCGAGGAGCACCACGGAGAAACCGAGGATGAGATACGTAAGACGCCGACGGGAAAGGGTCTTCCTTTCTTCCTCTTCGCTCATTTGCCGTTCGTTTTCTTCCATTTCTTCCACCTAGTACTTTAACTGATTGGCCGTACGGGGGTAAGGCTCGGTATCCCGGATGTTCTGGATGCCGGTGATATACATGAGGAAGCGGTCGAAGCCGAGTCCGAAACCGGCATGGGGGCAGCCCCCGAACCGCCGTAGGTTGTAATACCACTCTAGTCCCTCGAAGTTTCCCAGTTTCTCCATCTTTTCGCGGAGGAGTTCGGCTCGGGTTTCCCTCTCGCTTCCCCCGACGATTTCCCCTTCACCGGGGACGAGGAGGTCGCAGGCCGCGACCGTCTTCCCGTCGTCGTTCTCCTTCATGTAAAAGGCTTTGATTTCCTTCGGGTAGTCGGTGAGGAAAAGCGGCCCCCCGACGTGTGTCTCGGTCAAATAACGTTCGTGCTCGCTCTGGAGGTCCATCCCCCACTCGATCTTCCCGTTCTCGAATTTGTGGCCGGACTTCACGGCTTCCTTGAGGATCTCGATTCCTTCGGTGTAGGTCATCCGGGCAAAGGGGGAGGTCAATACGCGGTTGAGCTTCTCGAGGAGACCGGGTTGGATGAACTTGTCGAAGAAGGCCATCTCGTCAGGGCAGGAGGCTAGCGTCTCCTTAATCAAGTACTTGAGGAAGTCCTCGATGAGGTCCATGTCGTCATCGAGGTGGGCAAAGGCGATTTCCGGCTCGATCATCCAGAACTCGCTCGCGTGACGCGGGGTATTGCTCTTCTCGGCCCGGAATGTCGGTCCGAAGGTATAGACATCCTTGAAAGCAAGGGCGAAGGCCTCGACGTGGAGCTGGCCGGAGACGGTAAGGGAGGCCTTCCGCCCGAAGAAGTCCCGGTAGGGATCCTTGGCATCGGTGACAATCGAGAACACCTGCCCGGCCCCCTCGGCATCATTGGAGGTGATTTCCGGGGTGTGGACATAGACAAAACCCCGGTCCTGGAAATAACGGTGGATGTTCATTGCGAGGACTGAACGAACCCGGAAAAGGGCTTGGAAGGTATTGGCCCGGGGGCGGAGGTAGGCCTGTTCCCGAAGGAATTCGAAGGAAGCCCTTTTCTTTTGGAGGGGGTAATCGTCGTCGACGTCCCCAATCAGGATGATTTCCCGGGCCTTGATTTCGAAAGGCTGGGCATTATCCGGGGTGAACACGAGTTCCCCGACCACCTCGATGGCCGCGCCGGTCCTTAGACGCGAATAACCGCTCTCCCCGTCATAGACAATCTGGACACCCTTGAAAAGCGTCCCGTCGTGGAGCTCAATGAAACCGATCCGCCCATTGTCGCGGTTGGTCCTGACCCAGCCATCGACCCTCACTTCCCGGGGAGCGGGACTCCCCTTTTCTTCACGAAGGAGGGAATAAAGGTCACGAACTGTAAGTTTGTCTTTCATCGTTGCTCTCCTTTTCTTCGCCCGGATATTCTAAGACAATTGCATCCCAAATCCATCCGGACAGGCATTCTGACACCTTGAAAAGTATCTATGCGAAGTAATGGTGAAGAATCGATGAAAATCATAGCAAAACTGCGTTTTGACAATCAAAATCTCAGGAAATCCTCGATTTGCCAATTCGGGTCGACGTCGATGTCGAGACCGCACCGGACTCCGGCTTCGAAGAGCTTCTCCCCCACTTTGGCAATCATGGCCGCGTTGTCGGTCGTGCACCACAAAGGGGGAATGGTGAGGCGAATCCCGGTTCCCTCGAACGCTTTTTTCGCCTCTTCGCGGAGATAGGAATTCGCGCTGACCCCGCCCGCGAGGACGACTTGCTTCACCTTGTATTGCTTGGCCGCGAGGAGGGAGCGCTCGACGATCGGATCGATGGCGGCCTTCTGAAAGGACGCACACAGGTCGTCCAGGGAGAAATCCTCCCCCCTGGCCCGTTGGTTCTCAACGAAATTTAAAACCGCCGTCTTAAGGCCGGAGTAGGAGAAATCGTAATCATAGGAGTCGGTTCCGGGAATGTGATGGGCCTTTTGAGACGGGAGGGGATAGATTGCCTTCCCATTCTTCGCGTGTTGGTCGATCGGCAGTCCCCCGGGATAAGGGAGCCCGAGAACCCTCGCCACCTTGTCGAAGCTCTCCCCCACCGCGTCGTCCTTGGTTTCGCCGATGATCTTGAATGACAATGGTCCTTCCATGTAGACGAGCTCGGTGTTCCCGCCGGAGACGACGATGGCCAGAAGTGGGAAGGCAAGGCTGTCGACGAATTCGTTCGCGTAGATGTGACCGTCAAGGTGATGGACGGGGATGAGGGGCTTGTGGAAGAGGAGGGCCAATGCCTTGGCCGCCTCACATCCGGCGTGAAGCGATCCGATGAGGCCCGGCCCGCGGGTAAAGGCAATCGCGTCGAGCATTTCATAGCCAAGTCCGGCCTTCTCCATCGTTTCCTTGAGGACAACCCCGATGTTCTCGACGTGGAGGCGGGAGGCCACTTCGGGCATCACCCCGCCGTATTTGGCGTGAATGTCGGCTTGTGATGAGATTACCGAGGACAGCAGTTGGCCGTCCTTCACGACAGCCGCGGCCGTTTCGTCGCAACTGGATTCGATGCCTAGGATGATGCTCATGAAATAAGGCTCCTGATCATGTATAGGGCGTCCTCGCCGTTTTCGTAATAGGCCTTCTTGGTCGTCACGTAACGGTAGCCGAGTTTCTCATAGAGGGCGATGGCCCCTTCGTTGCCCGCCCGGACCTCGAGGGTAATCCATTCCACCGGTTCTTCCTTCTCTTCCCGACACCGCCCCTCCATGAGGAGCATGAGGGCAGTGGCGATGCCTTTCCTCCGGTAGGAAGGCTTCACGGCGAGGCTCATGACGGTAGCCGAATTGAAGGTGATCATGAAATCGAGCCAGGCGACGACTTCCTCGTCCTCGATGTCGACGTAGGACTCCGAGAGGGGATTGTCCTTGAACTCGTTTTCGATGGCTTCCCTTGTCCACGAACCATTGGGAAAGGCCTCCCGTTCGAGGCGGTAGATGGCCTCGGCGTCGTTTGCCGTGGCTCGCCTGATCACCTGGTCGGCCCCCTCAAATAGACCGGCGCGGCCTTCAAGACATCGGAAGGGCCTCCCCTCCACCGCAGCATGTTGAATAAGACGTCCGGCGCGGCCGTCTTTTGAAGGCCGAGATATGCGGGTTCCCCACCGAGGAGGCAATCGGGGTGGTCGTTTAAATAGGAGAGAACATCGTCATTGGCCCAGATGGAATCCTCCACAATGGGCTTCCCGTCCTCATAGACGGCGAAATAGGAACGTCGGGCTCGGGCATCCATGCAAACCGCGGTCTTCCTGTCCTCGGCGAGGATCATGAGGCTCGAAACGAGGAAGAGGGGGATTTTCAGGGCAAGGGCCATCGTCTTGGCCGCGGTCATGGCAATCCGGACCCCGGTATAGGAGCCCGGACCCCGGGCCACCGTCACCGAAGCGATGTCGTCTTTTCCGATTCCGTGCCTTTCCATGAGAAGGGAAAGGGACGGGATCATCTCCTCGCTCTGCCGCATGTAGGCTTCCATGTCGATTCCGTCGCAGTAAGTCCCGGCCTTAAAAAGGCCAACCCGGAGATGGGTGAAGGAAGTGTCGAGGAAGAGGTCAACCGATTTCATTTTCCAATTCCTCCAATAAGCGGGCGGAAGAAGAGCCGCCACAAGAGAAGGCGAGTTCCCGTTCTCCCTCGCCAATCTTCGTGAACGCGATGAGAAGGGCATCCGCGGGGAGAATGGACGTCAGGAACTGAGGCCACTCGACGAAGGCGATACCGTCCCCGTAGATGGCCTCTTCGAGCCCGATGTCGAGATTCTGGCCTTCGAGGCGATAGCCGTCGATGTGATACATCGGTAGCCGGCCCTTGAAATAGCATTTGAGGATGTTGAAGGTCGGCGAGATGACCGGGTCAATGACCCCAAGCCCTTCCCCGACCCCCTTGACGAGGGTCGTCTTGCCGCTTCCCAAGTCGCCCTTGAGGAGGATCACGTCCCCGGGCTTGGCCAAGGCCGCGATTTTCCGGCCTATATTCAGCGTCTCTTCGACCGAGGAGACGTTTTTCTTGAACGTGTCGAGCATATGACCCGGACATTATATCCCCGCTTCTCGCGATTTCTTGTTTTCTTGGCCTCAAAAGCGGCTAATCTATTCGGGTCATGGAAAGACACGATGCCATCGTCGTCGGAGGGGGGCCGGTTGGGCTCAGGACGCTGTCCCTTCTCCTTCAAAGCGGAATCGAGGCCATCCTCCTCGAGGCCAAGAAGGGCCTTGGGGGGCAGCTTGAAGGCCTATATCCCGAGAAGGGAGTCGATGACGTCGAGGGCTTCCCCCCGATGAAGGCCCACGACCTCTTCCTCGCCCTCCTTCGGGAAGTCGATCCTTCAAAAGTGAGGATTGGGGAAAAGATCGAATCCATGGAGAAAACGGATGATGGTTACTCCCTTGTTTCAACGAAGGGAAATTACCAGGCCAGGGCGGTGTTCCTCGCAACCGGATACGGGACTTTGGAGCCTAGAAGGCTCGGTCTCCATGGAGAGAGCAAAGCCAAAAACGTCCTTTATGCCCTCGTCGAGATAAAACGGCTGCAGGGCAAGAAGGTCGCCATCTTCGGAGGTGGCGATTCAGCCCTCGACTGGGCAAAAGAACTCTCTTCCAGGGCCGATGTCAACCTCGTCCACCGCCGGGACGAGTTCCGGGGGGACGCCTGCAAGATAGACGGCCTTCCCTTGAAGGTTTGGCTTTCCTACGTCCCCGATGGGCTCCGCCTCGAAGGCGATGAGGTGAAAGAAGTCATCATCAAGTCGGCCAAGACCGGGGAACGGGTCGCCCTGCCGGTCGACTACGTCCTTGTCAATTTCGGCCTCGTCCCGAGCGGGTTGGAATTGCCTTACCCGAAATCGGAGAGGGGCTTCGGTTACTTAACCGACGCGAACGGCAAACTGGACGAAGGCCTATACGCGGTCGGGGACGTGAGCTACCGAGATGGGAAAAGGAAGAGGATGGATCCCGGGTTCAGAGAAGCCGAACGAGCCGTCGGGGATTATCTCAAAGGCCGTCACTGCGGCTTTTTCCGGGAATAGCCAGCCTCGTAGGGGCGATTCTGCTCGATGAAGAGGTCATAGAGGCGATGGACATCCTCGTCGGAAAAGGGGAATTCCCCTTTTCTCATCATCTCCTCGATCCGCTTTTCCTCCGCTAGGCAGATGGAGACGATTTCGTCGTCATAACCGTATTCGGCGGAGTGCCGCCGGAATTCCTGCTCGTCGAGCTCCTTGACCACGTGGTCGGGGTAGAGTTTTACGTCGAGGTCGTAATCGATGTACCGGAGGAAGCCCTGGTCGAAGATGGTCGGGCTTGCGATGTTGCAGTAATAGACGATGCCCCCGGTTTCCTTCATCATCGAGATGACGTTCATCCATTCGCGCTTGAAGAGATAGAAGATGGCTTTCTCGGAGGTCATCCACCGCCTTCCCCCGGCTTCGGTCACCAAAGAGGCCCGGGAGGCCAAGGCATAATAACGGTAGGTTTCCTCGACGAGGAAAGCCGGGGACCATTCCCGGTGGAACGACCCGTCGTGCTTGTAGGCCTGGACCTTGATCCACCGCCAGAAACGCCTATCGCGGTCAACGCTGAATGACATACTGAATGATTATACACAGGGAGAAGCGCCCTATGGTTTCCCGAAGGCAATGCTCAGGAGAAAATCGCCGCAAAAAGGGCTTCAAAATGAAAAAGCCCGGAGAACCGGGCCATAGGTCGTTCAGTTGAGGCGCTCAATGCTCCTATCGATGGTATCGACGAGGGCGAAGACATTTTCGATGTCCGATTTGAAGTGGGCGGTCGGGCGGGGATCGAAGGGTTTCTCGAGGGGGAGGATCATCAAGTTGTCCTCGTAGCCGAAGTAGAAGTACGTCTTCCCGGCCTTGATGACGATCGAGAGATCGACGAGGGTGGCATCGGTCGATATCTTGGCAACCGCGTTCCGGACTTCCTTGTTAAAGAGGCGCTTCCCGTCGTGCTCCCCATAGACGAGCATCGTCTTGGTGTTCTCGATGAGGTTCCTCCCCTCGAGGGTGGTCGGAGGAAGGGCGCGCTTGTTTCCCTTGAGGTAGACGAGGAGATCGTTGCCCCCGTAGGCGTTGTCGAGGGCCATGTACTTCCCAACGAAAACCGTCTGGAGGGATTTCTGTCCCTTGATCTGGGCGGCCGCGTCGGAGAAGACGACATCGTGGTTTTTGTACTTGAACTCGATGCGGTCACGGCTGCCGACTTTGGCAACGTCTTTGTAGAGCCCGCCGGCATTGAACTCGTCGTCGTTCAGCTTGGCGTCGACGTCCCCACTTCTTTCCGCGGCGATGCCGCCGAAAACGTAGTCGTCAGTGCCTTTGTAATAGCTAAGGAAATAATTCCGGGTTTCTTTCTCCACGGCCTTCTTGAAAAGGATGTTGTAGACGAGAAGGACGACGAGGCCGAGGCCGATGCCCCCGAGCCCGATGCCGAGGGTCACGCCGGAATCAAGGCCAATCGGTTCCCCTTCCGCGTTGACCCCGACCTGGATGAACTGGGGAACGAGCCAACAGACGAGGATGATGACGAGAACCACCCCGGTGACGATCCACTTGATCCAGTTCATCTTCTTGTAGAACCGGTAGAAGGTCTGGCGGGAAGCCTCAATGGCCTGGAGGCCGACTTCGTTTTCGAGGAGGCCGGTGGCTTCTTCCTTGCCCGTCTCTTCCTCTTTCGCGGCTTCTTCCCCTTCGACGGGGGCTTCCTCTTCCTTGTAGATGGCAATGGCGGGGGCTTCCGGCTCCTTCGGGGCCTCTTCCCCGCCCTTGGCCTCCTCTTTGCTTCCGTAGACTTCGCTGACGTCTACTTCGTCGGTGAAGCCGTCTTCGTTCTCGGCTACCGTTTCTTCCTTCACTGCTTCTTCGAGCGGGGCTCCCTCGGTAGAGGAGACCGCCGGATCGAGAATCTCTTCTTCGGCCTCGATGACCTGTTCGATCTTGCTTTCTTTCTTGTCGCTCATATCAAAATCCTTCGTGCCAAGGAAATATAACATTTTCCCGCACGCGAGGCGCGTGGAAGTTCAAGCTCAAATCTTCCAATCGATTGGCTTCGAGCCGTTCTCGATCAGGAAATCGTTGCAACGGGAGAAGTGGTGATTGCCGAACCAACCCCCGCGGTTGGCCGAAAGGGGGGAGGGATGGACGCTTTCGAGGACGAGGCGGTTTGGATGATGGATCGATCCTTTGTAACGCCGGGCGAACGAACCCCAGAGGAAGAAGACGATTGGCTGGGGCAAGGTATCGACATAGGCGAGGCAATCGGCCAAGAATGCCTCGTATTCGGGTCGTTTATGGGACAATGGCTTCCCGGCCTCGACCGAGAGATAGGCATTGAGGAGGAGCACCCCCTGTTCGGCCCAAGGGGTGAGGTCTCCGCGTTCATAGTCCATCTTGATTCCGATGTCGGCCTCGATTTCTTTGTAGATGTTCACCAAACTCGGCGGCGGATCGATTCCGATCGGCACCGAGAAGGACATGCCCATCGCCTCAGCGGGATTGTGATATGGATCCTGACCGATGATGACGGCCCTCAGGGTATTGGGACTTGTGAAGCGAAAGGCCTGGAACATCATGTCCCGTGGGGGATAGACGGTCTTGCTCGCGTATTCGCGGTCAAGGAAGGCCTTGAGGCTCTTGGAATAGTCAGAGGCCGCCACCTTGTCGAAGAATTCCTTCCAATCGCGGAACATAAGCGAAGTATAGCTTCTTCTTTCCTATCCATCTTCATTTATAATCCAAACATCGATGCGCGTTCTCTGGGTTTTCAATCATCCGGCCCCTTATAAGGTGGCCTTTCACGAGGCCTTGGCCCGCAAGGGGGTCGAACTCGACGTCGTCTATGAACGTTCGAGCGAACGGGACAGGAACAAGAACTGGTACCTTGGGGGTCGGGAAAAGGCCCAGGTCAGTTTCAACTGGCTGGATTTCCGTTGCCTCCCCCTCGGGACGGGCAACGACCTGAGCTTCCTCCTCCCGAAAATCTACGAACGCGGAAAATACGACCTCGTCGTGGTAAACGGCTATTCCACCTTGAGCGAGATGCATTTCCTCTCTTTCCTCAAGAAAAACGGGATCCCCTACGTTTTTGCCATCAACGGTGGAATCGTGCCCAAGAAGGAATGCCCTTTGAAGGCAGCCGTCAAACGCCACTTCATCGAAGGGGCGGATCTCTATCTCTCCCCGGATGGCAATTCGAGTCGTTATCTCCTCCATTACGGGGCTGAAAATGAAAGGATAAGGCTCTACCCTTATTCGACCATTCACGAAAAAGACGTATTGGCCAGGCCCCTTAGCAAGAGGGAAAAACGGGCAGCCTGGGCTCTTGATCCCTATGCCAACCACCGCTTCGATGGCCTCGAAAGGGTCTTCGTCGCCGTCGGAAGTTTCACCGCCCGCAAGAACATCCTCCGTCTCCTGGAACTATGGAAGATTTCCGAAACGGAAGCCGGCCTAGTCCTCATCGGGGAAGGGCAGCAAAGAGACAAGTACCGTTCCTACATCGAGGAACACAACCTGAAAAACGTCTTGGTCTATCCATTTTTGCCCCACGAAGAGATTCTGAAGCGCCTCGCCTACGCTGATATGTCAATCTTCATGACGAAGGAAGACATCTATGGGCATGTCGTCAATGAATCGCTTTCCCAAGGGACGCCGGTCCTTGCCTCAATCCACGCGAATTCGTCTCTCAAATTGATCGAGGACGGAGTGAACGGCTATCTCTTCGACCCAGAGCTCGACACGGAGAAATTCATTGGAATAGTCACAGGGGACATTGACCCTGCCATGGGGGAAAACGCCATCAAGACGGCCGCGGGGAATACCATCGAGACCATGGCCGAGGCTCACTTGTCCATCTTCAATGAATACCTGGCCCACAAGAAATGAACATCGCCTATTTCTCCCGTTCCCTTCCCGATTCCCTATATGAAGATCTTTTGAACGAGGGTCATGCGCTGAATAACCCTTCCAACCAGAACTTCCACGCCCGGCTCATTGCCTCCATTCGAAACTTTGCAAAGGTTGATACGTATTTTACAATCCCCAAATCTATACCGAAAGGTGCCCTTCCCCACTTTGGAAACGACCATTTGTTGAATCTTCGTCTAGGTTTTATTCCTAGTGATTTGCCCATCACGCGAAATAGCGCACATAAAATCGACGTGGCCATTTTCGACGCCTTGGCCCCGCGGCTCGGCCATATGGCCATCAGGTGGGCGAAGCATCAGCATATACCGACCGTCGCAGTTCTGACCGATAACCCGCAAAACATTGCAAATTCCAGCTTCTTATATCAAAAAGCCGTTCAGTTTTTGCTTACAAAAGTTGACGCGGTCATTACCATCCTCCCTTCGTTGATCACAAAATCCAGAACTGATACTAAGATTTTTCTCTTGCCCGGAATAGTCCGTGACGAACCCGTGGAGAAGATGAATGTGGGCCATCCATACATCTATTTTGCCGGGGCAATGTCCTCACGTTGGGGGCTACCTGATTTTGTAAATGTATACTTAGCATCAAAATGCGCTTGTCCCCTCTACATCGCCGGCCATTCCGGTAGCTTCGGCATGAACGATCGACGCGTCGTCTACCTCGGCCAGTTGACCGAAAGGGAAAATGCCGCCTATCAGGCCGGCGCCTCCCTCCTCATCAACTCCAGGCCCCTCGATCGGAAAATCGATTCGGAGTCGATTCCCTCCAAGCTCTTCGAATACCTCGCCAGCGGCTCTCCCGTCCTCTCGACGAAGCACCCCTATTTCTTTCCGCGTTATGAAAACGATGTTGAATTCATCGACCAGAATGGCTTCCCTGCCTATTTCGCCTCCCACCTCGACAAAGGGGGAAGTTTAATCAACGTTAAGCCGAATAACGCTCAAGCATCGATTGTCAATGAATATGGCGTTTCGCGCTGGTCTCAGCCTTTGAAATCCTTCCTCGAGGAAGTTATGGCTTCTTCCAGTGTCACCATCACCCGCTCGAAGGAATAACGTTCCTCGTAGGCTTCCCGATTGGCCCTTCCCATCGCCTCGAGCCTTTCCCTTGGCAGGGCCATGGCCTTCAACAAGCTCGCGGCTATGTTCTTGCTCCCTTCCTTGCTTATCAAGGAACCGCCGATCTGCTCGAGGACGGCCTTCCCGTCCCCGTCGATGACCGCAAGAATGGGCTTCCCCTCGGCCAAGGAGGAAAGAACCTTGTTCGGAATGGTACGGTAAACGGGGCTGACCCCGCTTCGGAGGGAAACGAGGATCATGTCCGCCTGGGAATAGAAACCATGGTTTTCACTGGCCGGTTTGGTTCCATAGAAACTTACCTTGTCCTCGACAAGGAGTTCCTTGGCCTTTTTCATGCTGACCTCGAGGCCAGAGCCGTCCCCGACGACATGGAAGTGGATGTTCGTTTCCCTAGGCAAGAAAGAGATTGCCTCGATGACTTCATCGAGGAGTTGGAGGCGGCCGACGTTCCCGACATAGACGAGGTTGAAATGCTCGCCGAGGTCGGGATGCGTATTGTCTTCGCCCATTTCAACCAGAGGTGGTTGGGGAACATAGAAGATGTTCGCGTGACCCATCCGGAGGGTTGAGACGAAATAGTCGCGGAAGGACGGGGAGGAGATGAGGATCTTGCTCGCCCCGAGGTAAATCCGCTTCGACCAACGGTAGAGGATCCGATAAGCCAAGGACCCGGATTTGACGTTCCCGGCCACGACGGCCGATTCCGGCCAAAGGTCGAGGCAATGGAGGACATGGGGAAGACGGTGGGCTTTCGCGAACTCCCCGGCCCCTTGGACCGACATGACCGGTGAAAGAGTCACGGAATAGACGACATCGAATTTTCCTTTGAAACGCCGAAGGAAAAGCCGCGAGGCGAAATTGAAGGAAAGGTAGTTGGCCACGAGGGAGAGACGGCCCTTCTTCCGGGCTACGAGGGGTACCCGGTGGATCTTCACCCCGTTCCGGACTTCTCTCTTTAGTTTCCGGTATTCCTTGGGAATCCCGCCCAAACCATAGTTGGGGCGACCGGTCAAAACCGTGACCTCGTGGCCTTTTTTCACGAGGTCCTCGGCAATAGGGGTAACGGTTACGTTCTCAGGGTAGTAGTACTGGGAAACGATCAAAATCCGCATTGCTTTGTGATTATGACACAAGGGGAACGATAGACGCGCCTAAATTCAAAAAGAGCCTTCCATTTGGGATTGCCCTATACTTTCATCGTGTTGATGGAAGGCATGCACGAAAACCTCTTCCTCCGGGCCCTCGTTTCCCCTTTCCGCGGCCTCGTGGGGAAAATCTCGCCCGTTCTTTACGTGAAGCTCCAATACCGTTACCTGACCCATCGGAAACTCAATCTCCGGAATCCGGTCCGTTACACTGAGAAACTCCAGCACCTCAGGCTTTATGAGTATCCGAATTCCACCCTTGTCAAAAAAGCGGCCAGCCGTCTCGGCGGTCGGGAATACGTCGAGGAATGCGGGTATGGGAGCAATCTGATTCCCCTCCTTGGGGTCTATCCTTCCTTTGAGGAAATCGACTTCTCCGCCCTCCCTTCTGCCTTCGTCCTCAAGTGCAACCACGCCTCAGGCTTCAATGCAATCGTTTTTGATAAAAACATCATTGACAAGGCTGATTTGGCGAGGAAATTCCATCATTACCTGGCCACCGACTACGGCAAGAAGACCGTCGAGCCCCACTACATAGGGATGAAAAGGCTCATCGAAGCCGAGCCGCTTCTTCTTGAGAAGGGGCACCTTCCCACCGAATACAAGATCCACTGCTTCAACGGGAAGGCCAAGAACCTCTACGTCGTCCGAGGCCGCGGAAAGGACATCCGTTACGACCAACTCTACATCGATTGGTCTCCTTTCGATGAGTCGCAGTTCAATGGGTGGAGGAAAGGAGACGTTCCACCGGTAAGGCCGGAGAATTTCCCCGAGATGGTGGAAATGGCGGAAACACTCGCCAAGCCGTTTCCCTTCGTTCGGGTCGACTTATATTCGATCGATGGGAAGGTCTATTTCTCGGAACTGACCTTCACCCCAGCCAAGGGGACCTTGGTCTTCGACGGCGACGAGGCCGACTTCATCCAGGGTGCTTGGCTCAAGATGCCTAACGCCAAGTAGAATTGACGAACATCACCTCATATAGGAGAAGCCCGAAGTGGAATTCGCTTTCGTCCTCGGCCCGGGGGGATATCTTCCCTTCCCCGGTCCCGACCTCCAATCTCGCATCGCGGAAATTGGAGAAGGAAAGCCCATAGCCCCGGATGCCCGCGGGATCGATTCCGAGGTCGGAGAAGGAGAAGCCGGTAAAGGAAACCCCCTCGCCGCTATTGTCTGTGTTGACGTAGCAATCCATCAAGGTGAGGTCGATTTCCCTTTCCTCATAAAAAAGCCTCAAGGAGAGGTCAATCGTGACGAGCCTCCGCGTTTGAATGCCATCGTGGCTCGAATCGTCACTCCCACCGCGGAAAGCGACCAGGAAATAGTCACCGTCGACCATCGTCTTGGGAAGACGGGTCGTGAACCCCGTCTCGTCGATTGAGACAAAGGAGAGGGAGTGAGTGGAACGGCAATAAAGCTGACCATTGTAGAGCTTGGACAGATAGCCGGAGGAAAATGTTTCATCGATGGTCGATAAGCACTTCGTCTTCCCGAAGTCGGAACCGATGTAGCCAGTTCCCCCGCTCGGTTCGTTGTTGATGGTCCAATTGTCCATGAACCCGGTCGAGAGTTCCTTTCCCCCGTAGTCGAGCATGTCCGCGTAGCCGGCATCCCGGAGGCCGAGGTGAACCGGGAGGGTTTCATCGCTGCTCAAGGGGGTTCCTTGACTGGTCATCATGCCCGGATAGAAGGAGGCCGAGCCGTCCATCGTCTTCGGGCTCCCCGCGCCTCCGCTCGCATGATAGCCAAAGCCGTTGAAATAGTCTCCTGTTCCGTCTTCGAGCATCGGGGACAGTGACCTTTTCTCGACCATCTCGGGCCTAGGGCCGTAATCGTCATGACCGAGGTAGTAATAGGCCGTGAACTCGGCATTGACGTTGATCGATGGATCCATGAGGCCATCGACATAGGAGCAGGAACACAATAGGCTCCCCAAGGCAAGGATGGGCAAAATGGCATTCCTATTCATGGGAGATACCCTCCAAGGCAAGACGCTTCCGGTAATAGACGGGACGATAGGACATCCCGAGGAGGAAGAGGATCAGGAAGAAGAGGGGGTTCCCGTTGAAGGGGGAGACGTAGGTATTCGCTTCGCCTTTCAGGACGAGGGGGGTCATGTCGGAGAAGAAAGTGAAGTAAATGAGATAAGTGAGGGCGAGGGGGAGGACAAGGGCAGACAAGGGGCTCCGGCGCTCGTCGTGGACGTAGTGGTAAAGCATCAGAACCGACGTAAAGAGAATGAAGAGAAGGGCAACGAAGGCGACAAGCCCTCCCTCGAGGAAGGCATTGAATTCGAAGGTCTTGAGGTCGACGAGAATCCAAGCCGTCCCCGACCACCGGGAAAAATTGTAGCCAAGCATGTTGCCAGTCTCGACATATGGATCCATGCCGAATAGAAGCGAGAGGAAGGAAGGTGTGTCGTTGTTGTAATAGGTTGCCGAAACGATGTCGTTAATCGGGCCTGTCCAACGACCGTTATTGAAAATCTTCCGCAAAAAGCCCTCGGAAAAGAGATCTTTCTCGTTAGCAAGGACGACAGCCAAGTAGAAGGCGACGACGGCCACAAAGACAGCCACGATCGCTATCGAAACAATCTTCAGCCATTTGGGCGGTTCATCCTTGAACGGGGCGAAGCGAAGGCCAATGGCAAGGAGGAAGGCGACGAAATAGACAATCAGTCCCTCGATGAGGGGAACACTGACGAGGAAGATGAGGCCGATACCGCCGGTGATGGAAAGGAAGATCCCCCTTCCCCTCTCTTTCTTCCAATCGAGGAAGAGGAGGGGGAGCGAGGAAGCGGCTAGAACGACCGCGTATCCCCCGGCATAGACCTTGGAAACCCGGGTCATCCCCCCACTCAAAAGGAAGACGACCTCGTTTTCGATGTCATAGGCCACCCCGTGCCAGTAGTACTGTTGCCCTTCGTGAATGAGAGGATGCCAAGGGCCGTAGAGGATCATCGTCGAAAGCCAGGAAACGAGGACCAGCGTGGCAAGCCCCCCGAGAAGGAAATAGATGAATACCCAAGGATCGAGTTTCGTCCAGTTCCTGGTCGAATAGCCGAAGACAAGGCAACCGACCATCCCAAGTAGGGAGAGCAGGCCCGTCACGATGCCCGAAAAGGCCGATTGGTAGATGGAGAGCTGATAAACGCCTAACGAAGCGGCTAAACCAAAGACAAGGAACGGCACGGCGTAAAGCCCAAGTGACAATTTCTCGGTTTTGGCAAGTTTTCTCTCTTCGGAAAGGAAGGTCAGAATCCCGATGGCAAGCAAGACCGTGCCAGCCACGTTGACCAGCATCTCTTCCCCAAAGGAAAAAGCCAATATCGATAGGACGGCCGCGCCGGCGAGGGGGAGGGCGTTCTCCCTCCGGAAAAGTGATTTGAGGTTCATGTCATCGGAATGTTACCACTGGCTCCCATCGGATAAAAAGACTGAAAGGAGGCACGAGCCCCGTCCCCCTGTCTCTCTCTCGGCCTTTCGCTCAGGGGCTGGCTTGTCTATAATCAAACATGCTTGCAAAGCAAGCAATGGTAAGTAAGGAGTAACAGACAGAATGCCATTCATTGAAAACGTCCATGCGCGCCAGATCATCGACTCGCGCGGCAATCCGACGATCGAAGTCGAAGTCACCACGGAAAGCGGGGCCTTCGGGCGGGCCGCGGTCCCGAGCGGCGCCTCGACGGGCGAGCGCGAAGCCCTCGAACTCCGCGATGGCGACAAGAAGGTCTACGGTGGGAAGGGCGTCCTCAAGGCCGTCGACAACGTCAACAAGATCATTGCCCCGAAACTCATCGGCCTCAACGTCATGGAGCAGGTCGAAATCGACAACCTCATGATCAAGCTCGACGGGACCGACACCAAGAGCAACCTCGGGGCCAATGCCATCCTCGGCGTTTCCCTCGCGGTGGCCAAGGCGGCCGCGGACTACCTCGGCATTCCTCTTTATCGTTATATCGGCGGGCCGAACGCCAAGAGCCTTCCGATTCCGATGATGAACGTCATCAACGGCGGCAAGCACGCCGATTCCTCGGTCGATTTCCAGGAATACATGATCATGCCGGTCGGGGCCAAATCGCTGAAGGACGCCATCCAGATGGGTGCCGAGACCTTCGCTGCCCTCAAGAAGATCATCAAAGACCGCGGTGACGTCACGGCCGTCGGTGACGAAGGCGGCTTTGCCCCGAACGGGCTCAAGAACAACGAGGAACCGCTTGAACTCCTCGTCGAGGCCATCAAGGCCGCTGGCTACGTCCCGGGCAAGGACATTTACCTTGGCATGGACGTCGCCTCCAGCGAGTTCTATGACAGCGCCACCGGTCTCTACGACCTCAAGCGGTCGGGGGAGGGAAAGAAGACCTCCGACGAGATGATCGACCTCATTGCCGGCCTCGTCGAGAAATACCCCCTCATCACCGTTGAGGACGGCCTTTCCGAGAACGACTGGGAAGGCTGGAAGAAACTCACCGACCGCCTCGGCAAGAAAGTCCAGCTCGTCGGCGATGACCTCTTCGTCACCAACGTCAAGTACGTCGAGAAGGGCCTTGAGATGGGCTGCGCCAACAGCGTCCTCATCAAGCTCAACCAGATCGGCACCCTGACCGAGACGCTCGACACCTGTGAAAAGGCGATGCGGCATGGCTATACCTGCGTCGTCTCCCACCGTTCCGGCGAGACCGAGGACACCACCATCGCCGACCTCGTCGTGGCACTCAACGCCGGTCAGATCAAGACTGGCTCGATGTCCCGAACCGACCGGATTGCCAAGTACAACCAGCTCCTCCGCATCGAGGAAGAACTTGCCGACACGGCCAAATATCCTGGCATCAAAGCCTTCTACAACCTCGGGAAATAAGACCCAAGCGTTCAAAAGGCGGCCCCTGCCGGCCGCCTTTTTCGCTATCTATTCTGCTGCCGTTCCTGAAACCGGGCTTTCGATCTCCTTGACGGAATCAACCTTCGAACCGCCTTTGTCCCGGTAAAGCAGTTTGAGGAGAATCGGGGTAAGGAAGGAGGTGACCACGATGAGGATGAGGGCAAATGGCATGATGGAAGGGGAAACGAGCCCGGCGTCGATCCCGGTTTGGGTAGTGACGATGAGCACCTCGGCCCGGGCCATCATCCCGATGCCGATCCGGAGCAAATCCTTGAATTTGAAACCGCCCAGCAAGGCGCCCGTCCCGGCCCCGACGGCATCCCAAGGAGAATCCATGAGAGGCCGAAGACAATGAATAGCCAATCGTTCAAGGAAAACTCGGCTTGATACATTTTCATGGCAACCGAGGCGAAGAAGATCGGCACGAAGAAGACATTGTTGGTCGTTTCGACCCGATGGTCGATGTAAGAAGACGGGACGGTATGTGAAAGCATGAGCCCGGCAATGTAAGCCCCGGTGATGCCGGCGATCTGGAAGAAAGCCTGGGCCACGTACGCCCAAAGAAAGGCGAAGGCGAGGGCCAGAATCGGAATCCGGATATGATGCGGGACTTTTTCCCCAACCAGTTGAAGAACCGCCTGATAAGGAATGCCAATCCAAATGAAATGAGGAAGAAAATCGCCATGTTGGCCACGATGACGATGACCTCGGTGACGGAATTCAGGTTGCCCCCACAGGAAGAGATGACGAATCCAAGGAGGTTGAAGTCGCTGGTGCCTTGGGTCGTGCCCGAAAGGGAGAGGACGAGGGAAAGGATGACGATGCCGATGATGTCATCGATGATCGAGGCCGCGACGAGGGCCGAACCGACCGGGGTTTCGAGTTTCCCAAGCTCCTTGAGGACGGCAACGGTCACTGAAACCGAAGTCGCGGTAAGGATGACCCCATAGAAAATATCGCTATAGATGGGGTCAACGCCTTCGGCGAGGAAGGCGGTTCCCATTCCCCCGAATTCCAGGAATAGGAAGGCAGAGAGGAATCCGAATAGGAGCGGTACGATCACCCCCAAGGACGTGATGATCAATGAAGCCTTCCCGACGGTCTGGATCTGTTTCACATTGGTTTCGATACCGGCGCTGAAGAGGATGAGGACGACCCCGAATTTGGCAAGAATGTTGATGCCCTCGGAAGTATATGGTGTGAGAATTCCCTCTCTCTCCCGGAATGAAAGTAATGAGCCCCACCAATAACCCGGCCAACAAGAAGCCGATGACCTGGGGAATGTGGAACTTGGACAGAAATATGGAAATGAGTTTGGCAGAAATGAGAATGAGGGCAACCGGGAGTAGCACCTCAAAGGCGGAGCCTATTTCAATCGTGGACGCAAGAAACACCTTATTCCCCTTGACTCGGCCAATTATAGACCGGGGCTTCCCGCTGGCAGAAAACAGTTGGAAACTCGAGAGGAAAGCGATTAGAAACACCGGCAAAACCCTATTAAAGTGCTCATTTTTCTACTTAAAACTTGAAGTGAGATAGGCGAAAACCGACTTTCTGTTAGCCCGTCTTGAACCGCATGCCGCTTAGGGAATAAACCGCGATGTCGCGAGGCTTATTGATTCACCTTCTCCCAGCGTCAATTCCTTTCGGCCATGGGAGAATCGACATTCTTGGCTCCTGTACGATACGGGAACAAGAAGACCACGAACGAAAGACTTACTCAAGATTAATCAATAAAAGTTATAAAGAGTTATGATGGAATTTGAAAGTTATAGTGAGTTATAATGCTTTCCGAGGATCGAGTATGAATAATCCTTTTTCACTTACATTCGGAATGGAACCGGCTAACTTCATCGATAGATTGCGCGATAGAGCACAAATCATCGACGATTTTTCCACCGATAATCCAGCAAACTACGTTTACGTTCTCACTGGTCCCCGCGGCAGTGGAAAATCGGTTTTCATGTACTCCATTGCCAATCAGCTGCGGGCTAAAGACGATTGGATCGTCGCCAATATCGGTCCCAAAAACCATATCTTGGAGGCCGTAGCCGCCGAAATCTATTCGCAGGGAAAGCTTAGGCACCTATTTCTGCAGGGCGAATTCTCTGTCTCTTTCAAAGGATTCGGGATCACGATACAGGGTAAAGAGCCGATATCAGACATAATGACTCTTTTGAAAAGGTTGCTTGCTTATTTGGAGAAAAAGAACAAAAAAGTCTTGGTAATCATTGACGAGATCGATAACAGCAATGCCATGAAATACTTCGTTCAAGGCTATGCCTCATTACTGGGTGAGGGATACCAAATGCGCCTATTAATGACTGGGCTTTATGAGAATATCTCAAGTCTGCGCAACAACAAATCCCTTACCTTCCTCTATCGCGCTCCGCGGATTCCCATTGGACCGCTGCCTATAGGTTCGATCGCTACAAAATACATGGATCTTCTTAAAGTGGATGAGGATTGCTCTTTGGCCTTGGCGAAAATCACAAAAGGATACGCCTATGCCTATCAAGTCCTCGGATATTATTTATTCGAGAAACGCAAGACAAAAGCTGATAGAGACGTTCTTTTGGCATTCGACCAGCAATTAGGGGAGTTTGTCTATGAGAAACTCTTTTCTGAAAGAAGTCCGATGGCCAAAAAAATTCTTAAAGCAATCGAAATCGACCGGCCAATAAAGATTTCGGATCTCGGGATAAAACTGGGAAAGACCACTTCATACTTAAGCAACTACCGGGATGAACTCATCAAAGAGGGGGTACTCTACTCACCAGGCTATGGCTATGTGCAATTCGCGCTCCCACGATTCGATGTTTTCTTGAAGACGAAATAGGCGAATTTCGGAAGGACTATCAGAGCCCAAAGAAGTTATAACAAGTTATGATGAATTTAAAAAGTTATAATGAGTTATGAAAAAAGAGCCTAGGCACTTTGCCGTGACCCGAATGGTCGCCCAGCACACGAGACTCCGTTGATTCATTACTTTGACTGACGGGAGAAAAAGATGATTTTTCGAGCGCACCGGAAATCGAAGCTTAGGCCTGTTCGACCAAAACCAATCCCATATAACCAAAAGAAAAAGGGCTGACACAGGTATTGTCAGCCCTCTACCGATCATATGGTGGAGCCGAGGAGAATCGAACTCCTGTCCGAGGAAGACCCGACGAGAACGCCTACAGTTTAGGCTAAGTCAGGATTTGACCCACCCGACCGAGATAGCCGAGGCCGGAAGGGCGAGGCTGGACCGCGTTTTCGTCGTCTCTCCTCAGCCAAGGATCGACGCTTATTGCCTTGTTGTGACGCCCTCACCTTCCAATAGGCACGAAATGGGAGGGGGACGCGCTGCCCTTGGATCTCAGCCAAGGAGCCCGTAGGTTACCTGATTAGGCGCAAGCGTACGAAGCACGCATCGCGGGCTTCGCATAGAGATAACTGTTGTCAGTTATTGTTGGTCGGCGTTAAGGCTCGCCACGCCACTGCAGTCCAAGCCGGAATCATTCCCCGTCAAAACCAGAACGACCCCATGATTGGTTCCCTCTTGCGAGGGATTAAATTATATCAAGTGGCAAACCGGATTAAACTCCCCCGTTTGGCCATTGGGAAAGATTGCGGCCGAAAGGCTTGGCTGGTCGTATCTGGGCCCCTAGGTACCATCGAGGAAGCCCGCTTATAGCGGGTTTCCTTTGTGCTTCCCTCCGCATTGGTATATTGTTACCTAGCCACGAAAAGGTGTAGACATGTCCAACAAAAAGAAAATCAAAGCCCAAAAAGTCGCTTCGGCCCCCAAAGGCGGCAAGAAGCCTTCGTTTTGGTCCAAGGCCTGGCCCAAGATCCGCTTCTTCCTCAAGACGCTATATAGCAACGATGCCTGTGTCGAGGGGAGAAAGGCCAAATGGTACGGCCCTCTCATCGTCGCTTTCCTCGCCATCGTCATCTCCCTCATCCCGACAATGGTCTCCGGCTTCAGCCAGTCGGGCGGGGTCATCCTCGATAACCCAACCCACGGCCTCGACGTCTCCCTAACCGAGTTCTCGCGGGAACTCGATGCCCGCGGAATCGAACTCGTCGTCGAGAACGGGAAGCTGATCGACAAAGACGGCAAATGGGAAGAGAACTATGGGGATGCCACCCCCTCGGCATACCTTCATTCCTATGTCCACCACGTCGTTGACATCCCGGCCGCCGAGGAAGGCTCGAGCGAACCCACGACCCCGACCTATAGCGAGGTCATCACCTACGACTTCGCCGTCTATTACATCGGGGATCACGCCAAGACGGCCGCCCAATACGCGGCAGAGAACGTCCTCGATCGCGAAAGCTACTCAATCGAGGGTGGCGGCACCTACAACCCGAAGACCACCACTTTCATGGTAATGTCGGAGACTGATTTCGTCCTCTACAAGGGACCGAACTACGATCCGGCGACGGCCAACTCGATCCTCGGAAGTGTCTCCGGATCTTGGAATTCGGCTGCCCTCGAAGGTGTTTCCTTGGCTAAACTCGCCAACCAGGGCATTTCCGGCGGAGCCTATGTCAATTCCTATGAAAGCAACCCGCGGGCTTACGTAAACGAGGTCCGGGAATCTTGGAAGACCCTCTTCCACGACGGGGCTGCCCACGCCATCATGCTCAATGCCCTCAGCATGCTGGGTATCACGGCCGCCATCTTCGTGGCCCTCACCTTCATCCTCGGCCTCACCGTCTTCCTCATGACCCGCGGAAAGCGGAACCCCTTCAATACCTACTCCTTCTGGGACGGACAGAAAATCGCCTATTGGGCTTCCTTCACCCCGGCGCTCCTCGGGATGATCCTCTCCTTCATCATCCCAAGCTGGGCCATCCTCTTCTTCATCTTCCTCTTCGGCATGCGGATCATGTGGATGAGCATGAAGAGCCTCCGGCCCCAGTACGGCCAGTGATTGAGGTTTGTTGACTCGATAAAACCGGCCCCATGGCCGGTTTTTCAATCCCCGTAGTCGCTGCCGCGGCTCTTGTCCTCGACATAGATGAGGAGGGGGTCGGCGATGTCCTGGATTTCCCGGTAGACAAAACCGTCCTTCTCAAGGAACGGCGATTCGAAGTTCCCCGTGAAAACGACCCGCGGGTTCTTCTTCACTACCTCGTCAATTCCCTTCATGATCTCGTCGAAGCGGTCGTAACGTTTTTCCTTATAACCGATGAGACCCTCGTAGAAACCGGGTTCCACGTAGAAGACGTGACCTCCCTTGGTTTTGTAGGCATGCACGAGTGGCGCACTCTCGTCAAAGAACTCTTCGTATTGACTGAACTCGGGGTAAAGCATAGATTTATCGGCAATAATAATAGTCAAGGGAAGCCGCCAGTGGAGAACATCATTTCGAAAAAGGACATAAAAATCGTCTTCTCAGACATCGACGGCACCCTTTTCTCCCATGTCAGCAACCGGATCCCCCCCTCCGCGGTGAAGGCCGTGAAGGCCCTCCAGAAGAAGGGCATCAAGGTATATCTCTCTTCCGGGCGCAACTATTACCTCATTAGGAAAAGCGGGGTTCTCGACATCCTCCGACCGGATGGCCTCGTCATGATGAACGGGGCCTGCGCGGCCGTCGGGGACGTCCTCATCTACAAATATCCCATTCCCTCCGACGTCGTCGACGCGATGATCAAGTTTTCCTATCGCCTCAAATTCGGGTTGACCCTCATCGAGGAAAGCGAGGGGCACATCAACATGATCGACGACCGGGTCATCGATGCCCACGCCAAATACGGGACTCGTTTCCCCCAACCCCGGAAATTCCCCATTCCCTATGACCGGACGGTCTTCCAGATGATTGCCTTCTGCGACCAGTTCGACGAGGATCTCTTCCTCCCCCACCTCCGCAACTGCAAAGCGGCCCGGTGGGACGAATACGCGGTCGACATCATGCCCCGCGATAGCGACAAGGCCAAGGGCATACAAGCCGTCCTCGAGTATTACGGCTGGAGCATGGAAAACGCCCTTTCGATCGGGGACGGGAACAACGACGTCGACATGCTATTGGCCACCGGGACTTCTATTGCCATGGGCAACGGGGTCGATGGGGCCAAAAAAGCGGCCGGCCTAGTGACCACGGACATCGACGACGACGGCTGGGAAAAGGCCATGAAGGCCGTCGGCCTCCTTTAATCACTTGTCGTATGGTTCGCCGGCCTTGATCTTGAAGGCCCGATAGACCTGTTCGAGCAAAAGGGCCCTGGCAAATCCGTGGGTCAAGGTAAGATGCGAGAACGACCAGACGAAATCAGCCCTTTCGAAGGCTTTTTCATGAAGCCCCAGGCTCCCTCCGATGAGAAAGGCGATTTCCCCTTTCCCCTTCACGGCCGCTTCCTCGAGGAAGGGCGCGAGTTCCCTGGAAGACATTTCCCGACCCCGGGCATCGAGGGCCACAAGATAGTCCGTGGACTTGATATAGCGACCGGCCCGTTCGAATTCGATGCCCTTCGCCTTCTCCTCTTCCCCTGGACGATTTGGTTGGTCTGAGATCTCGACGATCTCCAGTTTGGCGAATCTCCCGATCCTGGTCTTGTAATCGTCGACCATTGCCCGGAGATAGGCGTCCTTTAGGCGCCCGACCGCGATGAGCTTGATTTTCATTCCCAGCTCCTCATTTCCCATTGCCGGGCAGCAGAGATTTCGATTCCGGTCAAATCAAGCCCTTTTTCCTTAAGCCCTTCCGAAACGACCGCGATGGCCAATGCCTCGTCGTTGCACTCCTCGCTGAGATGGGCGAGAACGATCTTCCGGGTTGCCGCTCCGACAAGAGAAGAGAGGTATTGAGTGCACTGGAGATTGGAGAGATGGCCCTTCCTTCCTCTTATTCGGCGAATGAGGCTCAGCGGTCGGCCTGAGTACTTGAGCATGTCGAGGTCGTGGTTGGATTCAATGAAGAAAAATGTAGAATCCCGCAAAAACGGAAGGGTTTTGCTGGGGATATACCCGGTATCGGTGACATATGAAAGTTTATCCTCCCCTAATTGGAAGACATAGGCGAGGGAATCCGGGGCATCGTGGGAAGTCGCGACCGCGGTTACCGTCACGCCCTTGATGGATACCTCATCCCCGGGACAGAGGCTTTGGTGTGGATAAGGGACCGCGGAGGGCCCGGCATAGAAATCGAGGCCAGGGGGAAGGTAACGGACTCCCTTGATGTGGTCATTGTGATCGTGGGTAAAGAAGACGGCATCGATGTCGGCGGTTTCCTTGCCAAGGGAGGAAAGCCCCTCTTTGAGCGCCTTCTTGGAAACTCCCATGTCGATGAGGAAAAGGGCGTCGTCATAAGCAAGCAAAGTGGCATTGCCCTTGCTCCCCGAGGCAATGGAAAGGAGAGTGAAACTCATTCCTCGTCCAATAGGGGATTCCCGCTGGCGGCCGCGATTTCCTTTTCCATCTCGAGGCTCGGGTTGTCGAAACGGGAGAAGGACTTGCTGAAGATGAGAGTAACGTCCCCCGTCGGGCCGTTACGGTTCTTGGCAATCTCCAAATTGGCAATCGACATCGAGGCCCTGTCCTTCCCGGCCTTCCGGTTGGCCTCGAGCTGCTGGTTGAGGTTGTCCATGTAACTGCCCGGGGTCGGGTCCTTCTTCTTCCGTCCGTAGTCACTCCGGGAAAGGATGAGGACGAGGTCAGCATCCTGCTCGATGTTGCCAGAGTCCTTGAGGTTGGCCAACGAGGGGCGGCCGTCGCTGTTGTCATCGGCCTTTCTATTGATCTGGGCAAGGCAGATGACCGGGAGCTTGAGGGTGCGGGCCAACTCCTTGAGGTCCTTGGTGATTTTCCCGATCTCGACGTTCTTGCTCTCGTATTTCTCGGCAGTCGAAAGGATGTTGAGGTAATCGATGACGATGAGGCCCAGATCCTCGTGGGCAGCCTTGAGTTTCTTGGCCTTGGCGACGAGGTCCCCGATGAGGGCATTGGGGGTGTCGTCGAAATAGATGTTCGTCTTCTTGATGAGTTCGATCCCGGCAGCAACTTTTTCCCGATCCTTGGCATCGAGGTTCCCGGTTTGGATGCGGTCGCTTTCGACGTTGCTCACCGCGGAGAGGAGACGCTTCATGATCGAGGAGTTGTCCATTTCGCAAGAGAAGAAGGCGACCGAGCCCCCCTGGCGATAGGTCGCGGCATTGTAGGCGAAATTGATGGCCAAGGCCGTCTTTCCGACCGATGGCCTGGCAGCCAGTATGACCAAGGAGCCCTTTTGCCAGCCGTGGGTGATCTTGTTCAGACGGGTATAGCCGGTGTCGATGCCGGTTAGGTAACGGTTGGCGTAGCGGGATTCCTGGTCGATCTGGTTCCTTACGATTTCGGCGACGGTGGCCGCGTCGATGAATTCGCCGACCTGCCGCTTGGCGGCTATCTCGACCAAGGCATCCGAGGAACGGCTGAGGAAGGCTCCCACATCCTCGTAACTACCCTCGGCGAAATCGTTTTCGATCTCGTCCATTTTCATGAGAAACTGCCTGAGCAGATGCTGGTCGCGGATGATCTTGACGTAATGGTCGACGTTGTCGGGATTGATCCGGCTTTCGATGAGAACGTCGATATAATCGGTGCCTCCGGCCTCGTCATAGGTTTTCGCGTTGATGAGGCGGTCGATGACGAGCTGCACGTCGATTGGCTTGCCTTGTTCGGAAAGATCGACCATTGCCTGAAAGACGAGGCGGTTGCGCGGTTCGAGGTTCGAGAAGGAATCGACGGTCAAAGAACCGAGGCCGTAGCTCGCGGCCTCGTGGCTCATGAGCATCGCCCCGAGGACGGATTGCTCGGCCTCGACGTTTCCCACCCGGTCGTAAAACTTCATTTCCGTTCCTCGGAGATGTGGACGTTGACGGTTCCGATGACCTGCCCGTAAGGACCTTTGTAGAGTTCGATCCGGAGGCGGGTATAGCCAATCGCATTGGCCGGGTACTTGTCGATGAATTTGCGCTTGTCGACTTCAATGCCCCATTGCTCCTTGAGCCCGGCAACGATTTCCTTCGGGGAGATGGAGCCGAACATCCGCCCGTCGTTTCCGACCTTTCCGGTAAATTCGACGTTGATGTTCTCGAGGCGCCTACTCAGCACCTCGGCCTCCTCCTTGAGGAGTTTCTGGCGTTCCAGTTCCTTTTCGTTATCGAGGGCCAATTGGGCTTGCGAGCCCTTGGTCGAGATGACGGCCAATCCCCTCTTCACGAGGAAATTGTTGCCATATCCGTCTGACACAGTGACCGTTTCGCCTTTCTTACCGACTTTCTTGACGTCCTGTAACAATATGACTTCCATCTCAGTTGTCTCCTTCCCTGTTGATGCTGTTCCGCGCTTGATCGAGGTAATCGTCGAGGGTTACGGTCAAGGTGTTGACCACCCTTTCGACGGTCGAATTGGCGAAAGCGGCCGCGGCCATCGTGAAGTGGCCGCCTCCACCCATTTTCTCGCAGAGCAACTGAACGTTGACCGTCCCGTCGCTTCTGGCGGACAGGCGGGTTGTCTTCTCATCGGTCTTCCCGATGACGAAGCAGGCATTGATGCCCTTGATCTGCATGAGCTGATTGGCAACCTTCGAAAGAGTCGAGCGTTCGATGATATCCCGGTCTTCCGAAGTGCAGTAGACGACGCCGTATTGTGGGGTCTGCATCGTCGAGACGATCTTGGTGATGAGTGAGTATTCCTCGAATTCGTCCTTGAGGTAATCGTCGGCCAAGGCATTGTCCCCGCCGTTTTCCTTGAGGATTTCGCAGGCCTCGAAGGTCCTTTTCCCGGTGGCCTTGGCCTTGAAGAAGTTGCTATCGAGGAAGATTCCCGAGAGCATGATGGTCGCATAGGCCGGCTTGATGGTAATCGGGGGGTTGGCCGTCGCGTAACGCGTCATCTCGGCTATGAGTTCCGAGGCCGAAGCAGCCGAAGGCTCGACGTAGGAGAGGACCGGGGATTCGATGAAGTGGTCGCCGCGCCGGTGATGGTCGATGACAATGATCTTCCGGGCCTTTTCCAAAAGCTTGGGAGCCATAACCATCGCCGGAACCGAGACGTCGACTACGATGAGGAGGGTGCCGCTTCGAATCGAATTGAGGGCATCGTCGGGGAGACAGGTCATCTTCTCGGCCTCTTCCCTGGAGAAGGCGCTCTGGAAAGCGAGGCGCGTCTTCTTCTCGACGAGGCGTTGGTTGTAGACGATTTTGCAGCTCTTCTCGAGGTACTCGCAGACGGCCATGATACCGAGGCAAGAGCCGAGGGCATCCATGTCCATGTCGGCATGACCCATCACGTAGACGTTGGAAGCGCTCCGGATGAGGGAAAGGACCGAATCGGCAAAGGATCTGACCTTAACCTTCGAGGGACTTTCTACCGCAGCCGTCTTCCCCCCGAAGAAACGGAGGTCGTGGCCGTATTGGCTGACGACCACTTGGTCGCCGCCGCGGGATAGGGCGACATCCACCGCATCGGCGGCCATCTCGTTGAGTTTGGCGATGTCGGGGAAGTCGTGGGCAAAGCCAATCGAGAGGGTAATCGGCTTGCTCTCCTTTTGACCCGCTTCACGGACATCGTTGAGAAGGGAGAACTTGTCGGCTTCCATCTTGGCAAGGCTCGCGTAATTGCAGACAGCGAAGTAAGTATCGGCCTTGACCCGGCGGAGGAGGACGCCGTTGTCCCGGCAATAATCGGTGATGAGGGAACGCACCTTATTGACGAAGTCAGCCGATTCGTCGGTGTCAGAGGCCGAATCGGAATAGTTGTCAAGCATGATGACCCCGAGGACAGTGGCCTGCTCCTTTGAGTAGTTGAGGATGTTTTCGTAATCGGTCACGTCGCGGAAGATGAAAAGCCGGGCTTCAGAAATGTACTTAACGTCATAGACCGAATCCTTGATTTCGACCTTCATGACCTTGTTCACCGGAGCATTCACGAGGTCACGCAGCGATGGTTGCCAACTGAATACCGATGTGTCCACGAGATCCATCTGACGGTCGGAAAAGAGCGAATTCGTCCACATGATGATGTCGTTTGAATCCACGACGACGAGTCCGATAGAACCGAAGTCGAAGGCCCGTTGGACGTCGCCACCGACCAGGGCGGCGCTATCGAGGTCGTTCTTGGAACGCAGCCTGTTGATCTTCATGAACGAAAACCAGAAAAAGGCGCTATCGACGACGAGGGCGAGGACTAAAACGAAATAAAAATAGACCTCGATGTTGGGTACGCTTCTCATCGAGAAGAAATCGAAATACCAGAAGACGCCGAGAACGGCGAAGATCACTACCTCAGCGCCCAACAAGACGAAGGATAGAATCCGTATGTTCTTCAACAGCCTGCTCATGCCGAGACATTATACCTTCGTAGTTGCTCCCTACCAAGGTAGGGAATCCGCAAGAAAGGGCCAAGCTTTTCCCCTCACTTGGCCCTTTCCCGAAAGGAGGTAACGGAGCGCCCGATACGACATGCCCGAGAGAAGAGGTGGCGCTCCTTGTCCGCCTTTATTGTAAGCGCTTCCATTCGTTTTGTTAAGTACCTTTCGAAAACTGGTCGGGAGCCGTCCTGGTCAGGTGTTGGAACAGAAGATGGTTCATCGAGTTTTCCTCAAAAAGGCCTTATTTTTGCGGCGTTTTCAACTTCAGGTTATTCGATTTAGTTCCCACCCGAACGCAATCAAAGTATCCACATACCCCGTCGACCTCCATTAAGTTCGGTCGTTCAGGCGTCAAAGGAAGATGGTTCATGATCTTTGCCAAGACAATCGGAATCGCTGCGTTTGTTTGAATGGCCCGAGGCCATTAACTAAAATATCTGCCGTGATTGAAAGACGAATCCACTATGTGTGGTTAGGAGGGACGCCTCTCCCCGAACGGTTCGCTTCCTTCATCGAAGGTTGGAAAAGACTCCATCCGGACTACGAATTCATCGAGTGGAACGAGCAGACATTCGATATCGCTAGCAACGAATGGGTAAAGAAGGCCATAGAGTCGAGGAATTACGCGCTGGCTGCCGATGTCATCCGGAGTTGGGCGCTACTCAACTACGGTGGCATCTACCTCGATACCGATGTCGAGGTGTTGAAACCATTCGATGAATTGGTCGAAAAATACGATTTCTTCATCGGCTACGAAACAGGCTACTGGTGCGGCTGCGCCGTTCTCGGGGCAAGAAAGGGCCATCCCCTCATCGCCGAGGCCTACAGCCGTTACGAACAGCCCTGCCCCCCAATCAATACGAAGAGCAACATGCTCTGCGTCCTCAATTTCTCGGCTTCCCTGAAGCGGCTCTATAAGATCAAACTCGATGGGAAGAAACGGGAACTGCCCGATAACGGCATCATCCTCACAAGGGATTACTTCTTCCCGAAGCACTACATCACTCGGGAAACCAAATTGACCGAGAGGAGCATGTGCATCCACCATTACGGTTCAGTCTGGCATTCCAAGGGCCAAGCCCTCGGGGTCAAAATCGCTTCCTTCATGGTTCATCTCATGGGTGATCGGCTCTTCGGCTTCTGTTTCGAGACGATCGCCCGGGCAAACATGATGGGGCAGTTGAAAAAAGAGTACAAACGGCGGGTAACGACCAATGGGAACAATGGAAATCAAACAAACGACAATTGACGGAGAGAGGCTTTACCGGATGCTCCGGTCGGCCTTTGCGAGCCTTTCCTACAACGAGACCTACCTTAACGACATCAATGCCTTCCCGGTGAGCGACAAGGATACCGGGACGAACATGAAGCGGACGTTCCGGAAGGGGTTATTGGCCATTGAGGAGAACAAGACCGCCGGAGAGACCATTTCCTCGTTCGCAACCCACATGTCGATGGAAAGCCGCGGGAATAGCGGCTTCATCCTCTCCCAGTTCTTCCTTGGCCTCAAGGACTGCCTCAAGGACAAAGACCTCATCACCCTCGAGGATTTCATGAAGGCACTCGTCCACGCTTACCAAGTGGCCTACGCGGCCGTCATCAACCCAATGGAAGGGACGATGCTGACCGTCATGCGCGAAGGAACGAGGCTTGCAATCGAGAAATTCTCGGCTCTCGAAAACGGAGGGATCGGCGACTTCCTCAGCCTCCTCAGCGAGAACGTATTCCTCTCCGTCCTCGAAACCCATTCCCAAATGAAACTCCTGGAAGCCAACAACGTGGTCGACAGCGGGGCCCTCGGCTTCTACCTCGTCGTCGACGGGATGAAGAAGTCATATGAAGGAAATTCCCTTTATTTCGATTGCCGGGAAAGCGGCCTCCTCCCACGAAGGATGGCGGATGTGGACAACCCACTGACCTTCTTCCGCTACTGCACGGAGTTCACCATCCGCCTGAAGGAAAGAAAGGGCAAAAAATACTATTCCGACATCCTCTCCAAGCATGGGGATTCGGTCGTCGTGGCCATCAACGGCGATTTCCTCAAGGTCCACGTCCATACCAATGGGCCCCAGGATGTGATCAAGGAATTCAGTAAATATGGCGAAACCGTCCTCACGAAGGTCGAGGACCTCTTTGAGACCCCGGAATTCGCCCGCCTCAAGAACAGGAAGCATCTCGATTACGCAGTCGTGGCCTTCACCTACGGGGCCGGGACGGCCGCCATCCTCGAGCAGCTCGGGGCCGATGCTGCCTTCCCGATTCCGGAGGGCCATGTCCCGACCGAGGCGGAGCTCAAAAACCTCCTCGGCCCCTATCTCGAGGGCAACCTCGTTGTCTATAGCGCCGACCGGAAGATCGAGGACATCCTTAAATCGTTACGCTGGTGGGGTCATTATGACAACCTTCTCGTCGTCGAGTGCCGCGGGCTTACCAACGCCTTCTTCAAGCTTGCTTCCTCGATGTTCGATTGTTCCTTCAAGGACTTCGACAAGCAGCTCGATGTCCTCAGGCGGATCAAAACCGTTGAATTCGCCTTCGATGGTCAAGACGGACTTGTCGAGAAACTCAGGCGTTCCCTCTCTCCCGAGCGCCTCAAGGGCTTCGCGACAATGGTCGTATTCGGTGGCCGGGCCATCAAGCAAAAAACCATCGACGAGATCTCCTTCTTCTTCGCCGAGCGCGACGACGTCGAGTTCTCTTATTTCGCCGGTCTCCAGGAACATCCCCTCCTCCTCATCGGGGCAATGTGAAGGCAAATGGAAAATTACCGCGCCACCCTCACCCGCGACTTGAAGGCCCTCAGGTCTTCTTCGCGAACCCTCCATGACATCTTCGAGATATCCTTCGCCCACGCGGGGATGAGGGCCTACGAGCGTCTCGTCGATCTCCGTCTGGAGACGGCCACCTACGGCGAACTCCGGGTGGAAATCGAATCCTTCGCTTCCTACCTCCGTTCTGCTTTCCCACCCATGGAAGGCGAATGGATCGGCATCGACCTTCCCAACTCCCCTTCCTTCATCATTGCCTTTTGGGGAAGCCTCATGGCCGGCTATTCCCCGTATCTCATCAATTCCTACTACCCGCTTGAACTCCGGAGCCGCCTCCTGGCCCGCCTCGGAATCAAGAAGACGATCACCTTTTCAAACGATTACCGAGATCAACAACGGCCCGACATCACCGGCTTCCCCCGTGGGGGAAAAGTCGATCCAGCTTGGTGGGCCGACCGCTTTGCCATCTCCTCGACCCTCACCGGCCTCGAGGCCAAAATCGCCGTTTACGAAGGGAGGGCCGTGGCCGCGGAAATCGAAAACAGCGAGGAAATCGTCCGCGGGAATCCTTGGTTCATGCACGACTACCACGGGGCCATCAAAGTCGCGGCCATCCTCCCTTTCTTCCACGTTTTCGGCCTCATCGTCTCCTACCTCTGGTTTTCTTTTTACGGGCGGACGATTGTCTTCTTCAAGGACCTCGCCCCCGAAACGGTCCGTTCAAGCATCATCCGTCACGAAATCACCCACGTGTTCGCCCCACCCCTCCTCTTCCATAAGCTCCAACGGGGGATAGAGGAGGGTGTCAAAAGAGCCGGGGAGAAAAAGAAACGGTCATTCGGGAAAGCGGTCAACTTCATTGCCAAAGTCGGGGATTTCGCCCCAAGGCTCTCCCTTCGCTTGTCCCGTTTCCTCCTCAGGGAAGTAAGGAGGGAAGCCTTCGGCGATTCCCCGTGCTTCATGATCTCCGGCGGGGCTTACATCGATCCCGTTGCCCTCAAGACGATCAACGCGATCGGCTATCCCCTTTTCAACGGCTATGGCACCACCGAAATCTCGATTACCGGGGCCAATCTTGCAAGGAAGTTCTCCTCGCGAATCGACGGCTCGATCGGGGCACCCTTCCCAAGCGTCTCCTACACCCTCGAAAAAGACGGTACCCTCCTCGTCAGAGGCACTAGCCTCGCCTCGAAGATCCTCTATCTCGATGGGCGGGAAAAGGAAGTGACGGCCTTCAAGACAAACGACCTCGTCGAATCTCATAACGGTTCCTATTTCATAATCGGCCGCAAAAACGACCTCTTCATTTCCGAAAACGGGGAAAACGTCTCTCCTGACCTCATTGAAAGGCAACTCGCCTTGCCTTTGGCAACCCGCTTCTCGGTCCTTGAGCTACACGATAAGCTGACCCTGGTAATCGAGTACAGGAAGGGGCTATCTTCTTCCCTCATCGCTGACGAGCTGGAGAAGGCCAAGACGCTCCTAGGCAACATTCCCTACGGCCAGAATGTCCATGACATCCTCCTCACCTACGACCCCATCTCCAATCCGAACGCGATCAAGGTCTCGAGGGAACAACTCCGCCGGGCCATCCGGGAGGGGAAGGTCAACCTCGTGGCACCTTCCTCCCTCCAAACGCGGAAAGCGAAGACCAATGAGGGCAGCACCACCCTCTCCCTCGTGGAGGGACTCTTTCTCGATAGCCTTGGGAGAGAAGCGGAAATCGGACCCGATAGCGACTACTTCCTCGATCTCGGCGGAGACTCGATGGGTTACATCTCCCTTCTACTGAGCATCGAGAGGACCTTCGATGTCCATCTCGACCTCGAAAGGGAAGGCTCCCCGCGGACCCCGGCCGACTTCTTGAAAATAATCGAGGGAAAGCAATGAAGGCCTTCATGTACTACCTCGCCCTTGTCCTCGGAGCCCCGCTTGCCCTCCTTTTCTTCAAAACGAAAGTGACTTACGAGGGCGGGAAGAAATTCGCCATTCCCAAAGGGGCTCTCATCATCGCCGGTCACAAAAGCCCCCTCGACGCAATCAGCATCGCCTACCTCTTCTTCTTCCGGCGGCTCTATTTCCTGGCCGCGGACTGGTACCACGGTTTCCTGAGGATATTCAAGCCCCTAATGGCCATGACCGGTGCCGTCTTCGTCGATCTCAAGGGCGAGAGATTCGATTTCGTCTCAAGGAGCCGGGCCCTCCTGACTTCGGGAAAGAGCCTCCTCGTCTTCCCGGAAGGTGATTACGTGAAAAACAAGAGGCTTCATGAACTCGGGGAATTCAAGACGGGCTATCTCCTCATCGCCCTCGAAAGCGGGGCCCCGATCGTCCCGGTTTCCTCAGATTTCTCCTATGGCTTCTTCCGCCGCCTCCACCTGAAGATCGGAAAGCCGATCTATCTCCCAAAAGAAATTACCCCATCCTCCAGGGAAGAACTCGCTGAGCTCAACGGCGAAATCAAGAAGAAATGCCTCCGCCTCCTATACGAACTGAAAAGGGAAAAGGCAGCCAAGGTCAAAATGCATTATGATTACAAGGAACCGCGGAAAGGGGACGTCATCCGCGTCGGAATCGGCTCTTACCACCATTATGGGGTCTACCTCGGTGACGAAAGGGTCATTGAGTTCGGCCGGGCCGTCAATCAGCCCGGAGAGGCAATCGACGTCCACTTGACCTCGCTTCTTCATTTCTCCGGGGGCCGAATACCCGAAGTAAGGGTCCTGGCCCATGAAGGCCAAGCAAGACCTCTGGGCGAAATCGAAGACTATGCGAGAGAAGTCCTCGGGCAAGAGGACTACTCGTTGGCCATGAACAACTGCCTCGACCTTGCCAACCGCCTCACCTTGGACATCTAGAAAAGGAGCACCATCCATGGAAAAGACCTACGCCATCCTCACCGACTCGACCAGCGACCTCTCGCCGGAACTAAGGGCCCGTTTCGGGATCGACGATTACTTCCGGGGGGTCATCTCGACCCCGGAAAGCGAGGAAATCATTGCCGAGCTCGATGAGCGCGACGATGCCTACTTCGACGATTTCTACCGGAAATTGAAGGCCAATCCGAAGGGCTACAAGACGGCCGCTCTCGGAGGCGAGACCGTCAAGGAACGGATGAAGGCTTGGCTCGACAAGGGACTCGACCTCCTCGTGATCACCGTTTCAGGATCCATGAGCGCCGTCTACAAAGTCATCGTCGAGGCCGCGCGTGAGGTCCTTCCCGACTACCCGGGGCGGAAGGTCCTCGTCCTCGATTCTCGCCGCTACTCCCTCGGGGTCGGAACCCTCGCCGTCCGGGCCGCCGAGCACCGTGAGGAAGGGCTGAGCATCGACGAGAATTTCGCCCTCCTCGAGAAGGAAAGGAACTGCCTTCACCAGATGGGCCCGATTGACGACCTCTACTACGTCGCCAGCAAGGGGCGGATCAGCAATGCCAAGGCCTTCTTCGGCACTATCTTCGGCATCAAGCCGATGGGTGATTTCAGCCCTGAGGGCATGGTCCAGCCGCTCGGCAAGGTGAGTGGCATCGAGAAATCCTACAAAGTCATCGTCGAATACATGAAGAAGACCATCAAGCATCCGGAGAAGCAAGTCGTCTTCATCTCCCAGACCCTCCGTCGGAAGGAAGCCGAGAAGGCCGCCGAGTTGATCCGTAGGGAAATCAAACCGCGCGAAGTCATCGTGGCCAACATCTATCCGAACACCGGCATCAACTGCGGGCCGGGCCTCTTCGCGGCCTTCTATTACGGGACCGAAATCACCGACCTCTCCTACGAGAAGGGCGTCTTCGACAACATCGTCAAGAACATCCTATGACACTCTTCCTCGCCATCCCGCTTCCGTGGTGGGCGATTACCCTCATCGTCGTTTTCGCCTTCGCCGTTTTCAACCTGCTCGCCTTCCTGATCCTGGTTCCCCACGTCGTCTTCTACAACACCGTCTACCGGAGCCCCAGAAAGAAAAGAACCCGGGAATGCACGAACAAGAAGGACGAAGACCAAGTCCGGATGTTCGAGGAAGGGGTCAAGTGGGCCGAGGCCCAAGGCGATAAGCGGATCCCGCTTGAAATCAATCACGATGGCCTTCTCCTAAAAGGCGAATACATCGACTACGGCTCGAAGAGATGCGCAGTCCTCCTCCAAGGCCGAACCGAGTCGCTCCTTTATAGCTATTACTTTGCCAAACCCTATGCCGAATCAGGCTACAACATCCTCGTAGTCGATCTGAGGGCCCATGGCTTAAGCGACGGGAAATACCAAACCGGGGGGCTCAAGGAAAGCGGGGACATCGTCGCCTGGATCGATTACGTCGCCGCACGCTTCCACGTCGAGAGTTTCCTCTTCCATGGTCTCTGCATCGGGGCCTCGACGGCGGTCTACTCGGCTCTAAAACTCGAGCAACGCGGTTACCCGATGGTCGAGAAAGTCGTCTCCGAAGGGCTCTTCACCACCTACTACGACATGTTCAAGGCCAACTTCGCCCACTACAAGAAAAAGCCGTTCCCGATGCTCAATCTCACCTTTTTCCTCGGGCGGATCTACACCGGGGTCAATTTCTACGACAACCGCCCGATCGACGCGGTCGGCCAATTGAAGTGCCCCATCCTCCTCCTTTATAGCACGGAAGACATCTTCTGCCACCGCGAAGACGGGGAGGCCATCTACGAGAAGGCCAAGAACCCGAATAGCGAACTCGTCTTTTTCCCGCGGGGCCGCCACTCCCACGTCCGTTCCCTCAATACCGAGGCTTACGATGCTAAAATAAAGGAGTTCATCGGGAAATAAGCAAGGAGAGCAATATGGAAGAAAATGACATTCTCGATTCCCATATCGGAACGGAAGGATCGAAGGCGAGCGGCTCTCGGGTAGACGAAACCGAATGCTATGAGGGCCAATTCCGCGATGGGGATCGCGTCTATGTCGATCGACCCCTCCCGGAGATAATCGAGGCCGAGAACGCCGCGGTCATTTCCATCGTCCTCGGAACCATTTCCGATGTCCTGTCCGTCTTCGTCGTAGGGTTCATCATGGCCATCTTCGCCATCATCAATTCGAAGAAGGCCAAACAGGTTCTCAACAGCCGGCACCACAAATACCACGTAGCTACAGCAGGTGAAATCTTTGGGTGGGTTTCCATTGCCCTTTCGGCTTTCTTCTTGGCCTTCTGGATCATCCAAATCATCATGATCGTCACCATCGCGAACTACTGACGATTAACCCGGCCATGGGCAAGAAAATCCTCCTCCTCACCGCCGGGAAAACCGGTGGACACCGAAGTGCATCCACCGCCGTGAAGGCTGCCCTTTTGGCCAAGGATCCCACGCTCGAGGTCATCGATTACGACTCGAACCGCCTCTTCCTCGGCTATGGCGGGGAAGGTGGGGAACAAGGCTATGTCACGATGACGACCCGTCTTCGCTTTTTCTGGAAGGTCTTTTTCGAATTCACCTCCTTTTTTCGACCCGTTTCCAACTTCTTCCTCAGCGCAGCGATCAAACACCGCTTCCTCGCGCTGCTTAATGAGGAAAAACCTGATCTGGTCGTTTCCCTCCACCCCTGTTTCGTCGATTCGGCCATCCAGCTCGTCCGGAAGACGTGGAATGTCCCTTTCTACGTAGTCCTCCTTGACCCAATGAAGCATTCCCGCCTCTGGCGAAGCAAGAAGGCGGATTTGACCTTCCTACCGACCATTGAAGCGAAAAACTCCTTCATCAAAGCCGGTTTTGCAGAGGAAAAACTAATTTTGTCCGGTTTTCCCGTTTCCCTGCGCCAAGGTGGACAGTCCAATGACCACAATCCGCGCCTTCGTAAGCGGCTATTGTTCGTCAATCCGAGCCAACGAGGGTTCCGCCATACCCTGAAACTCATCGAAACGGCCTATCCATTTGATGTCGACATCGACATCGTGACCGGTAGCGATACTCGTCTCCGCCTCTACATGGAAAAGCACCTCCCTCCCCGGGAAGGGGTGAATGTCCTCGGCTATGTCAACGACATGGGTAAGAGGCTTCTCGAGGCCGACATCCTCTTGACCAAGGCCGGCCCCAACGTCATGTTCGAGGCCATCGCCGCGAAAACCCCGATCGTCTTTACCGGCCATCTCCCGGGGCAGGAGGAAACCAATGCCCTTTACGCGGTCTCCCGCGGCTACGCCTATGAAGCCGAGAAACCCGGCGAACTCCGAAAAACGCTTGTCCGGCTCATTGTCGATGATCCGGCTGAGTTAGAGAGGATGACGCAAAGGGAGGCGGACTGCCCCGATGTCAACGGAGCCCAGAACATTGCCATGGAAATCGTTTCCCGCTTAGGCAAAGAAGGGGCAAGCTGATGGAAGAAGCCGTGAGGATCATCTTTTACGTCTATCTCGGGTTCGTCGGCCTCGTCTTCCTTTTTTACCTGCCGCGCCTGCTATATTTCATTGCCGCCTTTTTGCCTGTAAAACACGTGGCGAATCCAAGGAAGAACCGTCTCGCGGTCGTCGTCTGCGCCCGTGAGGAAGGGGAAGTCGTTTCCGGGGTCCTCGCTTCCCTCCTCGAACAGGACTACGACCAGTCTTTCTATGACATATACGTCGTCGTTGGCGGGGTCGACGATCCCACGGGGGCAGTGGCTAGACGCTTCCCAAAGACCGAGGTGATATCCGTTCCGGAGCAGACCTCGAAGGGCGAGGCCCTCGACGGGGGGCTCAAGGCCATCATGAAAAAGAACCGCGGCTACGAAGCCTATGTCTTCATCGATGCCGATAACCTCGCGGCCAAGGATTTCCTAAGCGAAATGAACAATGCCCTCGCCCTCGACAAGCAGATCGTCATCGGGAAGAAGCTCATCAAGAACTTTTTCTCATCCCTTCCGGAATCAAGATCATATTCCTCCGACTCAACCGCTCTCACCTATACCCAGGTCGACGACCTCGGGAACCGGGCGCGGAACCTCCTCGGGGCCCCGGTCTCGACGGTTGGGACCGGGATGATGGTCCGTCACGACATCATCGAGATGAACGGGGGCTGGCCTTATCGGAGCCTCACCGAGGACTACGAACTCGGGATCGACGCCATGCTGAAAGACTGGAGCACGTACTATTACCCCCATGCCCGGGTCTACACCGAGGAAGCAACCGACTGGCGCGGGGCCTACCGACGGAGGCTCCGTTGGATCAAAGGCTATGACCAAGTACACGTGCGGTTCCGGAAAGCCATCTGGAAGAAAAAATTCCCTAGGGGGAAAAGCTGGATCAAATTCGGCTATTTCCTTGGGCGGTTTCCCATCTATGCGATCTTCGGGAGTTCCTTCCTCTTCTCTTTCGTCGGGCTTGTTTTCCTCCTCGTGTCTTGCTTCGGGCTTCTCGCCTATCTCTATCCCCTTCTCCTTTTCCTCGTTCCCCTGGCCATCAGCTATCTCCTTCTCTCGCTTTTCAACCTCGTCACCGTCCTGGCCGATCGAAAAAACCTCCCGATTGGGTTCCTGGGCAAGGCAAAGCTCGTCCTCCTCTCGCCCTTATACAACCTCACCTATCTCCCCATTTACCTAACGGTCGCTTTCACTTCCTACGGCCGTTTCGGGTGGGAGAAGACCCCGCGGATTCCCTTCAAGAAGAAGGATCAATGACCATCGGGGATTTCCTTGAGGAACTCCCCGGCCCCGTCTTTGCCCCGGGCCGCCACGTGCGGGGCGTAGATGAGACACCCCTCGTCGACGTAGATGGTTCCGTTCCGCTTGTAGTCGTTTTCCCCGAACCATCCCGATTCGGTGTACCTCAAGTTCGGGCAATAGGCCTTCGCCCCACGCATGAGGATGATCGAGTTGCACTTGATGAGGTTCGGGGCGATGAGCTGCCCGCCTTCTTCGAAGATGAAACTTCCCGCGTACTTGGCCGTGGTATAGACCGTGGTCCCCTTGGCCGCCTCGATGTTGTCGACGGAGCGGTCAATCGAGAAGACATAATCGTCTTCGATGAGGTTCTTGCTCCAGTGACGAATTGAAAAAAGGCGCTTTTCCTTCGTCGGGGCGACGAATCCGAGCCGTCTCAAGGCTTCGCTTAGTTCCATTGTCTCTCCCTCCTCTTAAGCCCCTTCATTTTAAATTGCCGCCGGTGGGGATTGGTAGCGAGCGGCCGTCCCGTGCTCGTCCATGGCCGCTTTTCCCGTCGCGGCGAACTTAATTTCCGGCAACAAGGGAACTTCGCTACGCGCGCGCGCTCGCTTTTATTGCTATGTTCTGTATATTCAAAAGAGGGCAGCGGCTATCGTCCACTTAAACTTTGTAAGCGCTTTCATTTTCCGATTGACAGATTCCGAGAAGCGGCTTTATCTTGTAATCGACTTAAACGCTTAAGTTCACACATAAGGAGGGAAACCATGTTGAAGAAAAAAGCGTTGGGTCTCCTGCTTGGGGCCGCCTTGATCGGCCTGGCAGCCTGTACCCCCACCACCACACCTACCACATCTGAAAGCACGACGGACTCGGAGGCCAGTTCTTCCGTCGAGGACAATACTGTAACCGTCACCTTCCGCGTCGCAGACGAAGTCGTTCATACCGAAGACCTCGGCGAAGACGGCGGGATCCCGACGCGTTACGACTACACCCCGGAAACCGGCGAACTGGTCGGCTGGTACCTGACCCCGACCTTCTCCCGCGTCTACAACTTCAAGGACGCCTTCACCGAGGACACGACCCTCTTCGGGGCAGTTTCCGTCTATGAGGAAGACACGCGCGTCTACTATCTATCCGGTTCGGGTACCTCGCCGATCCTCTCGACCAACGACTGGGGCAAGAACCCAACCGATGAAGCCAAGCTCAACCCGGTGGAAGGGGAAAAGAACACCTTCGCCATCACCTTGGATCTCTATGCCAACGACAGCTTCCAGGTCACGAGCTTCGACCCGGTTCCGACGTGGGATTGGCAGTTCGGGGCCGGCTACATCATCAACATGGATGAACTCGAGGGCATCGTCGAAGGGGGAGGCGGTTTGGCCGAAAACACCCGTCAAAGCAACATCACCATCCTCCTGGACGGGAACTACACCATCACCTTGAAGACCTATCCCGACCACGATCCGGTGGAAAACGAGACAACGACCCAGCAAGACAAGATCAACAATCTCTGCAACCTCACCATCAAGCGGAATGGGGATCCCATCACCGAGAAACCGGACATCACCTATGAGCACTACATCAAGGGGGCGAACATCACGGCTTGGAAGGATCTCTACAATCCGAGTACCAAAATGAACTACGACGGCTCGACCGGCAACCACACCCTCTCCATCTACCTCCGAGCCAACGAGGAATTCATGTTCTCGACCCTGAACGTCGATGCTTCCGGGAACAAGACCACCGGGAACATCTACATCAACTGGGAAAACGTCGCCGAAGAGAGCAAGGCCATCTTCGTGGCCCCGGAAAAAGGGACCAACATCTTCGCCAAGGACGCCGGTCTCTATACCTTCACCTACGACCCGAATGAAGATCCGACGACCGGCGGGATCCTGACGGCCACCGTCGATACGGCCGCCACTCTCACCGTCCACGATTACTACATCAACGGCACGATGGCCTCGGCCACGGCGGGCGACTGGAGTACCAGCATGGTCCAGCTCGACGGCAACCTTCTCGACACCTACAAGCTGAGTGCCGGAACGGAAGACGACACCTACGTCTACGAGGGCCTTGAATGCCGGGTTGGCGACGAATTCGCCGTCACGGCTTTCGTGGCCGGGAGCACCACGACGGGATCGGGCTGGTCCAATCAGGCCGGCAGCTACAATACCGCCTATGCCGTCCCGGAGACGATCGGCGAGGGCTTGGCCTTCGCCCCGGCTTCGGAAAGCAACCTCAACTTCAAGTGCTTGGTGGCCGGCACATACGACATTTCACTGAACGTCTACTCCCGCATCGTCACCATCACCCCAGCGGCCTGACATCCTCCGCTCGAGGCGCCGGTCTCCCTTTCCACCGGCGCCTCGAAAGGCCGCTTGCGCCACTTCGCTAGACAGGACCGATATGAATAGGACAGCCATCTACCATCTGAACGAATCCGCGTTTGCCGAGCCGCTTCCGGGCAACCGCTTTTTCCTCCGGCTCCGCCTTGGGAAGGAGGATAAGGACGCCAAGGTAGTCGTTCACTACGGGAAGAAGTACGTTTTCCAAGACGTCCGTTTGAAAAAGGAGATGGGATTGGCTTCCGTGAGCGGCCCTTTTTGCCATTTCGAGACAACCGTCGAGTTAAACGATCCGCGCCTCGCCTACGTCTTCGAGATAACATCCGGTGACGAACACTGTTTCTATAGCGAGCGCGGGGTCCTCGACGAATACGATTTCTCCTTGGCTTACGAGGATTTCTTCCAATATTCCTATGTCCGGCAAAGCGACGCCGTCGAGGTTCCCGAATGGGTCCACCGGGCGGTCATCTATCAAATCTTCCCCGACCGCTTCCACGAGGGGAAGAAAGGGAAGGACCGTTCCTACATCAACCTGAAGTGGGGAGACAACCCGACCCCGGCTTCCTTTGCCGGGGGGGACCTCATGGGCATCGTCGAAAAGCTGCCTTATCTCCAGGATCTGGGAGTGAACGCCATATATCTCACCCCCATCTTCCTTTCCCCGAGCTACCACAAATACGACACCATCGACTACTTGCAAATCGATCCCCAGTTGGGCGAGGAAGAAGACCTCAAGACCCTCATAGCCTCGGCCCATGAAAAGGGGATCAGGATCATTCTCGACGCCGTCTTCAACCACATATCCGACCGTTCCCCGTTCTTTCTCGACGCGAAGGGGCGTGGCAAGGATTCTCCTTACCGCGATTGGTTCTTCTTCGACGAAGAAGGCGGTTATCAGTATTTCTCCGTCTGTCCGAGCATGCCCAAGCTCAATCCGTTCTGCCCCAGCTGCGGGGACTATTTGAAGAAAGTGGCCCTCCATTACCTCGAAATGGGGATTGATGGCTGGCGGCTCGATGTTTCCGATGAGGTCGACCATGCCTTCTGGAAGGATTTCCGGAAGAGCATCAAGTCGGCATATCCGGATTCCGTCATCATCGGCGAGCATTGGCATAACGCGCACGCCTTCTTGAGGGGCGACGAGTTCGATGGGGTGATGAATTACCCCCTTACATACGCCATCGTCGAGGCCTTGGCCCGGAAGAAGATAGATGCCAGGGCCCTCGCGGACAGGATGAATGGCCTCCTGCTCCGTTACCGGCCCTCCCTCACTCCCTACATGATGAACCTCCTCGATAGCCACGACACCCACCGCTTCCTGACCTTGGCCAGCGGCGACCGCCTGGCCCTCGAGTCCGCATTGGCCATTCTCGTCTTCTCCCCGGGGATGAGTTGCCTCTATTACGGAACCGAGGTTCCGATGGAAGGCGGCTACGACCCAGACTCCCGCCGGTGTTTCCCTTGGGAAAGGGAAAAGGCGGAAAACACCCACAAAACCATTGTCAAACAATTGATTTCCCTACGTAAAAGCGATTCCCTTTCCTTTGGAAGGGTCTCAATAAGCGCCGAAAACGGCCTTCTTCATGTCAAAAGGGGAGATTCCGGAAACGGGTATGAACTCCTCGTCAACCTGAGCAAGGTGCCCGTCAAGGCCAGCGGCCGCCCCACCATTTCAAGCGGCTACGTAGGGAACGCAATTCAACCGTATGGCTTTCTGATTAGGAGGTATTGACCATGAACAAGAAAGCAATCCTACTCCCCACCATCCTCCTCGCCCTCGCCGCTTGCGAACCAGTCGGGCCCACGACCACCGGAGGAGGCTCAGGAGGCGGCGCCTCCGAGGAAACCTATGTCGAGGCCACTGCCGACCTCCCGGTCTTCGACCGCTTCGAGGGGGAACTCGAGACCAACATCAAGCTCCAGGTCCTCGAAAACGACACGGCCAAGGAACAGGGATACCTGGACGAGCTGCTCGATGCCTTCAACGAGGAATACGCCGAATACGGCATCGAGGCGGTCGACGCCAACATCGACCAATACTCCAACCTCGCCGAGGATGGCCCGTATGGCTATGGCCCCGACGTCCTCTACCAAGCCAACGACGTCATCATGAAATACGTCGAGGGGCGCCACGTCATGCCGCTCCCGACTTGGAATATCGATGCCTACTCCCACTTCCCCGATGCGGCAGTCAACGCCTACAAGGGGATCGAGGGCGGAATCCGTTACTCGTTCGGCATTCCCGTCAATGCCCAAGCCCCGATGCTCTTCTACCGGAAGGACTTGGTCCCGGAAGGTAGCGACAAGAACGGGAACGGCACCCCGGACATGGTCGAGACCTGGAACGCCCTCTATGCCCATAGCAAGGCCATCAACGAGGCCGACCCGACCAAACGGGGCTACATGAAGGCCCTCTACGATGTCTATTTCTCCTCCGGCTACCTCTTCAGCTACGGGGCCTATGTCTTCGGAAACGACGGGCGGAACCCCCTCGATATCGGCTTCAACAAGGGCGAGGCCTGGAAGGGGGCATGGATCATCCGGCAATTGGCCGAGGTGATGGGCCCGACCTGCGTCGACGATTCCATCAACACCACCTGCTACGGGGGGCTCGCCCGCGGTGATCTCTTCGCAACGATGACCACCCCCGACGTCACCAAGAACTTCATCAACGAGATGGTCGCCGCTTATCAGCAAGAAGGCTATAGCGCCGCGGACGCCCAGACGATGGCCAACGAGAACCTCGTCATCGCCGACCTTCCCAAACTTCCCGCTTCCGGCGACCTCTCCGAGGAAGACCCGGAACTCATCGACATGAAGGCGATGGGCGGGGTCAACGGCTATGCCGTCTCCAGTTACACCGAGAAGCCGGTGGCTGCCTTGGCCTTCGTCAATTTCGCGACCTCCTACGAAATGGTCAAGCTCCGGGAAGAGATGCTCGGCATCGCCCCCTGCCGGGACGACGTCGTCGAGGCTAGCAACTCGGCAATCACCGAGAACATATTCTCGCGGCTCGAGGACGGGCTCATCACCCTCATGCCTTCGGTTACCGAGGTCGGGCAGATCTGGACCCCGGGCGAGACCCTCAACAAGGATCTGGCGACCGACCCAACCCGGGCCGAGGCCGACCAGAAATACAAGACCCAGGCGGATTTCCAAAAAGGCCTCGACAACATGTGCAATCAAATCCTTGAGGCCATCACGATCCTCGGGAGCTGAACATGGAAGAGAACGCCGCTCGGAAAAGCTTCCTTGCCCGCTGGGGCGTTTCCCTCAGGGAGAAATCGCGTGCCTTCCTTCTTAGGTGCAAGAACAAGGCCAAGTCGCTCCTCGACGGCTTCCTCGACTTCTGGTCGCAAACCGACTGGAAGGTTCGCCTCTCCTTCCTCTTCATGGGGCTCGGGAACGTCCTCTACGGACAATACGCGAAGGGGGTAATATTCTTCCTCATCGAAGTCCTCTTCGTCGTCTTCATGGTCTTCTTCGGGGCCGATGCCCTCGTCGGACTCATTACCCTCGGGACGGTGCAATCCGACCCTTGGTCGGGAAAGGTGGGCGACAATTCCATCGTCCTTCTCCTCATGGGCATCATCACCGTCTTCATCGTTTTCGGCTTCCTCCTCGTCTACGTCATGAGCCTCAAAAGCGCGGTCAAGGTCCGCCTAACCGTCGTTAAGGGCGAAAAGCCCCGAACCTTCATGGAAGACGTGGCGGCGATGAGTGGGAAATCCTTCCCGGCCGTCGCCTTGAGCGTTCCCCTCATCGGCGTCCTCATCTTCAGCGTCGTCCCGATCGTGATGATGATCGTCGTCGCCTTCACGAACTACGGGGACGAGATCGAGGTACCGACCTACCTGGTCGACTATGTCGGTCTCAACAACTTCGTGACCATCTTCTCGGCGACCGGGATCGGGAACACCTTCTTCAAGATCCTCGGCTGGAACCTCCTTTGGGCGGTCATGTCGACCTTCCTCAACTACTTCCTCGGTTTGGGGCTTGCCCTCCTTCTTGCGAAGAAATGCGTGATAGGGAAGGCCTTTTGGCGGGCTTTTCCGATTCTGGCCTATGCTGTCCCCGGTTTCATCACCCTCATTGCCTTCAAGTTCATGTTCTCGACCAGCGGGCCGATCAACTATTACATCTCCAGCGGCCATCTCCACGATGAACTGATCGTCGACTTCCTCGGTCTCGACTCGACGTGGACGGCGAGGATCATCGGACTATTGGTCAACGCCTGGCTGACCGTTCCGACGACGATGCTATTGGCAACCGGCATCCTCTCCAACGTCCAGCAGGACCTCTATGAGGCCGCTGACATCGACGGGGCCAGCAAACTCCGCCAATTCTTCGACATCACCCTCCCCTACGTCATCTTCGCGACGACCCCGACCCTCATCAGCCAATTCATCGGGAACTTCAACAACTTCGGTACCTTCTACTTCCTCCGGGGCGGGATTACCTCGGAAGGCTACTTCAACGCCTCGGACACCGACCTCCTCATCAACTGGCTCTACCGCCTCTCGATCGAGAAGGACTATTACAACATCGGGGCGGCCATCTCGCTGCTCATCTTCATCATCACCTCGGCCATCTCGCTCCTGGTCTACGTCCGGAGCGGCTCCTACAAGCGGGAGGACACCTACCGATGAAAGGCAAGACGAAGAAGATCATCGACATACTGGTCACCTATTGCATCCTCATCGTCGTGGCCGGGATATTCCTCTTCCCGTGCCTCTGGTTGATTCTTTCTTCCTTCTCCTCGACCGGGAACCTCTACTCAATTCCCGGCTTCTTCCCCGAGGACTATTCCCTCAACAGCTTCATCAAGCTCTTTACCGACACGGCGATGTACGATTATCCCAGATGGCTGCTGAACACCCTCATCATCGCCGTCCTCAGTTGCCTCTTCTCGACCATCCTGGTCATCCTCACCGCCTACGTCATCTCCCGTTTCGAGTTCAAGGCGAGGCGGCCTCTCATGAAAGGGGCCCTCATCCTCGGGATGTTCCCCTCCTTCATGTCGATGACCATCATTTACATCCTGATGACCCAGTTTCACCTCGTCGACAACATCTTCGGGCTCATCCTCATCTATAGCTGCACCTCCCCGATGGGCTATCTCGTCCAGAAGGGCTTCTTCGACACCATCCCGACCTCGATCTACGAAGCGGCCCGGATCGACGGGGCGAACGACTGGCGAATCTTCCGGACCATCACCCTTCCCCTAGCCAAGCCGATGATCGTCTACACGGCCCTCACCAGTTTCACCTGGCCGTGGTCGGACTTCGTCCTCCCGAAGATGCTGCTTTCCAAACGCGACAACTGGACGGTGGCCGTCGGGCTCATGAGCCTCGGCGAGACGGAATTCGCCCGCTTCGCGGCCGGGGCCGTCTTCATTGCCGTGCCGATCGTCCTCCTCTACTTCCTCCTCGTCAAGAACATGGTCACCGGTCTCACGGCCGGCGCGGTGAAAGGATAAACATGGCATCGATCAGATTGGAAAACGTCACCAAGGTCTACAAGGCGGGGGTCCGGGCGGTCTCCGACTTCTCCCTCACCATCGAGGACGGGGAATTCATCGTCTTCGTCGGCCCCTCGGGATGTGGCAAATCGACCACCCTGAGGATGATTGCCGGTCTTGAGGACATCACCTCCGGGAACGTCTTCATCGGTGACAAATACGTCAATGACCTCGAACCGAAGGATCGGAACATCGCGATGGTCTTCCAAAGCTATGCCCTCTATCCCCACATGACCGTTTACGACAACATGGCCTACTCGCTCCGCTGCCACCACGCGAAAAAAGAGGAAATCGAGGAGAAGGTGCAGAAGGCCGCCGCGATCCTCGGGATCCAAGACCTCCTGAAAAGGACCCCGCGGGAACTATCCGGTGGTCAAAGGCAACGCGTCGCCCTCGGGCGGACCATCGTCCGCGAACCCTCAGCCTTCCTCTTCGACGAACCCCTTTCCAACCTCGATGCCAAGCTCCGGGTCCAGATGCGGGCCGAGATCAACAAACTCCACCAAGACATCAGGACGACCTTCGTCTACGTCACCCACGACCAGACCGAGGCCATGACGATGGGCGACCGCATCGTCGTCATGAAGGACGGGCTCATCCAGCAAGTCGACACCCCGATGAACCTCTACGAGCATCCGGCGAATGTCTTCGTCGCCACCTTCCTCGGAAGCCCCCAGATGAACATCCTGAAGGGTGAGATAGCCATCGAAGGAAAAAAGAAGGTCTTCAAAAGCGAGAATGGGGATTTCTCCACTCAGATACCAGACATCGACCTCTGTCAGATCGAGGAGAGCAGATACCCCCTCCAGGCCTATCTCGGGGTCCGCCCGGCCGACGTCAGGATCGGCGACAAGGGCTACGAGACGAAAGTGGAACTCGTCGAGCGGCTCGGGGAACAGACCCTCGTCTATTTCCACCTTCCCGGCCGGAAGGAATTCGTCATTGCCTCCCTGCCCTCGGGGTCGCGGCTTCTTGAAAACGACATCGTCAAGGTCAGCTTCGACATCGAGAAACTCCACCTCTTTTCCGCGGAGGACGAGACATCCCTTACCAACGCCGTCCCATACGTGAAGTTGGGCCTCGACGAGGTGGATTCCTCATTGAGAGAAAAAGTCGGGAAGCGCCTGGTCGATCCAAGCGAGGCACCGCACCACCTCGTCTTCTCGGCCTCGGAAATCCGGGAAGGGAAAGGCGACCTGTCCTTCGAGGCGAAGATCGAGGGCAAGAAGGATTATGGCGAGGAGAGCAATTACTTCGCCCGTCTCAAAGACGGGAAGGTCGTGCCATTCCGGACCCCCAAATCCTATAAAATCGGAGAGACCCTCACCCTCGGGGTCGAGGAAGGGAAGCTCAACCTCGCCTCGGAAGGCGGGGAACGGCTCACCGATGACATCGTCTCCGAACTCGAACCGCATGAAGCAACTCTCGAGTTCCGGCCCCGCGGCTGTTTCTTAAGCGAAGGGAGCCTCCATAACCACGAGAAGGCCTATCAGCTCGTCCGTCTGGTCAAGCTGGGCAAGAAATCAATCATCGAGCTCAAGGGCAAGGAGAAGGGCGAATCCCTCCGTTACCTCGTCCCTTCCAATGACCTCACCTACGTCTCGATGATGGTCTACATGCGGAAAAAGCTGAAGGCCTGATCTGCTTTGTGAAGAAAAGCCACCGCTCGTTGACTCCATGGTGGCTTTTGTTGTTCGTTCCTAAGGAAGGTACCGGCAATCAAGGCTCGTTGTCATAACGGGTAGAGGCCCGTTCGTTGAGACGGGGGAAGGCGATGTAGGTCTGGGAGACCCGTTCGGGGTTCCGCATCTGGTCGACGATGGCTTGCCCGGCCGATAAGCCGAGGGAATGGACGTCGATTGAGATGCTCGAGAGCCGGGGCTTGGTATAGTTGGCAAAGGGATAATCGTCGAAGGTTATGACCTTCATTTGGCTGGGCACCTTGATTTTGAGATCCTGGAGGGCCCTCAAGACGCCGAGGGCCAGGAGGTTATTAGCGGCAACAATACAATCAAAAGAGCCGGCTTTTGCGGATAAAAGGGCTTTGACGGCCTTTTCGGCTTGGAGGGGAACAGGGGCCACCGAGATGAACTCCACTTCGTCGGACCCAATGCCTTTTTTCGCGACCGCCCGCACGATGCCCTTGTAACGGGAAGTGGAGATGTTGTCTTCTTCCCGGCCCCCGACGAAGAGGAACTTCCGGCACCCGTGTTTCAAAAGGCAATTCGCGGCCACTTCCCCAGCCACCTCGTTGTTGTTGTCAATCCAACTGAGGGTCGTCTTTTCCTTCGGCTCGCCGATGAGCAGGGTCGGGAGAGCGAATTCCTCGATGAGTTTGATAAGGGATAGGTCTATTTCGATGCCGTGGACGACGAGGCCGTCAACCTGCTTTTGGGAGGCCATCTTCCAAAGCGGGGTGAGGTCACCGCGGTTGATTTGAAGGAAAAGGAGATTGTATTTGTAACGGGCGAGGCTTCTCTCGATGCCAGAGAGGATGGCGAACTTGTGGGGATCGTCGAAGAGGGGTTCGTAGGTCGTCAGGAATACGACTTGCGAGGTCTTGCCGGTCGCGAGGCTCTTGGCCTTCCGGTCGGGGACGAAGCGGAGTTTCTTCATCGCCCGATCGACCCTTTCCCGAACCTCGGGGGAAACGGAAGGGAAGGAATTTAGAACGCGGGAAACGCTGGCCGTGGAAACCCCGGCCTCCCTCGCCACTTCCTTGATCGTCACTCCCATGGGGAAATTCTATTTCAAAAGGAGGAGATATCCCATCGGCCCGAGTTGGCCATCGACGTAACGATTGGCGAGAATCGGTTTGCCGGCCGCCGAGAAGGGAAGCTTCCGGGTCTCGGTCCCTCGGTTGATGGCAACGACAATCCTTTCTTCCCTGCTCTGACGTTGATAGGCGTATAGACCCCCGTCCTCAGAATAAACTGGATGAAGATCTCCCTCCGTGAGGGAAGGATGGCTTTTCCTCAATGAGGAAAGCCGGCTCAATAAATCGACGAATACCCCCTTCTTTCCCCACTCCATCGGCCGCCGGTACTCTTCTTCCTTCAAACCGGTGAACCCGAGTTCGTCCCCATAGAGGAGGTTCACCGCGCCCGGATAAGTGAACTGGATGAGATAGGCGAGGGCCATCTTATCCTTGTCCTCATGGAGGAGGGAGAGGAAACGGGGGACATCGTGGGTGGAAAGGAGGGAGAGCATCGCGTTCCGGTTAGGCACAGGAATCCGGTAGAGAAGATAACCGGTCCGCTTGGCGAGCTCACTGGAGGGAGCGTCGTTGACGAGAAAATCGATGAGAGCCCGTCGGAAATCGTAATCCATCGCCCCGTCGAAGCCCTGTTCCATGACCATGGGCCTGGGGTTTTGCCACGTTTCGGCGATCATCACGGCCCCGGGATTGATCTTTCTCAGTTCCGCTTTGTAGAATCGCCAGAAACCGGGTGAACACTCATCGGAGGTATCCATCCGGAAGCCGTCGCACCCGAATTCCCCGATCCACTTTCTCGCCACCCCGACGAAATAACCACGGACATCGGGATTGTCCAAGTTCAGTTTGGGCATGTGTGGTTCGTAGCCGAAAGTCGCATAACGCGGCTTCGCTCGTTCACCGGCACGATATTCGATTGGGAAATCAAGCCGGTAAAACCAGTCTTTGTAGATGGATTTCTCCTGCTTCTTGAGGACATCGCGGAAGGCAAAGAAATTCGGGCCGGAATGGTTATAAACCCCGTCGATGATGAGATGCATCTTCCGACGGTGAACCTCCTCGACAAAGGCACGGAACTCCTCTTCCCGCCCAAAACTCGGGTCGAGGGAAAGATAATCCTCGGTGTCATAACGGTGGTAGCTGTCGGCCTTGAAAATCGGATTGAGGTAGATAGCATTGCAGCCAAGGGATTCTATATAGTCGAGGCTTTCGGCCAAGGCTTGGAGATTGCCGCCGTAAATGAGGTTCTTCCCTTTGCTAGGTTTCGCCTTCCTCCCGATAAAGGAGTCGGGGAAGACATTGTAGAAAACGGCCTTCTGGACCCAGGAAGGGACGGACACCCGATTGGAAATAAAGGCGAACGGGAATTTGAAGAGGTCGTTTCGCTCGCGGCTGAGGCCCGGGTGGAAACTTTCCCCGTAGTAATAGAGGGTTTCCCCGCTCCGGCAGCGGAGGAGGAAAGCATAGACGAGGCGCTCGTAAGGGGTCTTGAAGCGAACGAGGAAATAGTCGCGGTCGGGGCCGTGATAGGCAAGGGACATCCTCAGCGTTTCCATCTTCACCTCGGGGCTTGGGTAAGCCGTGTCACCGTAGAGGAAGTCGACGCTAATGAGGTCGTCGCTTTTGCTCGTCAAGACGAAGCGGAAGGTCCCGTCGCCTTCCTGATAGGCCATCTCGGAGAGGGGCCGGTGTTGGATCGATGTCAGTTCCACGTTTCCTCCTTCATGCCTTCACCCCGCCGGCGGACAGGCCGCTGACCATATGACGCTGAGCCAAGAGGAAGACGACGAGGATCGGGGCCGAGACGACGAGCGAAGCGGCGAAGAAGAGAGGCCAGCTCCCCGTCGATTCCTGGGCTTGGAGACCATATAGACCACTGGCCAAGGTGAAGAAGCCCGGATCGGAGATGAAGGTGGTCGCGAAGATGTATTCGTTCCAGACGTAGATGAGGACCATGACGGACGTGACGGCGAGGGCCGGACGGGCGAGGGGCATCACAATGCGGGTGACGACTTGGAAAGTCGAACAGCCGTCCATCCGGGCCGCTTCCTCGATCTCGTAGGGAATCGTGTCGAAATACCCTTTCAGGTTGTAGAGGCCGAAGATGGCTTGGGTTCCAACATAAACGATGAGGAGCCCGATGATGTTGTTGGAGAGCCCTAGTTCGCGGATGAGTGTGTAGATGGAATAGAGACTCAAAACGGTCGGGAAGGCATTGAGGACAATCATCGTCTTGATGGCCGAGTTCCGGCCATGGAAAGAGAAGCGGGAGAAGGCATAGGCGGCCGGGACCGAGATGAGGAGGACGAAAAAGACGGTCGAGAGAGCCAGGAGGATGGTGTTCCCGAACCAGAGGAGCAAATCATAATCGGTGAAGAGGGTGACGTAGTTATCGATGGTCCAAGCCTCGGGGAAGAGCGACAGGGAGCTGGAAAGGAGGGATGAGCTCTCCCCGAAGCTCACCCCGAAGGCATAGACGATCGGGAGGAGGGTCAAGAGGCAAAGGACGACGAAGAAAGCGTTGAGGGAGGATTTCTTGGCAATCGTTTTGACCTTTTTGATGGCCTTTCTACGGGCGATTTCAGTCATATCAGGCATGGCTTTTCCCTCTTTTCCGGAATGATGGGTCGAAGAAGACAGTGGTCAAGACGACAAGGAGGAAGATGAGGGTGGCGACGGCTCCCGAATAGCCGTAGTTCCCGGTGATGAAGGCTTGTTGGTAGGCATAGACGATGACCGTTTCGATGTGGGCCCCGGTGCCGGTCGGGGAGATGGTCATCAGGTTGATGATGTCGAATTGTTTGAAGGTCGTGAAGACGGTGATGAGGACGGCGGGGGATATGATCGGGACAATCGAGGGAATGGTGATGAAGATATGCTTCTCAAGGGCGTTACAGCCATCGAGCTCCGCACTTTCGAAGAGTTCCTTGTTCACACTCTGGAGGGCCCCGTCGATGATCATGATCATGAAGGGGAGCGCCAACCACAAATTGACTATCGTGCAGGAAATGAAGGCCATCAAATCGCTGGAGAGGAAATCGATGCTCAGCCCCATTGCCCTCAGGATCTTCGTCAAATAACCGAACTGGCCATTGAACATCCCGTTCTTCCAAAGAAGGATTGAGACGTAACCAGGCATCGCCCAAGGAATCATGAGGAGAGCCTTGTAGATTTTCCTCAGCCGCAGATTCGGGGAATTGAGGAGAACGGCCAAAAGGTAGGCGATGACGAGTTGGAGGACCATGTTGACGATGGTCCAAAGAATCGTCATCCCAAGGCTACGGAGGAACGATGTCGAGGCTATGTCAAAGGCATCGATGTAGTTCCCAAAGCCGATGAGGGAGTAGTCGTACCAGTTGAAAATCCCCATGTTGGTGAATGAGAGATAGACCGTATGGGCAATTGGGAAGACGACCACCAGGCCAATGGCGAGGATCGAGAGGCACGAGTAAAGCCAAGGCCGGCTCTCGCGGGCGATTTTCTTCTTGGTCGCGGCTTTCATTGCATTTGCTCAATGAGGCGTTCGGCTTCTTCTTGGTATTTCTGGCAGGTTTCTTCGATTGAGGCGTTGTTCATGTTGATGTCGGTGAGGAGTTTGCCGAGTTCGCTCCACATGATGTCCATCTCCGGGCGGGAGGGCATCGGGACGGCTGTGGCGGCCTGGGCCTCGATGGCCTTCACGATTTCATTGTCCTTCACCCCTTCGATCTCATAGGCGGCATTTAGCGCCGGGGCGCAGCCCGAAACGATGGCCAATTCCCCTTGGACGGAGGGGTCGAGCATGACCTCCATCACATTCTTGATACGGGCCTTCCGCGCTGGGTCGGCGCATTTGACACGGAGGGCTTGGATTCCCTGGACGCCACTATAGGGAGAGAGTTCTTTCCCGTTGGGGAGGGTGGGCATTGGGGCTACCCCGATGTCGATCCCTTCCTCGAGGGCCGAGGGAATCATCCACGGGCCCCCGATAACAGCATCGGCGCTCTCTTCGAGGAAGAGGGTGTTGACTGTCGCATAGTCGGCGGTCGTCCGCGGCATGTACTCGATGAATTTGTGATGGTATTCCAATGACTCGACGACCAGGGGATCGTTTAACCCAGGGCTTCCATCGTCATGGAGGATTTCGCCGCCGAAGCCGTTGATCCAAGCTGAGGCATAGTAGGCGGTCGAGTGCTGCTCGACGAAGCCGTACCGGCGGCCGTCAGTGTATTCCTGCATGTAGGCATAGAGTTCTTCCGTCGTCTTCGGGACATCCGGTAGATTCGGATCATCGTCGTTCATGAGGTCTTTGTTGTAGAGGAAAAGGGTTGTCTCGTAATACAGGGGGAGCCCGTAGTTCACCGCTTGGTATTCCATGGCCGAGAGGGTGAGGGGAACGCTGTCCTCATAGGAAGCCGGGTCAATGAGGTCATCGAGGGGTTCGAGGATCCCAATGGTGGCGAAGAGCCCGATTTTGTCGTGAGCAAAAATGTACATATCGGGGCAGGACGATGAATCGTTACCAACGAGTTTGAGCTGGTCGGTCATGGCGTCGCGTTTCACGAATTCCACCTTCTCCTCGGGAAGGGCGCTGGCAATGGCCGCTTGGAGGACTTCTACCACCGCATCGGTCTTGTCATGCCAGATGATGAGCGCCCCCTCGTCTTTCGAACAAGAAACGAGGGCAAGCGAGAGTGGTAGGACAAGGGCCAAGGCCCCTAGTAAAGGCTTTTTCATCGTTAGGAGTCCTCCAAGGTGGGAGGGCCGTGTGGCCCTCCCGAATAAAGGATGAGGGATTACTCTTCGTAAGTGATGGCGAGATTGAAGGTGCCGTCTCCATTATCGACGACCGTGCCGTAGACTGTTTCCTTAGTGGTGTCGATGAGCTCTCCGGTATCGGCATCGACATCCTTGGTTTGCCAACGCTGGTCGGACGTGGGGTCGTCGTTTTTGCTGTTCGAGATGATGACATTGTCGCACGTGGTCAGAACATCGTAGGAATAGGTTCCGTCCTCGTTGACCGTCAGGGCTTCGCCCGGCCAGGCTGAGAAGAGAGTGGATCCGCTAGCGTCATTCCAAGCCCAGAGATAAGGAGCGGTCCAATCCTCAGGCACGGTGACGATGAGGTGATAGGTCTCGCTCGCCGGTAAGGGCTTGGTTTCATAGGCGATGATCCCGGCTTCGTTCTTGCCCTCAATCAAGTATTCACCGACCTTGGCGTACCAGGAATTCCGGCCGTTGTTCTTCCGGAGGGTGAAATCGACCGACCTGTTGTCCCCGCCGTCGGTAACGTAATAGGAAACATAATCTGCCCGGGCATAGCCCATGAACATGTAGCCATCGCTATCGAGTTCGGTCGGGATGAGTGTCTCTTTCCCGTCCTTGTCAACGCCATAGACGTTGGCGGTTCTCCAGGCATTCGGAACCTCAACCCCGAAAAGGGCGTCCATCACGTAGGGGACGGCAGCCGGAGCTCCGGTCGGGGCCTCATAGAGGGCAGTGAGGTTGTAGGTGGTCCGCGATGTCCCGTCCTCGTTTTGGGCGGTTCCCTCGCTAATTCCGTCGAACCAGACGTTCTTGCCCTCAATGGTGAGACCCTCGCTTTGGATGGCCTTTGCGCTGTCGTCTTGGTTGGCGGCGATGATGATCATGTCGATTCTCGTGGGGACAGTGAGTTGATACCAGCCGTCGTCACCGGCTTGCTCCATGGCCCGGCCTGGCCAAGCCGCTCCTTGGTAGGCGTTGGCGCCTCCCTCGTTGGTCCAGGCCCAGAGATGCGGATCGTTCCAGCCCTGCGGGGCCTTAAATGAGACGGAATAACCGGTGTCGTCGGCTAGCGTCTCGAGGTCAGGGAAGGTCGGGTACTCAGTCGGGGTGCCGACCTGTTCTTCTTCGCTGCTACTGGAAGCACTGTTTGTCGTCTCCTCTTCCGAGGTCGATGAAGCCGGTGATGAGGTGGTGGTGGGGCCGCAGGCGGCTAGTACTAGTCCGACCAGTAGACCACTTAGAAGAAACAATGGTTTTTTCATAAATCCTCCTATTATTGCTTCTGCCTCCATTATTCGGGGTCTGGATTGTGCGGTCACCAAGAATGATGAAAGCGGTTACATAATCTAAAGACTCGATGTTGACTAAGTAAATCAAAATGGCCGTTTACAAAAGAAACGCCTTTTCTTCAAAAACGCCCAACGCTTCATATCCGGCTCCGCTGATAAGCGAGCGGCCAGTTTGAAAATCAAGGGCAATCGGTACCTCCGTTAGGAGGCCGACACCTATTAATCCTTTTGATTCCCATCGCGGTTCCCCTCAAAAGGCCGTGTCTTTCCACGGCCAGGCGAAAATACTCGGAGCAAGACGGCTCGTGACGACACCTCATCCTGAGCCATGTCGGGGCGAGGCATTGATAAGCGTCGATCAAATAGAAGAGGACGGCTTTCGGGAACAGAAAGGCAAAAAGGGCCAGTAGGACGAACGGCAAGAGGGAGGCGATGAGGGCATCACGGGTGATGTCATATGAGAAAAAGCCCACAAACGACATGATGAATATGAGGGCAATCGACTTGAAATAGACGAGGTCCCTTCCTCCGTCCGGATAGTGGAGTTTCCGCTGGTAGCCAGTGGAGGCCGGATGTTCGTTTTCAAAATTGAGCTTCCTGAGCATCAACTGCCTTTATGAGCCTTCTCATAGACGTCGATCATCTCCGAATAACGAACGGCGTATGAGGCCGCGTCCTTGTATCTTGCGATCGAGAGCATGGCCTTCATGGCCTTTCGAAGTTCTTCGCACTCCTCTTCCGTTTCGACCGTCCCGTCGAATAGGTTATCCGTATATATCTTGTCCACCGCCTCCGAAGCCCAATCGCCACCTGGGGCCTTCGTGGCTGCCTCGCCCTTTGCGAAGACGACGAGCAAGGTGGTGCTCGTCGAGGGGAATTTGCAGCCGTATTTGCAGCCGAAACTATTGTTGGCAGTCAAAAGCGGAACGATTTCCTGGAGTTTCCATCCTTCGGATTCGTATTGTTCCACGAGGAGATTGAGTTTTCGATGCCCAACCCCGATGTCCTCGACTTGGCAGCTTGTCCCAAGCCATTGGAACTTCATCGAATTGACTTTCAGTTTCTCGATTTTGTATTCCATTCGGTGTTTCCTCTCACTCGAACATCTTAATGGTTTCTCGACGAAATCAGAAAGCGGCCCTTACTGCAATATGTCTTATTGGCCTATCCCTACGATTGAGACCACCAGAAAAGCTTTGATGATGAATTTTGGAGACCAACAAAGAAATTGCTATTTTAAAGCCCGATGGCAGGCTGGGTTTTCAATCTAAGAACCGTAGTTTTCTTACACCTCCATAAATTTCATTCGGCTCGGTTATCCACGTGTTTGTCTCCTTATTAATGATTCCGTGAACGCTTCAGGTTTAAGTCATCGGACCATGACCTATGCAACAATCTGAAAGGAAACTTCCGCGCAAAACCATTTTTCAAACGAAAAGAAAACGGCCTTCTCAGGGAGGGCCGTTTCCATTGATCTGGTTTGCCTTAGGCGACCGTGTAGGTGCCGAGGTTTCCACCGGCGTTCGTGAACGAGCCGGTGCAGGTGACGGTCATCTCGGATTCGACGTTGAAGGTGTAGGGGCTCCGGTCAGCGCCATCGTGGGTCAGTGTCGTGTCCGCACTCCCATTCCACCAGTAGAAATAGACGTTGTGGCTACCGGCCGCTAGATTGGTCGTGTAGGTGAAGTCGACTTCTCCTTCTCCCTTGACGATACCGGAGCTGATCCAATTGTCGTCAAGGACGACCTGGGGCCACTTGGCATCCGCCGGAAGGTCTTCGGTGAGGACTAGATTGAAGGTAACGTCATAGCCATCGCTCGGGGTATCCTCGCCGCCGACGGAGGGGATATTCGTCCACGTGGCGCTGAAGGAATATTCACTCGTTCCGGCAACGAGGTCAAAGATATAGCCGGCGTCGCCAAGGTTTTGCGATTTGTTCCAAGTGATCTGGGTGATGTCGTTGGTCGCTTCGAGATAGGGGTTGATGGTGAAGCTTCCAATCGGAAGGTTTTCATAGGTGTGGCTGTATTTTCCGTCACCGAGGTTCTCCCAGACGGTTTCATTCCCGCCTTGGTTCACCGAGTCGTAGGCGACGATGTAGAGGCCTGCCTGATCGATCGGATTGCCTTCGCCGTCGGTCGCGGTGAGGGTGAAGGTCGCTTCCGCGAGCACCTTGCTCGAATCCGGCTGGTTCGAGAAGGTGACGGTCTGATAGTAATCGCTTTGTCCTTCCAACGTGATGAAGTCGAGGTTGGTGTCGTTCCCCGGGCACTCGTCGCAGACGATGCCCGTCCACGGACCGGCTTCCCGGTTCTGGACATAGACTTTGTAGATGATCATCTGCTCGATCTCGACTTCCGGGAAGACATAGGTCCAGGTCCCGTCGTCTTGGAGGGTGGCCATTTCGTAGCCCCAAACGCTAGCCGAGGCTCCTTCGAGATTCGGCGAACCGACGTAGATGGCATTCTCGTCGAGGACGTCGATTCCCTCGACGGTGATATGAAGGGTCGGGGTCACCGTCGGGATGACGATTTCCCCGCCGCCCTGCTCGCTTGAGCTCGAGGAAGAGGAGGTGGTCCCGGCGGCTTCTTCCGAGGAAGAGGACGACGTAATCGAAGTGGCCGGAGCCGTCGATTCGGTGCTCTCGGTGGGGGTCGAGGAGGAAGTCCCGGGCTCACAGGCAGCCAGGATAACGGCCGCCGGTAGGAGGGCGGCTAGAAGTGCTTTCTTCATTCTTTTTTTCCTTTCAGCTTCTTGGTTGGAAGCGGTTTCATTCTAGGGATGGGGGAGAGACATCGTTATCGATAAATCTCTCTTGTTAGGCGTACATCTTCTCGTAGACGGCGAGGCTTCCGAGGGCCTTCCCGTCGAGGGAGAAGAGCCCTTGGTTGGCCCAGGAGTTCCGGGAGCTGGCATCCGACCATCCGCAGCCGGCGCGGATCCGCCAAGCCGGTTCCCAATAGAAGGCTCCCCAACCATTGCTCAGGTTTGCCACCGCCTCGGTGAGGTCATGGATGCAGTCGGCCTGTCCTTGGACATTCACTTCATAAGAAGAGACGGCCGCGGCCCCGGGGTCCTCGTACTTGGAGAAAATCCAGTTGCCGAGCATGTCTTCCTCGTAGGTATAGCCGTAGGCGTGTTCGGCGGCGCAGATGAGCTTATCGGGGAAAGCCGCGGCGATTTTGCCAATGTGGGTCCGGAGGGTCGAGGGATTGCTCCATTGGTAATAGACGTAGCAAGAAAGGCCGATGATGTCGTAATCGACGCTTTCGATGTTCCGGAAATAGTTGATGATGTCGTCGCTCGCCGTGAGGCCACGGGCAAGATGGACCATGGTGAGGATGTTCCCGTCGACGTCCTTGACCGCGGCATTGGCCTTGCCCAGATAGTAGGTCCAGTTGCTCGAACCGACGCTCCCGGCAATGGAGGATGGGGCATTGTAGGAGTCGGCGATGTAGCCAGGATTGTCTCCCGTCAGGCGGTTATAGTCCGTGCCCGGGAGCTGGGTGAGCATCCCCGTCGTCGTCTCGTTGCCGATCTGGACGGCATCGGGCAGGGCATCCGCGGCCTTCATGTCCTCGAGGGTCGACTTCGTGTATTCGTAAATCGTATCCCCCATTTCCTGGGCTGAGCTGATCGAGGACCAGGCCTTGGGGATGACTTGTTGGCCCGGGTGGGCGTAGAAGTCGCTGTAATGGAAATTGAGGAGGACCTTGAGCCCGGCCGCCTTCGCTTCCCTAGCCATCCACTCGACGTATTCATAAGAGCAGATGCCAGCCCCGTAAGGGGTCGGATTGCCTTCCGAATCGAGGAGGTTGTGGTTGTAGGGGTCGACCCAGAGGCGGAGGCGAACCCAATTCACTTTGTGGTCGGCGATGATTTGGAAGAGGGATTGTTCATCGCCGGCTTCGTTGTAGAAGGCCCCGTAGTATTCCCCGCAGCGTTCATAGATGTAGGCAGCCGAGGAGATGTCCATCCCATTGGCGAATCCCTCGTCGAGGCTTGCGATGGGATCGACGGATATCTCGTCGAACCAGCCTTCATTCTCCGCGGCTTCCCCATGCTGTTCCCGGTAGGGGCGGTTGGCCACCTTGACCGAGAAGCTTCCACTCGCTCCTTTGGAATCAGTGACCGTTACGAGGGTCGAACTATTGCCCCTAAGGCCGATGAACCCGCCGTTTTCGTAACGGATGTCGTCGCCTTCGAAGCTGAAGGTCAATTGCTCATTGTTGAGGATGGTTCCCCCACTATCCTTGACCACCGGGGCCACCGGGTCGCCCCGATAGACGTAGAGGTTCTCGATGTCCGCCGCTTCCAAGGTGCGCGCGGTTTCGCTGCTCGAAGAAGACAAGGGCGAGGTGGAAATCGGGGAAGAAGCCTCCGTGGAAGAGGAAACCCCGGGTGCCCCGCCGATATCGCAAGAAGCGAGGAGGAAGGTGAAAAGGAGGATCGGTGTCTTTTTCATTGTTTTTACCCCTTGACCGCCCCGGCGGAGATGCCAGCCACGAAGAAGCGCTGGAGGCCGATGTAGAGAGCGACGATCGGGAGGGCCACGACGACGCTGGCCGCGCAGAAGCGGGTGAAATAGGTGTTGATGTTCGTATCGGTCATCAAGGTGTAGAGGCCGTAGCCGATTGTCCGGTTGGCTCCGCTGGTGATGACGATTGAGGAGAGGATGTAGTCGGCCCACGGGCTCATGAAGGCCGTGAGGGCCGTGTAGATGATGACCGGCTTGGCGAGGGGGATGTAGATCTGGAAGAAGAGGCGGGCTTGGCTGGCCCCGTCGAGTTTGGCTGCCTCGTCGATGTCGTTGGAGATGGTATCGAAGTAGCCCTTGGTGACGAAGTAGCCGAGGCCCGCGCCGGCCACCCAGTAAATGAGCATCGCCCAATAGGTGTCGACGAGGCCGATGAGGTTGAGGATGAGGTAGACGGCGACCATCGACATGAAGCCCGGGAACATCCCGAGGATCATCGTGATGTTCATGAGGGCCTTCCTCCCTTTGAAACGGAAACGGGAGAGGACGAATGCCGTGATGACCGTGAAGAAAGTGACGAGGATGCAGTTGCAGATGCTGAGGATCAAGGTATTGAGATACCAGTGCGGGAACATGATCGTCTTGTCTTCCTCGGTGAAGATGGAGATGTAGTTCTCGAAGGTGTAACCGGTCGGGAAGATGCCCTCCGGGAGGACGAAGAAGTCTTGGTCGCTGAAGGAGAAAAGGATGACGTAGATGACCGGAATCATCCATATGAGGGCCAAGACGACGGTAAGGGCATTGCTCCAGATGGCATCGATGATGCGGCTCCGCTTGAGGGATTTCTCCTTTCTCGAGACCTCGCGGGCAGAAGGCGCCGCCCGTTTGACGACGATGTTTTCCATTAGCGGTATTCCTCCTCGGCGTTATAGGCCTTCGAGCGTTGGAAGATGACGAGCGAGCAAGTCGCCGAGATGACGAACATGATGATGCCGACGACGGCCGCGAGGTTGTAGTCGGGCTGGCCCCCGCTTTGGAAGGTAAGCTTGTAGAGCCAGGTGATCAGGATGTCGGTATTCCCGGCCGTGCCCGAGATGGTGGCCACCCTCCCGCCGCCGGTCAAGAACCAGATGACGTTGAAGTTGTTGATGTTGTTGACGAAGCTCGTGATGAGGACGGGCGTCGTCATGAAGAAGATCTGCGGAAAGGTGATGGAGGTGAATTTCTGCCAACCGCTCGCCCCCTCGATGTCGGCGGCCTCATAGAGGTCCTTGGGGATGTTGAGGAGAAGGCCGGACATTAGAAGCATGTAATAAGGGATGCCGACCCACATGTTGATGAGTATGATGAGGAACTTGGCCCAGTTCCCGTCTTCCCAGAACATGATCCTCGCGTCGCTTGCGATGAGTCCCGTCTCGACGAGGATGTTGTTGACGATGCCATAACGGTCGAACATCGACCTGACGACGAGGAGGGAGACGAATTGGGGAAGGGCCATCGCCACGACGAAGATGGACCGGTAGATGACCTTGCCCTTGACCGCCTTCTTGTTGAGAAGGAGGGCCAATAGGAGCCCGCCGAAATAGCAGGTGAAGGTCGCGAAGATTGCCCAGATGATGGTCCAGCCGAAGACATTGACCATGTCAACGAGTGAGGAATTGTCCGCAAAAAGCCGTTCAAATGCCTCGAAACCGGTCCAACGGAGGGGGAATCCACGATTCGGGTTGTAGTTCTCATAGCCAGGCACCGTCTTGTAGGAATAGTTGGTAAAGGCAGTGAGAACCATGAAGATGATCGGGAGGATGGTGAAGGTCACCGCCCCGAGAACCGGGATGATGAGGGCGAGGACGGGGAACTTGTCATTGATGTAGCTGCTCAATTCCCCGCGGAGGGTCACTTCCTTCCCCTCGTTTTCTTCCTTCACGAGGCCCAGGATGGCCTTGAGGTGGGAAAGATAGGCGAAGAGGAGGAAGACGATGAGGGCAATGGCGATGATGCCGTAAACGAAGGCACTGTTGGGGGAATCGAGGACGTTGAGGGCAAATAGCGTCCCGATGTCAGCCGCCCCGCGCAAGACGAGGTAGAAGATGACCCCGACTTGGATGAAGAGATAGACGAGGCCCTTCACCACCTGGCGGAAGAAGAGCTCACCGATCCCCATCACGAAGAAGGAAAGGATGAGGAGCACACGGTTTTTCTCACCGGTCGCCCGATAGGCATTCCGGTAGTCCGAGACGTATTTCCGGAAGCCGTGGGCAATCGATTTCGCGCCTTTCTGGAAGACGCTTTCGGGGTGCCATTTGCCGTCCTTCAGGCGTTCTTGGCCTTTCCGGATGGAGGTGTTGAAACCGGAGACGACCATGAAGCCGACTGCCGCAGCGAGGACGACGTAGAGGACGACGAGGGAGAAGGTGTCGATCTCGGTGCCCATTGCCTTCTCGATGCCGACGTAAATGGCGAGAAACCAGACGAAGAAATAGGCAAGGAAGGCCAACATTCCCTTTTCGAGGCGGCCGAGCATCGCCGTCCCCACCCCCGGGAGGGGGAGGTTGACGATCATGGCCGCCTTCGCATAGCCATCGGAAGCCTCATAGACATCCCGCCAAGCATAGATGCCGTATAAGATCCGTTCGAGGAAGGAACTAGGCCGGTATTTTTTTAGGGCCGTCGTTTCCATCGGTTCATCCCTTGATGGTGTCCTCGACTTCCTGGAGCCCGGCCTTGACGGTCGCTTCGGTCAAGGTCGTCCGGGAATCCCACATTTCCTGGCAGAAGTTGATCATCGGAGACCAGTAGTAGCCCATCTGCTCGATGGTCGGCATCGGGATCGAGAGGTCATAGGAATCCTGGTAGGTGTCGAGGATGTCGCTCTCGGCAAGGAAGGACTCGATCTCCCCGTCATAGCGGGTCGGGAGGTAGTTGAGGTCGAGCATCCGCTGGATTTGGTTATCCGCGCTCACGAGGTAGTTGGCGAACATGTGGGCGAGGGCCGGTTGGTCGGTGTAAGAGGAGACGACGTACTCCTTGTAACCGGAGAAGGGCCGCATGTCCTCACCATTGATCTTCGGGAGGACGTGGAGGCCGATGTTGTCTTCGCCCATCGCGTCGGTCAGCGTCCTATACATGAACGGCGAGGAGACGATGCCGGCGACTTCGCCAGCCCGGAGAAGGGCGGCCGCGACTTCCGGGGAAACCGGCTCGAAGCAAGAACCGTACTTGGTGAGGGCATCGGTGTAGTTCTTCACCGCCTTCGGGGTATCGAGGTCGAGGGAAGAGGCGTCGGTCCCATCCGCCCCGAAGAGATTGGCATCGGTGAGGAAGCCGAACATGTAATAGGCCGAGTCCTCGCCATTGACATCCCAAGCCAACTTCTCGCCAGAGGCGAGGAGCTTGTCGAAGTCGTCGAAGATAGACGGGTCGCTTACCTTCGACTTGTCGTACATGATGGTCTGGCTTTCGGAGGTAATCGGGTAGGCATAGATGGTGTCGTTCAAGGTGACGTTGCCGACGACGTCATCATCGAAGCAATTCTTGACCTCCTCGTTGTATTCGGCCGGGGCGATGAGGTCGGCCTGGACGGCCGTCGAGAGGGTGTCGCTGGTGATGGCCGCGATGTCGGGGGAATTGTCGCCTTCCCCGATGGTGAGGAGGTCGGAAACGGCCGCGGCCTCTTGCCGGGCCTCGAAACGGATGTTGATGTCCGGAGCGTGCGGATAGGTTTGCTTGTAGTCCGCCTTGAAGTACTCGGCAATCGTCTCGAGCGTCTCGATGTTGCTGGCATCTTCCCAGACGAGGAGCTCGATGGTGCCGCTTCCCCCGCCTGGACCCCCGTTGCCATCCTCCGGGTTGCACGAGAATAGGAGCGGCGCAGCCACGAGGGCCGGGATGAGGAACTTCTTGATGGTCTTGTTCATGTTTTTACTCCTTTCCATCAATTGTTTTGAATTCATCGAAGGCCGGGGTGGCCCGCCCTTCGTAATCAAAGAGGATTTGGTTGGCCCACTCGTTCCGGGGCTCCTTGAGGGTCTTTTCGCGGCAGTATTCCTGCCCCTTGATGGTGGCCCATCCGGCTCCCTTGACCGGGATCCAGGCCGGTTCCCAGTAATAGACCTCCTCGATGAGGCTCTCCTTGGCCTTCTTGAGGAAGTCACGGACATAGGTACGTTGCCCTTCCCTCGTGCAGGGATAGGGGAGGAAGCTTTCCATCGACTTGGCCACCTCGCCATTGACGACGAGTTGAGCGGACTTGGCCTCGGACTCGTAGTCCTCGGTCGTGAAGGCGAATCCGGTCTCCATCACGTAAACCGGCTTGCCGTATTTGGCCCGCAAAAAGCGGGTATTCTGGAAGAAAGCGTCCATCGGCCCGTGCCAATAGGGGTAATAAGAGAGGCCGATGACGTCGAAATCGACGCCGAGGGAGGAAACCCGTCCATACCACTCGTCAATGAGGGGGAGATTGCCGGAGTTTTCGAGGTGAAGGATGATCTTGGCTTCCGGGCAGACCTCGCGGGCTCCCTCGACCCCGGCCTTCAAGAGGGTGGCGAGTCCTTCGAAGTTGCTTCTTCCAAGTCCCTCGCCTTCCAAATGGCCTAGGGGCCAAAGGAAACCGTTGGTGATCTCGTTCCCGATCTGGATGGCGTGGAGGACGACCCCCGCTTCCTTTAACGAGGCAAGGGTGGTGGCGGTATAGGACTTCACTTCCCTTCTCGCTTCCGGAAGGCTGAGGCCTTCCCATGACTTGGGGAGGGTTTGCTTGCCCGGATCGCACCAGAAATCGCTGTAATGGAAGTCGAGGACGACCTCCATCCCGAGGGAATTGGCCTTGAGGGCTCCCCAAAGGAGCTTCTCGAAGTCGCAGGTGCCGCCTAGATAAGGTTGCCCGTCCTCGTCATAGGGGTCCTTCCAAAGCCGGAGCCGGACATAGGAAATCCCGTTGGACTTGAAGGCCAGGTAGGGATCGACTTCCTCTCCCTTGACGTACCAATGGGCTCCGAAGGCCTTTTCCTCGTAGAAGGTGGAAAGATCGACGCCGAGCTTCATTTCTCCTCTTCCCCCGCGTACTCCTTCACTTTGGCCGGAGCGTTGTCCTCGCCGAAGTCGATGACCCGTTTTTCCATCCATTTGTAACGGAATTTGAGCATCGAGTTGAGGCGCTCGACTTCCTCTTCGTTCCCGTGGTAACAACAACGGAGGCAGTAGTACTCCTTCTTCTCCTCGTCGTAGAACATGTCGATGTCGATGTCGCGGATGAAGCAAGAGGGACAACGGTAGTTCAACTTGCCTTTCTTAGACTGAGCCATGAACTCATTCCTCCTTTCCCGCGGATCTTCTTGTTGAGCGAAAGCCGATAACAGGGCGAGAAGGCGTATCCCTCCTCGAGCTTTCCGGAAAGGCCTTCTTCAGCACCCATCGCGACGACGGTGTCGACGTCGGGAATGGTTACCGTGATTTCCTTCACCTCGGGATCGGCGATTTCCCGGCACCGGTAGGCGAAAGTGAGACTCTGATGGCCCTTCTTGCCCTCCGCGGCCAGGACGATCTTCCCCATGTCAGTTTGATACTCGTTGATGCCGAAGGCCCCGGTCAGGTATTCCTCGATCTCGATTTCGCCTTCCCCTTCGTAGGAGACGGCCTCCCGCTTGATCTCGATGCGGCCTGCCCCTTTCTTGAAAAGGAAAGTCGAAACGATCTTGACCTTGAGATCGGGGAAGACGAACTCGACGGGATTGAGGGTCAATTCGGTATCGCCGTTAGGCAGGACCTCGCAGCGCGCCAATGTGCGTTGGAGGCAACCGTCGTAGACTTCGCTCCCGTGACGGACTTTGTAGCTCTTGATCGTCCCCTCCCCGGCGTAGTGGGTGAAATACCCAGCCCGGTAATTGGCCTGGATGAGATAGGGATAGGAAGCGTCGTAGACGGATTTCGTCCCGATACCGACCTTCCATGGGAGCTTGGCGACATACGGACGGAGGTCGATGAGGGCCCCGCCTTGGTTCATGTCGACGCAAGTCCGGAAATAGGGGTCATAGTACCAGAAGTACTCCTTGTCGCTCCCGTAGAGGATGTCCTTCCAGAGACAGCGTTCCGGTTCTTGGTAGTCATGGGTCGAACGGTAGAAGGGGGCAAACTCCTCCATCGTCATGTCGATGAGCTTCCCCTCCTTCTTGAGCTTGCCGTAGTAACGCATCGCGTCCTCGTAGCTCTTGACGAGCCCCTCGTAAGGGACTTCCCAGCGTCCGGCCCGGTTCATCCAACCCGGCCCCACGAACATCATGTTGTAGGAATATGGATTCCACTTGCTTTGGTGGGCGTATTGGTCGATGAGGTTGTAGAGATAGGGAATCCGCCGCTTGTCGTCGTAGATCATCCCGCGGAGGACGTTCTGGGGGTGGGTGCCGAAGTTGCTTCCGTTCCCGTCATAGCAAGCCATGACATCCCGCGAAAGATGGGGGATGCAGACGATGCCGCAGTCGTCGTTTTCATCCGAGGCCGGGCAATGGGAATTCTCCTTCGATGGGATCCACGGGTTCCACGGCCCACCGTCGAGGAAGGTGTACCAGGAGTTGTTGGTCGTGTGGTAGGCCTTCGGCCCCTCTTCGAAGCAGGCGGCCACGGCCGCGACGACCCCCGGGTATTTCTCATGGATGTAGTTGAGGGTGAAGGCGTCGAGGAAATAGGAGCCGGTGCTACGCGGATAGAAACCGAACTTCTTCTTGAAGAGGTCGAAGACGTCATCGACGATGGCCTTCTTGTCTTCCTCGGAGAACATCCAGATGCAGAAGTCCTTCGTCTTGTACTTGTCCTTGAACTCGGGGCAAGGGAGGCCAAGGAGGGAGAGGGCAATCTCGTCGCCGTGTTCCTCGTGGTCTTTCTTCGCGAGGGCCACGCACTCGTCGTCGAAGAGGGAGGCATAGGTCATCTGGATGGTCGTCTTGAGTCCGTTTTCGTGGGCAAGACGCTGCTGGAGGCGGAAGATTTCCACCGACTCGGAGGTGAGGGAGGAGGTGAATTCGTCCTCCTTCCCCCCGACCCCGTTGGTCTTCTGCGAGTATTCGGGCGAAAGCTCGAGCCGGTGGATGAGGTTGAGGATGAAGGGTTTATCCATACTTACCTCCTGAGCAGCTTCCAGTCGTCGTTGTGGGCCCAAGCGCCGGACTCCCCGCTACCGCGAATGCCGATTTCGATCGAAGCCCCTTCTTCGACGACGATGCCGTTGATCTTGGCCTCTTGATAGCCCGAACCCCAGCCAACGCAGAGGTTCGACATGTCGAGGGTCAATTCATCGCTTCCGTTTTTGACATAGAGGGTGAGGGTCTGGCTGAACTCCGATTGGCTCGGGGCAAGCAGGTAAGTCGTGAGGTCATAGGTCCCGGCTGGCATGTCCTCGACCGTCTGGTAGAAGTCGAAGGAGAAATCCCCCGCGCCGTAGTACCAGTTGAGGTCGGTCGTCCCGGTCCGGGTATCGCTCTTGCGGTCGAGCTTGACGATCTTCTCGCCCTCCGGGGAGAGGCTGCGGATGTGCCAAGGGGCCTTGAGGGAATCGTTCCCGCCTTGGAGCTCGAAGCCGGGGTCGACGACGTAGTTCTCGATGCATTCGGCGGTAAGGGTCACCTGGTAGGTGCCGTCGAGGAGGCCTTCGACCGTGTAGGTGCCGACCTTGTCACACTGGGCGGCGTCTTCTTCGTCCCAGACGACCGGGCGATTGCGGATGGCATCGAGGTTGGTGACGACCCTCCCCGTTTCGGGAAGCGTCTCGTCGGCCGCGAGGTTGATCGTCGCATCATAAGCCGTCTCGCGAGCGGACAAAGAGACTTCCTCCGTCGCGTTGTGCCCGCCTTCCTTGATCATTTTGTAAGTCGAGGCCGAGGCGAGCTCCTTCCCCGAGAAAGAGAACCAGCCTTGGTTGCTCCAGGTCGTCAAGCCGTCCCCATACATCGAAGCATGGGTGGTATTGCCATATTCGGCGTAGGACTGGCCAAGCGCGGTGGCCCAGCCCGGGACTTCCCCGTCCGCGCTCTTCACCGGGAGCCAGCAGGGCTCCCAGTAGAAGCAACCGAGCCCCATCTGGTTGGGGACCTTGGAAAGGACGTCGAGAACGTCCCGGAGGGCCGTCGCCTGGGCTTGTTCGCTGGTCAGGTAGCCACCGGTGTCCTCGTCGTCCCTGGAATAGGAATTGGCCGTGACCCCGGGAACGCTTTCGTCGGTGAAACCCCAGGATGTTTCCATCACCATAACCGGATGGCCAGTCTGCGCGGAGATGTCGTCGAGGTTGGCCTGTAGGCGGGACAAGTCACCGGTGAGGGCCGGGTAATAGGAAGCCCCGACGATGTCGTAATCGACGTCGTTCTGATCGAGATAGGAGAAGTAAGTGGCGAATTCGTCACCGTTGGTCCCGTTGGCCAAGTGGATGATCGAATAGGCATTCGGGAAGACTTCCTTCATGCCGGAGATGCCGGATTTGAGAAGGGAGGAAATATAGGCGAAGGACTCGTCCATGTTGTTCCAGTCGATGGTTCCGTAGTCGCCCATCATGCCGTTGTTGATCTCGTTGCCGACTTGGACGGCATCGACCTCGACCCCGGCCTCCTTGAAGGCCTCGAGGGTCTCGACGGTGAAATCGTGGAGGGCATCGGGGATTTCATCGGCGTTGAGCGACTGCCACCCTTGGGGAATCTGCTGTTTCTCCGGATCGGCCCAGAAGTCGCTATAGTGGAAATCGACGCAGATGTTCATCCCGACCGCCTGAGCCCGTTTGCAGAGCTCGATGTCGGTGGCCGCGTCGTTGTTCCCGCCCCCGAACGGCCGGTTGAAGCGGTCGCTCGGCTTGTTCCAAAGCCGGACGCGGAAGAAGTTGACGCCGTTTTTGGCGAGGATCTGGAAGATGTCCTGTTCCCGGCCATCCTGGTTGTAGAAGACCCCTCCCAGCCGTTCGACCTCGCTGATCATCGAGGCATCGACCCCGTAGGCAAAGTCCTTCCGAAGCTCGTTGGTTATCGGGTTGACGATGATGCCCTCGTAATCATGGGCTTCCTCGTTGGTCCCCGTTCCGAAGGTTTCGGTGAAGTCCGGTTCGTCGTAATCGAATTCGACGACCGAGGGGCCGACCGTTCCCCCCGAGGACCCGCCGGTCGAACCGGCACCGGAACTCTCGGCCGGAGGCTCGCAAGCGGCGAGGCCGAGAACGAGGAGAAGGGCGAGGAGCGAATACGTCTTAGTCTTCATTTTCGTTTTCCTTTCTAATGAACTCACTCGGGCAAACACCGTAGTACTTCCGGAATTCACCCGAGAAATGAAGCTGGTTCTTGTAGCCGGTCATGAGGCCGGCATCCTTGACCTTATAGGCCCCGGAACGAAGGATGGTCGCGGCTTTTTCCATCCGCACCTTCGTGAGGTAGCCCTTGGTCGAGATGCCCTCAAAGCGCTTGAAGAGGGACGAGAGGTAATTGGAGGTCACCCCGACGTTCTTGGCGACGTCGTTGACAGTGATGGCGAATTGGTAGTTGTTGTTCACGTATTCCTTGGCGGCAACGAGGTGGGCTTCCTTTTCGTCCAGTTCCTCCTTGTCGGCCTTGAGGCGCTGGATGGCCCGGCCGAAGAGGCAATAGGCCTGGCCTAGGCAATAAAGGTTGAGCCGCCCGTGCGCGAGATATTCGTTGGCAATCGCATCGAAATACCCCTTTAGAAGGAGCGAGTCGTCGTGGACGACGGGGTGTTCGGCGTCGATTCCGAGGAAATCGAGGATCGAGCCGCAACGCGAGCCCCCGACGCCGAGCCACTCGTAGGTCCAAGGATCGCTTGGGTCGGGATGGTAGGTCGGCACCTCCCGCGGGGGGATGTAGAACATGTCCCCTCGATGAAGGTAATAAGTCCGGCCCCCGAGGATGAAGGTTCCCTTCCCCCGTACCACGTAATGGAAGAGGTGATATTCCTTAGGGGTGTAATGAAAGGCCTTGTCCGGAAGACAGGCTTCGCGCCCGCACTCGTGGAGCGAAAGCTCGATGAAGGTCGCCGCGTCGTTCTCAAAGGCCATGTTCCATCTCCTTTTCCAAGCAAATTAGATGCCATGTAAGGGCTTTCAAAAAGAAAATTAAATATGACAAATCATTTTTTACATATTTAGAAAGTGAACGTTAAAGGCAAAAAGGCAAGGTTTTGTCCGATGTCATCGTGTTGTTGTCTCACGCAAAGAGAATGTAACCCCTTTCAATCAATGAGGGTTTTTGCATATCCAACAAGAAAAACCGAATATCTGGTTTTATCATGTGGATTGCTCCCGCCTTTACGATACTTGAAGATAAGACGGCCGCCCATCGACGTTTTCCGTTATTGGATTATTTCACCTTGAAACAATTTTCATTCATGTTTCCTTGGAATTTCCATATCAAGGAAATCTTCATTTGGCCTCCTAATAAAGAAATCCGAAGGGGTTTTGCTGACGGTTTTCCCTTTGCCCTGTCGCTTCAGGAGGAAAGCCTCAAAGCCCGAGGGTGCTTAGATCCACCGCCGTCGCCCGGAAACCGTAGTTTCGGTTGTCGAGGAACATTAGCATGTAGATTGGCAAATAGGCAATTTTTCCTTCCACCTCGACGTTGTGCGTGGAAAAGACATAGGCCTCTTTGCAATCGGGAGCGAAGTTGTCTATGGCCCGGTGAACCTTGTGGGAAGAACCGCTTTTGATCTCGATGGGAACCGGGGCACCGCCCTTTTCGATGATGAAATCCAACTCGCCCCGCTTCTTGGAGTTGAGGTAATAAAGGGGGTATCCGTGCTTGTCGAGTTCGTTCGCGGCGAAGTTCTCGAACAGGGCCCCGATGTTCGCCTGACTCCTATCGCCAAGGAGGGAAAGGGCCGTTTCGGGTCCGTAACAGCGCGCAAGGAGACCGACGTCGGAATAATAGAGTTTGAAGAGACTCCGCTTGACGCTCATGAGGAGGGGGATTTCGAAATCCCGGACATTGAGGCAGGGAACAGCCACCCCGGAAACCCGGAGCCACTCGAAACCATCCTCGAGTCGGGCATAGCTATATGAAGATTCCTTGCCCCGATTCAAATCATCGATGTAATAACGCCGGTTGGCTTTCAATAGTTCCGCGGGTACCAGGTCATAGAGCATGGTCAGGTGGATGTGGGAGGCTTTCTCGTATTTGGTGAAGTCGCCTTTGTATAGACGGATGATGTCGTCTTGGATGAGGGCGACCTTCCCCACGTCCTGGCTTTCCACGAACTCGGAAACCGCGCTCGGCATCCCCCCGACCAAGAGGTAACGGTAAAAGGATTCGATGAGGCTCAAGTGGAAGGCCTCGGGAACCGGGCGCTTCTCCTCGAAGCATGCCTTCACGAGGGCAAGCACGTCCTCACCCAGGCCGGAGGCGATGTACCATTCCTCCAGATCCAACGGATACAAATCGAGATGGGATAGATAGCCGACCGGAGCGGAACGGAGATTACTCAACTCGACCCCGAGGAGGGAACCGCTCAAGATGAAGCGGCATTTGCCCTTCAAAACGAGGAACTTCATTGCCGTCACCAGTTCCCTCGCTTCCTGGACTTCGTCGATGAAGACGATCGTCCCCGGCTCAAGGGGCCGCCCGGCATAGGCCCTCAGGGCCATCATCACCGCATCCGCGCCTCTTGAACAGCTCTCATTGAGGTTCTTGGCCAACAAGGGATTCTCCACCAAATTGAATTCCAAGTAGGGTCTTCCCGATTCCTTCAGGCACCGTTCGATCAAATACGTCTTGCCGGCTTGCCGGACCCCAGTTACCAAAAGGGCGTTCGTCCCTTCGCTCATCCATTGGGCAATCGATTTGTGGGCTTTTCGATATAACATATTGTTATTATAGTAAATGCTCCGATATTATCGGTGTTTTTATGAAATTTTGCAAATTATTCCACGATATTTCGACAGATTTTGCAAATTATTCCATTCTATTTAGGCTCAATTTGCCAAAAAATCCATGCATTCAACCCGAAGGCATGTTGCTAACTCCCATGCCCCCAACTGCATCTTGTGGATGCCATGGCCAAGCGAATCCCTTCCGTTGGTCCGCCTTTTGCCGATGCTATGCCATGGGAACAAAAAGGCACCCCTTTTCGAGAGGCGCCTTTGGATGAAGGGATGGGTTATTAGCCCATGTAGTAGGAGAAGGATGCCGCGGTCCCCGACACGGTGATCATCGTGAAGAGGATGGCGTTGATGAGCGAGCCGAGCCAGATGTTCCCGGTCTTCTTGTAGAGGAGACGCGAGATGACGGTCGCGATGATGAGGATCGGGATGATCGGGAAGAGGACGATGTAGCCGAGGTTCATGTCGGCTTGCCAGAGTTCGCCGGTTCCCTTGAAGGTCCCGTATTGGATGCAGATTACCAAGAGGATGCCGAAGATGTTGAAGAAGGCGTTGATGGCAATCGTCGCCCATTCGGGCATGCTCGAGGTGCGGTACGTCTGGTTGGCAATCCCGTTGAGAACGTAGAAGATACCGAAGAAGAGGAGGTAACGCATCGCGGTCGGCACCAATTCGGGAACGTTGAATACCTTGATGGCGAACGTCCAGATCCGGAAGTCGACCTTGAAGATGGCCCAGTTGGCGAAAACGATCAGATACAGGACGAAGATGATCGAGAACGCCAGGACTACGGTCTTCAGGAACCCAGAGGGCGAGATCTTGGCCGTGGCCAAGGGGTTCGGGATCTTTTCGGCTTCTTCCGGCTTATCCCGGAACTTGTACATGTTGATGAAGTACTTCACCACGAAGAAGACGAGGATGACGGCTACCGCGACGATCCCACAGCAAGCCGACCAGAGGGAGACCCAGTTGGTCGTGTCCTGCGGGAAGAGGGCGTCGTTGGGGAACCACCGATCTCCGTATTCAGTGACGAAGGAACGGATGATGAAGCCGGCGAAGAAGGTGCAGATGACCGCCGGGACGAAGTAAAGCAGCCAGTCGTACCACGTCTTCAGCGGTTTTTCTTCCTTCTTCACTTCCTCTTCCGTCACTGGCACGTCTTCATAGACATAGGCGTTGCCGCGGAGGGTTTCGTTGCCCATCGCATTGGGCATGGCGTTGGCGAGTTCGAGCTTGACCCGCCTCGTCTTGAGGGAGGCGAAGGCCGGGATCGTGAGGGCGAGCGAGACGAGCGGGAAGATGAGATAGAGGAGGGCCAGGAGGCCGATGAGGGCAAAGGCTTCCTTCACCCACCAGGTCTGGGCGTAGAGGTCGATGACCCCAAACCCCTCGGGGGTCCCGAAGGAGGTGTAGAAGAAGTCGACCAGATTGGCGGTCGAGGGAATCGACCAGTGGTTGAGCGGGTGGATCTCATTCTCCTCGTAGATGACCCGGAACGGCTCATCGATGGCCGTCCCCACCGTCCTTTCCACCACTTGGCCGTTCACGTAGTAGGCCTTGTTCTGGACGTTGATTTCCTCGCCTTCGGTCCATGCCAAGCCGACGAAATCGGCCGCAGAGGTCGAATGGAGGAACTCGCGGGAAATGGTCGGGTTGCCCGAGGCATCCTCGCCGGTGAAGAAGAATTCGTCGTCATTGGCCTTGAGGAAGCCGACGTCGACGTCGCTACCGGCACCCATGAAGCTCGACCACCCCTGCATGAGGCCGGCGGAGATGATGCCGAGGCCGCCCGTGTCGGCGTTGTCCTGCATGAGGGCCATTGCCGTCGTGAAGCCGCCCATCGAGTGGCCGGAGATGCCGATCCTGTCTTTGTCGACATAGTCGAGGTTGTAGAGGTACTTGGCGGATTCGTAGAGTCCGCTGGTGGCCATCATGGCCCCGGTGGTCCCGGTGTTTTCGTAGTTGCCGTGTCCTTCCCGGTCGACGGCCAGGACGACGAAGCCCCGCCGGGCGAGTTCGATGGCGAAGGGGAGCTGGAGCTCGCGGTTGTTGAGGTAGCCGTGGGTCAGGACGACTCCAGGGTGGGGCGATTCGGCCGTGGCGGCGTTCGGCTTGAAGAGGATGCCGGACTTGACCTCGCCTTCCACCGCGACTTCCTCGGTCGTCTCCACGCCTTCCGCGTCAACGACCAACTGGGTGAGCGTCCCCTCGTTGGTCGCATCTCGGAGATCGGTGACCGTGAGCTTCCCGCCGGCGGACTGGATGAGAGAACCGCAGATGGAACTGATCAAAATCGCCACGAGCCCGATTAGCAAGCAAATGAGGGTGCGCTTATGCTCTTTCAGGTAGTTAAGCATTCGGTTTTTTCTTTCCTTTCTTTGATGTCGACATTCCATGGCTCAGTCCTTCATGCAAGCCATGCGGACGGCTTTGTGCCACCCCTTGAGACGCCTTTCCCTCCTTTCCAAGTCCATCGAGGGGAGGAATTCCCGTTCGATGACTTTGTTGTTTTTAATGTCATCTATGTCTTTCCAATAACCGACCTTGAGTCCGGCGAGGTAGGCCGCCCCCAAGGCGGTGACCTCCACCACTTTCGGCCGAATGACTTTGCAACCCAGGATGTCGGCCTGGAACTGCATGAGGAAGTTGTTCTTGGAGGCCCCTCCGTCGACGCTCAGCGAGGCAAGGGAGACCTCGAGATCCTCCTCCATGGCCGTGTAGATGTCGTAGACCTGATAGGCGATTCCCTCGAGGGCGGCCCTGATGAAGTGCTCCTTCCTCGTGCCGCGGGTGAGGCCGGTGACGAGGCCCCGGACATCCGGTTCCCAGTGCGGGGCCCCGAGCCCGACGAAGGAGGGTACGATGTAGACCCCGTTGCAGGAATCAACCGCGTTAGCGTATTTCTCGGTCTCGTCGGCCTTCTTGATGAGCCGCATCTCGTCGCGGAGCCACTGGACGATGGCCCCTCCGACGAAGACGGAACCCTCGAGGACGTAGCAGGGTTTCTCCTTCTCGGTGCAGGCCGAGAGGGTGGTGATGAGGCCGTGCTTCGACTTGACGCAGACATCGCCCGTATTGGCAAGGAGGAAGCAACCGGTCCCGAAGGTGTTCTTGACTTCGCCCTTGTTGACGCATAGCTGGCCGAAGAGGGCCGCCTGCTGGTCGCCGACGACTCCGCAAATGGGGATCCGATGGCCGAGATAGGATTCATCCGCGTAACCGTATAGGTAAGAGGAGGGGTGGACCTCCGGAAGCATCGAGGCGGGGATGTCGAAGAGCTTCAATAGTTCCTCGTCCCACTTCAGGGTATGGATGTTGAATAGCATCGTCCGGGAGGCGTTCGTGTAGTCGGTCGCGTGGATTTTCCCGTTCGACAGTTTCCACATGAGGAAGGTGTCGATCGTCCCGAAGAGGAGTTCACCTTTCTCGGCTCGGGCCCGGGCACCCTCGACGTTATCGAGGATCCACTTGATCTTCGTTGCCGAGAAATAGGCATCAATGACCAATCCCGTCTTCTCGTAGATGAGATCCTTATAGCCTTTCTCGATGAGTTCGTCGCAGTACGGGGCGGTCCGTCGGCACTGCCAGACGATGGCATTGTAGACGGGCTCACCGGTGTTCTTGTCCCAGACGATGGTCGTCTCCCGTTGGTTGGTGATGCCAATGGCCACGATGTCTTTGGCCTGGGCCTTGGCCCGGATGAGGGCCTCGGGAATGACCCCGACTTGGGAACCGAGGATTTCGACCGGGTCATGCTCGACCCAGCCGGTATGGGGATAGACTTGGGCAAATTCCTGTTGGGCAAGGCCCATTATCTCCCCGTGGCGGTCGAAGACGATGGCCCTTGAGGAAGTCGTCCCCTGGTCGAGGGCGAGGATGTACTCTTTCTTATCCATGGCATTTCCTTTCCACCGTCTTGGTCGCGACCACGTCGACCCCGGTACCGAGGACGTTGGGCACGATGACGTCCCCTTCGTGGACGGGGGCCGTGAGCTTGACCTTCTTGATTTCCCGCAGGACATCGAAGATGAGCTTCTTGTCGACGGAATCCTTCGTCTTGCAGGAAACGACCTCGATCTCGCCACCGTCGACTTCGCAAATCGAGGTGACGACGCGTTTCGGGCAGGTGACCTCGTCCCGGGCGTAACGGTCGCCGCGCATGCAGGTATTCCCGGTGACGATGAGGTTGTTCATGTCCGTGTCGTCGACCTTGATGTGGCAGCCGAGGGGGCAGCAAATGCAAATGAGCTCCCGCATGTCAGTTCCTCCTAACCAAGGTAAGTTCGACTTCCTTGCCTTCCTTGATCTTCTTCACGATGTCTTCCTTCACGAGAAGGGTTTCCATCTCGCCCGGGGTGACGATCTGCTTGATCTTCCGGGCCACCTTCTCCCCGTCGACGAGGAGGGCGAGTTCGACGTTTTTGAAGACGTTGCTAACCCGCATCTTGAATTGGATGGGTGAACAATCGTCGTTGATCTTGATTAGTTCGGGGACGGCGTAGCGGACCCCGTTGCTGGTTTTCACCGTCAAAACGCCTTTAGAAGACTTGATTTCCTTCTTCAGGTAACGGGCGGATGAGCGTCCGGCGTTGGTCGCTTCCTCGGAGACGTAGTCGACGAGGTCATGGACGTGGAGGACGTTTCCGCATTCGAAGATGCCTTCGAGGTTGGTCATCATGTTCTCGTCGACGATGGCCCCGTTGGTCACCCTGGATAGCTCGACGCCGCAGCTTCTGGCCAGCTCGTTTTCCGGTAGGAGACCGACCGAGAGAAGAAGGGTGTCGCAGGGGATCTCGAAGGCGGTGTCCATGATTGGGTTGAGGTGTTCGTCGACTTTGGCGATGGTGACGCTTTCGACCCGGTCCTTGCCCGAGATCTTGACCACCGTGTGAGAGAAATAAAGGGGTATGTCGAAGTCGTTCAGGCACTGGACGATGTTCCGGTTGAGACCCGAGGAATAGGGCATCAGCTCACAGACGGCCTTGACCTTGGCCCCTTCGAAGGTCATCCGGCGGGCCATGATGAGGCCGATGTCCCCCGACCCGAGGATGACGACCTCGTTTCCGACCTTGAGCCCGTCGATGTTGACGAGTTTCTGGGCGGTCCCGGCCGAATAGATGCCAGCCGTCCTCGACCCGGCGATGTTGATGGCTCCCCGTGGCCGTTCCCGGCATCCACATGCCAAGACAATCGCGTCTGCTTGAATGAGGAGCAGTCCGTCTTCCTTATTGACGGCCGTTATCACCTTGTTGGGCCTCACGTCGATGACGGTTGTCGCGAGTTTATGGGGAATGGCCCTTTCCTCGACCAATTTGATGAAGCGGGAGGCGTATTCGGGGCCAGTCAACTCTTCTTTGAAGGTGTGGAGGCCGAAGCCGTTATGGATGCATTGGTTGAGGATGCCCCCGAGCTGGTCTTCGCGCTCGAGAATCAAGATGTCGCGGAGCCCTTCATCATAAGCCCCGATTGCGGCTGCGAGGCCCGCCGGACCCCCGCCGATGATTACTAACTGATGGTGGATCATGGCTTACCTCTTCTTGGCCAGGTACGAAGCATGGCCCTTTTTCGTTACGTCCGTGATGTCCTTATGGAGTTCCCGGGCGATGATTTCCATCACCTTGGGGGTGCAGAAGCCCATCTGGCAACGCCCCATCCCAGCCCTCGTCCTTCTTTTCACCCCGTCGAGGTCCTTGGCTCCCGGGTGGCGACGGATGGCTTCGACGATCTCGCCTTCGCTCACCACTTCGCAACGGCAGATGATGTGTCCGTAAAGGGGGTTTTCGGCAATAAGCTTCTCCCGTTCGGCATTGGAGAGCTTGGCGATGTGCTTGATGTCGTGCCTGATCGGATTGAAGTCTTGTTTCCCTTTGAGGCCCATCCGGGAAGCGATTTCCCTCGAAGCGTGGACGGCGATGGCCGGGGCCGAGGTGAGGCCCGGCGATTCGATGGCCGCGATTTCGTAAAGATTCTCCGCGTCCTCGGCATAGCCAATGATGAAGTCATCGGTTTCCTTCGCGTGGGCCCGGAGACCGGCGAACTGGGTGATGATTCCCCGCTTGGGAAGGGCGGGCATCGTGAGGAGGGCCTTCTTCCAAACCTCGTCGAGGCCCTCGTAGGTGGTATCGAGGTCGTCTTTGTCGTCTTGGTCATGGGCGTTGGGCCCGACCAAGATGTTCCCGTGGGTCGTCGGGGTGACCAGGATGCCCTTCCCCATCTTCGTCGGGGTCTGGAAGAGGGTGTGGTTCGCGAGGTAACCATACGACTTGTCGAGCAAAACGTATTCGCCCTTCCGGGGAACGATGTGGTATGGGGAATCCGTTCCGGTCACCATGGAATGGATCTTGTCCGCATAAAGCCCGGCGCAATTGACGAGGGTCACGCACTTCTCAATGCTTCCGTCGGCAAAGTGGACGAGGAACTTCCCGCCCTTCCTCTCAATCTTGGTAACCTCCTTCTCGAAGGCGAACTCGACTCCGTTGTCGTAGGCGTTTTCCGCGTAGGCAATCGTCATCTCATAAGGGGAGACGATCGCGGAGGTTGGCGCGTATAGGGCGTATTTGACCTCGGGGTTGATTTCCTTTTCCAGTCCCAGGATTCGGTCGTGGGTGATGATCTCGAGCCTCTCCACGCCGTTTTTGAGTCCTCTCTCGTAAAGCTCCTTGATCTTGATGAGGGATTCCTCATCGAAGCCGAGTACCATGGCCCCGTTCTCCCTGACCGGGAAATCGAGTTCTTTGGCGAGTTCCTTGATTAGCCTATTCCCCTCTACGTTGAACTTCGCCTTCCTCGTGCCCGGTTCGGCATCGAAGCCGGCGTGGCCGATTCCGGAATTGGCCTTGCTGGTTCCCACCGAGACGTCGTTTTCCTTATCGACGACCAGCACCGAGACATCGAACCTGGCGAGTTCCCTCGCCAAAGAACAGCCCACGATGCCAGCCCCGACGATGATTATGTCGTGATCCATGAACACTCCTTTGATACCGCTAAGATAGAACGCTCCACCAAGGCTCGCAAGGGGGAAATGTAAGCGCTTTCTTCATTCTCGGCACAATGTAAAAACGGAATCGGTCAATCGGTAATTTGTTCTTCCGTTGAAACCGCCAAATCGTAATCCGGTTCCTTGTCTTTCAAAATCGAATCCGCCACGAAATGATTGAAATGCAACGTGTTGCTTCAAATAGAAAAGGAACTAATGTCGCCTGCCGGCTCAGTGATTCGAATTGCACTCCAGCTATGTATCGATACGGAGGCGCCGCTAAACAATGATGGGCCTTTTTTGCCAGTAAATCCACGAATTCAGATTGAAGGATAGTCAAACTGTAACTTTGTTCGAATCATGTCGACTATCAGCCTTTTGACCCAGATTGCGACTAAACATGCATTCAATTGTTTTTTTGGTCGAAATCTATCGAAATTGGCGGAATGAGCTATATAAGACGACACACGGAAGATACGTTAAGGGAGGCGTTCTCCCACGACAAGAGCATTGTCGTCACTGGGGCAAGGCAGGTGGAAAAACACCATGTTCGGCATAATTTCAATCTTCCGGAACGTCACACGAGTGGCAAGCGAAACCACATTCGTATCTAGCGAGTACTTGATCAAGCAAAAAAGAGCCTCCATCCGGAGACTCTATTTAAGTCGTATTGCCGTTCGTGTCGCCATACGACACCATCCGTCCCCGAAACTACGGTCTTCTCCCTTCCAAGGCGATCATGCTGCGATTCCCTCCTTCCGCGAACGGCTTTTCCAAAAGATCCCTTGCCCATGCCCAGGCAGCCTCGCATAAGGAAAAAGCAGGCACCGTCTTGATTATCCGGGCTCGCCACGAAGCGATCCGGGCCCGTCTGGGAAGCGTTTTTGAATTCGCCAAGGAATAAGAA
>CASFVT010000005.1 GCA_949298195.1 uncultured Bacillota bacterium
AGACCGACCCCTTCAGCCACTTGGGTATGCCTCCGGATGGTGGACCATGTAGGATTCGAACCTACGACCTAGCCCTTATAAGAGGCCCGCTCTAACCGCTGAGCCAATGGTCCACGCCCGCGCATTTTACTACCTTTCCAACGGAAAAGGGGAGAAGTTTTCCCTCTCCCCCGTACCGTTACTCGGCAAGGAGCTTCTTCAATTCGCCAACCAGAACGGCCATCCGCTCGGTCACGGCCTTGAAGGGCCCTTCTTCGGTGAGGTCGACCCCGGCCGCCTTTACCTCGTCGATCGGATACTTCGATCCCCCGGCCTTCAAGAGGCCGCGGTAACGCTCGAAGGATCCCTCTTCGCCGGAATTGACCCGGCGGTAGAGTTCCAAGGATGTCGCGAAGCTCGTCGCGTATTGATAGACGTAGAAGGGGGTGTAGAAAAGATGGGGGATGTAGCACCAGACGAGGGGCTTGTAGACCTCCTCGCGGATGTCGATGCCGTAATAATCCTTGTATAGCCCGGTCATGATCGAGGAGAGGACTTCGTGGTTGATCGGCTTCCCCGCCTCGGCGAGGCGCGAGGCCTCCAGCTCGTACTCGGCAAAGAGGCTCTGCCGGTAGAAGGTCGCGGCGATCTCGTCGATCTCCTTCTGGAGGAGGGCAATCTTCTCTTCCCTGGAAAGTTCCCCGCTCTTCAAAAGATAATCGAGGAGGTTGTGCTCGTTGAAGGTCGAGGCGATCTCGGCCACGAAGATGGTGTAGTTCTCCTTCATTAGGGGTTGGGTTTCCATTGCGTAGAGGGTGTGGACGCTGTGGCCGGCCTCGTGGGCCAAGGTGAAGGCGTCCTCGAGGGTCCCCTGGAAGTTCATGAGGATATGGGGGAAGATGCCGCTTCCGCCCGAGGAATAGGCCCCGGTCCTCTTCCCTTCGCCCGGATAGACGTCGACCCGCCCGTCCGCGGTCACTGCACGGGCCTTTTCCTGGAAGTCCTCGTCGAAGCGCCCAATCGAGGCGTAGAAGAGTTCCCGGGCTTCCTCGTAGGTCATTTTCCGTTCGCTTTTGGCCAAGGGGAGGAAGCGGTCGTAGGAACGATGGGCGTCAAGCCCCAGGGCTTTCCGGCGGACTTCGTAGTACTCCCTGAGAGGGGCGGCACCCCCGTGGGCGGCCTTGACGAGGGAGAGATAGACCGAGGTCGGGATCTTGTTCCCGTCGAGATGGGCCTCGAGGATCGAGGAGTAGCCGCGGTTGCGCATCGTCGCGAGTTGGGCATCGAGCCCGGCCTTGTACATGGCCGCATAGGCGTTCTTCCGCTCGTCGAAGTAGGAATAGAGGGCCTCGAAAATGGCCTTCCGGTCATCGGGGGTCTTGGCATCTTTGGCGAGGGTCGACCAGTTCGCGGTCGAGACGCTCACTTCCTCCCCGGTGGAGAGCAGGGCCGTCCGGGGCCGATAATCGGCGACCGAGAGGTTGCTATAGAGATCGCCCCCGACCCCGGAAAGGGGCGAGTAATTGGCGATGATGGCTTCCTTGTCCGCGCTGAGGACGTGGCTTGCCGCGTCGAAGAGCTTCCGGAAATAGAAATCGAATTCGGCATATTCGGGGTTCTTCTTGAGGAAGGCGAAGACCTTTTCCTCCCCGAGGGAGAGGCACTCCGGGTCGAAATAGCTAGTGGCCCGGATGAGCTGACTCAAGGCATTCTCGACCTTGCTTTCCCGACTCGTCGCCTCGATCGAGCGGCGGTCGAGGTCGGCCTTCCCCGAGGCATAGGAATAGAGGCGGTTGAGGAGGAGCTCGATTTCCTTCTGGAGGTCGAGGGCCCTCTTGAAGGAAGCTTCATCGGCCAGGTGAGAGGCCAAGGAGGCGAGTTCCTCCCCGAGTCCCGGGAGGCGGGCGAGGTCGTTATCGAAGTCGGATTCTTCTTCGTAGATGAAGGAGAGATCCCATTGGTGTTTCTTGTCCATGTCAAATCCTTTCCCGGCGATTGTAGCACTGGTTGCCCCTAAGGGCATCCTTTATACTCAGGGGGTGAACGCCCTCTTTTCCTACCTCCACGGCCTTCCCGTCCTCATCGAGGAAGAGGATGGCCTCATCGCCTCCCTCCGCCTCGAGGTAGGCGTCGGGGAAGAGCGGACTCCCCTCCTTTTGAAGGCCAAGTCCGAACTCGGCGAATACCTGGCCGGGGAGAGGCGGGACTTCGACCTCCCCCTCAAGGACGCGAAGACCGCTTTCGGGATGAGGCTCCGGGGAGAGCTATCGAAAGTCGCTTACGGGGAAACCCTCCATTATGGGGAACTGGCCCTTCGACTTGGCCAAAACGGAGCCCGCGGGGTCGCTTCTTCCCTCCACGTCAACGACATCGCCATCCTGGTTCCCTGCCACCGGATCATCGCCAAGGACGGACCCGGCGGGTATCGTTACGGGGGGAAAATCAAAAAATTCCTCCTCGAACTCGAGAAGGAACATCGCTATCGCTAGCGAAACGGCACCCTGCCGAGATGGCACCACGGGAAAGGGCAGGAGGAGACTCAGATCTCAATCAATTCGTAGTCACGGCTCCCGTATCCGAGCTCCGCGGCCGCCTCGATGGTGTGGATCCCGTTCCGGGAGTTCACCCGTTCGAGGAAGTGCTCGCGGCCGGGGTCGTCGCTCTTTTTGACAAGATCGAGGCAGGCCTGGTCGATGGCCACCGGGTCGAGGGAAGAGAGGATCCCGATGTCCTTCATGCAGGGATCCTCGGCCACCACGCAGCAATCGCAGTCGACCGAGAGGTTCTTCATCACGTTGATGTAGGCAGTCTTCCCCTTGAAGAGGAGGTGGACGCTCATGGCCGCGTCGGCCATTGCCTCCGGGAAGGCCACCTTGTCGGCGTGCTCCTTCCAACACTCGTAACGGTCGTCGCTACGCCCGCCCGAGTGGATGAGGGCCTTGCCCGCGCGGGAGGCGCAGCCGATCGAAAGCTGCTTGAGGGCACCGCCGTAACCGCCCATCGGGTGGCCCTTGAAATGGGCGAGGACGAGCATCGAGTCGTAATTGAGGAGGTTCTTTCCGACCAGGTTCTTCTTGAGGACTTTCCCGCTGGGAATCGGGAGGACGGCATCGGGCCCCTCGGCATCCATGAGGTCGACGTCGAAATACTTGGTCCAGCCGTGCTCCTCAAGGAGCCTCAGATGGGATTCGGTATTGTCTCGGACCCCGCCGGAGGCATCGCCATAGGCGGTATTGCACTCAACGATCGTCCCGTGGATCTCATCGACCACCGGCTTCCAGAATTCGGGTGTCAGGTAGTTCTGGTTCCCCTTCTCGCCACTATGGACCTTGACGGCCACCTTGCCCGGGAGGTCGATTCCGAGCCTTTCATACATCTCGACGACTTTTTCGGGGGTGAGTTCCCGGGTGAAGTAGACTCTCGACTTCATGTTCTCCTCCTGATTGGGAATCTGGGAAAGGATTCACGATCCTTATTTCACGTTAAATGTTACGTCTCCCGGATGGCGAGGGCAATTCATGGTTCCCATAACTCGAAAGCATCGATGAAGGCATGGGGAGGACAGCTGCGACGTTCCACTGAATTTAAGCAATTTAGGCATTGCATTTTCCTTGCACTCCCCGGTTTGCGTAATACAATTGTCACAGTGAAAGGGCTTTCATCAATCTTCCCACATCGGATTTGAGGCTTTCGTGAAATCGGTTTTAAGCGGTTTCGGCCGCTTGGAATAGCATGTATGCATATTGAGAAAGGAGAACGCAATACATGAAGAAAAAGACAGCGCTCCTCGCCTTGGGACTCGTCGCATCCCTCGGTGGGGTCGCTACCGCCGGCGCTTGGCTCTATGGCGAAGCAGCCAAAACATCGACCTCTGGCGCGTTGGACGCAGGGTTGATCCTCGACTGGGGCACCAGCACACTGGACGAAAACATCACTAACCTCTCGCCGGGCACGATCTACACCGATGACCTCACCATCAGTGCCCAGAAATCGGCCACCGTGGGTGGCTATGCCATCTTGACTTTCGCCCTATCCGGCGATTCGGCCGAAAGCATCCAGGTCGACATCAAGGAGGACGAAGCCTTCGTCCAAGACGATACCGACATCCAATCGATCACCGGGACCGACTCCTACAGCTACAGCCTCAAACTCGGGAACGCCGAGGGTGAATGGGACGGCACTGCCAAGCAGTACTTCGTCCGTTACACCGCCCTCGCTTCCGCCTTGGCTGGTGAGGGCACCGGCAATCTAAGTGCCAAGTTGACCGTTTCCCTGACCTATTCGGCAACGGCAGCTGTCAATGAATAAGGGGGCAACGACAATGGCTAACAAGAAAATCATCGTCGGTGGTGCCGCGGCGGTCCTCGCCATGGCGGCCATCGGGACTTCCTATGCCCTCTACACCGTCACCCCGAACGACCAAGAGGTCAACATCGGCGTTCGGACCGACATCGACCTCGGCTATGAAATCACCGACTTGGTCAACGACGGCGAAAAACTCGCCCCGGCCAAAGGGGAAACCCCCAAGGTCAATAACGACATCAGCTTCAACATCAAGGGCATCAAGGGCGAGGGGACTTCTTACGCCCAACCCTATGTCCTGGCCAAGCTCAACGTGACCGTCACCCCGAGCGATCCCACGCTTGGAAACGTCCTCGAGGTCGCCGGAAACATCGGTTACAAGGACTCTACCTACTACATGCTGACCAATGGCAATGCCCTCACCTTCGAAGCTGGGGAAAACGGCGTCATCGCGGCTGAATGGATTGGCTACATCTATGTCGGCGGCGACGAGGCCGTAGCCCCGAATGAAACGGCGGGAACCGACGGCAAATACAACCCGGTCGAACTCGACATCGCCTTGAAAGACAGTGTCACCGCCACGGACTTCGTCACTACCTACGCTGAGATGACCTACACCGTCGACGTCACCCTCGGGACTCTGGACGCCGACGATGAATACGGCGTTGCCTACTTGGTCGGCGGCATGAACGGCTGGGCCGAAGACGATGCCTACGAAATGGTGTTGAACATCGAGAAGGGCGAGAGCCAATTCGAATGGATGTGGCTCGGCACCATCGAGACCGGCACGATGCTGAAAGGCAAGAACGGCAATACGTGGTCGACAAATGACGTGGCCGTTCCCGAAGGAGCCAAAGGCTTCTACTGGACCGGAGGCGGTGACGCCGACGTGACTTTCGACACGACCGCCTGATTCTAAACACCGTCCACCTCATCTATCATTGGGCATAGGGCCACACGCCCTATGCCCTCTTTCGAAGAAAAACCGCTTTCGACATGGCAAAGAACCAAGCCAACGAAGAATCATCGATCCTCATGAAGACCGCCCGCTGGATTCTCTACATCCTGATCGGCCTTTTCGTTGGCTTCGTCCTTTGGAACGGCATCGATAAGACGACGGAATACAACTTTCCCTTCTTCGGCCTCCGGATGTCGGTCATCTCCTCGGAATCGATGGCCAGTGTCCATCCCGACAACGAGGATTTCTTATCCGGGCACGACGGCCGCTTGAGCAAAAACGACCTCATCTTCACCCTCGCCGTTCCCTCGATCGAGGACTTGGAGGTCTATGACGTCATCACCTTCTTGGATGAGGACAACGGCCTCACCTGCCACCGCATCGTCAGGATCGACTATGAGGACGGGCAGATCTGGACCCGGGGGGACGCGAACAACGTCCTCGACGGGGTCGTCACCATCGACGAGGTCAAGGGAAGGGTGATCGGGACGATCCCGGGCATCGGGGTGATCACCCTCTACCTCAATTCCCCCTACGGGCTCCTCGGGGTGAGTTTGGCCTTTGCCATCCTCTTCACCGCCCTCATCATCATGAGCGAGATGGACAAGAAAGATCCCCCGAGGTCACTTGAAGAGACAATCGACGATGTCGAGTCGATGAGCTATGCCGATTGGCAACCCGGAGGAAACAAGCGATGAGAAAGGGACTACTCATTGCCCTATCCTCTTTCCTTGCGGCGGCCGCGATTGCCGTTTCCTCCAGCGCCTTTTACCTACGTTCTCCCTCCGATCTCGAGGTCGGCATCACCATCGGACGGGCCGAGCTCACGGACTTCAAGCTCAACTACAGCCAGTCGAACGAAGACCCGGTCACGGGTTTCATCCACCTCGAACCAGGGGAAAGTAAGAGCATCGCCTATTCCATCTCCCCCGGCGACTACGAGCGGGTCAATGGGAACTCGACCTACGTCGGCCAGCTGTCGATTGGGATCGATTCCAGCAATACCGCACTCCTTGGGGCCGTAAGCGCGAGCAACGTCATCCACTATCCAAACGGCAGTTACTTCGTTTCCGACGGAAGGAACGCCTTACCGACCGAAAGCGGAAGCCATCAAGCGGATTTTCCTTATCGATTCACGGGCGAAGAGGCGACTTTTGCGGTGAATTTGAGCCCTGATGCCGCCGAAGGGATCGACTTGGAACTCACTTTTTCACTAACTCAGGCGGGCCCCGATTATCCTTTTGCCTACGTAACCGGAACAATGACGAATTGGCTGGATGTGCCTGAATTCCGGATGGCACCGGTCATCGACGGGAACAAAAACTACTTCCAATGGGAATGGATAGCCAAGGACGCAAGCCAATATATTGCCCAGGGAACGGAGATAAAGGCCCATTGCGGCAATACATGGTGTCCGGCTAACAACAACAAAATCGCACCCGCCCTCGGCAACCGGGTTTATTGGGATGGGATGGGAACGGATGACTTCGATGATTATTGGTGGGTCGTGTAAAGCCGACTCGACCAGGTGATCTGAACGATTATTTGGACTCGGTACAGGCAAAAAAGGCCCGCCGCAAGGCAGGGGCCTCATTCGCAATGGTGGCTAAGGGGGGACTCGAACCCTCGACATACCGGGTATGAGCCGGTTGCTCTAACCAACTGGGCTACTTAGCCATGACCGCCTGACTTAGATGGTGGAGCATAGGGGGATCGAACCCCTGACCTCATGCTTGCAAAGCACGCGCTCTCCCATCTGAGCTAATGCCCCATCCGGCAGCGGTCAGATTATAGCGGCCCCCGGATGGGTCTTCAACCACCAATGGGGCCAATCTGCCGAAAGAGGCGTCTCGGAATGTCCGTCTGGGATTTATGGAACAGGGCGCGCCCGATGGACAGTTCAGGCCCCGAGCCCGTAAAGGAAGCCGAATCCGACGACGAGAGGTCCCCCGTGGACGGAATTGGTCGCATTGCACTGGGTGATGAGCACCCGCTTGAAGCCGAGGCCCGTGAGGGTCTCCCTGGCGATGGTCTGGCCTTCCTCGTCCCCGGTGGAGGTGAAGCCCACCACCGCGATCGACTTGTCGGCATCGGGGACGTCGTTGACTTCCCGCTCGATGTAGTTTCGGAGGCATTTGGAACGCTTCCCCCGGTATTTGCTCCCGACCCCGAGTTTACCGTCATTAACCTCGATGACGGGTTTCAGGCGGAGGAGGTTGGCCCCGAGGAGGACGAGCTTGCTGCATCTTCCCCCGCGGTACATGTATTCGAGGCGGTCGATGAGAAGGGAAGCCTTGATCTTCCCAAGGATTCCCATTGCCTTCTCCTTGGCCTCGAGAAGGCTCTTGACCCCGTTATGGATGATTTCCTTGGCCTTGAGGGCAACAAGGGCGATGCCGAGGGAAATGGTCCTCGTGTCGATGACTTCGACCTTCCCCTCGGGGAATTCCCGGGCCGCCATCACGGCGTTCTGGTAGCCAGAGGAGAGAGAACCGCTCATCGAGACGTGGAGGACGGCGTCGTGCCCCTCCAAGGAAGAAGAAAAGAGGTTCTTGTATTCCTCAATCGAGGGGGCCCCGGATTGAGGAACCTTCCCCGTCCGGTCGAAATACTCGAACATCTCCTCGTTCTTGAAAGTCCCGTCCAAGTGGTCTTTCTCATCGAAGGCAATGTGGAAGGGGATGGTCTTGATTCCCTCCTCCTTGAGTATTTCCGGGCTGAGATCCATCGGGGATTCCCCAGTCACCGCTATGTCTAAGTAGTCTTTCATCTTGTCATCTCCGGTCTAAAAGACACGCAATATTAACGCTTACGGGGCATATTATCATGGAATATCAGTAAAAGAACTTCTTCTTCCCGTTTCCAGTTTGGAAAAAACGGTTAATCGATGCCCCTTTTGCGGGATTCAAGGCTTTCTGTACCGGTAATTTCGCCTCGATATCTTGAAACCCCTTACTCTTTAGAGTAACTTATGGCCGCAAAGGAATTCACAAGGAGGAAAGAACAAACAATGAAGAAATCCAAATTCCTTATTCCGGTCCTTGCCCTCGGCCTACTCGCCGGTTGCGCTCCGGAAACCACCTGCTCGAGCTGTTCGACCACGACCGACGGCATCGAACCCGTTACCTTCGCCCAGCAGTGCGAAGAAGCCGGCATCGAGTTCACGTGGGTTGACCCGAATGCGGCCATCGCCGAAGCCGAGACCAAGCCGGCCGAAGGCGAAGAGGACTGTGTCGAAGCCGCGGGTACCCTCGAGACTTCCTACACCGCCGAAGCCGGCGGCTCGTACTACACCTACGAGTACATGGTGAAGCGCTCCGGCCTCAAGTATGCCGAGTATTACTGGGCCCCGCTTGCCGATTGGACTCCTGGCCGTGGCGAGACCGAGGACGACAAGCCGACCGGTGCCAAGACCATCGCCGAAGCGGCCGAACTCGACAATGCCGAATACGTGACCGCCCTCTTCCCGAATGACGGTGCCGAGTACTACGTTGCCACTTATAGCAACAGCATCGCGACCAAGGTCTTCATCGCCACCGGTCTCGATGGCGTCACCCACACGGCCGTCTACAACACCGCCGCCTCTTACGACGCCGAAACCAACGTTGCGACCTGGATGCCGGGCATCACCTCGATCGAGGGCATCGGCAATGCCATCCTCGAAAGCGGCAAGTGCGACGTCATCATGTACGAGTACAACCCGACCTCCAACGACAAGGTCGGCCCGGGTGCCCGGAACTTCGGTGCCCGCATGGAGTGCGAACTCAACGTCGAGGCTTCCTCCCTTATGCTGAGCACGGGGGATACTATCACCGGCACTGCCATCGGCAACATCGGCGATACCCTCCCCGAGAATGCCTACTACTACCATCCGGCTCTCGAAGTCGTGAAGATGTACTCGCTCGGTTAATATCGCCTCGAACATCGTTATCGACGAATGCCCCGCGTCCTCGACGCGGGGTTTTCTCATGGCGGTCGTCAACCAAGTTTACGCTTGTCAAAAGAGAGCCCATCATGGAGCAAAAGCGGCCATTGCGTGACTGCCCTATTGAATCGCCGGCTGGCTATCCTGCTCTTCCTGCCGAATCGGTTTCAATGTATACGGATGCTTAAACGCCTTTGTCGATAACGGTTCCGAGCGGGCCTTTGACACCCGAAAACCCAGATGTGGCTTGGTGGGACACACAGCGGATTATGCTTCGCGGCTATCCTCTTTCTTGCTAACGCTCTCATCCTTTTCGACAACGTTCAGGAAACCAGGACCAAAAGGATCCTCCGTTTTTAGATCTTCGTTTGGAGTATCGGAGCATTGCTGCCTCTCGTTGAAACGATCGATAAAGTCCCGGAGATAGGTATTCGCCTCGAGAAGCGTGACAAGACCCCCGACCAGCAGGGAGGAAACGGCATTGAGAATGAGAAGAATGGGCAAATAATAGAAAATACCCAGGTTCCACAGGTAGATGGCCCCTGCCGCGATCTGCCCGACGCCATGGAAGGTCGATCCGAGCAAGGAATGCCCGAAAGGGGTGAGCCACCTCCTCAATAAGTAGGTCGAAAGGGTCATTGCCGCGAAGGACAAAACGGCACCGCCCGCGGACATCGCAAAGCCCATCGACATGAAGCTCCCGCGGAGGAGGGCAACTAGGAGAACCCTTCCGATATCGACAAGGAACACCTCATAGAAACGGAAGCGAAGGAGAAGGAGGAACAGGAAGCAGGCATTCGCGAGCCCCAAATGGACCCCCGGTGGCAGGAAGGGAAGTGGAATCAAGCTCTCGACGTAGCCCAAGAGAGTCGAAATGGCCAAGAAAACCGCGTAGAAGGTGATTTTCCTGATGAGAGTATAGGAGGAACTCATAAGAGTATCTCCTCCTCCCCGGGAATGCTGAAATAAAGGGCCACATGGGAATAGGCGCAGATGATCGGGGCCCCGTTCTCGACATAGCCGAGCCGGACGCAGAACTGGTTCGGGCAAGGAGAGGAGAGGATGGCCGCGGCATTGTGCTTGACGCCGATCGTCACCGGCCCCTCCACTCCTGCGACCTCGAAATGTTCCTCCTTGCTTTGCTCGTTCAGATCGATGGTCCTCAAGAGGTCGCCGTCAACGTTGACTTCAAGGATGTAACCATTTTCAGAGGAGAAGAAACGAGGAAGGAGGCACAGCCCGGTAACCCCAAGGGCAATGACCACGATATAGAGAATGCCGTCCAGGAGGTGTTTCTTGATGAATTCAAGAGTCTTGGACATCGAAGCCCTCACTCACATAAACGTCATGTCCATCCTTCATGACGAATAAATCGATGTCGATGCCTTTGACCTCAATGCTCGTCTCGAGGGTTCCCATCTGAGAACCGGGGGTAAGGCAGACGGCGGTCGAAATGGCATCGAGGAGGGCATTTTCGTGAAGATCCCCCCGGACGACTCCCAAATCGTTTTCGGCAATTGCCGATCCAGTCAAGGGATTGACGATGTGACTGTAACGGTCGCTGCCGATCATGACCTGTTGTTCATAGGTCGCGGAGGTCGACAAGCCGGCATTCTTGTCGTGGAACCGGCGAAGAGGCCCCCCGTAGGTATTGATCCGGATGTTGAATAGTCCCCCCTCGGCCCGCGGATTGTTCCCAAGGCCGATCGAAGAAGCCGAGAGTTGAATGAGGAAATCGGAAATCCCATGCCTTTCCAGGACATCGATGATGGAATCGAGGGCAAAACCCTTGGCAATGCCACCAAGGTCGATGTGGGCACCCCCGACGATCTTGATTGTCGAACTAGCCTCATCGAAGACAAGTTCCGAGACAGCCGCTTCCTGAATGCTCGCGGCAATCTCGGCTTCGTCTGGGAGATATGGGGCGTGGCCCTCCCCGTAGAGGGCTTCCTTCCAAAGCGAGGTGGTTTTCCCGATAAGGGGATTGAAAAGCCCCCCGGTGATGTCCGTTGCCCGATTGGCCTCAAGGAGGGCATCGAATAGGAGTTGATCCACCTCAACGAATTCCCCGTCCGCGTGGTTGATGGTGTAAACGCTGTTCAGGCCGTCCTTCGGGGCATCGTAGGGATCGAAAAGGGAATCCAGGCGCTGAATGAGGGCGATGATTTCGTCGTGGACATCGTTTTCCCCGTGGTATGTCTGGATCCGAATGGCCGTATCGAAGGCGAAGGTATCGGAGGTGGTGACTTCAACAGCCGCACTGCCGGAATCGTCAGGACTGCCATTGACGCATGAAAAGAGGCCGAGCAGGCCCCCCAATGCGATGCCGATGAGTGAGCAGGCTTTCTTCATATCTCCGGAACGTGGGTCGTCCCGTCTTCGTCGGGATGGCCCTTCATGTATTCGATGATCGGGTTGAAGAACTTGTCGGGCTTGGCGTTGCCAGGCTTGCAGGAAGAGAGATGCTCGACCTCGCCCTTCACGATGGCCTCGGCCATGTCGTGACAGCCGGCGTGGCCGCAGAGACCGCAATTGGCCCCCGGCAGCATCTTGGCGACGTCATTGACCCGGGGGTCTTCCTTCGGCTCGAGGTAGGTGCCGCAGAAATGGAGGCCGAGTCCAAGAAGCGCCCCAAGGACAACCCCGATGAGGGCACACCAAAGGATTCCCATCCAATTGCCTTGGCTCATGTCCACGAGAACGGCAATGTCCATTTAGCTTTCCTCCTTTTTGCGGTCGCAGGGGTGGCTGCAGTTCGCACACATGGTGGTGAGTTTCTTGCCCTTCTCCTTCTTGGCCAAGAAGAACCAACTGAGGAAGAAGGCAATGACGAGTAGGACGATGATCCCAATCGAGAGGCCGAGGGCCAGCGGTTGGGAGATGAAGACGGCGGGCATCAGATCATTCCCTGGAGCCCGACGAAGGCGAGGGCCATGAGCCCGGCGGTGAGAAGGGCAATCGGCACGCCCTTCATGGCCTTCGGCATGTTGGAGGCCTCGAGCCGTTCCCGGATGCAGGCGAATAAGAAGATGACGAGGAGGAAGCCGAGGGAAGTCCCGATTGCGCTCCCGAGGCTCGAGAGGAAGTCGAGTCCTTGGTCGGTCGCGCTTTGGACGACCCCGAGGACGGCGCAGTTGGTGGTAATTAGGGGGAGGTAAATCCCGAGGTTCCTATAAAGCGTCGGGGAGAACCGGCGGATGAAGAGGGCGACCGCCTGGACAAGCGAGGCGATGACGAGGATGTAGACGACCGTGTCGAAATAGGGAATCTGTGCCGGAACGAGGAGGAAGGTGTAGATGGGCCAGCAGACCACCGTCGCGAGGACGATGACGAAGACGACGGCAAGCCCCATCGAAGAGGCACTCTTCACGCGGTTTCCGACCCCGATGAAGGGGCAGATGCCATAGAAGCGCGAAAGGACGACGTTATCCATGAGCATCGCGTTGACGATGCCGAGGATGAAGGCAACGAAGATATCCATGTTATGCATTTACCTCCGTTTTCTTGATTTTGGCCTGCTTTTTGCGGAAATTCCCGATGAGGGCAATGACCCCGAGGACGAGCCCGAAGACAATGAAGGCCCCGGTCGGCTGTTGGAGGAGCGGGATCGAATAGTCCCACGTTTCCCCTTTGAGGATCGGGAGGCTCACCTCCGGGATGAAGGTGAACACCTTCCCAAAGCTGAGGGAACCGGCCCCGATGATTTCCCGGATGATGGCGAGGAGACAGATGGCCATCGTGTAGCCAAGGCCGTTCCCGAGCCCATCGAGGAGAGAGGGCACGACCCCGTTTTCGCTCGCGAAGGCCTCGGCCCGACCGAGGACGATGCAGTTGACGGTGATGAGGGAGAGGAAGACCCCGAGAGAACTGTAGAGTTCCGGTAGGAAGGCCTCGGTGAGCAGTTTCACCACCGTCACGAAGGTCGCGATGACGACGATGTAGGCCGGGGTCCGGACGTATTCGGGAATGAGCTTCCGCATGGCCGAGATGATGGTGTTGCTACAAGCGAGGACGACAGTGAAGAGGATCCCCATTCCAATGGCTTGCTCGAGGGTCGTCGTGATGGCAAGCGAGGGGCAAGTCCCGAGGACGAGGACGAAGAGGGGATTCGCTCTAAAAAGGGGATTGAGGAAGGACTCTTTCTTGCTTGGTTTGGCAATGGCGTTATCCATAAGTGTTCCTGGCAAACCCTTCACTCCCCTCCGAGGGAAGCCACGTCGGCCTCGGCCGCCTGGATGGCCCCGTAGATGGCGTTCGCGGTCATCGTCGCGCCCAGAACCGGATCCTCATTGGCCCCGGTCGCGCTCGGATCACGGTCGCCGCTATTGATCTCCGGCACGTAGACGTCGGTGATCCAGGAAGGCATGTACATGCCATCGTGGTCATCCATCGAGAACGAGTAGGCATGGATCCTCGAAAGCGTGCCGTCCGGCAGGATGCCAAGGAGGATGTTCCCGTATTGAGACATCGATTCGACACCGCCTTGGTAGGCATATCCGATAAGACCGCCTTCGCCATTGACTTCGTAACGGGCGTCGAGATGCCAAGTTCCATTGGGGTCTACGAGGGCAATTTCGACCGGCTCACTCACGTCATCGGCCTCGGGGAAGACGTTCCGCACGAACTTGAGTTCCTCGCTCACGGTGTCGCCACCGGCGTTGGCCTTGGCGTGGGCAAGGGCCGCATCGATGAGACGCTTCATCGTCTTGGCCGTCTCGGTGCCACCGATGCCAGTCGGGACATCCTCATAGTCGATATCACCTTCGTTTACCTTATCGAGATACCCGGTGACGGCATTGTTCATGTAATCGCTAATGGTGGAAGAGTCGGTCGTTTCGATCCGGCCAAGCGAAAGGTCGGCATTGACGCCAATCATGAGGTCGACCGTGTCGCTCACCGACTGCCCATTGGCCGCATAAGCCCAACCGAGGAGGACGTCGCCTTGGCTGACGGTATAACGCTCGACGAGGCCATTGGCTTCGATGCTTTCCGGCTCGCTTACGTCGTCGGCCTCGGGGAAGACCCCCTGCACCGCCTTAAGGCGGGCGGCGAGGCTGTGCTCATAGACAAACGGCGAGGTGATCGCGCTCGTGACCCCGATGATGACCCCGGCCCCGAGGACGATGCCTCCGAGGGTAAGGGTCGTAATGATGGCTTTCTTGACGTTTTCTTTCATTGTTTCTTCCTCCTAGAGGCTATTGGCCGGAAGCTCAAGCACGCCGCCATAGGCGAGGGCCAACATGATAATGAATAGCGGGACGAGGATGACGGTGGCGAGGGCGATGAAGTGCCAAAGCCGCCACTTCTTGGAAATCCACTTGTGGTAGTCGAGGGCCGGGACGATGAGGTTGGCCAGGAGAATCGAGAAGCCAACCCCTTCCGGGAGTCCACCCAGGAGGCGGATGAGGACGACGAGGGCCCCGCCGAAGGCCCCATAGAGGAACCGGCTCGGGGAAGTGACGGGACTCGTCACCGGGTCGGTGATCATGAAGGTCGCCCCGAAGAGGAGGCCGCCGGAGAGGACTTCGTAGCCCATGAACTGAGTCCAGGTAAAAGCCCCATCGTATTGGATGGTGATGTAGATGCCGGCCACCGCGGTGAGGAAGAGGAAACTCCCCAGGTAGGAGACGACGACCCGCCAATCGGCCGCCTGACGGACCAGTAGATAGGCGAGTCCGACGAGGATGGCGAGCTTGCTGGTCTCCCCGAGGGTTCCGGGAATCCAGCCCATGAACATGTCGAGGAGGGAGTATTGGCCGATGTTGGCGAAATTCCCGCCGTTGATGACCCCGAGGGGAGTGCCGCCGGCCACCACGTCGCTCAGCATCCAAGAGGGGGTGGCGAGGTCCCATTGGCTCCCGAAGCAAAGCTTGGCGAAGATCATCCCCACGAGGGCCGGGTTGAAGATGTTGCTCCCGGTTCCGCCGAAGAGAAGTTTCCCGACGACAATCCCGAAGAGGGCCCCGATGAGGACGTGGTACCACGAGGCGGTCGAGGGAAGGGTGAGGGAGAAGATCATCCCGGAGACGATCGGGGCGAGGATGTTATTGACCGTCCCCTTGCCCCAGGCATGTTTGACCCAGCCCCCGAAGGGGAGGATCTTCCCGTCGTCTCCCCGGGGGACGTTGGTGAAGAAGACGAAGAGCCACTCGGCGATGAGCATCGTCGGGATGGCGATGGCAAAGGTCTTGAGGCTATCGAGGGGGAAGGCCACGAAGGCCATCACCGTGGCCGGAAGAAGGGCGATGATGACATCGGCCAGCATCGACCAGAGGCTGTTGCCGCGGCGCTTGATATGAGGTGAGGTTTCGACTGCAAATTCCATATTCATACCATCAAGGGAGCTTGGCGATCCGCTTGGCCTTTCTGATGTAATCGGTGACCCGGATGTGGGAGGTGCATGAATACGAGCAAAGTCCGCATTCTACGCAGCGTTCCGGATGGAGGGACTTGACCTTCTCCTTGTTGGCCGACTTGACCGCGTTCATGATCTCGCAAGGCACGAGGCCGGTCGGGCAACTGTAGACGCAGCTCCCGCAACGGATGCAGGGATTCTCGCGTTCGGCCTTGCCCTGCTCATAGACGAGGAGGGAAGTGAGGCACGGCGTGGAGATGAGATCGTCGCTCGGGACGGAGGTGCCCATCATCGGGCCGCCGGTGATGAGGGTCTTCTCCTCGCCGTCGTCTTTGTAGCCGCCGGCCATCTCGATGAGGGGGAGAAGGGAGGAACCGACCCGGAGGCGGAAGTTCCGGGGATTAGCAATCCCATCCCCGAGGATGGAGAAGTAACGCTCGCTGATCGGCTTCTTGAACTTGACCGCTTCATAAAGGGCCACCACCGTCGCGACGTTCACGTCGAGGACGCCCTGCTTCCGCGGAAGGGCGCCAGAGGGGACGACGATTCCCGTCACGTCCTTGATGAGGCCGATTTCCCAGCCTTGGGGATAGTAGTCGCGGCAGGCTTTGACCTCCATCCCGGGTTCGTCCCGGAGGAGTTCCTGGTACTTGGCGACGAGGGCCTGGTGTTTCTTCTTGATGCAGAGGTAGACGTGCTCGCTTCCAAGCGTCCGCTGGAGGAGTCGGAGGCCTTTCACGAGTTCCCCTTCCCTGTTCATCATGAGGAGCTTGTCGCTAGGGAGGGTCGGCTCGCACTCGATGCCGTTGACGACGAGATAGTTGACGTGGTCATCGCCCTTCAACTTCACGAAGGTCGGGAAGGAAGAGCCGCCGAGGCCGACGATCGAGAACTCCTCGGCCGCCTTGATGACTTCCTCGGGGGTGAGGGCAGCCACTTCCTCGTCGCTCAACGTGGTGTAGCCCTTTTCCCTTTCGTCTTTGAAGTCGTTTTGGAATTTCAGGAAGTCGATCGTCTTCCCGGTCCGGTAGACGTGCTTCTCGAGTCCGATGTAGGTGCCGGAACAGGGAGCGAAGATGTTCTGCTTGAAATAACCGCCGTCCCTAACCCCGATTTTCTGGTATAGCGACACTTTGTCGCCCGGGGAGATGGATAGTTCATAGGTTCGGCAGCGGCTGTTTTCCCCGGGGACGAAAAGGAACTCCTGGGGGGCGAGATCGATGACCGGCTCCTCTTCGTAATGAACCGGGTCGATCGCAATGCGGGTTGTCTTGGCAATCATACGTCGGAGGTATTTTACCGACATGCCGGTTTGCTTTAAATACCCTTCTGCATTCTTTCTCTGTGAGAAAAGCCCACCGAGGTAGTTGGGCTTTCCATTTTTTGGGGAAGACCTATCTCGGGCGGCTCAGGTACTCATCGAGCCTTGGACTCGTCACCAAGAGGGAAGCCGTCGACGGGGTGGTCGCGATCGGAACGTCATAGACGCCGCAGATGCGGATGAGGGCCTTGACGTCCGGATCATGGGGCTGGGCCTCGAGGGGATCGACGAAGAAGATGACCGCGTCGATGTTGCCCCTGGCCACCTCGGCCCCGATTTCCTGGTCGCCACCGAGGGGGCCGGAAAGGAAGCCCTTGACCGACAGTCCGGTCGCTTCCTCCACCACTTGGGCCGTGTGACCCGTCCCGACGAGGGAGAAATTGGCCAGGACATGGATGTTCTCGTTGGCCCACCGGGCCATCTCCTCTTTCTTATGGTCGTGGGCGATGAGGGCCAAGGTGATCTGCCGTTTCATTTTCGTTCCTCCTTCGGTTGGACTAGGCGTATGAAACCGGGTTGCCCAAACGGGACAAAGACGGCTTTGATTCCCCTTTCGTCAAGGAAATCAAGGAAGAGGGTTGGGTCTTCCACCTCGTCGAGGCGAATGGCCATCGATCCCTCTTCCTGGAGGCGGAAAAGCTTCTCCATCAATAGGTGGTGAAGGAGGTGTTCGGCCTTTTTCTTCGATGGGCCCCTGATTTCCACCCGCGGATGGATGATTGGGACAAGACCGTGGGCAAAAAGGAGCCGGCATTCTTCCTCGAAAGCGCTGGCCAAGAAGATTTCCCCTTCTTCTTCATAGGAGGAGACCGTGCCCCGGATTTCGACGTAAGGGGTTGTCCCCGAGAGAGTAGACACGTCGATCTTGGCGTGGGAAGAGCCGTGGGAGGAAACCCATTCTCCCCCCGGCGGGATTTCGATGACCGGGCGTTTACCGTGGAGGGACGCCTCTTTCAGGAGGAAGGTCTCGACGAAGGCTCCCCCATAGGCGTCGAGCGAAGGGGCTTCCCTTCTTCCCTCGAGGTCGAGGAAGGGCTTCCCTTCCTTCCTTATTCCCTCCCAAATGGCACTGACTGCTTCCATGTCCATCTAAATAAGGATATGAAAGGGGGTGCAGGAAAAAAGGGGTTTTCGGCCATTTTGTTGAAAAGAAGGCACGCGGGTGGCTCTTTTTGGGGAACTCGGTAGAGGTGGGGCCCTAGAGGGGGAAATTGACGAAAAAGCAAAACGGGAAGGTTGTTTTGCCGGCGTTTTTACTTAAATCGAAGCCGCCCACGGCCTTCCCCTTTTCTATTGGAAAGGGAAGAACGGGTCCGAATTTGAATTCATCATCGATACCGCGGACGGCATCGTTCCCGTCGATGTCAAACGTGGGAAGTCGAAGCTGAACTCGCTTATGGCGTTCCGATCCCTCAACAAAAGTAAATTAGCCGTCAAGGTCTCCTCGAACCAATACGTGATGGACACGGGGCAAGGAATTCTCACCCTGCCCTTCTACTACCTGACGACCTCAAGGAAAACGGCCGGATCTAACCGGGCGCTTGGCAGTCGGCAGCTTTTGCCTTACCGATTATGGGAAAACGACATAGCGGCGATGAATGCCTTTGTGCCATCGCTTCGATACAGAGCGACACCGATACTAGCGAAACGACACCCTTACTAGAAAAACGGCCTCTTTTTAAAGCCGTGTGGTCCAAGTTTTAAAAGCGACCACAAAAATTAAGCGACCCGAAAAAAGCGGGGAGGTCAACCCTCATCACTTTTTTCATGGTCGATTACCCATTGCAAAAGGTCGTCATAATCTATTTTGCCGGCGGCCATTTTTAGAAAAACCGAAGCCAGTTCATCCTGCGTATAGAAAAGGGAAATGCCGTTCAATGCGAGGAACACGAGCATTGCATGTGCGCCGATTCGCTTGTTGCCATCCAGGAAAGGGTGATTTTGTACCAGCCCGCAAGCCAGACGAGCCGCTTTCTGATGTACGGATTGAAACAGTTCTGTTGAATCAAAGGTTTGGAACGGGGCAGTGATAGCCGATTCCAAAAGTCCCTCGTCCCGCAAACCATCCAAACCGCCTGTTTCCATTATCAAAGCATGGTGCATGGCGATGATTTGTTGTTTGGAAACGACAATCACTTCGCAAGCTCCTCATAAGCTGTCCGGTTTTTTTCAATGAGCTGCTTGGAGAGCTTTTCTACGGAACTATCGGTTGCCATTTGAATCTTGGTTCCTATGCGCTTGACCTCAAAGGGAATACGCTGTTCCCGAACGGCTTGCTTGGCAAACACGGTAATGGCAGAACTTAAAGAAAGCCCGAGATCGCTAAACAGTTCATCAGCCTGGGCTTTAAGCTGTTCATCCATTCGGATCGTAATATTGATGTTAGCCATAAAAATACCTCCTATTCAAATTGCACCTAACTTATACAGCAAAACGAATGGAATACCAACCATATTATGTGATTATTATGTGCGGTTTATTTGCGAAACATAGGCACCCTTGTCACTGATTGAAATCACGAAGCAGTACTCGAGTTTTTGTGGATGCCAGCACTCGTTGCAACAGAGATGGAAAAAGAATGATCAAAATCGTTTGTTAGAGTTTTGCTGCGATTAGTTTGTTATCTAACAATCAAAGATTTTTCGACATCGGATGATTCTAATTCTCTTTATCTTTTTCTACTATTTCCCAGTGACCAGTTTTATCTGAACCTACACGCGCCAAAATGCCTTTTGTTTTCAAGGAATTAACAATTGTTTGGACTGTTCGACGTGATAAGTTTACTTTAGAAGTCATTTCGTCTATCGTCACCTTATTGTTTCCGTTCATTAAATTCAGTACTTTTGTTTCGTTTACAGTGCAGTCTTCTTTCGCATTGAAGCCTTTCTTGTCAAAAGGTATGGTTACCAATATCCCAAAGCCTAGGAATTTGAAAGCTTCTCTGCCATAGGCTTTGACAACCTTAGGTACACCGTGTCCTGAACGATCGACGATGTCGCATTGAACAAAGACATCCATAAGTTCTTTATTGACCGGATCGCTTACGC
>CASFVT010000006.1 GCA_949298195.1 uncultured Bacillota bacterium
CATCATGAGGGGGTCGACGAAGGCGACGATCGGCATGTCGTGGGGATCGACGCAGACGAACTTCCGGTGCTTCTCCTCGTCGGTGATGACGTAGTTGATGGTGACCTCAGCAGCCGTGCCGGCCGTGGTCGGGACGGCGAGGATGGGGACGCAGGGGTTCTTGGTCGGGGCCACGCCCTCAAGGGAACTGACGTCGCCGAACTCGGGGTTGGCGACGATGATGCCGATGGCCTTGGCGGTATCCATCGAGGAACCGCCGCCGATGGCGATGATGTAATCGGCCGAGGCGTTCAGGAAGGCCTTGACGCCGTCTTTCACGTTATCGATGGTCGGATTGGCCTTGATGCCGTCGTAAATCTCGTAGGCGAGGTGGTTCTCCTCGAGAATCTTGGTGACATTATCGACCACCTTGAACTTGATGAGGTCGGGGTCGGTGCAGATGAGGGCTTTCTTGAAATGATGGGCCTTCACCTCGGCCGGGATCGATTCGATTGCTCCGTAGCCGTGGTAAGAGACGGGGTTGAGGCAAAAACGGTTGGCCATTGTGATGATTTCCTCCTTGCTAACCGGTGTGATTATAAAGCAAGAGCCGGTAAACGGTTACCGGGAAGGGAAGTTGAAAAGAAAGATGACTATCGCTCAAAGGAAGCCTCGAGTTTCCTGAGGAAGGGAGCAAAGCTCGAGGCGGGGAGGTCGTGGGGATTGAGGGAATAGGAGGCGGTTTTCCTAAGCATCTTCAGGTAAGCCGGCCTGGAATAGGCCTTGAAGATGGCATTGAGCTGGGCTTTCGAGGCCCGGTAAACCCCCTTCATCTTCGGGAAGGCCTCGTGGATGAGTCGGCTATAGCCCTCCTTGTCGGAGCGTTCCATCACCTCGTCGACAAAGGGGGAAAGGAGGAGCTGGAGGCTATTCGGGTTATTGAAGAGGGCCTCTTCGTCGGGCTCCTTCCCGAGGATGGCATGGAGCTTGCCGGTCGCGATCTCATAGCACTCCGTCTTCCAGTTGTCGACGTCGAGGAGGCAATACACCCGGTCGTAGGAGAGGTCGCGGTAATAGGCGTCGAAAAGGGCGGGGATGTTCCCGACCCCTTCGGCGTTGATGACCTCGATCTCAATCCCGGGGACGATGGAAGAATAGGCCTCGACGATCTTCATGAAATTGACCTCCTCGTTCCCCTCGACGATGAGGGCGAGGCGATAGGAGTCGGCTCGCTTACCCATTTCCCTTCTCCATCCGTTTCTTGGCGAGGGCGACGAGGAACTTCGAGAGAGCCGAACGGTTGACCCCACCCAACCTCCCTTGGAGGAAGAGGGCCTGGGGGTCTTCTCCTTCATTCACGAGTTCCTCGAGGGAGACGATGGAGGCATCGCGCCCGTCCTTGACGATGATCTTGATCTGGGGACCGAGGAAGAGGCGTTCCACGTCGAGGAGGGTGATGTCGTGGGAGGCGAAGACCAGCTGGGCGGAACGGTTGTCGATGTTGTTGAAGAGGGAGACGATGGCCCGGGTGAGGGAAAAGGAAAGGCCGCTGTCGAACTCGTCAATGAAGAGGGAATGGCCTTCGACGAGAGCCTCGGTGACATAGGGCACGAGGGCGGCGGCCCGCCTCGTCCCGAGGGAAACGAGGTCGTCGCTCCCCGGTTCGATCCGGAGCCCAAGGGATTCGAGGAGAAGCCACGATAGTTCGTCGAGCGCCCGGGGCTTGAGTTCGTCCATGAAGAGGACATTGGCATGGCGGCCCATGTCGAGGAAGGGGGTGCTTAGGGCATCGCGGCGCTTCAGGCGGCTTGTCCCTCCTTCGTGGCGTTTCCCATCGATCGTCTCGTAGACAAGGGACTTCTCTCCCCCATCGTAACCGAAGGCGTAAGAGTGCTTTTCCCCGAGTCTGGAGAACTCGATTTTGAATTCCGAGAGACCGCTTTTGGAATGGATGTTCGGCTCGACGAGGCGGCCGATGTCGCCGCCTGCCATCATCTTCCGGATGATCTCCACCGCCTCAAGGAAGGAGGTCTTCCCGACGTTGTTCCCGGAAAAGATGGCCGCGCTTTTGTAGACGGGGCCCCCGGGGACGGCGGCGATGTTCCCTTGGAGGCGTTCGGAGGGAACCGCCGAAAGTGAAAGGGTCGACCAATTCCGGAAGGCCTTGAAGTTCCGGACGGAAATCCTCTTGATCATGGCTCCATCATAAGGGAACGGAAGGAAGTTGGTAAGACGGTGCCCATGTTATGATTGTCAGATGAAGAGCCTCAGGCCCCGTTTCCACCTGACCCCTCCGCGGGGATGGATGAACGACCCGAACGGGTTTTCCCATGTAAACGGTACCTACCGCCTCTACTACCAATACCATCCGCTGGATGGCGACACCTCGCACATAGGCTGGAGGCTGGCCACCAGCAAGGACCTCGTGGACTTTGTCGACCGAGGCGTGGCCTTGACCCCCTCATTCGCATACGAAGGGGTAAAGGACGAATACGGCGGCTGTTGGTCGGGAAGCGCGGTGAAATCAAACGGAAGGGACGCCCTCATTTACGCCTCGGCTTCCTCTAGAACCGGGCAAAGCGTTTCCCTCGCCTATCTCGACGAGGATCTCCAGGCCCATCAATGTGAAAATAACCCGATTACCCTCCCTCCTAGCGGCATCAGGAAGGACTTCTTCCGCGACCCCTATGCCTTTTCCTACAGGGGCCACGACTACTTCATAATTGGGGCCTCAGGCGAGGATGGGGTCGGGCGGATTCTTCTTTACGAATTGCTGCAAGAAAGGGCTATATACAAAGGCGTGTTCCACGAGGACAAGGAAATCGGGATGTTCGAGTGCCCCACCCTCCTTTTCCTCGGGGATATGGCCCTTCTCGTCGCTTCTCCCCTAGGGCTCAAAAGAAAAGGGAACTCCCACCAGAACAAGAACAACAACGTGGCCATCTTGGGCCATCTCGATGAAAGGGCATGCTTCGTAAGCGATAGCGGGATGATCGACCTCGACAAGGGATTTGACTACTATGCCGCCCAGGGGATAGTCGATCCGCATGACCAGGGGAAGGGAATCCTGGTCGCTTGGCTTTCCCTCTGGGACAAGGACTTCAACTCCATCCCGACCAGATTCAGCGACGGATATCTCGGGACAATGGCCTTGCCTAGGACCATTGAGATAAGTGGCGGCGGCTTGGTTCAGAAGCCGGTGCCGGCCGTCTATTCGCATTTCCAAAAAGGATTCGAAAGACGGCTGGTGGAAGGTGATGTCCTCGAAGTCCCCTCATCTTATCACCTTCGATTCGATGGCATCAAAGGGGATTTTGCCATCGATTTCTATCAAAACCCCCATGGATCGGTCCGCCTTTCCTACGATGAAGACAAATGGACGTTGACCCTTGAAATCATCGATGACCGCGACAAGGAAAAGGGGCGCCTCTACCCTCCTGGCAAGCGGGTAATCGAACTCGAGCACCCGCTTTCCGGGTTCGAGGCCTTCGTCGATTCCTACGTGCTTGAATTATTCATGAACGACGGGGAAAAGACGGCGAGCGTGATGTATTACGGCAACGACGGCGGCTCCAAAGTGCGTCTATTGGTTGGAGGGAAAGGCATCCACGTTTCGGTCTCCGCCTTTGCCGGTTGTTAAGTAGCAAAGTCATCGCAACGAAACCGCGATATCCGATGGGAGGCGGTCTCTTCCCGTTTTCCGTTGCGATGAGTCCGGCAAAGTTTGACGGGTACCGCCCACTTTGCCCATAATCGGGGTGGGGCGAAAGGGGCCCCGTCCTTGGCTTGGCTAACTCATCGCAACGGGCGCGGTGGACGTTTGTTTGCCTTCTTCGCCGGAACGGACGAAGGTTAGATCATCGGCAGTAGTCTAACCTTTTTCTTCGGGACTTTCCGAATCCCCAATGTGCGGAGGAGGCTTTCCCCGAACTTCCTTTTGACGAGGTCGTAAGGGGTCTGGTCCCACTTGCTTTTCCTGACCTAGGAATTGATGTTGGAGAACATCTCGTCGACCATCCGCTGCGTCAGCCCGTCGAGGCTGTGTCCCTTCGGCAGGAAGTAGCGGACGAGCTCGTGGAGCCTTTCGCATTCCGCCTTGTCGGTGGCCTTGTACGGGTCGGTGAAGTAGGTGGAGCAGACCCTTTCCCCGTCCTCGGCCTCCTCCAGCCCGTGGAAGCACGAGAACTCGGTGCCATTGTCGGCCAGGTTGATGGGGAAGGCCTTGGCGACCGTTTCCCTCCCGACGGCCCGGAAGAGCCTCCTCAGCGCCTTCAGGGCACTGCCCGGGCTCCCCTTGTCGACGAGGATCCCGAACTGGAAGGAATGCCTCGGGAAGGTGACGGTGAGCAGGGCCCTCCGGTCGTTCCTCTTCCCCATGAAGGAATCGTACTGGACGACGTTCCGGGTGGGGTGGAGCGCGACCTCCCTCTCGTAGTCCCGGTAGGTCCTGCCGACCAGGACGCGTATGTCGCGGAAGCGGAGCTCCCGCGGCTCCCCCCGTAGGGGGTGCCTGTAGCGGACGTAGCGCCTCAGCTGGCGGGCCATGACCGAGAGGCAGCCCCGGTAGCAGAGCCTCCTCACGGTCTGCTCGGAGGCCAGGGTCGCCAGGATCGGGTTCGATGCGTATATGTGGTGGATGGACTGCCCGAGGGAAACCCCCTTGGAAACCGCCTCGTCGATCAGGTCGATCGACGATTCCGGGATCCTCGGGGAGCTCCTCGGGACGGAACGCCTCTCGGAGCTCCTCCTCTCGGCCTCCCTGTGGTCGTAGTAGCGTTTCTCCCTGTTGCAGTAGGCCGTCTTCGGGCAGCCGTTGCAGAGCCCGTTGGCCCTCTTGGGGCAGGGCAGCCTCGCACCCGGCTTCGCGACGGAGTTGTTCCTGAGCTCCCGGGACACGGTTGATTTGTGCACCCCGAGCCTCGAGGCGATCTCGGTGGCGTTCATGCGGTCATGGATGCAGGCCTGCATGACCATGCGGTCGTCGGGCGTCAGTCGTTTGATTTTCCCTTGCCTTGCCATGCGTTCTCCTTTCCACGTTCGTAAGGCAAAGAAGGCAAGGCCATCATAAAAACCTCGAGGTAGTTTGTGAACGGCATCGCGGTTGCGATGAATTCGGAAACTAACAAGAATCCATATTTCCTAGAGGGCCGTTTACACAAGATTCCGGACACTCTCGAGATTTGGTATGCTATTGCAGCATGAGCGATAAAGACGAAGTTTGCTTTAGACCACTTGCTATAGACTTATTCTGTGGTGCAGGGGGGATTAGTGAGGGTTTGATTCAAGCCGGATTCGATATTGTCTTTTCAAGTGACATCAACGAACAAGTCGAACTAACCTATAGGAACAGGCACCGCGCTCTTGGGCTCATACAAGGGAAAAATACCTTCTATCAAAGGGCTGATATTAAGGATTTAACCGGAGCCGGAATAAAGAAAGCAATTCTTTCCTTGGATAAGTTCAAAGGGCAGACTGATGTCCATATCGATGCGATTTTCGGTGGCCCACCGTGCCAAGGCTTTTCGATGAATGGGAAAAGGAAAGGACCCGATGATCCGAGGAATTTTCTCTTCCGCGAATATGTTCGAGTCATCAGCGAGTTAAAACCAGACTATGTGGTAATGGAAAACGTGCAAGGATTCGTTGATACGAGATTAGATGGTTTCGTTGGGCTCAGCGGGACACAGTATTTCAACCACGACTCGCTAGCACCGCATCTCTTGGAAGCGGAACTCAATCTTTTGGATTATAAAGTCCTCCCGCTGCAGATTCTAAACGCCGCTGATTATGGAGTTCCACAGAGTCGTAGGAGAGCGATATTCATTGCATATAAACGCGGATTGTCTGTTCCGAAGTATCCGCGACCGACCAATAGCGAGGCCAATCGTGTTTCTGTCATGGACGCCATCGGGGATTTGGCACTTGGCAAGAAGCCCAGGAAACTGACCAATTTCGAAAAAGATTCCAGAGCAGGGCGTACCCCCAGCGTTATCACGGGGAAGGCCTTGCCGGCGAAATCTGTATCAAACGGCGAACTATCAAAATTTACCGATGTTGTGGCCGAACGGTTTTCAATTTATAAGCAGGGCGAATCCACGGCGGAATTGAAAAAACGCATTGCTGCTGAAGGAATCGATCTTTCGAATAAACCGGCATTAATTGACCTATGCTCCGATAAACTAGGGATGTCTGGCAATCAGATAGTCGAGCATTTCAAAAATGGGCCGTATGAAAAAAAGGAATTGGATGTCCTTCTGACGAAAAAGAACGTTCGGACAAGACTCCAAGCGGATAAGCCAAGTTTAACGGTCGTCACAATTGCCGATGACTATATTCATCCGACTGAGAACCGCACCTTCTCAGTCAGGGAATTGGCGAGACTCCAGTCCTTCGATGACAGTTTCATTTTCCTAGGAAAACGAACCACCGGCGGCATTAGGAGGCGAGTGGAAGTTCCCCAATACACCCAAGTCGGAAATGCAGTTCCGCCACTGCTCGCAAAAGCCGTCGCAATTGAAATCATCAATGCCATTCGCAAGAACGGCGTTTAAGTCAAAACGTATATCTTTCTGACTCCCCCACAAAATATATGAGGTTATGGGGTAACACACGCCAAAGCATGCCATGGTCACGCCATTTGCCAGTGGCCAAATCAAGATGACCAGCTATATCGACGGTGATAATTCCTTTTTCAATCAAAGCAGGCAATTGAAGGATGTTAGGTTTATTGGTGTATGTGGCTGAAACGAAATGCAGATATTCTTTTCCACTAATCGTCTTTGATTCAGCGTCAACAAACATCGTTTCATGATGTTTTGTTGCCGCGGCATCGCGGAGACACTTGAAACTCCACGACGATACGTATTCGTCAACCGCATCCATGACGTACCTCAATTCCACTCGTGCAAGTACCTCATTAACATACAGCCTCAAACCAAATGAATCAGTTTTGGTTGAGGAAATCGTGTCATACAAACCCAGTCTTTTCTTGCCCTTCTTATCAATTTTCTCCCTACCGAATGCGGAAACGATTTCTCTGTAGCTCATGCCTTTGTCAGGAGTTTTGGTGAAAAGTGTAGTGCGCCCCGACTTCTGAATGCCATCCCGAACTGTTCGCTTGCTTTTCAGTTCAATGCCCTTGTAATCTGGGCTCCTGAGATTATTCCTTGCAATTCCTAATGCATTTTCAAGAGTATCCCCAACGGCGAAGTCTCCACTCCCCGTGGCCGGAATCCATCCCCTACATGATATTTCTTCCAATCTGGCCAACAGTTCGGCCTTCGCTTTTTTATGTACATCCGATATGTTTTCCAGTTCTTGGAACACTGTTCCCGCATTTAGAAGTGAAGAAACGTTTTGCGGAGAAGACAGGTTCAAAATGCAAAGGCTTTTGTCTTTTGAAAACAGCACCAATAAATCCCCAGATACCGCATATTTCCCAAGGTGCGAGAACCAGATGCGTGGATCGCCGCGTTTGGTCAAAGGGCGATAAAGGGAAACCTTGGTAGGAACTAAACCCCGAGTAGTTACGAAATAGCCATCGAAAACAGCTTTATAATCAGAACCCTGTTTCTGGTTAGAGTAGTCATGGATGCCTTCAAGGGCGAGAAAGTCACGTACCTGTCCAGTTGCGTCCATAATCGATTTTGCAAGCCCAGTATCAGTTGGGGAAATAAAACAATAGGGAATCGGAAAAGACTTCAGCAGCAAAATGGCATCTGTGATTTGCAGGGATTTGGCTGTTCTTGGGATTTCCGGCATATCTTATTTTCGCCGCACATCGCTTATGCTGACAATTTCTAAATTCCAACAAACAAACCGCGGTTCTATTGGTTGAACGCTAAAAGTAGAGAGCCCAATTTGCCTATCCCGCGCCCGAACTCGTATAATGCGCGGCGAAAGGGAATATTGAAAACCATGTGGAAACTATTCGTAGACCTTGACGAGGATTTTATCCCCGCGGACTGTGAGAAACACAACCTCGGGTTCATCTCGATGCCGGTCATCATCGACGGCAAGCCGACCCTCCCCTACGTCGACGGGGAATTGAAGGAGTATGACCCGCACGCTTTCTTCGAGCGCCTCCGCGGAGGGCTCGTCCCGAAGACGAGCGGCCTCTCGCCCGAGCAATACACCGAGCACTTCAAGCCCTATGCGGAGAAGGGGATCGATGTTTTGTACGCCCATTTCTCCGAGGCGATGAGCGGAACCTTCAACGCGATGAGGATCGCCGTCGAAGAACTCCGGAAGCAATATCCGACCTGGCGTTTCGAGGAAGTCGACACCTTGGCCATCACGGGGCTCGCCAAAGCCATCGTCGAGGAAGCCCTGCCCCTTTACGAGGCCGGGAAAAGCCTCGACGAGGTCAAGAAGCACATCGAGGACTCCCGCCAGCACTTCGCGATGACCCTCTTCGCCGACGATCTCAAGTTCTTCAAGGCCTCGGGCCGGGTGAGCGGCATCTCCGCCTTCCTCGGCGGGGCCCTCGGAATCAAGCCGATCATCACGATGCAAGCCGACGGCTGTCTCCGCCCGACCTCCAAGGTCGCCGGGAAGAAGAAGGCCCTCATGACCGTCATCGAGGACATCGAGAAGAAGGGAGACGACATCGCCAATCACCCCTTCATCATCGTCCATAGCGACATTTCCAAGGAGCTCCTCGACTACCTCCACCGTCTCGTGAAGGAACGGTTCGGCGACATCGAAATCGAAGAGCTCATCGTCTCGCCGGCCCCGGGGAGCCATGCCGGGCCCGATTGCCTCGGCATCGCCTTCCACGCCAAGGAAAGGTAAATGATGTACCGCCTAAAGGAAGTCAAGACGAGGAAGGAGAGGAAGGACTTCCTCGATTTCCCCTTGAAACTCTATGCGGGCAATCCGTATTTCGTCCCGCCCTTATACGGGGACGAAAAGAAGATTCTCAAAGGCGACTATCATCTGAATTACTGCAAGCAAGCCTTTTACCTCGTCTACGACGGCAAGAGGCCAGTCGGGCGGATCCAGGCCATCCTTTCCTACGCCTCGAACGAGCGGAGGAAGCAGAAGAGGGTCCGTTTCACCCGCTTCGACGCCATCGACGACATCGAGGTGGCCCGCCTCCTCTTCGGCGCGGTCGAGGACTTCGCCCGCAAGGAAGGAATGGATGAGGTCTGCGGCCCCCTCGGCTATAGCGACATGGACCGCGAAGGCCTCCTCATCGAGGGCTTCGAGGAACTATCGACGTTCGAGGAGCAATACAACTACCCCTACTACCAGAAGCTCATCGAGGGGCTCGGCTATCAAAAGGAAGTCGATTGGCTCGAGCACAAGCTCTTTGCCCCGAAAGTCCTCGACGAGAGGATCGGGGCCATTGCCGACAAGATGATGAAACGCAACGGCCTCCACATGGCCGTCCTCAAATCGACAAGCGACATGATCAAGCGTTATGGGGATGCCTTCTTCGAGCTTATCGACGAGACCTACAAAGACCTTTACATGACAATCGCCTTCCCCGAAGAGGAGCGAAAGGAATACATCAAGGCCTTCCGCCTCCTCCTTTCCCCCTATTACATTCGGATCATCGTGGATAAAAACGATCGGCCGGTCGCCATCGGCCTCTGCTTCCCCTCGATCGGGAAGGCCCTACAGAAATCGGGCGGTAAGCTCACCCTCCCCTGCCTCATCAAGATACTGAAGGCGGTCAAGAAGCCGGAGGTCATCGACCTCGGCCTCATCGGGATCCTCCCCGAGTACCAGAACTCCGGGGTGGCCTGGGCCATCTTCTATGAGATAATGAAGATGCTCCACGAGGGAGGGGTCAGTCACTGCGAGACCAACCTCAACCTCGAGGACAACACCGGCATCCTCAACAATTGGTCGCGTTTCGAAAGCGTGCTCCACAAGAGGAGAAGGGCCTACCTCAAGAAACTCGATTGAAGCCTCCGGGCTTCTTTTTTCTCCTTCCATCCCTTTTTTGCGGGGCTTTTCAATTGATATTCCCCTTCTTTTTCCCTTTGTAAGAAAGCCGCTTGCCCCTACAATATGGAAAAAGGAGAACATCCATGGCAAAGAAAAAAGCCGCCAAGAAATCCATCCTTGGCACCCTCATCGTCTTCATCGGGGTCATCCTCGGGATCGTCGGGATCCTCTGTCTGGCCACCAACGCCGTCTCGCTCTCGACGACCCTCTACGAAGGAGCCGAGACCTCGACCACCGAACTCGTCACCGGATTCGGGCTGGCCTTCGGGGCCCCCTATGACGTCCACATCGGGGACTTCACCTACACGGCCGAGCCGGAGATGAACGCCTCCGTCCTCGTCTTCTTCATCGTCTTGGCCCTCGGGATCCTCGTCAGCGCCGTCGGGGGGTTCATGAAGCTTCTCAAGAAGAAGCCAGGAACCATCGTCACCGTCGTCGGGGCCCTCCTCCTCCTCGTTGGCGGCATTCTCTTCTTCATCGTTCCCTCGGTCGTCGACCCCGATCTCCTCGAGGCTGTCGATCTCTTCGACAAGGGGCTCGGCCTCCTCGGCGGTTCGATGCAAATCACCCTCGGTGCCGGGTCGATCCTCGCCGCGATTGGCGGCATCCTCGGTGGGGCCCTCGCTGGAATCGGGGCCTTCATCAAGAAGTAATTCCGGAAAAGGCAAACGAAAACGGGCCTCGCGCCCGTTTTTCCTTTTGCCTTCCCCTACTTCACCGGCCGCATGTGGAAACGGCCCCCGACGAGGACCAGTTCCATCACCTGAACGAAGGCGTGCTCGTCGTTTTTCTTGACGATTTTCATCAGGTGATTCACCTCGAAGGAAGAGACGACCATCGTGACGAGGTAGACACCCTTCCCCGAATAGGCCCCGCGGGCGTCCATGACCGTCGCCCCGTGGGGCATCTGGGCGACGAGAAGGGAACCGAGACCTTCCTTGGAAGTCGTGATCTCGACCTTCAGCTTCTTGTTCCGGAGGTTGATCGAATCGACGACGAGGGCCGAGGCGAAGAGGTAGAGGGCCGAGTAGAGGATCCGGGCAAAGGCAAGGAAACTGGCATCGGGATCGAAACCGGCATTGGCCGCGGTGAGGAGGGCGAAAAGGCTCATCGAGATGCAGTTCATGATGAGCGAATACTTCCCAACCAAGGTCGATTTCCGAAGGGCGATGTAATAGGCTAGGATGTCGATTCCCCCGGTCGAGAAGTCGAACTTGAAGGCAATGGCCGAGGATAAGCCGGTGAAGACCCCGCCGAAGAGGCCGCGGGCGAGCATCCCCCCGTTGGCGTTGACAAGGTGGAAGACGGCCCCGAGGGCCGGGATGAGGTCGGGAGTCAGTAGACGGAGGAAGACGGAGGTTTCGACGACGTTGATGAGGGTGAAGAGGGTGAACTTCCTCCCGACCCCGAAAAAGCCGAGGAGGATGACCGGCACGTTGACGACGAAATAGAGAATCGAGATGGCCGTCTGGGCATCGATGTCCTTCCAACCGCAGAGTTCAAGGAAGAGGACGATGACCTGGCTGATGCCCGAGACCCCGCCGGAAGCGAGGGCGTACATGTCCACCCCGGTATCGGCCTGGACCGCGGAAAGGACGGCGCTGCCCGGATCCATGAAACAGTTGAAGCCGATGGCGAAGATGAGGGCCGAGACGGTCGAGACGAGGAAAAGCCCGCCGTTCGAGAGGAATCCTTTGAGGACGGGGTGGTCGTAGAGGAAATTCTCACCGCGCTCCTTATAACGTTCTAACGGACGGAGGGCCATCGATGAGGGAAGTATAGCCTAGAAACATGGATTTTCTAGGGGTTTCAGGGTTTTTCTAAGCCCATCCGAAGAGCTCTTTCCTTCGTTATTGCCACCTATGGTGGCTGGTGATATGATTACACCGCTGTTTTCAAGGCATCCTTTCTTTCGCGGAGGAATCATCGATGGTAATTCTCAAGTCAATTGGCGCCTTCTTCGTCCGGATCTGGAGATGGATCAAGGAAACGGCTTGGGTCCAACCCCTCCTCATCGTCGGGGCGATCTTCGCCGTCATCTTCTCGATTCCCTACATCACCGAATGGGCCAACGGGCTGAGCGGCACCCAGGCCTACTCCTTCTACTCCCAGCACCTCGAGACCCTCGAGGGGCAGATGCTCGACGATAGCGGCGCGGACACCGACGCCGACCGCCTCGCCATCGCCCTCGCCGGCAACGAGGCCGTCATCCGCGAGGCCAAGGCCGGGGGCACCTACTCCGAGCTCGAGACCGGCGACTTCGACACCAGCTACGGCGAGAAGTTCTTCTTCGTCGTCTGGGAGGACGACTGCGCGGCCTGCGAGACGGCCGAGGGCGGGCTCCGCTACCTCGCCGACAACTGGAAGAAGTACAACCTCATGCCGGCCAAGGCCGACGAGGCCTTCGCCCTCCACACCATCGAGGCGAGCCAGGAATCGAGCAACGACGACGACAGGGCCTTCACCGAGATGGGCACCGCCCCCTCGGCCTTCAACCGCTGGACGATCCGCCACATCGACCTCTTCCAGCAGCTGGCCACCGACTGGGACTGGGTCAACAGCAACTACAAGGTCAACGAGGGCATCGGCGACGAGGACTACCTGAAGTTCTTCGTCGAGACGAGCGACTCCTCCGACCCGACCGAGGCCCTCGGCTCCTTCCCGGTCCCCTCGATCGTCCTCGTCGACTACACCGAGGAGGCCATCGCCCAGGACCTCGCCGGCATCCGCGAGGTCGTCTTCTCCGTCCCCGGGGAAACCGAGCAGGAACGGGCCGCCTTCCTCATGGACATGTGGAACCACACGGCCACCCCGTCGGCCTCGAATCCGTTCACCCATTACCAGGGCTGATCCGCCAGGCAGTCCCAAGGCCTCCCTTCCCGGGAGGTCTTTTCATTACCTATAATTCACCTAGCATGGAACACATTGAGACTTACCCCCACTTCAAGGTGGGAATGGGGACCATGATCCCCAAAGAAGGAGGCTTGGCCCTAGTTGACGAAATGCCGCTTTTCCTCCTAAGCAAGGACGGTTGGCACGGCCGGGGCTTTTCACTCGAAGAGGCCAAGGCCGGGGCCATCGAAACTTATCTCGACGGTTTTGCCAAAGGGGAGATCCTAGAAGCCTACGTCGGCCCCTCGATGTCCTTCACTTCCTGCCCCTTGGACGAAAAAGAGGCCCGGGAACTTCTGAAGAAACATCCCGGGGCCGTCAAGGGCGGGGAAGGCCGATACTACTACCTCGATTGCAAGGTGCTCGCCGTGCTTGCCCTGAGGAAAGCCGGGATTGAAGCCACATCCATCAACGTATCGCCCCTTACCATCGACGAGGCGACGGGAATTCTGACCGCCACCCCAAAAGCTGAGGGAAGCAACGTCTATCGTGTCATCGCCCCTTGAGGGGTTTCCCGTGCCTTGCCACCAAATGGGCGTTGACCGCGGGCGGGACAAGGGGGGAAACATCGACCCTCGAAGATGCCAGTTCGTTGATCATCGATGAGGAGATGAAGCTTTTTTCCTGGTGGGCCATGAAGAAGACCATGTCGATCGAGGGATCGCAATATTCGTTGGCCGCGGCCAATCCGAATTCGTATTCGAAGTCGGAAACGGCACGGAGTCCCCGGACGATGTGCCGGGCTCCGACTTTCTTGCAGTACTCGACGGTCAGGCCGTCGAAGGAATCGACCTTGACGTTACTTAGCCCTTGCACCGCCTCATTCATCATCTGAAGGCGTTCCCCGACATCGAAGAAGGCTTTCTTGTTCGGGTTGACGGCCAATAGGAGGATGACCTCGTCAAAGACCGAAATCGAACGGCGGAGCACCTCGAGGTGCCCGTTGGTGATGGGATCGAAACTCCCGGGGTAAACGGCAATGCGCATGTTATCTCCTGACGATCCGAACGTACGTCCTTCCGTAATTATAGGTGCGTTCCCTCGTACCCGGGAGGGAAGCGAGGTCTTTCTCCTCCTCACTTTCGACGACCAGGATGCCGTTCATGGAGAGGATTCCCTCCGCGAGCAGGCGGGGCGGCAGTTCCAAATAGGCCTCCTTGAACTCATACGGGGGGTCGAGGAAGACGATGTCGTAGGGGCCTGGCTTCTTCTTGATGAACGAGAAGGCATCCTCCAGGTGGAAGGAACAGGCGTTTTCCTTGAGCCGCGCGGCATTTCCCCTAACAACCCCGATGGCCTCTTCCGAGGAATCGACGAAATCGACGTGGGAGGCCCCACGGGAAAGGGCCTCGAAGCCGAGGGCCCCCGACCCGGCGAAGAGGTCGAGGCAGTTTGCCCCATCTACATCGGTCCCGAGGGCCGAGAAGAGGGCCTCCCTCACCCGCGACTTGGTCGGAACCGTCCCCTTTTCCGGCACCTCGAGAAGGCGGGACCGGTACTTACCCCCGATGATCTGGATCATCGATCGACCTCTCGTAGAAATAGGACGGGGATTGGTTCTGGCGAAAGATTTCCCCATCGATCTTGAAAAGCATCTTCCGGTACTCCGAGAGGGCCTCGAGATAGGAAACGGCCAAGGGTAGTTTCATCGTCCTTTCCTTGAGCAAAGAGGCCTTTTGCAGGGCTTTTTGCCGTTCCTCCCCCGTCTTCAGGGGATCTTCGGAAATGGTGAGTAGACGGGTCAATTCCTTCTTGGCGGCCTGAAGCTCCCCATCCTTTTCGACCTTCTCCCCCAAAAGGCGGTAGGCCCCTGTCCGCGGGTCGGCCTCGATGGCCGTTTTCAATTCTTCGACGGTTTCGAGTAGACGCTGGTCCATGCTTCTTCCCGGGGGAATTATGCTACAATCCGCTTAATCATGCTAAAGATCGTTCTCGACGGGGCCCCTTCCCTTCGCCGTCCCTCGAAGGAAGTCGAACTCCCCCTCTCCGACAAGGACAAGGAGACGCTTCGGAAGATGCTCTCCCACCTCGTCGACTCCCAAGACCCGGATTTCCTCGAAAAGCACCCGAACGTCCGTTCCGGGGTTGGCCTAGCCGCTCCCCAGATCGGGATCAACAAGCGGATGATCGCCGTCTATTTCGAGGACGACCCGGAAAAGCACACCTTCGTCTCCTTGAAACTGGCCAATCCGCGGATCGTCTCCTCTTCCTTCAAGAAGTGCTACCTCGCCTCCGGGGAGGGTTGCCTCTCCGTCCCCGAGAAGCACGAGGGCCGCGCCTACCGCCATTACAAGGTCACGGTCGAGGGAATCGACGGGGACACCGGCGAGAAACTCAGCATCCGGGCCGTCGGCTTCGGGGCCATCGTCCTCCAGCACGAGATCGACCACCTCGACGGGATCCTCTACTATGACCGTTTCGACAAGGCCAATCCCCTCCGGGAACTGCCGGGGGCCATTGCGATATGAAGCCGTTTGCCTTTCTTTCGGTTTTCCCTTTTCTCTTTGCTTCCTGCGCTACCCTTTCGACCCCGGCTTCCGAGGAAGCCTACGTCTCCAGCCTGGACTTCAAGGAAGGGTTCAAGCTGATGCAACTCACCGACCTCCACTGGAGCAAGGCCACCGATTTCGCGCGGCAAGAGGCTTATCTTCGGTCTTTCATCGAAATGGAGGAACCCGACCTCATCATGATCACCGGGGACTCGGTCCTCGCCGCGGACGAATACGTGGCCAGACGCCTATATTCGTTTGTTTCCTCCTTCGACATCCCTTTCGCGGTGACCTATGGGAACCACGATTACCAAGGCAGCTTTTCACCCTCCTTCATGGACGAGCTGGTCACCGCCACCCCCAATTCGCTTACCAAGATCGTCGATGACGAAATCAAGGGAAAGACCAATTTCCTGATCGAGCTCCATGGCGAAGACGGGGAAGCGGCCTGGCGGATCTACGGGCTCGACAGCTCGTCCCTCATGACCGTGTCCTCCGGTTACGATTACGACTACATCGACGAAAGCCAGGCCGCCTTCTACTCCTCCCATCAGGAAGACGGGGTGCCGAACCTCGTCTACTTCCACATCCCCCTCTGGGAATGGGGACTCGCCTTCGACGAAGATCCCGAAGGACTCCTCGGGAACATCGGGGAAAAAGCCACTTGGACAGCCCCGGAAGGCTATCCTGGCCAAGAAGACTATTACCCCTTCTTCCCCTCAAAGGTCCATTCCCCGATTTTCGGGGCGATGAAAGAAGGTGGGGCCAAGGGGGTCTTCGTGGGTCACGACCACGCGAACGACTGGGTCGGAAATTACGATGGGGTGACGCTTGGCTACGGGGTCAAGACCGGCCGGGAACTCTATTACGGGGTATCCGAGGAAGGTCACGACATCACCGGCTATGCCCTGATGGAACTATACGGGGACGGGGGTTACGACCTCTCCCACGTCTATGTCGATAACCTCGATTTCGAGGAGAAAGGCCGGGTGAAGGTCCATGTCGATTAAAGGCCTCTTCCGCCTCCTCGGGGTAATTTCCTTCCTCCCGATGGCCCTTCTTGCTTACCACGTGCTCTATTTCCTGGTTGCCGCGGTGGCCTCGACGGTCGAGTTTTACCGGAGCCTTCCCGGGGTCTCCGCCTATCTTTCCCTCTACTTCCTCTATTTCGCCTATCTCTACCTTCCCTATTCGAAGGACGGGCGGCACGGACTACGCCTCCTCAAGGTCCTTTCCGCCTTGTCCTTCCTCTTGAGCGCGGCCTCTCTCATCACCCTTTCGGCCTATCTCGGGGTGGGCATCCTCGAGTTCACGGGCGGTGGCATCGGCTACGCCCTCGACGGACTCATCGTCGGCTTCCTCGTCCTTTCGATTTCCATCCTCACCTTCCTTTCCTCGAAACGATTGGTCGACTGGGCCCAGCCGGGAATGGATGGCAAAAGTACCCTCAAGGGCTTCTCGGTCGCCTACTCCCTCTTCGCCCTCTATTTCCTCGGCGGAGCCCTTTTCATGCCGACTTACGCCTCGATCAACGCCGAGACGGCCTTCCCCCTCATCGTCGTCTTCCTCGTGAGCCTCGCCCTCTACCTCTTCCCGGCCCTTTTCCTCGTCTATCCCATCCCCGAGGGAAGAAGGCGCCTTTTCGCCTATCTCGATCTGGGGATCAGCGCCCTTCTCCTCGTCCTTTTGCTGACCTCCTTCCTCCTTTTCCCGAACGCGATGGTCGAGGGCTACCCTTCCCTCGTCCTCCTCGAGATGATGGGGAGCCTCTATCTCCTTCCCTATGGGCTGTCCATCCTCATCCTCGCCCAAGCCCTCGTCATCGCCTTTTCGACCCTCCCCAAGAAGGAAAAACACCCATCGAAGCGGTTTCAGGCGACTGAAGGCTAACTCTCTGCTATCATTATCCTCGACTTGAGACGACGTTCATAACGCATCGGGCCGTTGAGCATGGCCGAAGGAGGTCTTCATGGCGAAATACCATTCGCCCGTCAACGTCTTTGCCCTTGGGGGGCTAAGCGAGGTCGGGAAAAACACCTATTGCTTTGAGACCGACCAGAGCCTCATCCTCGTCGATGCCGGGGTCCGCTTCCCGGAAGCCAACCTCCCAGGGGTCGATTACGTCATCCCCGACTATACCTACCTCAAGGCCAACCGTTCGAAGATCAAGGCCCTTTTCATCACCCACGGGCACGAAGACCACATCGGGGGGATTCCCTTCCTCCTCCGGACGGTCAATGTCCCCGTCATCTATGCCCCGCGGCTTGCCGCGGCTCTCATCCGCCACAAAATCGAGGATGCCCGGATCAAGGACAAGGTCAACATCGTCGAAATCGACTCCGACACCGTCGTCGACGTGGCCGGGGACTTCAAGGTCTCCTTCTTCCGGGTCACCCACTCGATTCCCGATGCCTTCGGGATTTGCATCGACACCCACCACGGCCGGATCATCGAGACCGGGGACTTCAAGATCGACCTCACCCCGGTCGGTCCCCAGTTCGAGCTCGCCAAGTTGACCCACCTCGGAACCGAGGGGGTCGATCTCCTGATGTCGGATTCGACCAATGCCGAAATCGAGGGCTACACCCCCTCGGAGACCAACGTCCGGAAAGGGGTCGAGGACATCTTCGAGAAAGCCATCGGCCGCATCATCGTCTCGACCTTCTCGAGCAACATCAACCGGATCCAGCAGGTCGTCGAAGTGGCCGTCGAGCACGGGAGGAAGATCTGCATCCTCGGCCGGAGCATGGAAAACGTCGTGTCCATCGCCCGGAAATACGGTTACATCAAGATTCCCGATTCCTCGATCGTCTCCGATGGGGAGGTGAAGAACCTCCGCCCGCGCGAGGTATGCATCCTCTGCACCGGGAGCCAGGGGGAGGAAATGGCCGCCCTATCGAGGATTGCCCGCGGGGAGCACCGGAACATCCACATCGTCCCAGGGGACACCATCGTCTTTTCGTCGAACCCGATCCCGGGCAACAACGCGGTCATCGACCGCCTCGTCAACAACCTCGTGAAGCTCGGGGCCGACGTCCGGCTCAACTCGATGAGTTTCTCCCTCCACTCCTCGGGCCACCCGAGCAAGCAGGAACTCCGCCTCATGCTCCGCCTCACCAGCCCAAGCCATTTCATGCCGGTCCACGGTGAGTACCGGATGCTCAAGATCCACGGGGAAATCGCCGAACAAGTCGGCCTTCCGAAGGAAAATGTCTTCATCCTCGATAACGGCGACGTCATCAGTTTGAAAGACCACGAGGTCAAGCGCTGGGGCCACGTCCCGGCCGGGGATGTCTACATCGACGGAAACGACCTCGACGGGGTCTCTTCGGCCCTCATGAGGGACCGCGACGAGATGAACCGGGAAGGGCTCATCGCCGTCCTCCTCACCATCGACAGCCGGCGTAGCAAGGTGATCATCCCCCCGATCGTCTATTTCCGCGGCTTCGCCTCCTTCTCCGACACCCACATCGTCCGCCATAGCCAGATGCACGCCCTCGAGGCGGTGAACGAGGTGATGCGCTCGAGGACCACCTTCGCCGAGATCAAGTCGGCCGTCCGGGGAGCCATCTCCAGCTACGTTTACAGGAAGACCCAACGGACCCCGATGATCGTCCCCCTAATCATGGACGTCAGCCGCGAGAGGGGCCAATAGGCGATGCTCATCCTTGCCTCTTCCTCGCCTAGACGCAGGGAAATCCTCGAGAAAGCCGGGATATCCTTCCGCGTTTTCGTCCCCGAGGTCGATGAACGGCTCCTCGATTCCGCACTCTCCCCCAAAGACCTCGCCAAGGAAGAGGCCCGGGTCAAGTGCTACGCCGTGAAATCCCTTTTCCCGGATGACGAGGTCCTCGCCGCGGACACGGTCGTCGTCCTCGGCGGAACGCCCCTCGGCAAGCCCCTCGACGAGTCAGACGCGGTCAGGATGCTCCTTCTTCAAAGCGGGAAGAAGGAGGCGGTCCTCACCGCTTACCATTACCTTGGCAGGGGGAGGGAGATTGCCCGCACCGTCGTCTCCCACGTCCTCTTCAAGCCCTTCGGCGAAGGGGCCGCACGGGAGTACGTGAAAACGAAAAAGCCCCTCGACAAAGCCGGGGCTTACGGGATCCAGGACGAATCGGGACTGATCGAGTCCTTGGAAGGGAGCTTCGCGAACGTGATGGGCCTGCCCATCGAGGATCTACTCGCCCACGTCTTCCGGGAATAGGAGGGAATAGATTTCCTTGGCGTTGCCCGCGACCAGGGTCAACTGGTCGCTTTTCTCGATGAAACCGGTGATGCCGGTCTTCGTAAGGGCCTCGCGGTCGATCTTGCCTTGGTCGACGAGGGTGAGGACGATCCGGCTCCCGGTCAACTTGTGGGTGAGGACGTTGTCCGCTCCCCCGAGGGAAACCAGGTAATCCTCCTTCCCCTTCAAGACGGCCTTCTCCCCTTCCTTCTTACCCATCCTATGACGGGCGAGGAGGAACTCGACGAGATAGACGAGGGCGATGAGGGCAACGAGGGCGAGGAGGACGATCCAGTAGAGGTTCGAGAGGAGGAAATCGCGTTCTAGGATTAACATGCTTCGCATATAATAGCATCCGGAGGTTGTCCAATGAGCAACGCAATCGAAATCGAGGCCAAGGCGATGATCGGGAAGGCCGATTATGAGCGCCTCCGCGGCCTCTATTCCTCCTATCCGAGCTATTCCCAGACCAACTACTACATCGACGACGACGACTTCCTCCTCCGGAGGGAGGGATTTGCCCTCCGGGTCCGCGAGCGCGAAGGACTCTACGAGATGACCCTCAAGACACCCCTTTCCCAGGGGCTGCTCGAGAAGAACTGCGCCTGGAGCAAGGCGACCTTCGATTCCTTCGCGAAAGAGGGGAAGTTCCCCGACGGGGACATCAAGCGCTTCCTCACCATGCTCGACATCGACGTCTCGACCCTCAAGATCAAGACCAGCCTCTCCACCTGCCGGGTCGACGTCCCCTACCTCAACGGCAAGCTCTCGATCGACGAGAACGAATATAGCGGCAAGAAGGACTACGAGGTCGAGCTCGAGTTCAACAACATGCGCGACGCGGAAGCCAACCTGAAAGACCTCCTCGAACGGAACGGGATCAATTACGTCCTCTCCAAGAAGACGAAGACGGCCCGGGCCTTGGATGCCCTGAAAAAGTAAATCCCACGGAAAGAGGGCCCGGGCCTACCGGGCCCTTTCATTCTCGGGAAATGTCAAGCGAAATGATCTTTCTTCGCCTTTCGTTTCCCCATTTCCCGTTTTCATTTGCCGAGAAGGGCTTATAGAATGATGGGGCGTAATAGAGAAAGGAGAACATCGATGAATCGCAAGATCATCCTATTACCACTCGCCGCGGCGGGACTAATCCTCGCGGCCTGCACCCCGACCGAGACGACATCCTCCAGCATTGTGGAAGGGGGGGTCACTAGCTCTTCCTCCAAAGAAGACACGACCACCACCTCTTCCTCCACCTCGGAAACCCAAGGCGGGACGACGACCACTTCGAGTTCGAGCTCCTCTTCGAGCGAAGAAGAACAGCTCACCCTCGTCGAGAGCGGCAAGCTCGGCCTCTGGCAGTCAACCAGGGGCGAAGCCCTCTACTTCACGGGCGAGATGGATGGGTTTTACTTCGGCACGACGACCGACTTCGATGCCGCGGTCACCGTCAATGTCTACGAGGCCGAAGGCGGCGTCCTCCTTCGAATTGGCGACGGCGACTACATCGCCGCCCGGCAGAACGGCACCCACGAAAACATCATCATGCAGGCCGAAGCCTATGTCTGGGACTACGACGAGGCACATGACGCATATTTCACTACCCTCGAGGAGGGAGATTTCTGGATCGGCAACTCGCAGAGCTATGACACCCTTTCGCTGAACCCTTGGGATTACATCGATAGTGCCGGCAACAACATTGCCCACGTCGTCCAGGAGGCGATTACCGGGATGGAAGCCCCCGATCCGGAACCGGTGGAAGGCGTCACTGCCCTCAAGGACGTGACCGCGGCCGGTACCTACACGGTCCGCGGGGTCGTCGTCGGCAAGAACACGAGCGCCATCCTCATCCACGACGGGACCGGCGGCATGTATGCGTATTCCAATAGCCTCCCCAGTCAGTTCGAGGTCGGTGACTACGTCGAGGCCACCGGCGGTGTCAGCTCATTCAATGGCCTTTTCCAAATGGCTTGGAACGGCTCCCCGGCCGTTGAGGTCACCAAGGTCACCGACGCCACGGCCCCGACCCTCCCCGATCCCACGGCCCTGACCGCCGAAATCGCGAATGGCTGGAAGGCCAACAAGGACTCTCTCAAGCAGACCGACATCAAGGAGTACACCTGGACTTCCACTGCCGGCAAGGACGGGAATTACACCACCCTCAACATCGACGGCTCCGATGTGAACATCGAGCCGGTCTATCTCGACACCGCGGAATGGTCGATCACGACCGGCACGGCCTATCAGGTCACTGCCTACTTCATTGGCTACTACAATTACGCCAGTATCGTCCTCACCGGATTGGCCGCCGCGTAGTCGTCATAATCAAAACTTCAGGCGGGAGCCACCTCCCGCCTTTTCCTTTTGCGCCTGTAACCCCTTTCAGGTGCTTTAACCAATGGTCTGGGGAATGCATTCACGAAAGGAGCAAACGATGAATCGCAAATTCATCCTCTTGCCCTTGGCCGCCGGGCTCATCCTCGCCTCGTGTACCCCGGCCACGGGATCCTCCTCCCTCCAGACCTCGGTAGTGACCACCACTTCCGAACTTTCCTCATCGCTTGAGGGGGGATCGTCCTCTTCCGCCTCGACTAGCCAGTCGTCATCTTCTTCGGCATCCTCGGGTTCTTCGAGCAGCAGTTCGTCCTCCTCGAGTTCCAGTTCGAGTAGCGAATCGACCGAGCCCTCGATCGCCTACACGGAGACCGAATTCGATCTCGTCTATGGGGAAACCCATCAGCTCGTCTATACCTTGACCGGCGATTACGAGGAGTTCTCCTTCAAAGTCTGGGATGAGGAAGTCGCCACCGTGAGCAACACCGGCCTCATCACTGCCGTCGGGGATGGCTCGACCACTTTCTGGGCCATGGTCGACGGAAGGAGGCTCGGTGAAGTGCTCACCGTCAACGTCACCCTCGGTGGGCTCCCGACGGTGAAAATCGTCGAAGGCGAAACCGCCGAGATCAAAGTCGGGCAAAGCATCACCCTCCATGCGACGACTACCTATTTCGACGGGGAAATCGATTGGACCCTCTCAAGTACCTCCGATCTCGACTACGTCACCATGAAAGGCGAGGACGACCCGAATACCATCACCATCGTGGGCGAGGCCGTCGGAAAAGCGACCGTCAAGGCTTCCGTGAAGACGAGCCTCGGGGAAGACGAGGACGAAATCGAGATAAGCGTCGTCGAGAACGTCATCCCGGTCGGCGAGCTCAAAGACCTCGAAAACGGCACGGAATTCATCACCCGTGGCTACTACATGGGCAATTGCGGCATCCTCTTTAAAGGGGATACCCTCAATTACAACGCGGCTTTCATCCAAGACGGGAAAGACGGCTACATGCTTTACCGGGTTGAATCCAGTCTCATCGACGACCTCGACCTCGTCCCCGGCGAAAGCCTCATCGAGGTCCACGGCACCGCGGCCAATTACATTCCCAAGAACGGGGGAATCGTCATCCCCGAGGGGACGGTGACCTCGATTGAGGAAATCGCCTCGGCTCCCGGAGTCGAAGAGCCGCTGGTAACGACCATCGACGCGGAAAACCCGGATGTCGACCTCGACGAGACGATGATGTCTACCAAGTTCGAGATCGTCGATGCCACGGTCGTCAGCAAAACCGTCGATAGCCAATTCGGCAACGTCACCATCGCCTTCACCGTCGGGGAAGGAGCCACCGAATACGAAATCTACCTCGACAGCCGTTATAACGACCTCGATCTCGTCGCCGATCTCAAGGCAGGCGACCTCTTCTCGACCGCGACCTTCCTCACAGCAAGGGGTTCCGAGTTGACCTTCGCCTATCTCGAGGACTTCACCTACGAGCCGGTGGGCCCGGAACCCGAACCGGTCAGCATCGGCGACGAATTGATCGACGGGGAAAGCTACCGCCTCGGCTTCTACAAGACCAGCATCGGCGATTACTACTACTTCACCGGCAACATGGCCAACACCTACTACTTCGGGACGACCACTTCCTTCGAGGGCGGCATCGAAATCCTCGTTGATGTCCTCGACGAGGCGGCGGGTACCTTCACGATGGAACTCGTGGGGAAAGGGGCTTCGGAAAGATACATAGGCGGGGTCAAAAGCGGCACCCACCTCAACCTCAAGATGCAATCCTCGGCCTTCACCTGGAGTTACGACGAGACGACCCACATGATCACGGGCAGCTTCGGAGGCGAGGAGGGATACATGGGTACCTATAGTTCTCATACCACCGTTTCCGCCTCGGCAATGAGTTACGCGGGCGGTTCGGACGTCGACTTCGCCCACCTCTACCTGAGCGATCCGGAAATCGCCGCCTAGGGAGGCCAAAAAAGGACAGGGATCGAACTCCTGTCCTTTTTCCGATGTTCGAGGGGCTATTTGCTGCGTTTTTCGTCGTTTCGGTCGCAGGACGCATCGCAGCTTCCGAAGGTTGGGCACTCCCCGCGGGCACAGTACATCTCGGCCAGGCGGCGGGCCCGGGGGATGAAGGTCCTGATTTCCTCCTCGTTATAACCGACCTGGACCCGGCGGTCGTCGACGATGATCGGCCGGCGGAGGATCGAGGGGTGTTCCTGGATGAAATCGATGAGCTCGCTGATCTTCATCGAGTCGAAGTCGATCTTCCCCTCGGAAACGATCTTGCTCCGCGGGGAGATGATGTCGTCGGTCCCGTCGATGCACTTGGTGATGATTTCCTTGAGTTCCACCTTGCTGAGGGGATGGGAGAAGATATCCACGCCCTCATAGGGGATTTTCTGCTCCTCGAACCACTTCTTGACCTTCCGACAGGAGCTGCAGGATGGGGAATAGTAAATCTTGATCATGGGCAAGCGATATTCTATTCTCGAAAGGGAAGAGGCGCTAGGTCTCTGCTTGTGCTAAGATGACCGCCGGAGCAAATCAAGATGAAACGCATTCTCTCTGGCATCAAGCCGACGGGGCAGCTGACCCTCGGCAATTACATCGGGGCCCTCTCCCACTTCAAGGAATACCAAGACGACAGCGAGCCGTTCATCTTCATCGCCGACCTCCACGCCTTGACCCTCCCGATCGAACCCGAAGAACTCCGGAAGAACAGCCGCGACATCGCCGCCTTCTACCTGGCCTCGGGTCTCGACCCGAAGAAGGCGACCATCTTCCTCCAGTCCGCGGTGCCCGCCCATGCCGAACTCAACGCCATCGTCCAGAACTACCTCTACATGGGGGAACTGAGGCGGATGACCCAATTCAAGGACAAGGCCGCCAAGCTCAAGGAGACGGCCATCGGCCTTGGCTTATTCGCCTATCCGGTCCTCATGGCCGCGGACATCATCCTCTACGATGCCGACGAGGTCCCGGTCGGGGAAGACCAGTCCCAACACGTCGAACTCTGCCGGGAACTCGTCAAGCGGATGAACCACCGTTACGGGGACATCCTGAGGATGCCGAAGGCCGTGGTCCCGAAGGTCGGGGCCCGGATCATGTCCCTCACCGATCCCAGCAAGAAGATGAGCAAATCCGACCCGAAAGGCGACATTTTCCTTCTCGACGACCCAAAGGCGATGCGGAAGAAGATCATGGGGGCCAAGACCGACATGGGGCCCACGGTCACCCTCGACCCCCTCGAAAAACCCGGCATCCATAACCTGCTCACCATCTATGCCTCCCTCGACGGGATCAGCCTCGAGGAAGCGACCCACCGCTTCGACGGCTACCGTTATGGCGACTTCAAGAAAGCAGTCGCCGATAAACTCGACGAGGTCATGATTCCCTTCCGGAAGCGCTACGACGAGATCGTCGAGAGCGGTTCTTACCGCGAGGTGCTCCGCGATGGGGCCAAGCGGGCCATCGAAGTGGCCGAGAAGACCCTCCGCCGGGTCCAGGAAGCCGTCGGGCTCCTCGTGGTTTGAAAATGGAGCGATACCTCATCGCCATCGACTGCGACGGTACCCTGGTCGGTCGCTCACTCCGTCTTGGCGATCTCACCGTTGATGTCATTGCCTCCTTGAGCGCCCTTGGACATCAGGTCGTCCTTTCCTCCGGCCGCCCGTGGCGAAGCCTCGAACCCTATTACCGGGAACTGAGGCTCTCTTCCCCGGTCATCACCTACAACGGGGCCCATGCCTTCTTCCCGCGTTCCATGGGGCCTAGTTTCCTCTCCTGCTTCCCGACCGAAGTGGTAAACGAAGCCGCGAGGCTATTGAGCCCTCACGTCGATTCCCTCTTCGTCGACGACGGGGAGGAACGCTATCTCCTGGCCGAGGATCCCTATATCGATACCTATTTCCCTTACTCGGGGAGGCCTCATCGGGTCTCAAGTCCCTTCCCCACGGTCAAGCGGCCCTCGTTCGTCCTCCTCTTCAAACGGAAAGAAACCGTGGACGAGCCCTATCGCTCGATCGTCGAGTCCTTCCCGTCGATGGCCTACCGCCCGTGGCGCGATTCCCCCTACGCGGAAGCCTATCGACCCGAGGCAGACAAGGGCAAGGCCCTCCTTTTCCTACAAAAGGAACTCGGGTTCGATGAAGCCCATACGGTGGCCATCGGGGATTCCGACAATGACCTCCCGATGCTCAAGGCGGCTGCTTATCCCTACCGGATGAAGGACTCGACCCAGCTGAGCCTTGCCCCTTTCCCGGCAACGGAATTCGCCTCGGAAGAGGAAGGAGTGGCCCGCCTGCTCCTCTCCCTCCCTTTCCTCTGGAAATAAAACCCCGCATTCCGTCATCGATAGGCGGTTTCTGCGGGGTTTTTTCTGGTTATCGGACTCCGATGGCCTTTTTGAAGGAGAGGACGATCTTCTTCGCCTTCTCCTCGAGTCCGTCGGGGGTTTCGCCCACGGCCTCGACGTAGAACTTGCTCTTCGGCTCGGTTCCGGATGGGCGGAGGGCAATCCACGAGGTGTCCTCGAGGTAGTACTTGACGAGGCTCGTCCGGTCGAGGGTCAAGGGTTTCTTCTCCCCGGTCAAGAGGTCGGTCGAGACGAGGGAAACGTAATCGTCTTTCCGGATGGCCCTGAGCCCGGCCAATTCCCTTAGTTCGGAGAGGTGGGCTTTTTCCATCATCCTCTCCATGTCCTCTTTCCCCGAGGAACCCTCGAAATAGATCGACTCGGCCCCGGTATGGTGGTACCCGAAACGCATTTCGAGGTTCTCGTAGGCCACATCGAGGGGAATCCCCTTCAGGTGGTAATAAAGGGCCATCTCGGCATACATGAGAATGGCCTGGAGGCCGTCTTTGTCCCTCACGAAAGGGGAGATGAGGCAGCCGTAGCTCTCCTCATAGCCGAAGAGGAAGGTTGGCCCGCGGCCGAGTTCCTCGTAATGATGGATCCGGTCGCCGATGTACTTGAAGCCGGTGAGGAAGCTTTCGACCTTGACATCGTATCCGGCGGCCACCTTGCGGGCGAGATCGCTACTGACCACGGTGTCATAAACGACGCCGTCGACGGGGAGGGTTCCCATTTCCTTGCGGCTCATCAGGATGTAATCGAGGAGGAGGGCCGCGCTTTGGTTGCCGGAGAAGCGTTCGTAGGTTCCCTTGCTGGAGAGATAGGCCACCCCGCAACGGTCGCCATCGGGATCGGTCATCACGATGAACGGGGCCCGGTTGGCCTTGGCGACCTTGAGGGGCTCGATGTAGGCGTCCGCGTTTTCCGGGTTCGGGGAGAGGGTTCCCCCGAAATCGGGGTCGTGGGTGCATTGGGAAGTGACGGGGATGAACTCGTACCCGAGGTCGTGGAAGACCCGCCGGGCGTTTTCGAGGCTCGCCCCGTGCTGGGGGGTATAGACGATCTTGAAGCCTTTCTTGTTGAGATTCTTCCTTATGGCAATCGACTCAACCGCCCGCACATAGGCATCGTCGACTTCCTCGGTGAGGAGGACGCTTTCCCCGGGAACCGCGGCCATCTCGGGCTCGACGCTCAACTCGTCGGGGAGGTCGAGGAGGATTTCGAGGAGGGGGGCGATTTTCGTGGGGGTGAGTTGGCACCCTTCCTCGTCGTAGACCTTGTAGCCGTTGTATTCCTTCGGGTTGTGGCTCGCGGTGATCATCACGCCCCCGGCTGCATGAAGGTAACGGACGGCAAAGGAAAGCTCCGGGGTCGGCCGGAGGGCATCGAAGATGTAGCTCTTGATTCCCATCTCGTTGAATAGACGGGCCGCCTCAAGGGTGAACTGACGGGAGAAATACCGGTTGTCGTGGCTGATGACGATGCCCTTCTCGGCGTTTTTCTCGTCCCTGGAGAGGATGAATTTGGCAAAGGCCACCGAGGCCTTCTTGACGGTGAAGGAATTCATCCTGTTGGTCCCGGGACCGAGGATTCCCCGCATCCCGGCCGTGCCGAAGGCGATGTCGCAATAGAAGGCATCGTCTTTTTCCTTCCCCTTCATCTTCCGGATGAGGGCTTTGTCCTCCTCGCTTACCTTGGGGCTATGCAGCCAGCGCGCGTAGTTGAGTTCGGTCAGTTCAGCCATTGTCTCTACCTCCTGGGCGTAGTGCATTGAGTAGGCTACTCTCTTTCAAGTCGAGTGGCGAGGAAAAAACCTTGCCGTCCAAACCGGCCAACGGCCCCTCAAGATGGTCGAAGGAAAGGCTGGTTGCCCTAAGGAACTGCCCCTTCCAGCCATAGAGGCGTTCGAACTCCCGGTTGAGGGCGAAGTCTCCGTATTTGCCATCCCCGACAATCGGGTGCTCGATGTAGGCGAGGTGGACCCGGATCTGGTGGGTCCGCCCCGTAAGCAGTTCGCACTCGACGAGGGAGCACTCCCCCGCTTCCTCAATTAGGTGGACTTTGGTGAGGGCCGGTTTCCCCCCGTCGATGAGGGAACTGACCTCAACGAGGCCGCGGGTGGGATCCTTTTTGAGGGGAGCCGAAATCTCCATGTCGCCCTTTAGGCGCCCCTTCACGAGGGCGAGGTATTTCTTGTGGATGCCGATCCGTTCCTTGAATAGATCCTCGAGGGCCCTGAGACCGGCATCGGTTTTCCCGAAGACGACGAGCCCGGCCGTGTTCCGGTCGAGCCGGTGGGCCGGGGAAGGGACGAAGGAATGGTTCGTCGGATCGAATTCCCCTTTGAAATAGAGGTAGTCCAGGACCTTCTGGACGAGGGTGGACTTGTTCCCGCGGTCATCCCCGTTGACGAGGAGGCCCGAGGGTTTGTCGACGATGAGGACGTGTCTGTCTTCGTAGACGATCGGTAGATCCAGGTCGCGCGGGGTGGCCGGGCGGGGTCGGGAGAAAACGGAAAGTTGTTCGTCGCTCAGGTAGACCCGTACTTTGTCCCCGGCATGGAGGACGGCATCTTTCTTCACCCAGTGACCATTGACCTTGACGTCTTTCTTCCTAAACGCCTTGTAGATATACGAAAGCGGGGCCTCGCTCAGCCACTTCCTCACGAATTTTTCGGCTTTCTGGCCCTCGGAGGCCTCGTTGACGGCTATCTCTTTCATCGCCGGTTGATTATAACACCCGCCAAGGCCCTTCCGGGCAATCGCCGTCCTTGAAAGGGGGGCCGGAAGTCTCTATAATCGCCCTTGCGCCGGAGGAATACCCAAGAGGCCGAAGGGGCGGGCTTGGAAAGCTCGTAGGCTCTTAACCGGGCGCAAGGGTTCGAATCCCTTTTCCTC
>CASFVT010000007.1 GCA_949298195.1 uncultured Bacillota bacterium
GCTTTGTCGAGGGCCTCTACCTTCTTGAGGAGGTAGTCATCCACGAACGGGCCTTTTTTGCTTGAACGAGACATTTTCTACTTCTCCTTTTAGCCATTCTTCCGGCGGACGATGAGCCGGGTGGAATTCTTCTTCATGCGACGGGTCTTGACGCCCATTGCCTTCTTGCCCCAAGGGGTACGCGGGGCATCGCGTCCGACGGGGCATTTGCCCTCGCCGCCGCCGTGCGGGTGGTCGACCGGGTTCATGACGAAGCCGCGGACGGTCGGGCGGACACCCATGTGGCGCTTCTTGCCGGCCTTGCCGATGTTGACGAGGTTGTAGTCCTCGTTACCGACGATGCCGATGGTCGCCCGGCAGCTATTTAGGACCTTCCGGACTTCGCTCGAGGCGAGGCGGAGGGTAACGTAGTTGCCTTCGGAGCCGAGGACCTGCGCCGAGGTGCCGGCCGAGCGGCACATCTGGGCGCCCTTGCCTGGCTTCAGCTCGATGTTGTGGACGAAGGTGCCGTCGGGGATGGCCTTCAGGGGAAGGCAGTTCCCGGTCTTGATGTCGACGTTCTCGCCGGAGATGATGCTATCCCCGACCTTGAGGTCCTTCGGGCAGATGATGTAGCGCTTCTCCCCGTCGGCGTAGTTGACGAGGGCGATGAAGGCGGTCCGGTTCGGATCGTATTCGATGGTGGCGATCTTCCCGGGGATGCCGTCCTTGTTCCGCTTGAAGTCGATCACGCGGTAACGGTTCTTGTTGCCACCGCCGATGTGGCGGCAGGTGATGATGCCCTGATTGTTGCGCCCTCCCGTGTGTTTCTTCGGGGTGAGGAGCTTTTTCTCAGGAGCGACTTTGCTAAGCTCGGCGTAACTCAAGGTCGTCATGCTACGACGGCTCTTGGTATACGGGCGATACGTTTTGATAGCCATTTCTTGTCTCCTATATCGGTTCTTTTTCCTATTTATCAGATAGGGGGTCGTTTCCTACCCGCCTCTTCCTTATTCCTTGAAGAGGTCGACCGCATTCCCTTCCTTGAGGGTGACGACGGCTTTCTTGTAACCGCCGACGCGGCCCTTGTAACGGCTGCCCCGGGATTTCTCCTTCGGCTTCTGGTTGGCCACCTTGATGTCCTTGACCTCGGCTTTGTAGAGGCGTTGGAACGAGTCCTTGATCTCGGACTTGTTGGCCTTGGAATTCACCTTGACGGTGACCTTGCCGGCGTTTTGGAGGAGAGCCATGCTCTTCTCGGTGATGACCGGTTCGAGGATGACCTCGTAATCGTGGGCATTGGGGGCGGCGAAGGTCTTCTTCGAGGTTTCTTCCGCCGCTTCTTCCTTCTTCACGCTTTTCTTCGCGGCCTTCTTCTTGGCCGGCTTCTCCGCCGCTTCCTCGGCGGCGGCTTTCTTGATCTCTTCAGCCATTAGGCTAGGCCTCCTTGTAGTTTCTCAAGCGTCTCCTTGTCGAGGAGCAGCACATCGCAATTGAGGACATCGCGCACCGAGACATTGGAGTAGGCCCGGATGCCGACCTTGGCGAGGTTGTTGGCCGCGCGGATGGCCTTCTCGTCGCTCCCGTCGGTCACGAAGAGGACTTTCTTCGCGTCGAGCTTGAGGGCCTTGAGGAAGGCGTTGAATTCCTTGCTCGAGGTCTCCTTGAGGGCAATCTTTTCGATGACCACCAATCCATCCTTCTCCTTCTGGGAGAGAACGGTCCGAAGGGCCAATAGATGGGCCTTCTTGTTCTGGGAGAGCTTGTAGTTCTGGTTTCCGTCGGGACCGAAGACGGTGCCGCCTCCGACCCAGAGCGGGCTCCGGATCGATCCGGCACGGGCCCGACCGGTCCCCTTCTGGCGCCAGGGCTTCTTGCCGCCGCCGCTCACTTCGTGCCGCTTCTTGGTCTTGGCCGTCGCCTGACGGGCGTTGGCTTCTTCGGTCACGACCGCGTCATGGACGGATTGGATGTTGGCATCGAGCACCCCGAAGACCGAGGCGAGGAGCTTGACGGTGCCGGTCTTCTCCCCGCTCATGGAGAGGAGGTCGTGGGAAATGGTTTTCTCGGCCATGTCTTATTCTCCTTTCGGCGCCTCGCTCGCGGGCGCGCTATCCTTGACTTCGGGAGCCGGGGTCAGATCGACGAGTTCCTTGACAACGGGTTTCCGGAACTGGGTGAGGGTCGCGCTCCGGAGAACGACGAGGCTCTTCTTCGGGCCCGGCACCCCGCCTTTCACGAGGATGTAACCCTTCTCGGCATTGCTTTCGATGACGGTGACGTTGAGGATGGTCGCGTGCTCGGGTCCCCAGTGGCCGGACATCGTCTTGCCGGGAATGACCCGGTTATTGCAACGGCCGTTGTTGGCCAACGAGCCGATTTGGCGGTGGTAGCCGCTGCCGTGGGCCTTCGGACCGATGTGGTTGCCGTACTTCTTGATGGTGCCGCTATAGCCGTGGCCTTTGGTCGTGCCGAGGACATCGACGACCTCGCCCGAGGCGAAGATGGAAGCGTCGATACTGTCACCGACGTTCTTGCTTCCGTAGATCTCGTCGCCCTTGAGTTCGACGAGGTGGCGCTTCACCGCAACACCGGCCTTCTTGTAGATGCCGAGGCGCGGCTTGTTGCAAGTCCGCTCCGGGGCGTCTTCATAACCGACTTTGAGGGCTTCATAGCCGTCCTTCTCGATGGTCTTCTTCTGAACCACCACATTGGGCAGGACCTCGATCACGGTGACGGGATACATCGTCCCGTCCTTCGCGAAGACCTCGGTCATCCCCATCTTTCTTCCAACGATGGATTTCATCTAAGTGCCTCCTTACTTCGCGGTCACGTCGATGTCGACGCCGCTCGGGAGATCCAGCTTCCTGATGGCCTCGACCGTTTCCTTCTTGGGGTCGACGATGTCCATCAGACGTTTGTGGGTGCGAATCTCGAACTGTTCCCGGGAGTCCTTGTACTTGAAGGTCGCCCGAAGGATCGTGTAGACCTGCTTCTCGGTCGGAAGCGGGACGGGGCCCACCACTTTGGCCCCGGTTTTCTTGGCCACTTCGAGGATCTTCTCGACGGCGAGGTCGAGGATCTTGTGGTCGTAAGCTTGCAGCCTAATCCGCAAGGCTTGTTGTTTCGCCATGTTTTTCCTCCTATTCGTGTCAACTTGGCTTCTGGCAATTAGCTCCGAGCGAGTTCCCCGACTAAGCCTAGATGCACAACGCCTCTAGGCGTGTCGGCAACATCGCGCTTCAACGCTAACGCCAGCGAGGTGAAATATACACTCGCGCGCGGAGTCATGCAAGCATGAAAATTTAGATACAATGCGATGTTTTGGTCATTGCCCGAACGGGCTCGGATTTATCGAGTTTTTCCTTCCCGGAATCTGATAGAAGTGCGAAATTTTTGTGCTCCATGCACAATTTTCCTTCTTCTTTCGATTGGTCTTTTTCCCTTCCCCGGACGTCAGGCATCAGTTCCGAGAGTCCTTTCTCCTTGGCCCGTTCGAGACCTGAGGCATAGGAATATTCACAGCCGCAATACAGTTGCTGGTAAAGCCCATAACGATTCTGGATCAACTTGCCCTTGTCGATGCCACCACGCTTCTTGAAATCACTATGGAGGTAGATGACCCCGGGGAATTCTTTTTGAAGCCGGGCGGCAATCTGGTTGATGGTTTGGGAAGGCTTGAATCTGGAAACGGTCAAGGTCGTTGTCAAATAGCGAAAACCCCCCTCTCGAGCGACCTCGAAGGCCCGACGAAGGCGTTTTTCATAGCAAACCCGGCACCTTTTCCCGCCTTCTTTTTCCTCGGGGTAAACATGGAGATCTTCCATGTAGGTCTCATGATCGTAATCGTCGATGATGAGCCCTACTTCGTGACCGCGGTCTATTTTGAGACTGACGAGCAAACGACCAAGTTCCTCTTTGCGCCTTTCATATTCGCTTTTTGGAAAGATGTTCGGGTTCCCATAGAAGACAGTCACTTCGAAATAGGGAAGCAGTTCCTCGAGGGGATAGCAGGAGCAGGGACCGCAACAGGCGTGGAGGAGAAGCCGCGGTTTTTCCCCATCGAGCCGGGCGACGCTCGCCCGAAAAAGGCGGTCATAGTCAACGTAACGCTCGGCCATCCTAATCTCCCCCGTAATCGTAATTACCGTAGATGAACATCGCATCCCCGAAGGAGAAGAAGCGGTACCGCTTCTCGATGGCATGGGAGTAGCACTCGAGGGTGAATTCCCGGCCCATGAAGGCCGAGACCAGCATGATCAGGGTGCTTTTGGGCAAATGGAAGTTGGTGATGAGGGCATCCACCGCTTTGTATCGATAACCGGGGGAAATGAAAATCGAAGTGGCTTCGTCGACCGGAACGAAACGGCCGTACTTCCCGTAGACGGCCTCAAGGGTCCTGACGCTTGTCGTCCCCGTCGCGACAATCCGCCTGCCTTCTTCCTTGGCCTTATTGAGGGCGGTGGCGGCCTCGGCGCGGAGGTGAATGTCCTCGCTATGCATGTGGTGGTCGTCGGTGTCATTTACCTTGACCGGGCGGAAGGTACCGAGTCCGATATCGAGCGTCAAATCGACGATCTCGACCCCTTTCTTCCTCAAGCGCTCGAGGAGTTGCTCGGTGAAATGGAAACCGGCCGTCGGCGCGGCGGCCGAACCCGGATGTTTGGCGTAGACGGTTTGGTATTCGTCATTATTTGCGCATTGCTTCCGGATGTATGGCGGAAGGGGCATCTCTCCGAGACTTTCGAGTACCTCGAGAAAAATCCCGTCATAAGAGAACTTGGCATGTCTGATTCCCTCGGGGAGGACCGCCGTACAGGTCGCGATCAGTTTCCCATCCCCAAAGACTAGGCGGCTCCCGACCCTGACGCTCCGTGAGTGGCCGACTAGACACTCCCATTCGTCACCTTGTAGTTGCTTGAGAAGGAGAAGCTCGACCTTGCCGCCGCTATCCTCCTTGACCCCGATCAAACGGGATGGAAGGACCTTGGTGTCGTTTCTCACAAGTACATCGCCAGGATGGAGATAATCGTAGATGTCGGAAAACACCGCATCCCTGTACTTGCGGTGTTCACGGTCGATGAGTAGAAGGCGGCACCTATCGCGTTTTTCTTCAGGTGACTGGGCAATGAGTTCTTCTGGCAAATCGAAGTTGAATAACTCAATATCCACGCTAAAACCCCCTTAGGTCGCCGAATTTTTCTATTGCTTCACCCAAATAAGCACTGAACCTGTCTTCTTTGATGGCCCTTCTTGCCCCTTCCAAAAGAGAGATGAGGAACCGAAGGTTATGAAGGGTGTTCAAGCGCTTGCCGAGCTCTTCCCCGGTCACGAAAAGATGGTGCAAATAGGCCTTGGTGAAATGGGTGCAGGCATAGCAATCACAATCGGTGGAAAGGGGAGTGAAATCGTCTTTGTAGCGGGAGTCGCGGATGTTGATCCGCCCCGAGGAAGTCATGAGGGCCCCGTGCCGAGCCAGGCGCGTCGGAAGGACACAGTCGAACATGTCTACCCCTCGCATGGCCCCTCCGAGGAGATAATCGATCGAACCAACCCCCATGAGATATCGTGGTTTGCTCTCCGGGAGGTAACGGACCGCATCCTCCACCATCGAGAAGCAAATCTCCTTCGGCTCCCCGATGGAAGTCCCGCCAATCGAGTAACCGTCGAAAGGCAAGGCCGCGAGTTCCTTGGCACACATCTCCCGGAGATCCGGATAAGCCCCGCCCTGGACAATCCCAAAGAGGGCCTGGTCCAAGCGCCGATGGGCTGTCAGTCCGCGTTTTGCCCAGCGGATGGTCCGCTCGGTGGATTTCTTGACGTACTCGAAATCAGCGGGATAGGGGATGCATTCGTCAAAGCTCATCGCAATGTCCGGTCCCAGCTTTTCCTCAATGGCAATCACCTTTTCGGGGGTGAATTCCTCTAGGTTCCCATTGAAATCGTTCCGGAAAAAGACGCCTTCTTCCTTGATTTCCCGTTTCTTCGCAAGAGAAAAGACCTGGAAGCCGCCGGAATCGGTGAGAATCGGCCCGTCATAGCCCATGAAGGCATGGAGGCCACCCGCCCGTTCGACGATGTCTTCTCCTGGCCGGAGATGGAGATGATAGGCATTGGAAAGGATGACGCCGGAGCCAAGGCCTTTTATCTCATCCGGGTCGAGGGTCTTGACCGTGGCGAGGGTTCCAACCGGCATGAACATCGGGGTTTCCACATCCCCGTGGCGGGTATGGAGGATACCGGTCCGGGCCCCGGAAGGATCAACGTGGGTGACTTCAAAGCGAAACTTTGGATCCATGATGTTAATTCTAGTCTTGTGAAGCCCCCTTCACCACTTCACCCCGAGGTGGAGTTCGGCCTTGAGGCTCCCCATGAAGGCCTTGTTCCGAAGGAGAAGGAGAAAGAGGGCATAGCCTGCGGCCATCACGGCCAGTTCGCCAAGGCCGACATAGAGGGCGTTGAGCCAGAAGGCCGACCAGGGCTCGTCGAAGACGAAAGTAAGTTCCGCCCCGACTATCAAGGCATTGAAGACGACCGGATAAATGGCCGCGACGAGAAGGCGGGGCGATAGATAAGAAACGGCAAGGCAGGAGAGGAATGTCGCAAGCGTTCCGAAGACGATGTCAGGCCAACCCAAGGGAGAGACGAGATTGGCGAGGAAGCATCCGATGGTAAGCCCGCAAATGAAGTCCTTCCGGAAGAAAGGAAGGAGCATGAGACATTCGGCGATCCGGAACTGGATAGCCTCATAGGAAAGGGAACCAAGGGCAATCGTCAAAACAAAATAAAGAGCCGCAACAACAGCGTTGGCGGCAATCTTCTTAGTGGTGTTTTCGGTCATATCGACCTCCTTGTTTTTTATACGTGGTTCAGAGGAGGAACACGTTTTCGCCAAATAATAAGCTTTTTGCGGGAAAAATCAATAAAATGCCATCCACGAATCAGGGACCGGGAGTCCTTCTTCGTTGGCTCGGATGATGCCGGCAATCATGGGGGCAATGGAAATCACGGAAGCATAGGGGGCAACATCTCGTTCGATCGAATTGGTGACGACGAGATCACCGACTTTGTCGTGGAGGAGTTGGGTGAGGGCATCGTTGGAGAAGACCCCGTGGGTGCCACCTACGAAGACGGTCTTGGCCCCATGACGGTAAAGGGCTTCGACCGAGGCAATGGTCGTTCCAGCCGTATCGATGATGTCGTCGACAATGATGCAGTGCCGGCCTTGCACGTTGCCGACCACGTTGACAACCTCGGCCACGTTCGGGGCCGGCCGCCGCTTGTCGATGATGGCCATGTTCGAGTTCGGGATTTCGCTCGCGAGGTCGCGGGCCCGATGGGTCGAACCGTGGTCGGGAGAGACCACGCAGCAATCCTCGCTCTTGATCCCTTTCTCTTTGAGCAGCTTCCGGTAGTATTCGCCGAAAAGCGAAGTTGGGGAAAGGTCATCGACCGGACAGGAAAAGAAACCTTGGATTTGGGGGGTGTGAAGATCCATCGTCACTACCCGCGAAATGCCGACCGTCTCGAGTAGATTGGCCACGAGTTTTGCCGTTATCGGCTCCCCTGAGCGGGCGACACGGTCCTGCCTGGAAAAACCGTAATACGGGATGACCAAGTTGATTTCGCGGGCTTTCGCGTTCCTCAATCCATCGATGAAGATCAGGAGTTCCATCAGTCTCTCGGCAACCGGGGTCGAGGTTGACTGGATGACATAAACGGTTTTGCCACGGACGTTGTCGAGGGGGCGGGCCAATACCTCACCATCGGCAAAATGGGTGACCTCGCTCCGAGAGAGGGGCAAGGAGAGTTCGTTGGCCACTTCCCCGGCCAACTTCGGATTGGCCGTCAAAGAGAAGAGGGCAACGTTCGATAGGTTTGCCATATGGGCATTATAGAGCAATCCACCGCTTCTGACCCTTATTGACGGCGCTTTGATTCTCAAAAGCAAATTCGCTAAGGAAAGGAAGGCCTTTTCGCTGTAAGATACCGCCGTATGAGGACGATGATCTTGCTCTCGGCTCTCCCTGGAAGCGGGAAATCCACTTGGGCCAGAGCTTACAAGGAAAGACACCCGAATACCTACATCGTCGCCAGTGACGAGATTCGTCTCGAGTGCTTCGGGAAGGTTAATGACTTCCACGACGAATCATTCATCTGGAAGACATATTTGGACCGAATCAACGAATATGGGGCTTCCTCCAGCGACGTCACCGTCATTGCCGATGCGACGAACCTCCAGAACAAGTACCGCCGTTTCTATTTCGAGAACACTCCCGGCTTCGACCGCCACATCCTCGTCTATTTCGATATCCCCTACGAAATTTGCTGCCGCCAAAACAAGATGCGCGATAGCGACCGGATAGTACCGGACTACGCCATGGAAAAACTTTACCGGGAACTTGAACTGCCAGATCAAGAGACGGTTGCCCTCTACGACGAATACCTTGTCATCAACAAGGTGAATCCCAGCCACAAGGCAAAGTAAAACGCCGGATCGAGCCGGCGTTTTTCAATGTAACGGCAATTAGGCCTCCGCCTTATGCGTCTTCGGGGTGACGCTGTAGATGATGAAGGCGATGGTACCGCCGCCAAGAAGAGCGCCGAGGATGACGAGCATCACCGGATAACCATAGCCGACTGGGACGTTGTTGATGGTCAAGAGAGTGTAGAAGCCGTGTCCGTTATCGGCCCCGAGCCCGATGAGCTCGCAAACGCCGGTGACAATCATCGCAACGGCAATAGCCATGCCCGAGAAGCCGATGGAAAGACACGAAACAAGGGGATTTCCCTTGATTCCGTGCTTTTTGAAATGGAAACCAAGATAGACTAGCAAACCCCCGGAGATCAGACCGGCAAGAACCATCAGCCAGAGTTGAAGGGCGAAGTCGTTATCGCTGGCCAAATCGGTCGCGGCGTAAAGACCGGGGAGGGCGAAGAGGTTCAAGAAGCCGAGAACAAGCATCGACGTACCGGCCGCCCAAGCCAGGCGAGTGGCGAGGATCGAGGAGTCCTTGCCGTCGAACAGCTTCACCATCGGGATGTTGGTCGCGATGAGGAAGACGACGGCAAGCAGGAGGCCGGCGACAACGATGAAGGCCGGGCTGCTACTGGTGTCGGTATGGGTCGTGAGGTCAAAAAGGAGCGCGCCTTGGAGTAGGAAGAAAATCGAGACGGCCCAACCATCGGCAATGAAGGCCGAGAAACTCTTCACGAGTTCCTCGTCGCTGTTCTTCACGATGGAAAGGCAAGCCTTGACGAGCCCGTAGGCAGAAACGAGGAAGAGGGTGAGTCCGATAACGGCGAGTTCGAGATAAAGGAGATAGGAGCCGGCGAAGAGATTTTGGGTGAAGAGTCCCTTGCTGACGGGATTGAAGAACTCCGGCACCACGAAGAAGCCGAAATACAAACCAAGAGCGCCAAAGGCGGCGACAATCAGGCCGTGGAAAACCACGCTCAGGCTACGTGCAGTTTGCGAATATTTCATCTTTTTACCTCGCTAGGGCGCATCGGGCCTACCAAGGAGCGTCCGAGCGTCCCAGTAATTTAATTCTATCTAGAAATGATAGTCAATCTTTAGATTGAGGCGCCGCGTGATGCCTCGGCCAGCTCAAAGCCTAGATGCCCAAAGCCACCTTTAATGCCGTTGCGATGGCCCAAGACAGGTTGTAACCTCCGCAAAGGCCGTCGACATCAAGGATCTCGCCAAGCAAGTAAATTCCCCGTTCCCTCCTAGAGGAGAGACGCTCGTCGATTTCCTCGAGAGCGACTCCCCCATGGGTAACTTGGCTTTCCTCGAATCCAGAAGGCTTGAGTGGACGGAAAGTGAGATCCTTGGCCAATTCGGGTACCGCCTTCCCCTCCTTCTTGGATCGAGAGGCAAGATAATCGGCCAACTTCTCCTCAAAGATGCCAACTGGAAGAACAAGCCCCCGGGCTTGGGATACCGCGATTTTCCCGGCAAGCGATTCGAGGTCGATATCTGGAAATAAATCGAGATGGAGGAGGGAAGAATCCCAGGCATCGTCCCAAGTAAGGATGCTTGAAAGATTGAAAGCAAGAATCCCGCTCAAGCCGTCGTTCCGGAAGAGAATTTCTCCATCTTCGCTGTAAGGAACTCCGCCCGGCATTTCGAGGCGGGCCTTTACTTGGTGTCGCACCCCTTTCAAAACGCCGAGCCCACCATCTTTGACAATGATCGGCGACAAGGCGGGGCGAGGTACGTTGATCTTATAACCATGTCTTCCGAGGAGGTCGAAGAAGGAACCGTCACTTCCAAGCCGCGGTGTTGAAGAACCGCCGGTGGCAATGAGGAGTTCGTCGAATGGTCCCGCCTGACCTTCGGAAGTGAGAAGACGATATCCTGCTCTACCAGGAAGGTAATCGAGGATACGCACCCCAAGGTGAAGCTTGGCTTTCGAAGCGAAGAGCAGTTTTTCAAGAAGCGAAACCAGCGTCGGTGCGCTATAGGAAAGAGGGTAGATGCCCTCCTTCCTCTCCATGAGGGGAAGGGGGAGACTCTCAAGTTCGGTCTTGAGTCTATTTAAAGGGAATTCCTTGAATATTGGTTCAACAAACGAAGATGAATAACGCTCACTAGAGAGGGTTTTTGCAAGGATATTGCAGTGACCGTTCCCGGTAGCCCCCAACTTCCGGGCAAGTTTTCCCTCCTTCTCGAAAAGTTCGACTTCATACTCTGGGTGGTACTTCTTGACAAAAAGAGCGGAGAAGACCCCGCTCGCGCCGGCTCCGATGATGGCAACCCGTTTCGCCCTCATTTTCGAGTCGCTGGATGGCTTTTCCAGAACTTGTCCAGTTCCTCTTCGGTCAAAAGCCTGGCCTCCTTCTCGGTAATGAGAAGCTGGCTTTTCCCGTAATAAGAGAGAAGTTCCTCGTGGATGATTTTCTGAAGTGATTCCCTGCTTGCAACACGGGAATCCGGATCTTCCACCGGCTGTTCTACCGGAGCCGCATTTTCCACGGCAACGATAGGCTCGCTCTCCTCATCCTTCGGGGCCTTGAAGATAATGAATTTCCGGGTCAAGTAGTTGTAGACGAGGGTCACACAGGTCTTGATGACGAAGATGATGAGGAAGGCCCAGAAGGCCATCCCGCCTTCATTGAAGAGATCAACCCAGCTGACCTTCGAGATATCGAGCCCGATGTTGAGACCCCAATAGGTATCCGATAGGTAGACGCCAACTTCCTGGATGCCAAGTCCAATGAGCCATCCGCCGACGGCCAGAAAAAAGTAAATCCAGAAGACCTTTGCCCGACCGGTATCGATGTTCTTGTCGACGTTCTTGAAGACAAAGAAGCGGGAGAGAAGGTAATTGACGAGGCAAGAAATGACAAAACCGACCGTTACGGCAATCGCGAAACTTAGGTAGGTACCCCATTCTGCAATGGTCGAGAGATTACTGGAGAACGCAAACACCAAGAGGTAGGAGACAGCAAAATCAATGACTGTGCAGACGATGCCAGTTATGAGAAAGCGGAACAATTCCCATGAAAGCTTCTTGTTATGGGGTTTCGTGGCTTTATCCGTGTTTTCCGGCGCGGTGGCGACATTCTCTGTTTGATTCATATCATGCATTTTAGCATTCCATGAACGAGCCTTTATAGGCTTTCAGCCTCGGAAATGAATATTTCTGCATCCGCGTCGCTTGGCAAACGGAGATCGCCGCGTGGCGAAACTGCGACCGTCCCCACTTTCGGCCCGTCAGGGAGGCAGTTTCTCTTGAATTGGCTGGCATAGAACCGCCGGTAGAAAACAAGGAGCCATTTCTTGATTTCTTCCGTTGAGTAAGAAGAAGCAAATGCATGCTTGGCAAGGAAGAAGACCTTCTGAGGTCGGAAATGGAACCGGAGATGGTAATAAAGGAAGAAGTCATGAAGTTCGTAGGGTCCGATCTTGTCTTCGGTCACTTGGCTGATCGCTCCCTCTTCATCTAGGGGAAGAAGTTCTGGGGAGATAGGGGTATCGAGAATGTCATCCAAGGCTTTAGAGGTCTCCGGATGCTCAATCGAATATCCTCTGACTAGGTAGCGGACGAGGGTCTTGGGTATCGAGGCATTCACCCCGTACATCGACATGTGGTCGCCATTGTAAGTGCACCATCCCAGACACAGCTCGCTAAGATCCCCAGTCCCGATCATGAGACCACCAATGTCGTTGGCAATGTCCATCAACACTTGAGTGCGTTCGCGCGCCTGGGCGTTTTCGTAGGCGGTATTAAGGGCACCACCGTGGCCGATATCATTTAGATGTATTTGTATACTTTTGGATATATTTATTTCTCGGAAAGATATACCAAGTGATTGAGCCAGCAGGACAGCGTTGTCGTGTGTTCTCTGACTGGTACCAAAGCAAGGCATCGTGATGGCGATGAGGTCTTTTTTATCGAGTCCTGCTTTTTGAAAAGCCAGGTGCCCAACTAGGAGGGCAAGCGTGGAATCAAGACCTCCCGAAAGCCCGACGACGGCCTTCTTAGCTTTTACGGCCCGAAGGCGGTTTTTGAGTCCTTCGGCTTGCATATCAAGAATGGAATCAACCCGTTTCAAATCAATGTTGCCGGCTGGCATGAATGGATGTGGTTCATATTCCCTAAGGAGATTCGGTATGGTTGGCAAGGGCAATTTGAAAGGAACGTAAACGTAACTATCCCGGTAGCAATCGTTAAAGCAATTATTCTTTCGCCGCTCTGAATCTATTAATTCCAAATCTATGTCTGTTACAGCATTTTCCATCGCAAAAAGACCGCTTTCTTTCAAAATACGGCCATTTTCAGCAATTATCCCATGCCCTGCGAAAACCAGATCAGACGTGCTTTCACCATCCCCGGCATCCGCGTAGACATAGGCTGATGTTTGCTTGGCCGAGGCCATTGAAACGAGGCGGCGGCGATAATCGGCCTTCCCGACGATCTCATTGGATGCGGAAAGGTTGGCAATCACAGTGGCACCCGCCAAAACATGTTCGGAAGATGGAGAATTGGGCACCCAGAGATCTTCGCAAATCTCGGCGGCCAACTGGAGTTTCGGGTAGCTTGAATCAATGAAGACAAGGCGGCTGCCGAACGGCACTTCATTCCCAAGGAAGCGAACAAGTTGATTGACCTTGGGAGCCGGTGAGAAATGTCGCGCTTCATAGAACTCCGCGTAGTTGGGAAGATTTGTTTTTGGAACGATTCCAAGTAAGCGACCACCTATAATTACAAAGGCACAGTTGTATATTCTGGATAAATGTCTAAAAGGTGCACCAACCACAAGGATTGCCTTCAATTCACGGGAAGCTTCGATGATTTTGGCAAGGCTTCTGACCACTGCTTTCCAAAGGGCGTCATCCAAGAAGAGGTCGCCGGAGGTGTATCCGGTAAGAGAAAGCTCTGGGAAGACAATCAATGAAACATCTTTTTCGGCCAGGGACTTGCCAGTTTCAATGATCTCGTTTGCATTGCGGTCAGGGTTTCCGAGGTGAATGAAATGCGTCGCTGCGGCTACTCGGCAGAATCCCATGGCCGGGTCTTCAGTGAGGTCATCGATCTGTAGCGGTTCAGAATTCAACTTTTTTATGCTGGATTCCTCCGCCTCCTTTTTCCCTCTCAGGTCTTCATATTGCTCCGGCGAGAGGACGTAAAACTTGATCTTGCCGTTTTTGGCAATCGGGAGTTCTCCGTTCGACAGCTTCAAATCCTCTTCCAATCTGGTCACATCTCGAAGGGCAGTAATGGGTTCCGCGTTTTTCATGCCATTATATTAGCATTATTTTGTCATTAGCCCTTATCGACCTGCTGACTATAATTGTCGCATGAGCAAAGGGCTGGCTATTCTCAATGGGTATTCACATCTTGAGGGGCCCGTCCACTTTTATGAAAGAATGAAAGAGGAACTGGCCGTCCTCAACGTCGGTCTCTCCGCATGCAAGACCACGGATTTCCTCTCTTTGATCAAAGAAGACGGATCCATCGACATCCTTCCCGGCCTTTTTTCTTTCATCCTGTTCCTCGACAAGGATGCATACCTTTCCAAAGCCCTCGAAAAACAGCGTTATCGCCTTTTCAATACCGCAGAGGCAATACGTTTGAGTGATGACAAGATGCTGACGTATCTCCAACTTTCAAATCACGGTATTTCGATGCCCACGACGATTGGGGCTCCCCTCAATTATTCCGGCGGCTTCTCTTCTAGCTTCCTTGACCATGTGGAAAGGAAGCTCAGCTATCCCCTGATTGCCAAGGGCAGCTACGGCTCAATGGGACGTGAAGTGTCACTTGTTTCATCACGGATCGAGCTTGAGATTTATGAGAAAGAGCATGCAAAAACCCCTCATCTTTACCAAAAATACATTGAATCATCTAAGGGCGTTGATTATCGAATAATCGTCGTTGGTGGCCATGTCGTCACCGGCATGAAAAGGGAAAACCATGATGATTGGAGAAGCAACATCGCCCAAGGCGGAGTTGGGATAAAATGCGAGATTCCAGATGGCTATTCCTACGTAGCCGAGAAGGCCGCTTCTCTCATGGGCCTCGACTATGCCGGCGTCGACATCCTCATTGGGAAAAACGGCGAGCCGATTCTCTGCGAGGTCAATTCCAATGCCTTTTTGGACGGGATTGAGAAAACGACCGAGGTCAACGTCGCCGCCTCCTACGCGAGACACATCGTCAAGACCCTCGGCCTTTGATTTTTCGGAAAGCCCAGCTCAAGGCATTTTTGTCAGATTGAAACGTCAGGGCCTTCAAGGCTTCTTCGTACGGAAGAAAGCGGGCTTCTACAACTTCCTCCTGATCGCAGGTCAAGTCAATGTCGCCGTTCACTTCGGCTACTGCGAACTCAACCCGCTTGATGTGGCCTTCCCTCGGAGAATAGACAATTGGATAACGCTCATCATCGAGGAAGCGATATGAAGATCGGTCGATGGATAGTTCTTCCTTTAGTTCGCGGTGGATCGTGGCCCATAGATCTTCATCGATCGCTTCCATGTGGCCCTTGGGGAGGGAGACATGGCCTAATCCCATTTTCTCGATCAAGGCCTTCCCGTCCTTGAACAAAATGGCCCCATAGGAACGTTCTTGTGTTCCCAATAGGTTCGCCAGGCTCTCTCTTTCAACCTTGTTCAATCCGATGAAATTGAAATAATTGTCCATCGAACGGTATTTCGCAAAAAAGAGCTCTAGGAATTTCGGGAAGAAATCCGGTGATGGATAAAGGACGGCCCTTGGAAAGTCGGGATAGCTCTTCAGCGTCTCGTCTCTCGTGCGCTTCAATAATGGCAAAGACAGATAGTAATCCGCGCTTACGTCAACTTGATCAACCCCGTTTGCCAATAGAAGAAGAGCCACAAAAACGCCGGTGCGATCCTTCCCCGCCGTGCAATGAATGAGGAGGGGTTTTTCGCCGTTGATGAGGGCCCGGAAGATTCTCGCAGCGCTCACGGGTTCATCGATCATCTCGAAATAACTGTCCATCATGTCGTTTTCATCGACCGCGATACGCCCACCGCCATTGACGGGAAGAGCGTGGTATTCACGGATGTTCAGTAGCGACAAAGGGTCTGGATGTTCTTCCCGTACATCGTCGCTCCGGAGGTCGATGATCGTTTGGATATTCAAAGCAAAAAGAGAGGGAAGATCCCCCTCTTGCAGTTTCGAAATATCGGCTGAACGGTATATCGCCCCGAAGGAAGTGACCCCATAAGAGGCCCCGTAGCCCCCGATGTCACGGAAGTTGTCTCCGTTTAAGAGGTCGATCCTCCGGAGCGGGATACCGGACATGAAATGACTACTCCGTCTTCTTTTCGACAGCTTCGGCCGTGGCCGCGTTCTTGGCCAATTGATCGCGAATCTGGAGAAGGACGTCGAGTTCGGTCGGTTTCGGGGCATCGGGTGCCACCGGAGCCGGGCGCTCCTCGGGATGACGCTCGTAGTATTCCTCGCGGGCCTTGGCCGCAAGGGCTTCCCGCTTTTTCTGCAGATAGTTGAAGACCCGGACGATGACAAAGAGGGTGACGGCGATGATCAGGAAGCTAATGATCGCGTTGATGAAGGTGCCCCAGTCGATGATGGCCGAGTTGTTGTAGTAGTAAGTCGAACCGTGGAGCGTGTACTTCGAAAGGAGCTCCGTTCTGGCCGCGACGATGTTGTCGGTCAGGTTGTTGAGTTCGGCGTAGGTTTCGGCCGCGGCCGTGATGGCATCGGGAGTCGCGGCAAAGGTCTGCCCGATTCCCTCAATGCCGGCTTGGGCCGGATTGGCCGCCGGAAGGACGGTGACGAGCCCAGAGATGCCACCCGGGACGCCCCAGGTGCAGACGCTCATCAAGATGGCGACGAACGCATTGACGATCGCGTTGAATGCCCCGCCGATGATAACGCCAACGGCGAGATCAAGAACCGATCCCCTCGAGATGAAGGCCTTGAACGCTTCCCAAGTCTCCTTGACCTTGCCTTTGGCTTTTTTAGCTTTTTCTTTAGCCATTAAAATATTCCTCCGCGGCGTATTTTCCTTAAGGAAAGGCCAAAAAACAACCAAATGTTTTCATTGCCATGCCTCATTGGACTTGAAAGCCGGCATCCTTTCTCTATATTAAGGCCGTGTTTTTCGATTGGATTTCCATTGTCTACATCGTCATTCTCCTGCTGGGACTCGCCATCGGGATCCACCGCGGATTCATTTCCTCGATTGGGACATTGATCATGGTGGCCGTCGCTTTCGTGGCCGCGATTTTCCTTTCCGAACCGATTGCCAGGGCCATAATGGACGCTGAGCTGGGCGAGCAGATTGCCACCCCGATCAAGGAATACGTCTCCTCTTCCCTCCCATTGCAGGTGTCGATGATTCCGATCAATTCGACCATCATGGAAGGAAACATCGGGACTGGCATCTTGGAGCAAGCCTTCGAATACCTCTCCATTCCGTCTTTCCTCCTCGAACCGCTAAGAACCGTCCTCATCGACGTAATCGGCAACAACTCCACCCTCCTAGGCAATGCGCTGACCGAGGCAATAACGGTTTTTGCCGTGACGCTGGTTGCCTTCGCCATCGTCTTCACTGGTGTCGTCGTGCTGTTCCTCGTCGTCAAGCTCATCGTGTGGATCATTCGCCACGCGGCGAGGAAAAAGCCTTCCATGCTCTCAAGACTCGGAGGCGGCATCATCAAGCTGGTCGAGGCCTTCGCCATCGTCTATGTGATTTCCTTCGCGTTGTCGTTGGCCGCGACATGCTCCAACGAAGTATCCCAGTATCTCAACACTACCCTTCGTCTTAACGAGGAAGGGTGGTCGTTGGCCAAGTGGATGGTCAGCGACAATCTCATCCTCGATTGGATTTCCGCTCTCATAGGTGCCTAAAAAAGTTTTCCCGTCTCCATCGGATCAAACGCCGGTTTTCTATACTCTGTCTAAAACCGGACGATTGGCGGTTGACAGACGGAAAAGCATCTTTTCGACATTCAAAAAGAGGCTATTTGTGCCCAAAAATCGGAATTTGTTAAATCGCCTTTTCCCAAAGGAGGGCGAAGTGTGGAAAAATGCCCAAGCAAATTGATTGAAAAAGGGGTCGGCTAGACTAAGATAACAGCCGCTAGGAAGTTCTGAAGTCTGGCCGTATTTCCTGAAAAGCACCGCTCAGGATTTTGCGACCCCCGAACAAGCTCCTGGTCTAAGAGAGGTAGAAGTATGCTGAGAGTCAAGAAAAGAGACGGATCCATCGTGGATTTCGAATTGAGCAAGATCGAAGGGGCGATGCTCAAGGCCTTTGATGCCGAGCACGTCGAGATCAACAAGGAAATCCTCGAGCGTCTGGCCCTCCGGGTTTCGAGCGACATCCAAAGCAAGATCAAAGAGCAAGTCGTGGGCGTCGAGGACATTCAGGACTCGGTCGAGGTCGTTCTCATCGAGAGCGGTTACGTGGCGGTAGCCCGGAGCTACATGGACTACCGGAAGAAGCACGAAGAGCTCCGGGAAATGAAGAACACCGAGCTCAACTACGCGAAGGTCGTCGACAATTACCTCAAGATCAATGACTGGCGGGTCAAGGAGAATTCCACCGTCACCTACTCGGTCGGCGGCCTCATCCTTTCGAATTCCGGGGCTGTCACGGCCAACTACTGGCTCTCCCAGATCTACGACAAGGAGATCGCCGATGCCCACCGGAACGCCGACATGCACATCCACGACCTCTCGATGCTCACCGGTTATTGCGCCGGATGGAGTCTCAAACAACTCATCCAGGAAGGCCTCGGCGGGGTCACCGGGAAGATCACCTCTGCTCCGGCCAAGCATCTCATGACTCTCTGCAACCAGATGGTCAATTTCCTTGGAATCATGCAAAACGAATGGGCTGGTGCTCAGGCTTTTTCGAGTTTTGACACCTACCTTGCGCCCTTCGTGAAGGTCGATAACCTTTCCTACAAGGAAGTCAAACAAGCCGTCCAGAGTTTCATTTACGGGGTCAACACCCCGTCTCGCTGGGGAACCCAAGCCCCGTTTACCAACATCACACTCGATTGGACCGTCCCCGACGACATGGCCGAACTCAACTGCATCGTCGGCGGGAAAGAAATGCCCTTCAAATACAAGGACTGCGTGGAAGAGATGGCCATGGTCAACAAGGCCTTCATCGAGGTCATGATCGAAGGAGATGCCAACGGACGCGGCTTCCAGTACCCGATCCCAACCTACTCCATAACCAAGGATTTCGATTGGTCGGACACCGAAAACAACCGCCTCCTCTTCACGATGACGGCCAAGTACGGCACCCCCTACTTCTCCAACTACATCAATAGCGACATGAAGCCGAGCGACGTCCGGAGCATGTGCTGCCGGCTCCGCCTCGACCTTCGGGAACTCCGGAAGAAGATGGGCGGCTACTTCGGCTCAGGCGAATCGACCGGCTCGATTGGCGTCGTTACCCTCAACATGCCGCGTCTGGCTTATCTTGCCACCGATAGGGATGACTTCTATGCCCGCCTCGACCACCTCATGGACATCGCGGCGCGTTCCCTCTCAGTCAAGAGGAAAACCGTCACCGCCCTCCTCGAGGCCGGTCTATATCCATACACCAAGCACTATCTCGGAAGCTTCAACAACCACTTCTCTACCATCGGTCTCGTCGGCATGAACGAGGCCTGTCTCAATGCCCGTTGGATCAGGAAAGACCTCACCAACAAGGAGGCCGATGATTTCACCGTCGAGGTCCTCAACCACATGCGGACGCGGCTAAGCGATTACCAAGAACGGTATGGCGACCTCTACAACCTCGAAGCCACCCCGGCCGAATCGACCGCCTATCGTCTGGCCAAACATGACCGCGAACGTTACCCGGACATCATCTGCGCCGGGGATAACACGGGGACTCCGTATTATACGAACAGCTCACACCTCCCGGTCGGCTTCACGAGCGACATCTTCGAGGCCCTCGACATCGAAGACCAATTCCAGACCCTCTACACCTCCGGGACCGTCTTCCATGCCTTCCTCGGCCAACGTCTCCCCAATTACGAAAGCTGCATGAAACTCGTCCGTAAGATTGCCGAGAACTACAAACTCCCTTACTACACGATGAGTCCGACTTACTCGGTCTGCCCCGATCACGGCTACATCACCGGCGAACAGTGGAAATGCCCCGTCTGCGGGAAGACCACCGAAGTCTATTCACGCATCACCGGTTATTACCGCCCGGTCAAGAACTGGAACGAAGGGAAGGTGCAGGAATTCAAGGATCGAAAGACCTACGTCATCCGGGAAAACGAGAATCCGGTTATCCACGAGAACGCGACTTGCTCGGTCCAAACCCCTAGCAAGAAGAACAACGTGCCCAATCACGCCATTCTCTTCACTTCCCCGACGTGCCCCAACTGCAAAATGGCCAAGATGATGCTCGACCGCGAACACATCAGCTATGAGAACGTCGACGCGATGGAGAAGCAGGACCTTGCCAGGGCCTATGGCATTAGCAAGGCTCCAACCCTCCTGGTCCCGAACGGGGATTCATACGAAGTCTATGACAATGCTTCCCTCATCCGCGGCTACATCGAAGCCACCAAGGGCAGCCATGCGTCATGACGTCTTGATCGTCGGTGGAGGGCCCGCGGGAATGACCGCGGCCCTTTACTGTTTACGGGCTGGCAAAAAGACCATCCTTCTGGAAAAGGCAGCCTTCGGGGGGCAAATCGCCGATAGCCCGCTTGTCGAAAACATCCCCTCCATCAAGTCGATCAGCGGCAACGAATACGCGGCCCTTCTTTTCGATCAAATAAGCGAACTGGGGGTCGATTTCGACATGGACGATGTCAGAGCCGTCTCCCGGGAAGACGATCACTTCACGGTTCAAGGACAGTACGGCACCTACGAATCCAAAACCGTCATCATCGCGAACGGATGCCGTCATCGCAAGCTCGCCATCCCCGGTGAGGATATCTACCTAGGGAAGGGCGTCAGCTACTGTGCGGTCTGCGACGGCGCTTTCTACCAAGGAAGGGACGTTATCGTGATTGGGGACGGTAACTCGGCCATTTCCTATGCCCGGAGCCTTTCCGACATCTGCTCCAGCGTGACCGTGGCGACTCTCTTTGACCGTTTCTACGGTGAAGAAAACGCTGCAAAAGCCCTCTTGAACAAGAAAAACGTCAAAGTCATCCACAACGTCTCAGCCTCTGCCTTCCTCGGCGACGAAGAACTACGGAAAGTTCGCTTCAAGTCCAAGGACGGAAACGAATTCGACCTTGACGCCAGTGGTTGCTTCATCGCCATTGGGCACATCCCCGACAACCAACGATTCGAAGGGCTCGTCCGTCTTGACGGGAACGGTTTCATTCTCGTTGACGAGAACATGATGGCCGCTACCGAGGGGGTCTACGCGGCCGGCGATACCAGGGCCAAGAAAATACGCCAGGTGACGACCGCGGAGGGTGACGGGGCCGTCGCGGCCCTCTCGGCCATCGATTACCTCAATAGGCTCGAGGCCGCTTAATCGTAGCCGCGAAGTTCCGAACAAGCCACGTAGCGAAGCAATATGGCCCGGTAAAGCTGGGCCTTTTCCTTTTCGATGGGATGGAATCCCCGTTCGATGCAGTGCTCGTTGTCGATGAAGAACTGGAGGAAATGCGCTTTGGCTCCCCTGACGAATTTCCCCATTTCCTCAATCGAATCCGGGGTATGGAATTCCTTCACGAGGGTGGTCCTGAATTCATAGGGAATCCCTCGATGGAGGAGATAATCGACAGATTCCCTGATCGGCTCGATGTCATATGATGATAGGCCAATCGTCTCGGCATAGCGGGATGGTCCATTCTTGATGTCCATCGCCACATAATCGACGAGGCCCTGCTCGACGGCGATTCTCAACATTTCCGGGTTGGAACCGTTGGTGTCGAGTTTCACCTTGTAGCCGAGTTCCTTGATTTCGGAAAGTTTGTCAAGGAGATCAGGCATGTAAGTCGGTTCCCCGCCGGTGACACAGACGGCATCGAGGACGTTCTTGCGACGGCTCAGGTATTCCTTGATCTCTACCCAAGGAATCGGATGCGCGTTCCCCAAATTGACCACCAGGTCGCCGTTATGGCACCACGGGCAGCGGAATGGACACCCAGAAGTGAAAAGGGTAGTCGTGATGTTATCGTCGTAATCGACAAGAGAGAGTTTTTCCCACCCAGTGAAATCCACGGATAGATATTAACATCGTCACACTCCCTTTGACTCTGGAGAAGACAAGGGCAAGCAAAGGAAAATGCCTGCCGCTAGACAGGACAAGCGGCAGGCATGCTCTTCGACTTGGTGGAGCTAACGGGGATCGAACCCGCGACCTCATCGTTGCGAACGATACGCTCTCCCAACTGAGCTACAGCCCCAGAGCCCCGTCATTATAGGTTCGGGCTCCCCACCCGTAAAGGAAAACCGCTCATTCCTCCTCGAGGGGAACTGGGCTCTCTTCTTCCCCCTCTTCGTAATCGATGGCTTCCCCCTCGGGTGGGGCAATCCGGTTCTTGCTGATTCCGTCGAATTGGTTGGTGATCTTTCTCACCGTCGTCGAGAAATCGCGTGTCTTGGCCGAAATGGCGTTCATGCTGCCCTCCAGTTTGCCCCACCGTTCGGCGAGGCGGCGGAACTCCTGGCCAAGGCGTTGGAGTTGCTCGTTGATGACTTGGAGGTTTTTGGTTCGCTCGGCATCGACGGCCGCGTTATGGAAGAGGACGATGATGGCTTGAAGGGTCGAGGGGCAGGCGATGATGACTTTTTTGACCCGGGCTTCGGCGACGAGGTCGGGGAATTCACTACTCAAATAGGCAAAGAGGCCATCACTCGGGATGAAGAGGGCAGCGGCATCGATGGTCTTGCCCGGCACAATGTATTTCTCGGCTACTTCTGTTACCTCCGTCTTGACCGCGGCCTTGAGTTTCTTCTTGAGGGAAACGGCCTCTTCCTCGTCCTGATTTCCACCCTCGAGTATCTTCCGATAATCCGAGAAGGAGAATTTGGAGTCGATGGCGAATTTGACAGGGCCATTCTGACCATGGAAGACAATGGTCGCGTCTGGCCGGACTTTCTCACCGTCGATTGAATAGCCAAAGTCGTCTTGGATGAAGTAGTAACGCCCCTTCCCATCCGGGAAGGTAGATTCGAGGAGCATCTCAAGTTGGAGTTCTCCGAAGTGGCCGCGGGCTTGGCTATTGGTGAGAAGCCCATTGAGATTGATGACTTCCTTCTGGAGGCCATCGAGGTTTTTCTGGGCGAGGTCGATCCGTTCCAACCGCACCTTGACCTCAGTCATGGCCTCGGCGTTTTGTTGAAAGCCGCTTTCAAGGGAGGTAGCAACCTTCTTGTTGATGTCGAGGAGGTTGGCGTTGATCTTTTCGGACAGTTCCTGAACACGGCGGCTGACCGTCTCGTTCATCTTGTCGACCCGTTCATTGAGAACCCGGCTTGTTTCGAGTAGCGATTTGGCGAGGGCTTCGCTCGTCTCCTTCTCGAAAGCGGAAAGGCGGGTGACGGTCTGGGTGTTGTTTTCACCAAGGTTTTTGTTAAGTTCGGCCATTTTCTCCGCAAAAACGAGTTGGATTTTTTGATTGATGTCATTTCCAAGGCGAACGATTTCCGACTCGAAACGCGAACCGACACCCGGGTTCAACCCTGATTTTCCACGCCGTAAGAGAAGAAACAGGATTACCCCAAAGGCAATGACCAGGGTGATCAGAAGGACAAGGATGATATATTCGATCATGTTTTCACCTCGGTTTTGATTTTAGCATCCGCCAGACTGGTCAAAGAGACAAAACCATGGCAGGAGAATGGCAAAAATTCTCTTTTCAGAAGCCATCGGACATCCTCTTTGTCAACCCCTTTCTTACACGACTTTCTCGATTAGAATGGGGCTCCCATGGAGCGGACAGTGGCGGTCATCGACCTCAAAAGCTTTTATGCCTCTTGCGAGTGCGTGGCCCGCCATCTCGACCCCTTAAAGACCCCTCTCGTCTGCTGCGACCCCTACCGTTCCGATTCCTCGGTCGTCATGAGCGTCTCCCCCTATTTGAAACGCACCTATCGGATTCCCAACGTCTGCCGAAAGAAAGACCTTCCATCCCTCAAAGGCCTCATTTACGCCGTCCCGCGGATGAGCTACTACCTTCGGATGTCGGCCAAAATCATCGCTATCTTCCTCGAGTACGTGGCCATGGAGGATATCCATGTCTATTCTGTCGACGAATCCTTCCTGGAGCTGACACCCTACCTCAGGCTTTACCGTCGCTCCCCGGAGGTGCTCGTCCGGGAAATCCAAAAGAAGATAAAGGAGAGGACCGGAATCACGGCCACGGCTGGCATTGCCGACAACATGTTCCTGGCCAAATGCTCTCTCGACCTCGAAGGCAAGAAGAAGCCACCTTACATCAGCCATTGGAAGGAAGAGAACGCCAAGGAAAAGCTTGCTTCGGTTTATCCCCTTTCTTCCGTCTGGGGCATCGCGGAAGGGATATCGCGGCGCCTTCACTCCCACGGCATCCGAACCTTTGGAGATCTCTCTATGGCAAACGAGGAAATGCTCAGGGAAGAATTCGGTTTGATGGGCAGCCAATTGAAGGCAATGGCCAACGGCCATGACGAGGCACGGATTGGCGAAGGATACGTTCCCCAAAATCCCTCCCTCACCCTCGGGCAGACCCTCAACCGCGGCTACGGATTCGATGAGATAACCCTCCTTCTCCAGGAGATGGCAGAAGAACTGTCCCGAAGGCTCCGTTCCAGCAAGCAGACGGCCGCGAAAGTCGGACTCGTCCTCCAATACGAGGATGGGCACACCCACTTTTCCCGTGAACGGTCGCTTCTTTCTCCGACCGACGACATAAACGAATTGACTTCCGCCCTTCTCGCCATCCACCGCGCTTCTTCCTCCCACTTGCCAGTCCGCGCCCTCTCGATTGCCTTTGAACGATTGGGCAATCCCACCTATGAGCAGCTCTCGTTGCTCGAGGATCCCGAGGAGAGCCTTAGAAGGCGAAACCTCGCGAAGGCGGAGGACATGATCAAATCACTATACGGACGCGATGCGGTACTCCCCTGCTCCTCCCTATTGGCAAGCTCGACCCTCAAGATGCGGCACGGTCAGATCGGAGGCCACAAGCGATGAACGACCGTGGGATGAAAAAATGGCTGCCCTACAAATCGCTGGATGAACAGTATCCCTACCTCGAAAGGGAATTGTCCCGTCACGCATCGGTGGCAAAACCGACCCTCTTGCCAGACGAAGAGGAGAAGATAAACGACTTCCTGTTGTCTTACGATGGGGTTTCCCCGGTAAAGCTCGTCTACCATGCGGCCGGGATGTTCCACCACCTCGAGGTACCTTCCTTCAGGCTCGACCCCTATCATGGCTTGCTCAAAACCGAAAGACAGGAAATCAGGCTGGCGGACATTACCGTGATCGGCTACCTCGAAGGATAACCAACAAAGTTTGCCGCTTGCTTATTTATTAAATGAGTTCCACTATGTGGAACCCGTGCACCATAACGAAAAGCGGGATCGAAAATGAACGAGGAAAAATTGGAAAAGGCGATGGTTGCACTCCAAAAAGGCGATGGGAATGCTTTGGCCGACATCTATTCCCTCACCAACAAAGGGGTCTTCACTTTCGTTTTGCCAATTCTCCACGACTACCAATTGGCCGAGGACGTCATGCAGGATACCTATGTCAGTTGCTACGAAAACATCTCCTCTTACCGTCCGGGCACCAATCCACGCAACTGGTTGCTGACGATTGCCAAGAACTCGGCCCTTTCCAAGCTCCGCAAGAGGAACCGGGAAGTCAGCTTCGACTTCGATCAGGAGCCAAGCCAAGGTGGGGTCTATTACCTCGGCGACATCGATAGCCCGACCATCAAGTTGGCCAACTCCGTGCTGGCCGAAGATGAGTTCAACATCGTCATGATGTATGCAATCGGCGGCTACAAGCACAAGGAAATTGCCGAATTCCTCCACATGCCAATTGGAACCGTGACCTGGAAATACGCGACTGCCCTGAAGAAACTGCGGAAGGCCCTAAGCGATGAAGAAGCGAAATACGCCCTCAGACAGCAAGCCCAGGAAAATTAGCCGAAGCGAGGCCCTCGAGACCCGTAAGCGGCTCGAGACACTCGAGGAAGCGCCCATCCTGGCCCTATTGAAACGGGAAGCCGACGCCTTCGTTCCCGATGTCTACACAAAAGCGGAACTGGCAACCGGACTATTCAAGGCAATCGCGACCCAAGACGAATTCAGCCTCACCGAGATCCTCGGCAATGAAGCAAAAGGCATCATTCCCGATCTTGAAAAGAACATCCTGGCCCAAACCGGTATCAAGAAGGGGCTGCGTTTCGGCCGCCTCATCAATCTCCAGCGGGCCCTCGCCATCGGTGGCGCGGCGGTTTCCCTTGCCCTCATCATCGCCAGTTCGGTCGCAATCTCCGCCCCGGCACCGGCCGTCGTGGCCCCGGGGGGCTTGGTCAACGTGAGCATCACCCCGGCCTCGCGGAGTCTCACAGAGGCCGATTCGACCTATTCGCCGGAATTCGTCATCGTCCCTACTGAAAAGACGGCCGTCCGCAAAGGCGGTTTCGTGCCCCTCAACCTCTCGGCTTCCTACGTGGCTTCATCCCTCCCAAGTGGGAATGAGGCCGAACTGCCCCTCGTCTCGGCAGTCACGAGCATCATGGATGCCTCCTATGAACAAGGCTACATCGAAGCAAAGGAGACCGGGGCCTACAACCACATCCAAATCGAGGTATTCTCCGGCCATCCCGAAAACGCGGAAGCATGTCTTAACGGCATGATAACCGGAATAAAGAAGAGCCTCGAAGGCAAAAAAGTCTACGCCAAGATCGATTGGAAACTGAACATTACGGATGTCGAAATGACCGATTGGGATTACGAAGAAGCCTCTTCCCTCCTCTCGGCCTACGCCCTGTTCGAAGGGATGGTGCCCGTCGATGTCCTCAAGAAGGAAGCCGGATCAATCATCACGTCCTTCGACTCGATTGCCAAGGCAATGGCTAGAGCCAAACTAAGTGACATCACCCGCACGGCTTTCAAACGGGGACTTACCAAGTCGTACGCCCGTTACCTCGATGGTCCAAGTCAGGAGTTCGACACGGCAAAGACGATCCAAAGCCTCAAGAAGCGCCTCGAGAAAATCGCCGGCCAAATCCCATGGCTCATCGGCGACGGCAGTATCCTCGAGGACAACGTCTACTACCTCCTCTCCGATAGCGAACTTTTTTCCGCCGATATGCCCGGCAGCCGGGAGGCTGTGGATCTCTTCCTCGGGATCCAGGATGCCCTGTTTGACTGGGCGGCCATCAACAAGGAACATTACCTCAGTTTCCTTTCGGCCGTCTCTTCCTTCCTCACCTATCTATCGGAGGATGCCCATGCATGCCCAGATCCTTATGGCTCGAGCTTCGACCCGGGTAATCACGAACCGGGTTCTGGTCCTTTGACCCCCGGTTGGGGAAACGGCGAAATCATCGTCTCCTCCATTTGAAAAGGCGCGGAACATATCATTCCGTGGCTTTTTTGCAGGTGTTTTCCCTTAAATGGCCCAGGTTCCGTTATCGAAGATAAGGACGGTCGATCCGTCTTCCTTCGTTCCGACGATCCTGAGGTCACGGGTACCGATCATGAAATCGACGTGGGAGGTTGAATAGTTGATGCCGGCCGCGGTCAATTCGTCCAAGCTCATCTTCTCGAAACCGGGATAGAGGTTGGTGAAACCGCGACCGAGGGCCAAGTGGCAAGCCGCGTTTTCGTCGAAGAGGGTGTTGTAGAAAAGGAACCCCGCTTGATTGATCGGCGATTCATAAGGCACGAGGGCGCATTCGCCTAAATAGGCAGATCCCTCGTCGATCGAGAGAATGGAGCGTAGGGCTTGCTCTCCCTTTTCGGCATGGACCTCAACGGCCTTCCCGCCTTTGAAGACAACCGAGAAGTTCTCAATCAACTGTCCTTGATAGGAAAGGGGCTTGGAAGCGACCACCACCCCCTCCGCTTCCCCTCTCATCGGGGAAGTGAAAGCTTCCTCCGAGGGGATATTGGGCTGAAACAGCGTTCCATCCAAGGTCTTCTCCCCGCCCCCGAGGAAGATGACCCCGGGAATGAGCCCAACCGTGAAGTCGGTGCCGTTCGAAGAAGTGTAATGGAGTTTCCGGAGGCGGAGGGCGTTGAGTTTCGCGCATTTCTCTTTGAGGGTCTTTTCGTGCTCCTCCCAATTGGAAATCCCATTCCCGTCCTCGGCTCGGGCCGCCTTCAAGATGGCCTCCCAGAGGGCCTCGACGGCCTCTCCTTTGGGAAGGTGCGGGAAGACTTTCTTGGCCCAAGCCACGGACGGGACCCCGGCAATCGTCCACTGGTATTTGTTCTCCCGGGCCGTCCGGTAGGGGGCAAAGACCTTCATCTTGGATGCGGTGACGCGCCCATGCTTTTCACTATCGATGCCTTTCAGTCCATCGGGATCGTCGCCATTAAGCCAGATAAGAACGGGAAGATGGTCGGTTTCATACTCCTGGAGGCCGACTTCCATCGGGGTTGGGACGCTAATTACCTTCTCGCGGCCGTATTTGGCCTCGAGGCGGCTGATCTTGCTCGAACACCATTCCATGACGACCCGGCTGGCCCCGCACCGATAACACTCGCGGGCCACGATTTCGGCAAATGGTTCGAGTTCCACTTGGGCCCGGATAACGACCTCCTGGCCCTTCTTCACGGCCCCGCCAGTCTTGACGAGGAGTTCGGCATAGGCTTTCAAAAGCGATTTCTTGATCATAACTACCTTCTTTCGGCGATATTTAAGCACAACGGCAACCGAAGGCAACGTAACATCGATCGGTTCCAACGTAGGCCAAGCTCATTCCGGGTAACGCCAATTGTCAGAGGCATCTGCCAGTATCCCTAGGAGCCGAAACAAATTGATTTCCTTTTGAATGGCTTGGTAAAGGACGGTTCCGGAATCTGGCGATCCGGAAACCGCATCGAAAGAAACGGATTCGTAACTCCCTGTCGCTCCGCCAAACCAGTAAACCCCGTTGGTGAACGGCGCATCCGAGCCCGGGTCCTTGTAAAGAGCGAGGTTCATTGCCGTCCCCGAAGGTCCATACGTGCCGATGGTCCGGTAAAGGAGGCTTGGACTATCGGTTAACGTCATCGTGGAATCCCAATCGATGTAGGACAACGGGTCATCCATGTACTCACTGAAGAGAAGTGATTCCTGAAAGCCATTCCCGAGAGACACGAATTCGCCATCTCCCTGCTGAACGAAACGCCGCAACCAAAAATGGCAAAGGGTGCCGACTACAGTTTCCCCGTCACTCACGGTTACGACATAGTTCTCGCTCCAAAATGGGTTCTCGTTCCCTGCCGAGGACGGGAATTCGAGGCAAACTATCGCCCATGTTCCGACTGCTTCCCGTCCGAAGTTTTGACTGGGCAACCATGCATGATCGTCTTCGAACAACACATTGAAGCTGAAGCCGCCTAGTATAAGTGCCTTTTTGGCCATGTATTTCGGGGCATACGAAAAAGCCGTGTTCTCATACCCCCGACCAGCCTCTTTCATGACATACGGTGCTTGAGGAGGTTGGGCACTGGGGGCGGATGCATGAGAGCTTCCGAACGAAGCGGACATGACTTCGTTGTGGATCAAACTCCAGAACGGATGGCTGACGGCCGCGTAGCCATAGGAGAAGTGTTCAAATTGAGGTCGGCACGAAGAAAGCAAAAACCCAATCAAGGCAACAAATGGAAACAGTAGGTTATTTTTCCTCATCGCCAAAAGCCTCCATTAGCAATTCTTCCCGCAAATCCATGGACAATTGACCGAATTCGTGCTTTTCATATTGCCCTTGGAGGGCGATGAGCGAATCGTCGAATTCGACTGCCTCTTGATAAGCACCGGATTGTGGGGACTCCGCCGAATAGGCCAAAAGGAGCGAAATCGGAATGAACGAATGCGCGTTATTGAGATTTGATGTTACAGCCAATATGTCGAAATAGGCGTTTAGTGGCCTGCCGGTCGCCATTAGATATCCATCGAATAGCGAATAGGCTTCCTTGTAAAAATAACCGTTGGCGGACAAAGTCGAACGAGATTGCCGCCCCAGCATGAGTATTGCCTCTTCGGTGGCGTAAAAAATAAGGCCACGGTCGTCCTTGGACGTCTCGACAACGACGCAGTCCACTGTCTTACCGCGAAATAAATTGCTTGGGAGAAGAGCATCAGGTGGGGCACTAACCTCTAGCGTGGCATGGTAAATGGTATCTATCGTGAACTTGGCAAGCATGCCCAGGCTGGACTTGTCGCCAGCCAAAACGATTGTGTCGGCATATGGGTAGGGTCGAAAGACCCTTTCCCGCAATGTTTCATAAAAGATGCCGTTTTCCTGAGTCGGCTCGCAGGCCGTGACCGGCAGGAAGAGACCGGTCATTTCGGCTATTGCGTTATAGATCGTCCTGGAATTCTTCCAATACGTTTCCTCGGTGACGGCATCGTATGGGGGGAGGTAACCATCCTCCGGCTCGAAGGAGAGCGGACCTGATGAATTGGTTTCGGACGTATTGCAAGAAAACAAGGAAAGCAAACCAGCGGCAAAAAACATTAATGCCATGCCGACGGAGGAGACACGTCGACTGTTTAGTTCACTTGAAAATCGTCTTCTCTTGTTCATACATTTTCGATTATGTTTAGCGTATTCTGCTGCAATGAAACATATGACTGGTCGTGAGCATTGCAGAAGCGGCAAAGATGCGAATTCCATAGGAACGTGTGAGCAACGGTTTGGGCTCCCCAAAACAAGGCATCCCCGCTCATCGCCTTAATCGTCGCTGCAGCAAGGCTCAAAAACAGTTCTATCCTTGATAATGCCATTGATCCCTTGCCCCCTCCGGTATCCCGAAAATATCAAATAAGGAGAAGTCTCGGTGAATCTCTCGGTAGTCGAAACCGTTGCTTCCATAACTCTCTTCGGCAACTTCGAATGCAACCGACTCATAGCTAATGTCCGGTCCGACAATGCTATAAAGGCCATGGCTGAATGGGCCCTCGAATTCGGGCACTTTGTAGAGATCGAGATAAATCGAAGGCGAGTTGATATCATCTACTCCTATGACCCTAAAAAGGACGGAGAAAGTGTCTGTGTACGTACTTGGCAATTCAAAGTCAATGTACCCAATCGGGTCGGAAATAAAATCTTCATACAAAATGGTGGACTCTGCATTTCCGCTTTCCGCGACTTTCCCGTAGAAGGCTCCATTCTCGTTTTTCACAAATGTAAAACCCCCGAATCGTTGATGGCTCCCACAACCGTTTTCCCATCACTGGCGGTAACGACCATATCGACTTTCCAGAACGGGGTCGTGTATATCGACGGATTGTCGTAATAGAAGGCGAGAAGAGACCAAGTCCCCACCGCTTCCTTGGAAAAGTTTTGGGAAGGCAGCCAAGTATCTTCGCTCTCAAAACAGATGCTAAAGGAACATCCTCCGACGATAAGTGCTTCCCCGGGCATGAAAAGGGGATAGTATTCGGCGCCGCCTGCCATTAATCCTGTCCCTGGGTCTTTCAGTAGATAGGGTTCCTGACTGGGCTGACTACTTTGGGCTGGCTCGAAACCATCGCCGAAAAAACGTGAGGCGACTTCGTTGTGGACGAAGCTCCAAAGAGGGTGGACCATCGCCGCATAGGAATACGAATACGGTTCTTTGGTGCTGTTACAGGCAGTGAGGGAAAGGGCAAGAAGCGAAAACACAAAAGCGGCTAGGTTACCTGCTTTCATTTCCGAAAGCCTCCCGGATCATTGCTTCGCGCAAATCGAATTCGAGACCATCGAATTGGCTTTTCTGATAATCAGCGGGATTGGCAGTCATGGAGGGGTGGAATTCGATTGCCTTCAGTTCATCAGTGGAATAGTCGGCTTCATAAGCCATCAAAAGGGCCCATGGGAAAAGGTAGGAGTCTTGCGCATCGTATTTGTCATGCCGTAATGCGACGATGCCGAAATAGGCATTGAGGGGGCATCCGGTGACCAAAAGGTATGCATCGTGAAACGAATAGGCGTAGCGGCTGGATAAGCGCCCGAAATAGACGCTGACACTCGGATCAGAATCGATGGAAGAGGCGAGCATGAGAACGGCATCGTCGCACGCGTAGAAGAACAGTCTTGAATCTCCGCCATTTGTCTCGACGATCACCGAGTCGATGGTCTTTCCCCTGAAAAACCACTTGGGAGAAAGGCATCGGTGGAAGAATCGATCGCAAGTTTTGCGTGATAAACGGCATCCACCGTGAAATTGGTCAACATCCCGGCTACTTCGCGGCCCGAATAAGCATCATAAGCGTCCCGTTCATCGTATGGGACGAGAAGTTTCCCTTCCAATCTATCACGGAAGATGTCTTTTTCCTCTGTTGGTTCGCTAGCCGAAATTGGTGAAAACAGACCAGTGCGTTCAGCTATCGCATTGTAGATCGTTCTGGAATTCCGCCAATAAATTCCCTCGGTAACCGCATCGTAGGGTGGGAGATATCCGTCTTGTGGAATCGGTTTGAAAACACGCGGGGAAAGCCCACAAGAAGCAAACGAAAGCAAAGAAAGCGCTGCTAGTGGGATATGCGAGTTCACGTTTTCAATATACGCCAGTGCCATTTCGGTCGCACCAGCACTACTTTACAACTTAAACAAAAAAGGAGGCCGCGTGACCTCCCCATGGAATTAAGCTTGCTTAGACGGCCTTTCGGTAGACTTTGTCCTGCCCAAGGAACCTGAGAGTGAAGACGGTCTCCCCGTTCTCACCGGTCTCAACCCCGATCACGCCCTCGATTTCGCGGCCGTTCCGAAGTTCGACTTCAACGACCGCGCCCTTGATGCCGTCTTCGGTGGCAAGCAGCTCGATCTCGAATTCCTGCCCGTTCACTTCCCGTTCGAGGGAGACGACGAGGCGGCCCCGGCGGTCGGTCTCGAAACTGAATTCCTCGTTGGCCACTTCACGCCCATTCTTGATGAGAGTGTATTCGTATTCGTTTTCCCGGTCTTCCATCTCCTGGGAAATGAGGACGTAGTTCCCTTCGTCGAGCCGGACCGCGAATTCGAGTTCGGTCTCGATTTCCCCCCGCCCCTCTTCCTCGACGGTCTTGAGGCCAGTGACGGTGTATTCGAGCTCCCCCATCACCACAAGGCCCTTGAGGCTGGTGAAGGTTTCCTTTTCGTCATCGTCTTGCTCGACCCAGGTCTTTTCATTGAGGTGGAATTCGTAGGAGACGCTCCCGGTTGCGAGGCTCGGCATCGTGATCTGATACATCTTCTCGTAACCCTCGCGGTCGCTCACTCCCTCGACGACGGAAGTCGCGTCGAAGCCGATGATCGACATGAGTCCCTCGATGCCGGAGAGAACCTCCTCGGCTACCTGATCGTAGATGCTCGGGGCTTCCGCGCTCGTGGATCCAGCGGCCGGAGCTTGGGCCCGACGGGCGAGGGGGACGTTGGAATTGACGCTGCAGCCGAGGAGGTTCACCGACATGACCGCCTGGGCCATGTAAGTAGTCTCGCTCGAAACGGTTTGGGAAGTTCCCCCACCGCTTTCAATGGTGGCATTCCCATTCGAGTCTCCGTTCTCTCCAGGGGTGCCAGCCGCTGTGCAGCTGGCGAGCGCGGTGGCCGCGCCGAGGATGGCAAGTAGTCCTAGTTTTTTCATTTTCTGTTCTCCTTTCGGGGCCTTTTTGACCCCTGACACCTACCAAACTGAGAAGGGGTCGGTTTTATTACAACGAGATGCACTTTTTCTTTTTTTCTTTGGAATATCCCCCTTTTGCAAAGAAAAAAAGGAAGAGGAAGGCCCTCTTCCCTCTGCTCGTCCGTTCAAGGGAGGACGATCCTTGTTTCCCCAAAGAGATATTCGTGACTGGTTTCGCTCAACTTGTTGATCAAGATGTCTTCGGCCTCGAGCTCCTCGTCTTTAGAGGTGTCCTCACGCTTATATTCGGCTCGGAAACTCTCACCCATTCCCTCACTGGAAGTGGCTAGGTGCTCGAACTCGCATTCGCGGATGGTGGTTCCCTCTTGCACCTCGAGGCTGCTCTCCCCTTCCCGGCCCTCGATTTCCCGTTCGTAGGAGACGGTCCGATAGGGATGTGGGTTCCCTCCACTATAGAAGGAATAGGAGTACTCGTTCTCCCCATGTTCGATTTCCTGCTCGGCCTCGATCCTTTCCCCATTCGGAAGGAGGAGGATCATCACGACTTCACGTTCGTCGCCCTCCGTCTCGACCCGGCCCTCAAAATCGAGGGGTTTGCCCCCGCCATAGTCGATGGTGCCGGAGAAACTGGTCAAAGTATCGCTCACTACCTCTTCCTCATAATCGATGAGGTAGGTGGCTTCGCCATCCTCGATCTTGATTTCGGTAAGGGAGGCTTCGAGGACAATCGACCATCCGTCGGAACCATTGAAGTCCTCGATCATGTAGATGAAGTCGTCGATGTCATTGGCGACCATGAGCATTTGTTGGTAGCTGAGTCCATCGCCTTCGTCATTGGGGGCATCCTTACGGCGGGCCCGGAAGGCAAGGTGATCCCCGTCTTCGCTAAAGGAGGACGCGAGGGCCAATAGAGAGACGGCTTGCCTTCCGAAAGCGGTTGCTTCCTTCAAATCGAGGGTCGTCGTGACCGGGGGGAGGGGCGGGAGGGTGGTTTGCCCGCTCGAAGTCGGCCCCGGGGGATTACTGCCCGGAAGGCCGACGGCCAAACCGACCGCGAGGCCAACCACGAGGGCTGCCGAGACGGTGCCGAGGGCCGGTAGGGCCCACTTGGCCTTCTTCTTCGGAGCGGTTTGAAGAGTCTCCTTGTCCTGGGGAATCTGTTTGATGAGACGGCATGTCTCCTCGAGATCCGAGGGAACGCGGGCGGAGGACGCGGCACTCTTGAGCCTATTTTCGATGTCGCGTTTCTTCATCTAGTGCTCTCCTTTTCCTTCATTTTCTTGATGGCCCGGTGGTAAGTGACGAGGACGGTACTGAGTTTCTTCCTGGTGATTTCGGCGATTTCCCGGAACTTCAGCTCGTCGAGGACATGGAGGATGACGATTTCCCGTTCGTCCTTATTCAAGGGGGCGAGCAGACGTTCCACCTCGTCCATCCCGTCATGTCTATCGAGTGTCGAGGTCTCGACGAGCCCCTCTTCGTAAGGGGTGTCCCTTCCGTTTCTTTTCAGGTGGTCGTAGGAGAGGTTCCGGGCAATGGTCGCCAGATACGCATAGGGATTGCTCCCCTTCTCGAAGCGTTCGAGGGAAGAGATGAAGCGGACATAGGTCTCTTGCATCACGTCCTTCGCGTCATCTTCCGAGGAGAGAAGACCGTAGGAGATGTAATAGACCTTCCGATGCGTCTCCTCGTAAAAGAGGGGAAACCTGGCATAATCGCCGGTCCGGAACTCCTCGATGAGCGTTTCCAAGCTGTCCATGTTCCAGTTTGAGCCTAGCCCCGCTCACTAACCAAACGGGGAAAAGGCCCTTTTTATTACATCAATCTTCGATTCCGATCAATTCCTTGAACATCGGGAGCGTTTTGGCCCAGTCGCAGAAGACATGCCACTCGCGTAGCTTGTGGTCCTTGCGCTGGAAATACATCGTCTTCAATTGTTGGTAATTGGTCACCATCGTGGCCCCGAGGCAGAAGCCCGAGGGAAGGGAAGCGACGATGACGCGCCACGCTTTCTGACGTCCTTCCCGGTCTTCTTCGGGAATGGCATTGTAATAATCGATCAATTCCTTGACCCGGTTCACGATGAGGGGATCGGTCTCGTCGACGCATTGGGAAGCGACGTCGAACTTCAAAAGGCAGTGCATTGTCGACTGGCTGGAGACGAAATCGAACCAGTGGTAACGCTGGGCCTCCTTCCACCAGTAAAGGGGGGCAATCACATCGAGTTGAACAGTGATGCCCTTCAGAAAATTGTCATGGCCCTCGCCCCCACGGGTCGCGGCCAGGCGGCGGGCTCGGAGGACGTCTTTCTCGGTGATGGGACTCGTCTCGAGTTTTGTCCGCATCGGGTTGCCCGAGGCCTTGATGGCCCGTTCGAGCCCATAGACAGATTCGTTTCCAATCCAGTAATTCATTCTCCGTGTTCCTTTCTGGCCTTCATCACGTTCTCCATGAGGGATAGCCTCGTCAAGAGCCCGACCCCGCCGGGCACCGGTGATTGAAAAGCCACTTCCCTACCGGGAAGGATGTCTCCGTGGAGATGTCCGTCATCACCCCTCGAGATTCCTACGTCAATGAGGTAGGCGTTAGGCTTGAAGCTGAAGCGGGTATCGATGAAACCAGGGCGGCCAATGGCCACGACGAGGAGATCGGCGTGGGCAAGATAGAAGGCCATGTCGACTTCCTTGGTCCGCGAGTGAAGCACCGTGACGTTCATGTTTTTCTTGAGGAGGAGGTTGGCCATCGGCTTCCCGACGATGTCGCTTCGGCCGATGACGACGGCATTTTTGCCTTCGAAGGGGAAATCCTGGGCCTCGAGATAGGAAACGATTCCTGCAGGGGTACAGGGAAAATAAGGGCTCTCCGAGAGGAATCCATCGACGTCTTTGTCGAGCGGTATTGCCTGGGTGAGCGACTTCCCATTGAGCGAGGGAGGAAGGGGAAGCTGGACGATGATTCCGTCGATTGAACGGTCGGCGGCATCCTCGGAGATGGCTTTTAGGAGTTCCTTTTCCTCAATGCCTGCATCGAACCACCGGTGAAGGGCCAGAAAACCGAGCTCAGCGGCATCCTTGAGCTTGCCGCGAATGTAGGAATCGCTCCCGGCATCGTGTCCGACTTGGAAAATAGAAAGGCACGGTGGCCTCTTGAGCGAAGCGGCTTCGAGCAATAGCTCCTTTTTCCGCCGGGCGACGAATTCCTTGATGGTTTCCACTTGGAGAAGGATATCATCTTTTCGCCTATGCGCAGCAAAAAAGGGGCCTAAGCCCTTTCGCGTAGTGACCCCCTCAATGGATGAGGCCAAGGGCCGCCGCGACCGAGGCCGAGGCATCCGCCGCTTCGCTGCTCGAGGCGGCTGCCGCCGCATTCACCGAGTTGAGGACCATGATGAGAAGGGCCATGAAGAGGAAGACGACCGCGAAGCCGAAGGTCAACCAACTGATGACCTTCTCGCTGCCCCTCTCCTTGGTCTTGGCGAAGACATTGAGGCCGCCCCCGGTGATGGCACCGGAAGCACCTTCGCTTTTACCGCCTTGGAGAAGGCTCAAGACGATGACGACGAGGGCCACGATGACGAATATGTAGTCGTACCATTGAAGCATATCGATAAAAACCCATGCGCCCTTTTGGGCTTCGTTATATTAGTTTAGTTGTGGGGAGTAATCAACGCCGTTTTCTCGCCTAGGAGCTCTAGGAGGGAGGATATCTTCTCGTAATCCTCTTCGGGGTGTTCGCCCTGTCGATCGATGAGGATCCCCTCGATGCCGGCGGCCTCGGCCGCCTCGAGATCTTGGAGGGAGTCGCCGACGTAAACCGTCTCCCCGGGAGCAATGTCCGGATAAAGGGCCATGGCTGCGAGGAGGGGGTCGGGATAAGGCTTCGGCCGCCTATTGGATGAACTGCCGACGACTCCGCCGAACAGGCTCTCGATGCCCTTAGTTTTGAGAATCCGGCGAATGTGCCCCTCGGTGTTCCCGGAAACGATCGAGAGTTTCTTGCCCGCGGCATGGAGGTTCTTCATAACGGGCACGCTTTCGGGAAAGAAGTCGATGGCTTCGAGGTTCTCAGGATAATCGAGGGCTTCAACGATCTTATAGGCGAAACGGGCATAGTCTTTCTCGTCGTGGATACCAACCAACTTGGCAGTCTGGTCTAGCGACATGTGCATGTAGACGGAGGCCATCTTCGGGTCATACGGGAGACCGAGTTCGTCAAAGCCGGCTTTGTAGACATTGACGAGGGAACGGGCCGAGTCAGCCAAGGTTCCGTCGAAATCAATGAGGTAGAGTCAATATTCCTTCATAGGCTTCCTTTCAGTTCGATGATGGCATCGCGGATTTGGGCCGCCCGTTCGAAGTCGTAGTTCTTCGCGGCTTCCCGCATCTCCTTCTCCATCTTCTTGACGTGTTTTTCTATTTCACTTCGAGGGGCTTTTGCGGAGATTTTGACGATTTCGTCTAGTTCGGATTCGTCGTTGGTAAGCGGGGGGCGGATTTCTTTGACGATAGTGGTCGGGACGATGCCGTTCTCCTCGTTATAGGCTTCCTGGATTCTCCTCCGGCGGTTTGTCTCGTCAATCGCCTCGCGCATCGAGGAAGTGACCTCGTCCGCGTACATGATGACTTCCCCGTGGGCATTCCGGGCCGCCCGTCCGATGATTTGGATGAGGGAGGTCGTAGAACGGAGGAAGCCTTCCTTGTCCGCATCGAGGATGGCGATGAGGCTGACCTCCGGGATGTCGAGTCCCTCCCGGAGGAGGTTGATCCCGACGAGCACGTCGAACTTTCCCTTCCGGAGTTGATAGATGATGGCCGTCCGTTCGAGGGTCTTCGTCTCGTTGTGGAGATAGGTCACCTTGATGTCCCGTTCCTTCAGGAACTTGGTGAGATCTTCGGCCATCCGAATGGTTAGGGTAACGATCATCACCCGTTCGTTCCTCTCGATCCTTGCCCTGATTTCGCTGAGGAGGTCATCGATCTGCCCAAGAGTCGGACGGACGTTGATCTTCGGGTCGAGGAGCCCGGTCGGACGGATGATCTGCTCGACGTAGGTTCCGCCGGCTTTCTTCAATTCATATTCTCCCGGGGTGGCCGAGGTGCAGACGACGTGATTGGGGTAGAGGGACTCGAATTCCTCAAAATTGAGGGGCCGGTTATCGAGGGCGCTCGGAAGACGGAAGCCATATTCGACGAGGGTCGATTTCCGCGATCTGTCGCCGTTGTACATTCCACTGACCTGAGGGAAGCTCACGTGGGATTCATCGACGAGGAGGAGGTAGTCTTTCGGGAAATAGTCCATGAGGGTCCATGGCCGTTGGCCGGGTTTCCGCCCATCGATGTGACGGGAATAATTCTCAATCCCGGGGCAGATGCCGAATTCCTTGAGACTCTCGATGTCTTGCTTGGTGCGCAGTTCGAGGCGCTCGGCCTCGAGGAGTTTCCCTTCGCTTCGAAAATAGGCGAGGCGCTCAGCGAGTTCCTCCTCAATCGAATCGCAGGCCCGGAGGATCCGTTCGCGGGTAGCCGCGTGGTCGTAGGCAGGATAGATGGGGCAAGTCTTCATCGATTTCAGGACGACCCCATTGAGTCGGTCGATTTCCCTAATCGACTCAATCTCGTCCCCAAAGGTGGAAATGCGGATGTAATAGTCCTTGGAGACCATCGGGGCAATGTCGATGACATCACCCCGTACCCGGAAGCTGCCGGGAGGGAGATCGGCGTTGTCCCGATGGAACTGCGATTCGACCAGGCGGGAGAAGAAGCGTTTCCGGTCGAGTTCCTCGCCGACCCGGATCTCGAAGACGAGACCCCGGTATTCCTCGGGGTCGCTGAGACCGTAGATGGCCGCGACCGAGGCAACGACGATGGTGTCGTTCCGCTCGAGGATGGAATTGACGGCCGAGGTGCGGAGCATCTCGATGTCATCATTCATCACCGCATTCTTCTCGATGTAGGTGTCGCTCTTTGGAATATAGGCTTCAGGCTGATAGAAATCGAAGTTGGAAACGAAATATTCGACGCGGTTTTGCGGGAAAAGTTCTTTGAATTCCCCATATAACTGGGAGGCGAGGGTCTTGTTGTGGACCAAAACGAGGGTCGGGCGGTCGAGGGCGCTTACGATGTTCGCGTCGGTAAAGGTCTTACCTGTCCCAGTCGCCCCCATGATGACTTGGAATCGCCGCCCTTCCTCAAAGCCCTTGAGGATTCTGGCGATGGCCTTGGGCTGGTCACCAGTCGGCTTGTACTCCGAAGTCAAGGCAAAATGCCCAGGAAGCGCAGAGGGCATCTAAGCGTTGCCTCCCTCCCTGGAAAGCATTTCAAGATAGGCGTACATGAAACGGTCGACTTCCCCATCCATGACACCGTTCACGTCCGAGGTCTCCTCCCCGGTCCGATTGTCCTTGACGAGAGTATATGGGCAGAAAACGTAACTTCTGATTTGACTCCCCCACTCGATGTTCTTCTGCTCTCCGACGATCGACTTGAGCTTTTTTTCTCTCTCCTCGAGTTTGAGGGCCATGAGACGGTCGGTAAGCATCTGCATGCAGGTTGCCTTGTTCATGAGCTGGGACCGTTCGATTTCACATTGAACGACAATCCCCGTGGGGAGGTGGGTGATGCGGACGGCCGATGATACTTTGTTCACGTTTTGGCCACCGGCCCCACCGGAACGGAAAGTGTCGACCCGGAGATCCTTCGGATCGATTACGACGTCGGCGACTTCGCCGAATTCGGGAACGACGTTGACCGAGGCGAAGGAAGTATGCCGCCGGGCATTCGCGTCGAAGGGGGAAATCCGGACGAGGCGATGAACCCCTTTCTCGCTTTTGAGGAGCCCATAGGCGTTATGACCCTCGACCTTGATCGTGGCCGACTTGAGCCCGGCCTCGTCCCCGGCCTCCAGGGCGAGGGGAGTCACCTTGAAACGGTGCTTCTCGGCCCAGCGTTGATACATCCTGAGGAGCATGTCTGCCCAATCCTGGGCCTCGGTTCCCCCGGCCCCGGGGTGGATTTCCAAGGTGGCGTTCCGATTATCGTATTCCCCTGAGAAAAGGAGGAGGTTTCGAAGTTCCCCGATTTCCCGGTCGAGGGTTGATAGCAAATCGTTGGTGAGTTCGAGCATCTCGGCCTCCGCGGCTTCGGGGGCGTTCAAAAGGCCGATGAAGTCCTCATAATCGCCTTTGATCTTCTTGTATGAGTTGACCTTCCACCGAAGATCGTTGAGTTCATTGACTACCCCAAGGGCCGTCTTCCGGTCATCCCAAAAAGAGGGGCTGTTCTCCTCTTTTTCCAGTTCGGTTATCTTCCCTTCCAGTTTCGGGAGGTCAAAGAGAATCACCGAGCTGCGAGACGAGGAGCCCGATCCGTTGGGCTTCTTGCCTTAATTCGACTAGCTCTTTCATTTATTCCCTTCTTTGCTTTCTTCGCTGTTGGCAGCTTTTTCCCCGGCATTGACTTCCTTAGCTTCGCCTTCGACCCGGGCCGGGCTCTCCGGGGCCTTACGCACCAGTTTGACGTTGAGGAGATTGAGTGCGGTATCGACGGCAATCCGCTCATTCATCTCCCGGAAGAGGTCGTAGCCCTCGTTTACGTAATCCTGAAGAGGGTTGGTATGGGCATAACTGCGAAGCCCAATGCCTTCCCGAAGGTGGCTCATGGTATCGATGTGAGTTTGCCAATTCCGATCGATGACCCGGAGTGATAGCTGGCGTTCAACCATGTCGGCATCCTTGGCCGGCCACTGCTTCCGCTTCTCAAGATAGGCCCCATAGAGCATGTCTCCGAGGTCTTCGCCCGCCTCTTCCATCGGAGCCCCGTCATAGGCTTCGACGTAGATGCTCCCCTCGGGGAGGAACCGCGGTTCGACCGTTGATTTGAGGAGGGAGCCGACAATGACTTCGTCGTTGGTGTTTTTATCGACGGACTTCTTGGCCAATTCCCGCCCGGTCGTCTTGAAGAAGTCATTGATGAGGTCAACGATGTCCTCGGCCATCAAGATGGCATCCCGTTTCTTGTAGATGATGTCACGTTGCTTGGCCAAGACGTCGTCGTAATCCTTGAGGTTTTTCCGGATGTCGAAGTTCTTGCCTTCGATCTGCTTCTGGGCATTGGTAACGGCATTGGTGAGCATCTTGTTCTCGTAGCTGTCGTCTTGAAGGTTCTCAGCGAAGAGCTTCCGGATGTTCTCAGGGGCAAACCTCCGCATCAACTCGTCGTCGAAACTGACGAAGAAGCGGGAATAGCCGGGGTCGCCCTGCCGGCCGGAGCGTCCACGGAGCTGATTGTCGATACGGCGCGATTCGTGGCGTTCGGTGCCAAAGACGCATAGGCCGCCAAGCTCAGCCACCCCGGGGGCCAACTTGATGTCGGTGCCACGTCCGGCCATGTTGGTGGCCAGGGTGACCGCGCCCTTTTCCCCGGCGTGGGAAATGATTTCGGCCTCGCGGGCCTGGTTCTTGGCATTCAAGACCTCATGGGGAATCTCGGCTTGGTCGAGGAGATGGCTGATCTCGAGGTTGCTTTCGACCGAAACAGTGCCGATGAGAATCGGCTGTCCTTTCTCGTGGCGTTCCTTAACGGCCAATACGAGGGCCTTCAACTTGGCATCGTGGGTCGCGAAGATGAGGTCGGTGTCGTCGATCCGCTGAACCGGACGGTTGGTCGGGATGCAGATGACCTTCATGTTGTAGATGGTCTGGAATTCCTCTTCCTCGGTCTTGGCCGTGCCGGTCATGCCGGAGAGCTTGGTGTAAAGGCGGAAGAAATTCTGGTAGGTGATGGTGGCAAGGACGACCGTCTCCTGCTTGATTTCCACCCCTTCCTTGGCCTGGATGGCCTGCTGGAGGCCGTCGTTGTACTCCCGTCCCGGCATGATGCGGCCGGTGAATTGGTCGATGAGCTGGATCTTGCGTTCCTTGTCGACCATGTATTCGACATCCCGGGCCATGATGTAATTGGCTTTGAGGGCTTGGTGAATCCGGTGGACGAGATCGCTGTTCTCGGGGTCGTAGAGGGAGTGGATGCCGAACATCCGCTCGGCCTTGTCGTTACCCGAATCAGTGAGGGAGGCCGTCTTGTCCTTGACGTCGATGCTGAAGTCGACGCCTTTCTTGAGCCGTTTGACGAAGCGGTCGGCAACTTGGTATTGGCTTGCCGGGGCCCTCGAGCCACCGGAAATGATGAGTGGGGTCCGCGATTCATCGATGAGGATGGAGTCGGCTTCGTCGACGATGGCGAAGTTGAGCCCCCGGAGGACCCGTCCCTTGAGTGACGGGGCCATGTTGTCCCGAAGGTAATCGAAACCCAGCTCGCTATTGGTCGTATAGGTAATGTCACAGGCATAGGCCTCGCGTTTCTCGAGGGTGGATTTCGAGGCGAGGTTCACTCCAACCGTAAGGCCGAGGAAACGGTAGATCTGGCCCATCCAGTCCGCGTCACGGGCGGCCAAGTATTCGTTGACGGTGACAACGTGGACCCCCTTGCCGGTGAGGGCGTTGAGGTAGACCGCCATAGTAGCCGTCAAAGTCTTCCCTTCACCTGTCTTCATCTCGGCCACATCGCCGTTATTGAGGACGAGGGCACCGACGATCTGGACCTTGAAGGGCTTTTGGTGGAGGGTCCGCCAAGCCGCTTCGCGGGCGACGGCAAACGCCTCGTACTTGATTTCCTCAAGAGGGGTGCCGTTTTTCAGCTTCTCTTGGAATTCGCGGGTCTTGGCAACGAGCTCCTCGTCGCTTTTCTTGCCCATTTCCTCGTCATAAGCGAGGACACGGTCGGCTTCCCGCATGTAACGGTTCAGCTCGCGCTTTTCGAGCTGGAAGATCTTCTCGATGATGTTGGCCATTTCTCACCTCGGAACAAAAGTCATGAAAAACCGACGTAGATAATACCATCATGCGCGCATGAGGGCAAACCCGGTGACTACGGGCCAAAATCCCGATTGAGACTTGTTTCTTGGCCTTTTCTAGCGACCTTGGAAAGAAAGAGGAAATCCACGCTTTTGGCGCCGGCTCCCCTTAGTAACGAGGCCGCGGCCATGGCAGTCGAGCCACTCGTCATCACGTCGTCGACGAAGAGGATCTTTTTCCCTTTTGCCTTCTCGGGGGAAACAATTCCCATCCTCTTGCCAACTCCTTTCCGGACGTCTAAGGGGCTGCCGGCTTGCTTGATCCTTTCCGTCTTCACAAGGAGTTTTTCCGTGGGTAGATGGAGTAGGCGGAAGGCTTCCTCGACATGGTTGAATCCCCGCTCTTCGTCGTCGAGGGCGTGGCTGGGGGCCGGTACCAAGAGACGGCCTTTAAAGAAAATGCGAAGGAAAAAAGCCGTTTTGCATAGGAAAACCGGCGCAAGGGCAATATCAGAACAGCCCTTGAACCGGTACAGGGCATTCCGGAAGGTCTCATTATAGGGATAAAGGGAATATGCCCGTCCCCCATCGAAACGGAATTCCCTGAAATCGGGCTGGAAGCTTTCATAGCACTTCGGGCAGAGGAGGGAGTCACTGAAAAAATCACTCCAACTCGCGTCTTTGAATTCAGCGAGGCAGTTTAAGCAGAAACTCATTGTTCTTCCTTATCTCCCGAATGGCATCTTTCATCGCGTCGGTCTCACGTTCGGCAAGGAAGAGTACTTCCCCGTCCGGTGAACGCATCTTCCGGCCGACCCGGCCGGCAATCTGGATCAAGGTCGACGATCCATATACCCATTCTTCGTCCGCATCGGCGACTATCAGGTTGAGTCCTTCCACCGTCACCCCCCGTTCAAGGACGGAGGTTGTCACCAAGTAGTCGAGTTTCCGCCGTTTGAAAAGGGATATCTTCCTTTCCCGTCCCGGGTCCTCGCTATGGACATAGGAACCATTTCGGAAAAATGGGCGGAGAAAAGCGGCAAGGCGTTCGGCTCCGGCCTTGCTCGGAGTAAAGACGAGGGCCGGCTTCCCCTGCTTCTTCCATTCGCGCAGTTTCTTCGCGACATAAAACCCCTTGAAGGGGGAAGGGATGACGATGATCCGCGGAACCGGCATCGGATGACGATGGAACCTCGTTCGTAGTTCGAGTATTTCATGCCCCGGGGCGGAAAATTCCCGAAGGACCTCCTCTGAAGGGGTTGCCGTTAGCAAAACGACATGGCCTCTCACCGACTGCCGGTAAAAAGACACGAGGGTTTCGTTGCCTTTGAAGGGGAAGGCATCGATCTCGTCCATCACCAACAAGTCAAAATAACGTTCGTAACGGTAGAGTTGATGAGTCGTGAGGACGATGATGTCCCCGCTCAATTCCTCTTCGTGGCCACCATAGACACCCACGACCCGGTTCTTCGGGAAAGCTTCTTTGATCCGGCCGATAAGCTCGATCACCACGTCACGCCGGGGAAGGGCAAACCCAACTTGTAGTCCACGGGAGAGGGCCGCGGCCATCACCCCGTAGCTGAGCTCGGTCTTCCCGGCTCCGCAGACGGCATAGACAAGGGAATCCTTGCCTTTTATGAAATTGGAAATCAGGTTTTCGGAGATAGGTTTCTGTTCAGGGGAAAGGGGAAAGGAGAGTCTCAACTCCGGTTCGACCGGGCGCTCTGGAAGTGGTTGCGCTTTCTTGCCATTGAAGGAGATGCACTTCCGGCAATAAGGCTTCCCATTTAGAAACCCGAAAGTCCGCGGATCCTCGTTTCCGCAGCGCGCGCAACGTAATGCCACTCCGCTTCCCACACCCCTATATAGGCGTGAAATGGGAAGATGGCCCTATTCGATTTGATCAAGTTCCTCGACCCTACGGAGGTGACGGCCTCCGGCAAAGGGAGTTGTAAGAAAGAGATCAAGCCGTCGAAGGACATCGTTTTCGTCCATCTCGCGTTCACCGAAGGCAATCATGTTCGCGTCGTTGTGTTCCCGCATCAAAGAGGCGACCTCGTCGTTATAGGCAATGCCGCAACGGATGCCCTTCACTTTGTTCGCGGCGATGGATATGCCAATGGCCGAACCGCAAACGACAACCCCGAAATCGGCCTCTTTGGAGGCTACCGCCCGGGCCGCCTTTTCCCCGTAGATCGGGTAATCGACGGAGGTAGTTCCATCATCAGTACCAACGTCGAGCACCTCATAACCTTTTTGTAACAGGTGTTTCTTAATTGCTTGCTTCAATTTATACCCGGCATGATCACTTCCGATGGCTATCTTCATGATGCTTCCTCCCATGCTTTCAATATGTCCTCGAACTTGATTTTCCCGGCTCGAATCAGGCGCGGCTCAAATCCCACGCAGTCGACGATGGTCGTGGCAAGGTTCGACTCGCAGGGCCCATCGACATAGGCATCGACTCCGGTTGGGAAATAATCTTTGGCCATTCCAAGGGTGGTGGCAGCTGGTTCCCCTGAAAGATTGGCACTCGTGACCAGGCAAGGCTCATCGACCGCCTCCATCAACAGGCGCGCAACCTCGCCACTAGGCACCCGTACCCCGATGATGCCGCTACCGTGGTCGCATTGATGGGGGAGTTTCCATTTGGCCCGGCATAGAAAGGTTACCTCACCCGGGAGAAAGCGTTCCATCGTCTTCAAGAGGCGGGGGCTTGCATCCAGATATCCGCGGGCTTGCTCAAGGCTCTTGAACATCATGGAAAACGGCTTTTCAGGAGGCCTTTTCTTCAATTCTAAGAGCTTTTTGTAGGCGTTTTCGGAGTTATACACCACTCCAATCCCATAAACCGTCTCGGTTGGGAAGACAGCAATCCCACCATTTTTTAGGCTTGATGCGGCTTTGAATATGTTTTCATTCGCTACCATGTCCTCACCCCACATCGATAACCAAGAACCGGACGAAGCCATTGCTGTCTTCTAGAAAAGAAAAGCGGTAATCGCTCAAGGTCGAGGCCATCAGCTGCTTCAGGTAATCCACCAGTTGGGGGGATATCTCAAAGAAGAGGACAATCGGCCCGTTCCGAACCTTGTCTAGGCTCTCAAGGACGGATTTATAAACATTGCTCTCCTCGTGGAAGAAAAGGGCGGATGCCGGCTCATGGTTGAGGACTGATGGCTGAACATACTCGCCTTCCGTGATGTAAGGAGGGTTGGAAACGATCAGATCGAGCTTTCGACCGGAAGAGATATAAGGCTCGATGGCATTTCCCTCTAAGACGATGATGTCTTTACCGCTCCTGGCGATGTTTTCCTTTGCCACTTCCAAGGCATTTTTCGATACATCTGACGCATAGACCAGGAAGGACGGAAACGCATCCTTGATGGCAATGGCAATGCAGCCGGAGCCAGTCCCGATGTCCGCGACGGCCAACATGTTCTTGGGGTTGAAATACTCGTTGATCCGTTCGCTGAAGACGGAGACTAGTTCCTCGGTTTCCAAACGGGGGATGAGGACATGCTCGTTTATCTTGAGACGGTGGGTCAGGAATTCCGCTTCCCCGATGATGTATTCGATCGGTTCATCGTTCAAAAGGCGGTCCAGATCGGAAAAGAAAGCTTCCACGTTGCTCATTTCCCGGTTCTTTTCGGTAATGACATCCAACTGGTCACGGAGATTTTCGTGATGGACGAGAAGGCGACGGATGTCCTGTGAAAAAAAGCCCTTGCCCTTGGCTTTATTGACGGCAATTGAATAGGCTTCCCCGATGGTCATTTCATCTCCAAGAGCTTCTGTTCCTGGTCGAAGTGGATGAGAGCCTCGATAATCGGCTCGAGTTCCCCTTCCATCACCCGGTCGAGGGTGTTTACGGTGAAGCCGATCCGGTGGTCGGTTACCCGGTTTTGCGGATAATTGTAGGTTCGAATCTTCTCGCTCCGCTCGCCGGTGCCGACCTTGAGTTTCCGTTCCGAGGAACGGGCTTCGTCGATTTTGGACTGGTAATAGTCGTGAACCTTCGCCCGGATCATCTGCATGCAGATTTCCTTGTTCTGGAGTTGGGCCTTCTCGGTCTGGCATGAAACGACGATTCCGGTTGGGAGGTGGGTGATTCGGACGGCCGATTCGGTCTTGTTGACGTTCTGGCCCCCGGCCCCTTGGGAACGGTAGGTGTCTATTTTGAGGTCACTTGGGGCGATTTTGACATCGACTTCCTCGGCCTCGGGCATCACGAGAACCGTGGCCGTCGAGGTGTGGATGCGGCCGCTCGCCTCGGTCTTCGGAACCCGTTGGACCCGGTGAGCCCCGCTTTCGAACTTCAGCTTCGAATAGACATTCTCGCCCTTGACCATGAAGGAAACGTAGGAATAGCCGCCTGCCGTTCCTTCGACACTGTCTATGTACTTGACCTTCCAACCTTGGCCTTCGGCGTAGCGAACATACATCCGTTCGAGGTCACCGGCGAAGAGGCTGGCCTCGTCACCACCGACCGCGCCCCGGATCTCGACGATGATGTTTTTCTTGTCGTTGGGGTCGACGGGAATGAGTTCTACTTCGAACGCCTTCTCCATTTCCTCAAGTTCGGTGACGATTCTCTTCCGCTCGTCCTTCATTAATTCGGCTAGTTCGTTATCCCCCGAATCGTCGATGTCATGGAGGTCCTGTTCCAATTTAAGGTAATGGAGGTACTCGTCGTTGGTCCTCTCGAGGGTCGAACGTTCCTTGCTCAATTCGGTAAGGCGCCGCACGTCGTTCCCCACATCCGGCTTTTCGAGTTCGGATTCGATTTCCGCAAAGCGCTTCTTTACCGCCTCGAGGCGGTTTCTCATTGTTTCTTCCATCATAATTCCAGGCGAAGGGATTATATCACCGGACACCCTTCCTTTATGGAAGGAGGAAGCACTAATGGCTATAATCCAAGGGATGCCATACAAAGCCCTGTACCTCAAATACCGGCCCCAGTCTTTCGACGAGGTAGCTGGTCAAAAAGCCGTTGTTGCCACCCTTCGAAATGCCCTACTGACTGGAAAAATTGCCCATGCCTATCTCTTCGCCGGGCCCCGTGGAACCGGCAAGACATCGATGGCCCGTCTTTTTGCCAAGGCCCTCGATTGCGAAGAAGGGATTGGAAAGCAGTGCAACCTCTGCTCGAATTGCTTGGCCATCACCGATGGTTCGCATCCTGATGTCATCGAGATCGACGCAGCCAGCAACAACGGGGTCGAACAAGTCAGGGAACTCATCGACAAAATCCGCTACGCGGCAATGAAGGGCCGTTACAAGGTCTATATCATCGACGAAGTGCACATGATGTCGACTGGAGCCTTTAATGCCCTTCTAAAGACCCTCGAGGAACCACCCGAGAACGTCATCTTCATTCTCTGCACCACGGAACCACACAAAGTCCTCCCGACCATCGTGAGTCGTTGCCAACGCTTCGACTTTGCCAAGCTCACCGAAGAGGAAATCAAATCGAAGCTGGTCGAGGTTCTGGGTAAAGAGGGGATCGCTTACGACGAGGAAGCCATCAATGCCATCGTGTCTTTGGCCGACGGCGGGATGCGCGATGCCTATTCGATCCTCGATCAGACCCTCGCCTATAGCGGCGCTAGCCTCTCCGAGGACGATGTGCTTACCATCTACGGCCTCGCCTCGAAAGAAGAGAAAATAGACCTAGTCGAAGCCATCCTGAATGGCGACCTTCCGCGGGTGATGGGGAAAATCGAAGCCTATGCCCTCAAGGGAATCGATTTCCGTCGCCTCACCAGCGATCTCATCGCCGTCTTCCGCGACGTCCTCGTCTATGTCAAAAGCCAAGACAAAGCGCTTCTCCGCTTCCTCAAGGGCAAAGAGGCCGAACAGATTGCCCAAAAAATCGACGTTACCCATTTGCTGAAGTTCATCGACGAACTGCTCGCTGCCCAGAATTCCTACAAATCGATCACGGATGTGCGGTCGCTTTTCGAATTGACGGTTCTCAAAATGTGCTCAATCAATGATACCTACATGCTTCTTTCCACTAGGGAGGAGGCGATACCCGGGCCAGCCCCAACCATTAAGAGGCCGACTCCGGAACCGGTCGCCGAGAAGATACCCGAAACCAAGGCGCCGCTTTCCGAGCCGGTGCCGGAAAAGAAGAAGACGGAGACTCCGCCGGCCTTCCTCTTCGAGCCCGATGAAACCCCAGTATCCAAGAAGCCCGATCCGGTGGCCGAGACCAAGCCAGAACCTCCTCGAAAAAGCCTACCGAAGATCGACCCTTCCAAAATCCCCCACCCCCACTTGGCCATCAGCGGGGAATCTTATTCCCTCGGGGAAGAGGACATGATTTCGATCATCGTCAACGCGAACAAGCGTGAGCGCAAGGAACTCGTCGAAGCCTGGGAACGCCTTGAGACCCTCCGCGATGACGAGGAACTCGCCCCCATGGCCGATCTTCTCATCCAAGGGAATCCTTTCTGCCTCTCTTCCGAGGCTCTCATCCTCACTTACGACTTCGACCGTCTCAAGGAGAAGGCCAATCTCAAGGCCAACCAAAAGGGGATCGAGGAAGTCGTCCAAGTGCTCCTTGGCCGCAAGGTGTTCGTTTATAGCCTCGGGCCATCCGAACGGAGCAACATCATGAACCTCTACTACACACGGCTCCGTTCCTCAAGCTTGCCTTCTCCCGGGACGAGCAAGCCGAATTTACCGAACATCGACTGATTATTCCCACGAATAGGAGGATCAAACATGAATCAGATGCAGCAGATGCTCATGCAAGCCCAGAAGATGCAACGCGAGCTCGTCAAGGCCCGCGAGGCCTTGGCCGCCAAGGACTTCCCGGTTTCCAAGGCCGGGATGGTCGAAATCGTCTTAAAAGGCGACAAGACGATCAAGAAGATCGCAATCGACAAGGAAGCCCTCGACCCTGAGAACAAGGACATGCTCGAGGAGAGCATTGCCCTGGCCATCAATGAGGGTCTCAAGAAGATCGACGAGGAGTCGGAAGCCATCGACGAGGAAATTACCGGGCGGAAGGGAGCCCTGCCGTTCTGATGAAAGGACTTCCTTCCATCGAGAATCTTTCCCTTTCCTTCGCTAGGCTCCCCGGGATCGGGAGCAAGACCGCTGAACGCATGGCCTACGCAGTACTCCGAATGGAGGAAGAGGATCGGATTTCCTTTGCGAAGAACATCATCGCGGTTGGGGAACGGATTTCGAAGTGCCCCGTCTGCGGCCTCTACATGGAAGGGGAAGAATGCCCTTCTTGCGGTGATCCCGAGCGAGATTCCTCTTTTCTTTGCGTCGTCACCGAAGGCCGCGATGCCGAGACAATCGAGAAAGCCGGTGGATACCATGGCCTTTACCACGTCCTCGGGGGGCTCATTTCCCCGAGCAAGGGACTGCTGCCGGAAGGGCTAGGCATCGAGCACCTTCTCCAACGGGTGAAGGAAGGGAACTTTGAGGAAGTCATCCTCGCCCTCAGCCCCACCATCGAGGGAGAGACGACATCGCTCTACGTCTCAAAGCTCTTGGCCCCGACCGGGGTGAAGGTCTCGAGACTCGGTTATGGCCTACCGATGGGCGGATCGATCGACTACGCGGACGGTCTTACCATCGCCAAGGCCTTCGAAGGGCGGAGGAAGATCTGATGTTCATTACCTTTGAAGGTGGGGAAGGTTCGGGCAAAAGCACCGTCATCCGGGAGCTGGCCAAGCGCATCGAGGAGGCCGGGCGAGAGGTAGTTGTTACCCGCGAGCCCGGAGGCACCCCCATCAGCGAGAAAATCCGCGACGTAATCCTCGATCGTTCCAGCGGCGAAATGGATGCCAGGACGGAAGCGCTTCTATATGCCGCCTCAAGACGCCAACACGTGGTTGAGAAAATCATACCAGCCCTCAAGGAAGGCAAGGTCGTCATCAGCGACCGTTACCTCGACTCCTCCTTGGCCTACCAAGGAATGGCCCGAGGGCTGGGGATGGCCGAGGTCTATGAACTGAACATGTTCGCGACCGGAGGGCTCGAACCAGATCTAACCCTATTCTTCGACCTCGCACCGGAGGAGGGAATGGAAAGGATCGAAGCCAATCCCAACCGGGAAATTAACCGCCTCGACCTAGAGGGAATGCCCTTCCACCAGAAAGTTCGTTTAGGTTTCGAAACACTCGCCCGCGAAAACCCGCACCGCATCGTCAAGATCGATGCCTCCAAACCGCTGGAAGAGGTCATTTCCGCGGCATGGGCAGTGGTCGGAAACAGGCTCCGTTATCGATGAAATTCCTTGAATATCTCCGCAAAAACGAGCCGGTTGCCTTGAAAATCCTAACCGGTGCCTTCGAAAACGGCCGCCTGAGCCACGGTTATCTCCTCGTCGGGGAACCTGGTCTCCCCCTCAAGGAAGCGGCCTATTTCATCGCCCAGTCGCTCGTCTGCGACCACCCATCCCCGCTCGCCGACGAAACCTGTAAGACCTGCCAACGGCTTCGTCGCGGGAGTTTCGCCGACTTCCTTTTCCTCGACGGCTCCCTTGCCTCCATCAAGAAAGAGGAGATCCAAGCCGTCCTCGGGGATTTCTCGAAGACCCCAATCGAACGGAAAGGAAAGATGATCTACGTCATCCACCTCGTGGAGAACATGACCCAGGAAGCCGTCAATTCCGTCCTCAAGTTCCTCGAGGAACCACCGGATTCCTGCTATGCAATCCTCACGACCGAGAATATCGCCCGTGTCCTCCCGACCATCGTCTCCCGGGTTGAGACGATCCATCTCGTCAAGGCCCCTTATGAAGATGTCGTTGCCGGCTCGATTGCCCTTGGGGTCGAGCCGAAGGACGCAGATCTCCTTTCCCTATTCCACAACGACCCCTCCCTCGTGAAGGAGGCTACCGAAAACGAGGAATATCCCGCCTTCAAGGAATTGATGGAGGAAGCCCTCGGTGATTTCGCGAGGGAAAAAGAAGAAGGGCTCTACCGCTTCGAGAAAGTGGTCATTCCGGCCTTCGGAAAAAAGGAAGATGCCCGAAAACTCCTGCTTCTGCTCTCGATGCTGTTCCGCGATGCGGCCCTTGCATCCCGGGGACTCGCACCCCGCCTCAGCGCCTATGCTACAATCATCGATGCCGTTTCGGCGGCCCGGAGTCACTTGGAACTGACTCTCCAAGCCTCCCTCGAGGCCCGTTCGGAGCTCGACATGAACATGGCCCCGGCCCTCGTCCTCGAGCATCTGGCCCGCACAGCCTTCAAGGAATGATCTTATGCTCAATGCCCTCACCCACTTCGTAGCCGTCATCTTGCCTGGAACCAACAAGAAGTATTTCTTCGCCACCTCGATGTCCGACCTCCGGCCCGGTGACGATGTCATCGTCGAGACCAGCGAAGGACGCGGGATGGCCAAGGTAGCCAGCGTTCCGGTCAAACTCGAGGCCTACACAAGCGATATTCCCCTGAAACCGATCCTCCGCCGGCCAACCGAAGACGATTACGAGGCCGAAAAACTCAACCGGGACGGCGAGAGGGCCGCCCTTTACGTGGCCGAACGTGAAATCAAGCGCCTCAACCTCCCCATGAGGGCCATGAATGCCCATTTCGATCTCGAGGGAAGCAAGTGCACCATCAACTTCTCTTCCGAGAACCGGGTCGATTTCCGGGAACTGGTCAAGATCCTCTCCCGGGAACTTGATTGCCGGATCGAGCTCCACCAAGTGGCCTCCCGGGACCGGGCCAAGATGATCGGCGGGGTCGGCGTCTGCGGACTCCCCCTCTGCTGCTCCACCTTCATCCAGGATTTCTCGAGCGTCGGTCTCTCCTTGGCCAAGAACCAGATGCTCACCATCAACATCCCCAAGTTATCCGGGCACTGCGGGAAGCTCATTTGCTGCCTCACCTACGAAGACGAGACCTATACCGAAGCGAAACGGGAATTCCCGCGCCTTGGTTCCCTTGTGAACATCGATGGCGACCAATACCGGGTCGACGGCTACAACATCCTCTCCCGCAAGGTAAAACTCACCGCCCCCGGTGACGTGAAGAACGTGACACTCGACGAATACCGGGCCTATGAACGCCGGCCTCTCAGGCAAACGGAGAAACGATCGCCCGAGACTGACGGGGGAAAGAAAGCCGACCCCCTCAGGCAAGAAAGGCCGAAACCGGAAAGACAGTCCGAACCGCGTCATGATCAAGGCCGTCAACGGGGTGGTCAACGTGGACGGCCCAATCCCCAAGGAAACAAAGGCGGGCATGCTTAAATACCTCCCCTCCTTCGATGGACGCCCCCTCCTATATTTCGTTGTCACTCCCCTTGGGAACCTTTCCGACATCTCCCCACGGGTCAGAGAAACTCTTCTGGGCGTCCATGCCGTCTACGCCGAAGACACCAGGAATGCCCGGAAACTTCTTTCTCATCTTCGTATAGAGGGAAAGAAAGTCTTTTCCATCCGTTCCCAAAACGAATCGGAGGAAGCCAAAAAAGCCATTGATGGGCTTTTGAAAACCGGGGGTTCCATCGCCTACATGTCCGATGCCGGCCACCCCTGCTTGAGCGATCCCGGGGCCCGTTTGGCCAAGGAAGCGTTCGAGCATGAAGTCGGGGTAAGCGTCGTTCCTGCTACCTCGGCCGCCCTCGCGGCCTATTGCCAAAGCGGCTTCCAATCCCCGCGTTTCTATTTCCAAGGCTTCCTGCCCCTCAAGGGAAAGGAGAGGAAAAGAACCATTCTCGAACTCGCGAATAGAAGTGAGGCCACCATCGTCTACGAATCGCCCCTCCGCATCCAAAAGACCTTGAAGGATCTCTCGGAGGTCTTGGAAGAGACGAGGGAAGTAGCCCTGTGCCGGGAAATCAGCAAGGTCCACGAGGAAAGCATCCATGGCTGCATCCGCGATTTCCTCGACCTGAGGGAAGAGTCCATCCGGGGTGAAATGGTGTTGGTAATCGAGGGGGCCGCCTCCTCACTTGGGAAGGCACCCGAAATCGATTTGGCTATCTACATGGAAGAGCACGCGAAAGAGGGTACCAAGGCGGTCAAAAAGGCCGTCTCCGAACTCGGGGTAAGCCGAAAGGAGGCTTATCAGGCTTATCTTTCGGTTAAATCCGGCGACTGATTACCGGCGGATTCTCAATTCCAGCGATTCGCCGTTTTCTTTTAGCTTTTTACGGTAGGAGATGGCCGTTTTGCCGAGGAAAACGGCGGTCAGGCCAAAGAAGGCCGCCGTGTAGAGAATGGCCGCGAGTTCCAAATATGGGGTCATGTAACAGAGTGTTACCGTATAATCGCCTTCTGGTACGTAGTAACCAAGGAAGCCTCCGTTCACATTGAATTTCTCGGTCTCGAAGCTCCGTTCCCCGTCATCCAGATAGACATGCCAACCCTCATCGTAGGCAAGGACGGTGTTCATGATCCCGGCCCTTGCGAAATGCCCTTTCCCCTCGAAGCGGTCGCTTGTGTAGACGATGTCTTCGAGCGCTGATTCCTGAAGGGGCTTGAGGAATTCCTCGAGGGTCGACCTTTCCATCATGTAAATCCGTAGGGTCTGGGCCACGTAGTAGTCGCTTCTCTCGCTCGGCTTCCCCAAAAAGACGATGGCCCGCACCCGTCCGTCTGGATAGAAACCGTAAACCGGCCCCGCGCTGGAAACATGGTAGGAATTCCAATTATTGATGGCCGCGTATTCGTAATTCAGGAGGGCGTATTCCTCGCTTACTTCCCCGTTCTCGTCGAAGCGGTCACCAATCATGTAGACGCGGACGTTGCCCATGCTTCCGGGGATGTACATGGCAAAGTAAGCCCCGCGTTCATCTTTGTTGAAATATTCCTCGCCCCGCGGCTCGAGAACGATTTTCTCGAAGTCGCTTTCGACCTTGACCGACAGCGAATATGGTTCTATTTCCGTCGTTATGAGGTCCCTGGTCTTCGGGTCGTAGAAAGCCGTCGGGCCGTACATCGTCCCATCGACCGGCCCATAATAGGTGTAGGTGTCGACCGTCTTGTAAACGGATGGCTTGAAAGAGGCCGAGGTCCAACTCCGGTCATAAGCCGTCGAACCGAAGGACGGGGCCGTCTCGAACCCGAGTCCGAGTTTCGAAATCCGTTCCTTGTCAGCGTCCTTGATGATTGAACCGGAAAGGTAGATTTCCTCGTTGCGGAGAACCTCCTCGGCCGCGGCCGTGCCCGAATATGTCGGATGGTGCCACGGGGAGCTATAGAGACCGGTGCCCGAAGCCCCGGCCGTGTTCTCATTGTCCTCGGCGTAGATGTTCTCGCTCATCCAGGAGAAATAGAGGCTCTCGGGTAGGGAGGAACGGTAGACCCGGTACTGATCGTCGGAGACGATGAGCTCCGAGTCGAAGGGGACATTGGGTGCCCCGAAGTCGAATCCGGAGCCGTAACCCTCGCCCCGGACGGCGTAATAGCCGATTCCGAAGGCCATGTCGAGGCCGAGGCGCTTGTTGCCGTAGTAGGCGCTCCATCCGCCCGTATCGAGGCGGGAATAGGCATTGAGGGCCGCCGTCTCGTAGTTGTATAGGGAATCGAAATGGGAAGTGCCGTTGACCCCGAAGGCAATCTGGGTGTTGCGTTCGACGAGGCCTTCGATGTTGACGCGGTAATAACGGCCTTCCCCGTCATCGTTGACCTCGCTCATCCGCTTGGTCATCGCCTCGGCGAAAGACCGGCCCCCATTGTAGTTGTACTCGTAAGACCAGCTGCTCCCATAGATGAATGAGCAGTTCCCGGCGACGATGGTCTCGACGGCCACCATGGCAATGAAGAAGTCGACAAGGTGCTTCCGATAGCGGAAGACGATGAGGGCGGCCCCGCCGATCGCATAGAGGGCAAACTGGTAATAAACCATCCACTGGAGGCTATGGATGATTCCGTCCCTGGATCCCCAGGCCGGGAAGTCGTATTGGTTGGGCCAATAGGTGACCGGCTGGTTGGATGGCGGTTCGAAGTCCATGCCGTTGAAATAAAGGGCGTAGAGGCACCAGACGGTGATGGCGAGGGCAAGGGAAAGCCCGGCCCCAGTGGCCACCACCCACTTCGGCTCTTCTTTTATCCGGTCGAATTCCCGGACTCCGTAATAGACGATGAGGGGCACGAGGACGAGGTACCACCGGCCATAGCCGTCGCCGGCGAAGGCATAGAAGAAGTAATAGGCGAAGTTCGTGAAGAGGAGATATGAGCAAAGAGCAAAAATGAGTAGTTCCCCGATTTTCTTCCGCCGAATGGCCGAGACAAGAGCCACGCAGAAGAGAATGACAATCGGGGTATAGGTGAAGATCGAGGCCGTCCAGGAATCGTAAGTGGCCCCGACGACGGGCTTGGCGAGGGGGAGCCAAAGGTAGTTGACGGTCGGGAAAAGGAAACTGGTGATGCCTTGCATCTCCCGAATCGGGTGGTTTCCGACCATTTGGAAAAGGGAGGCGAATAGCGAGCCGATATCGAATTCCTCAATGGCCCTCACGAGGTTTTCGAGATAAAGGGCCCCGATGGAAGTGGTTCTCCCGGAAATGGTCGATTCCCGGAGGGAAGGAAAGAGAACCCAAGCCCCGAGCATGATGCCGAAGAGGAAGCCGAGGAAGCCGAGACCCACGGTCGAAAGCTGCTCCTTGACATTGCTTCTGAGTTTCCAGGTCATGAAGTAGCGGATGAGCGCGTAGAAGACCCCGAAAAGACAAATGACGACGAGGAAGAAGAAAGAGGACATCCCCATGAGGGGAAGGGAAAGGCTCAGTAGATACGGCTTTCGGTCCTTCAATACCTTCTCGATCCCTAGGAGGACAAAGGGGACGAGGACGGCCGCGGAAACCATCGTCGGGAAACCGACCATGAAGTTCACGTACCCGTTGAAGGCAAAGGCCACCGCACCGAGACGGGAAGAGGATTCCTTGACTCCGAGATAACGGCAATACCACCGCATCCCAAGGCCTCCGACCATCCCCTTGACGATGGTGAGTAGGGCGTACATCTGGGGAATCCACGACCGCGGGGTGAGGATGTAGGCGACGAGCATGAACGGGTCGAAAAGGCCATAATAGGCGTTGGCCCCGATCTGGTCGACACCAAGGTAGGTGTTGGTCGAATAAAGCTCGAAATAGCCCGTCTTGAAAAACTTCTGCCACGTATCGTGAAAACCATAGGCCATGGTGACGAACTGGCTTTGGTAATCCCACCCGTAGAGCTGGGTGAAGGAATTGTTGAGAAGCGAATACCCCATCCAGAAGAAGCCGAGAAGGGCGAGGGTGAGGGCGAAGTAAAAAAGGCTATGGATATCGAAAAGAAATGGGGCTTTTGCGTGCAAAAAATCCTTGATTGACGTTCTTTTTTTCTCCAACTCGGAGAGACGGACCATCGGGGCGTCGCTCATTGCCCCTCCTCACCGGAGAGTCCGAGGGCATCCGCGATCGGCATGGCGAAGACAATCCCCTGGCCTTTGGTGGAGATGCCGGCATCGCGGTAGATGGCTTCCATGACGGGGGATTTGATTTCCTCCTTGACGATGATCATGACGATTTCCTTCTCCGGGGTGATGGCAATGCCAAAGAAGCGTTCGATTTCCTTGTTCCCGGTTCCATGGGCGGTGAGGATTGTCCCCCCGCGGGCCCCGGCCCTTTTGGCGGCTTCCATGACGATGTCGGTGAATCCGTCGTTCACCACGGCCCAAATGGCCACGTAAGGCGATTTTTCCATCTTTGGCTTCTCCTTCTTCCCGTCACTCGTCTTCAGGTAACGCACGTCGTTGACCAAGCGGTAGGCGGCTACTCCCATGAAGGAATCGATCGGCATCGCGAAGGCGATTCCCTTCGCGTAGGTAGACACCTTGAAACGCGATTGGAGGTATTCCCTGAGAGAAAGATATAACGATAGGCGCATCGGGGCAAAGAAAGCCCGCTTTTCCTGGTTTCCGAGTCCGAAGACATCATAGAAATCACTGGAGGCCGTGCCCCTCCCGTGCATTGAGAGGAAGAAACTGGCCCCAGTCGAGAGGATAGCCTTCCCGGTGCTGGAGGCCTGACCGTCGTTGACGATGACAACCCCAAGGACAGTCGGCTCGAGTTCGTAAGTCGAGTCGAAGGAAGGGGTGTTCAAAGCATTTTTCTTCCTAACCATGGGATACCCCCGCGAGATCGATGAGTTGGCAATCGTCTTCCCCGATGAAGCCGGTACGGATCTTCCGGTCGATGACCCGGCGCTTGACGACCGCGTATAGGCCCATCAGCTGGATGACGATGAGGGGCATGAGGGCAATCATGGCCACACAACCAAAGGCGTTCTCGAATACATTGTCGACCCCGTGGCTCCCGACCGTGAAACCGATGACGAAGGGCATGACGAAAGTCGAGGCCATCGGGCCGGAGGCAACCCCGCCGGAGTCAAAGGCCATTGAAGTGTAAATATGGGGCACGAGGAAGGTGAGGCCGAGGGCCAGAATGTAACCGGGAACCATGTAATAGAGGATTGAGAAGCCAAAGTGGGCCCTGACGACGGCGAGGGCCACCCCTCCTCCGATGGCGAGAGCCATCACGAGGAGGACGTTGAAACTCTTGATCGTCCCCTCGGAAATCTTCTCGATTTGGTGGACGAGGATGTGGACGGCCGGTTCGGCAAAGACCCCGAAAAGGCCGAAGAGGGCCCCGAGGATGACGGCAAGGTAAAGAAGCGAGGAGTTGTTACCGAGGTATTGACCGATGCTTTGGGCGATCGGGAGGAAGCCGATTTCGACCGTAGTCATGAAAACGACCAATCCGAGATAGGCATAAATGAGGCCGATGAAGATCTTCGCGAGGCTCTTGAAAGAGAGTTTGACGAAGAGGAGGTCGTAGACGAGGAAGAAAGCAGCTATCGGACAGATGGCCAGGGCCACCGAACCGAGCTGGCCAAGGACGGCCTCCCCGAGGATCGGGACAAAGAGGGGGCCGAATTCCCCGAAATCGGCCGCGGACATGTAAGCTTCCGGTTCGAAGGAGTATTCCATCGCCCCGGTGTCGATGAAAAGACTGAGGATCATGACCATGAGAATCGGCCCGACCGAGGCGAGGGCCGTAAGGCCGAAACTATCCTCACTGCTTTTCCCGCCGTGACTCCGGCTTGAGGCGAGTCCCGCCCCAAAGGCGAGGATGAACGGAACGGTGACCGGTCCGGTCGTCACCCCGCCCGAATCGAAGGAAATCGGTAGAAGCTTCGGATCGACGATGCCGGCGAGGGCAAAGACGATGCCATAGAAGGCGAGGAACATGACATTGAGCGATTTCTGGAAGAGGATGCGGGTAGCCCCGATGACGAGGAAGAGCCCGACCCCGAGGCCAATCGAACAAATGAGCATCGCCTCGTCGATTCCGATTTGGGAAGCCATGACCGAAAGATCGGGTTCGGCCACGGTGATGAGGAAGCCGAGGACGAAAGTCATCAGCAGGACGACATAGAGCCGCTTTTGCCGGAAGAGGGTTTCCCCGATGACCTCACCGATCTTCGACATCGAACGGTCACATCCGATCTGGAAGAAAGTAAGGCCAAGGCCAATGAAGAAGCTCGAGACGAGGAAGAGGACGAAGGCCGGGAGCGAGAGGGCCGGGACAAGCCCGGTGAGGTAGATGACCGTTACGAGGAAAACGATTGGGATGACCGAGAGGAAGCTTTCGCCGACTTTTTGGAGCCATGACCAGTTGAAGTTGATTTTTTTTCTTTTATGAATGGCTTTCATGTTCATCTACCCTGCCCTCCTTTCTTGAAGAAGAGGCCCTTGAAAGAAGCCGGCATCGGACTTTTGAAGTCAAGGATCCGCCCGTCGAGGGGGGAGATGAGTTTCAATTCGTAGGCATGGAGGCCGAGCCGTTTCAAGGGGTTGGACGGCTCACCGTATTTATCGTCACCGATGACAAAATGACCCCGGTGCCCGAGCTGAACGCGGATCTGGTTTTTCCGGCCGGTCTTGATGTCGATGTCGAGGAGGGAATAGGAAGGGTTTGAGGCAATGACGGAATAGGAAGTGACGGCCAATTTGGCCCCGCGGAAGGCGTGGCCTACCCGCATGAGGTTGGTCTTGTCCTCGAAGAGGTAATCCCGGTAAGTATCTTCTTTCTTCTCCATCGCCCCTTCGACGATTGCGTAATAACCACGTTTCACGACGATGTCGTTCCATTTCTTCTGGAGGGCTTCCTGGGTGGCTCGGTCCTTGGCAAAAAGAAGGATTCCCGATGTATCCTCATCGAGACGGTGGACGATGAAAAGACGGGCCGAGCGGTCCTTCATCATGAGGTAATCGCTCATCATCCTGTAGGCAGTCGCCTTCCTCTCCTTGTCGGAAGCCACCGAAAGAAGACCTGAGGGCTTGTCGATGACGAGTAGGTGTTCGTCTTCATGGACAATCGGGAGGTCCCTGCGTTTCCTTTTCCTTATCGGCGACCAGGAGAGGGTCACTTCGTCCTCGGGATACAAGCGAAAGGAAAAGAGGGAAACCGGGGCCCCTCCGACTGCCACTTGGTGATTGGCGATGATCCGTTGGACGTTCCGTTTCGACTGGTTGGGAAGGCACTTGAGGAGAAAGGAAAGGAGGTCGCACTCGGAAAAGACGACGAAGGTCTTGTCGGAGTACTCGCTTCTACGTTCGCTTCGTGACTTCCTCTGAAACCGCATGGCTAAATTCTACCCGGTCTTGTCTTAGACAAGAAGGCCAGAATGCCACGCATCTTCCCTTTCGCATCGCTTCGCCCGAGTTTATAAGCCTCGTTGAGGACCTCGGGATTGCGTTCCGTCGTTTTGACACGTAATGGTTTTGAAGGGTAAATTGCCAGCAAATCCCCTTTTTCATCAAGGAAATCGAGCTCATCGAAGAGGGGATTGTAGACCCTTTCCGGATGTTTGATCTTTTCTTCGGAGAGAGGGAAACGCTCATATAGCCCCCTCAAGACGGCGCTCGCATTTATCCGGTGGCTTTTCTTGCGGTAACCCTTCTCCCTTGTCGAGATGACAATGAGGGGGTTGTCGCCCATTCCCATCGCCTCGTGGATGGCAATTGGGGCAGCCACCCCACCATCGAGGTAATGGCTTCCGGATATTTCGACGGGCGAAGCAAATAGGGGAAGAGAACAAGACGCGGCAAGCCCTTTGAAGAAATTCTGGTCATTCTTCTCAAAGAGGACGCTTCTCGCGTTTTCGAGTTTGGTGGCCACCGCATAGAAATAGGTCGGGGAGGAGAGCAGTTCCTCCCTGCGGGCGAATTTGGAGAAAAGGTAATCGAAGTCGAAAAGCCCATCTTTCTTGACGAAGTTCCGAAGTGACATGAATTCGCCATCCTCGACCATCGTAAGCATCGTCTTCTGCCCTTCTTGGTAACCACCCGAAAGATAGCTGGCAAGAACCAGGGCCCCGGCCGAAGTGCCGAGGGCCAATGAGGGCATGATACCCTCCTCGAGGAAGGCGTCGAGGACACCTGAGGCATAGATTCCGCGAACCGACCCTCCCTGGACGACCAAAGTGAACGGCAGGATTCTCATCATAGGCTCCGCAGGTAATCCGCCATGATGTCGCGGAGGCGGTGAACGGAATCGCGGGCGACCTCCTCGATGAAGAAGTCGCCATAGAAGTCATCCTCGTAGACGTAGGAAATGACCGCGACGGTATAAACCTCGTCGTCTACCAAGGAAAGATAACGGGGATAGGAAACCTCACTCGACATGATATAGGAGAGGTCGGCTCCTTTTATCGTCGCGAAAACATGGTCGTTATCGAAGGGGAAGACAGCATATAGATCCCCGTAGGTAATCGGCCCCGGTTGGATGTTCTGACGGGCGCAACCGCTGTTGACGATTGTGCAGGCCACCTCCGGATAGGCGCGAGAGGGATCGTCGTTGTAATAACGGTACATCTGCTCGGCCGCCAGAAGCGGAAGGTCGTAACGGTCATAGCCGGAAGAACTCTCCCCCACCACCTCATTCATTACGTCGTCGAAGGCCGATTCGTAATGGTCAATGAGTTCCAAGGTGGCCCCATCATCGCCCAAGGAGGAGGCGTCACCGAACTCAGTGACCCGTTCCTGACGCTCGTAATACCAGTTGCCCGCCCGATCTTTCACAAAACGCACGGAGCGGACATTCGATCCGTTCGCATAACACTGGATGTGAGGAATTCCATATGTATCGACCGAATAGTCGTTTTGATGGGTATGGCCGAGGAGAACGGCATCGATGTTATGGCAAAGACGGGTATTGAAATCACCATTGTGGACGGCAACGACGACGAGCTCACAGCCCTCCTCGATCCGAAGGCGATCGGCTTCCGAGGAGACAAGGTCGTAATAGTCCTCGAAGTGATAACCGCCGAGGCTGGAGGGGAGGATCGATCCCTCGAGGAGGCCAATGCCCCCGATGATGCCGATCCTGACCCCACCCCGGGCAATTACCGTGCTCGGGGCCAAGAAGGAAGGCAGGGCCCCTTCCTCATCGCGGACGTTGATCCCGAGGAAAGGGAAATTGGCGATTTCGGCATTTTCGGCAATGATCGAGGTTCCCCAATCGAATTCGTGATTCCCAATGCTCATCGAGTCAAAGCCGACTAGGTTCATCCATTCGACCATGATGCGGCCATAGCTGAGATTAGAAATCGCGCTCCCCTGCCACATGTCCCCGACCGAGATGATGGCCGTCCCGTCGGGATTTTCGGCGTAAAGGTCTTTGTAAAGGGAAGAAAGCTTCGCAAGACCGAGTTGGTAAGTCCCGTCCCCGTAGATGTAATCGACCGCCCCGTGGGTGTCGTTGATGGAATAGATGTCGATGGCCTCCAGTTCCTGGACTGGGTTATCGGGAACGTGGATAGAAGTGATCTCAATGCCCGAGACGACGAAGTCCCCGACGGCTGCATAGATGGAGAAGTAACGGTTTCCGTCGATGAATTCAACGGTTTCACCAGAAGCGAGCCGCTCAGCCCCGATTGAGCCGTTGTCGATGGGGAAATAGGATGACTTGGCCATCAGGAAGGCGTTCTCGCCCGCGCTGGAGAATTCGACGGTGAGGCCATCCCAAGAAGAATAGGCGGCCGCATTGGTCAAAGTCCCGCCTTGCTCGATGACGATGTCGTTCCCGTCTAGGTAACCGCCTTTGAGGACGAAGCCGGGGCCAAGATCGAAATAGACGCCTCCGTCCCTATCCGTGCCGACATTCGCCTCGATTTCAATCAAGGCCGGAATTTCATCCTCATGGACGGTTTCGCTGGAACCGACATAGGACACGAAGGAACGTGAGGAGGAATCCCCGTGAGAACCACTGACCGGCTCGCAGGATGCGGTCAAAAAGGCGAATAGGAGGACCGAGGCTAGAATTGGGGCTTTGTTCATGGGGATATCTTAACCCATGATGCCAAGGCCTTCGAGAAGGATGAAAACTCCGAGGATGACGAGGACCGAACCACCGATTATCTCGGTTATCTCGACTTTTCCCCTAAACAGTCTGTTGAAGAAGCGACCACCGTAGATGCCAAGGAGGGATACGCCGAAACTGATCACGGCAATGATGAGGAAGCAGAGGTAGATTTGGTAATCGGAGGTGGCCTGGATATTCGTCTTAACAGTCACCCCAATGGCGAGGGCATCAATCGAATCGGCCACGCCCTGAATCAAAATCATTGGATATGTAAGCTTTTTGCCGGAGCTTTCCCCTTCGTTTTCCTTTTTCTTTTTCACTAGCTCAACTACGCTTTCGATGATCATCTTCAGCCCGATGGCTAGTAACAGGGCAAAGCCGACCCAGTGGTCATAAAAATCGATCCATTCGCTGAAGGCAAGACCAAGGAGGAAGCCAGCCAAGGGGAACAGTCCTTGGAAAAGGCCGAAGGCCCCGGCCGTGAAAAAGGCCTTCTTCCTCCCCATGTCCGGATAGGCGAGCCCGTCCGAGACACTGAGCGCGAAGCAATCAAGGGAGAGGGCAAAGGCGAAGACGATGGAGAGCCAAAGCCATTCCATTATTGGCCTTCCACACTATCATTGAGGCGATGAAAAAGCCCGGCTTCGATCCCCGCTACCTTTTCCCGATTCTCATCGGGCTGATGGCCATCGCCATTCTCGTGGCCCTTCTTCTCTGGGGCCACGTCGGTTAGGGTCTGCTTCAAAAGGCCGCCATAGAGGTCGACCCGGCGGTCCCGGAAGACCCCCCATGAATAACGTTCCTCGTTTATTTTCGGAAGGTCGAGCTCGATGATCCTGATTCCTTCTTCCTCCCGATTCATCGCAACGAGGAGTTCGCCATGTTGGTCGCTCACGAACGAAAAGCCACCGAATGTCATTGAGGAATCCCCCACCTTCTCGATCCCGATCCGGTTGGAAGCGGCAACCGGGACGAGGTTCGCGGCCGCTTGGCCGATCATCGCGTTCCTCCAATGGGGCATCGAGTCTTTCTCGAGGACCGGCTCGGAACCGATCGCAGTCGGGAAGAGGATGAGCTCGGCACCCATGAGGGCGAGGATCCGGCTCGTCTCCGGGAACCACTGGTCCCAGCAGATGCCGATCCCGATTTTGCCGACCGAGGTGTTGAAGACCTTGAAGCCGGTGTTCCCGGGGGCGAAATAGAACTTCTCCTCGTAACAAGCCCCAGTTGGGATGTGACTCTTCCGGTAGAGTCCGAGGCACTCTCCGCCCGAGTCAATCATGGCCAGGGAATTAAAGTAGACATTCCCCGCCCGTTCGAAGAAAGAGACCGGGATGACAATGTTTTCCTCCCGGGCCAAGTCCCGGAAATGGGCAATGGTCGTTGACGAAACGTATTCCTCGGCCAACTTGAAGTTCCCGTAATCCTCGACTTGGCAGAAATAAGGCCCTTCGAAGAGTTCGGGGAGGAGGATGAGCTCGGCCCCCTGCTTCCCCGCTTCCCTCACGAAGGAAGTCGCCTTGGCGATGGCCTTGGCCTTTTCCTTCGGTACTCCGTATTGACAAATGGCAAGCTTCATTGAGTCTCCTTGATTGCCCCGAGGGCCATCGTGAGGCAGTGGATGTTACCCCCACCTAGAAGAATCTCCCTGGTTGGGATCTGGATGACTTCCTTCTCGGGAAAGGCGCTTACGAATTCCCGATAGGCCAAATGGTCTTCCTTCACCCCAAAGGCCGGGATGATCGCGTAATCCTTCCCGTGGATGAAGTTGACGTAAGAGGCCGCGAGGCGTCGACCGCCTTCTCGGACGTCGAGGGTCGAGGATTCCTTATGGAGGCCCCGGGCTTCCGCCTCGCTCATCCTGAGGGCCGGGCTCGGGACCCGGAGGAGATGGATTTTGAAAGGCCGTCCCTTTGCATCAGTCTCTTCCTTGAGGATGGCGAGGGCATCCCGCGAATACTCATATTGGGGGTCGTCGGGATCGTCGCTCCAAGCAAGAAAAACCTCACCCGGGCGAGCGAAGGCAAGCATGTTGTCGACGTGCTCGTCCGTCTCGTCGAGATAGATGCCATGGGGTAGCCAAATGACCTTCTCGACGTTGAAATAGGTCATCAGCCGGTCTTCGATTTCCTTCTTCCCGAGAGTCGGGTTCCTTCCCTTGGAGAGGAGGCAAGCCTCGGTGGTGATGAGGGTCCCTTTCCCATCGAGGGCCACGGAACCTCCCTCGAGGACGAAGTCGTCGACGTAATAGGAACGTAGCTTCATCCGCTTGGAAAGGACGGAGGCGATTCTATCGTCGTCGCGGTAGTTTCGGTAGAGGCCGTCATAATCCCCGCCCCAGGCATTGAAGCGGAAATCGAGCGTCCTTACGTTCTTGCCATTGCTGAGGAAGAAAGGGAGGGTATCCCGGGCCCAGGAATCGTTGTAGCGGATCGAAATCGTCTTGGTATTCGGATAGTCTTGGAACCTCGGGGCATAACGTTTGTAGTAAGAGGGGTGGATTCCCACGACGACGTTTTCAAAACGCGAGAGTTCCTCGACAAGCCGTCGAATCTCGTTGATGGCCGGTTCGGCCCCTTCCCGCCAAGTATCCCGGCGGAAGGGGAGGAGGATGAAAGTCGTATCGTGGGCATCCCCTTCGAAGGGGAGGCGGTAACCATCCTCCCGTGGGGTCGAGATCTTGCTCTCGAGGTAATCGCGGAGCCGCCGTTCATAAAGGCGGAAGCGTTTCCAGTTCCGGATGTCGACTACCTCGTAGCCGTCTTCGAAGCTCGACATCGTCTTCACGCCGGAGGCTTGGTAATTCTTAACTCTTTTGATAAGGTCCTTCGTCCACACCTCGCCCGGGCAGATGAAGGGAATGCCCGGCGGGTAAATCATGACCTGCTCCTTGCTGATCTCCCCGTCGAGATCGTCGAGTTTCATGACCCGCCCGGGAGCGTGGAAGGCCGTCCGCGGCCGGATGAGGGCAAACGGAAAGGAGGAATCGAACTGCCGGTGGACTGGCTTCATCTCCGAATGGAAATGTTCCTTCCCGATTTCCCGGAGGGCTTTCAAAAGATTGTCGATGTGTTCCTTCTTCGTCCCGATGGCGAGGATCCCGAGGACGGCATGGCTTTCGGCCAGTTCCATCTGGATGCGGTATCTTTCCCGGAGGATCCGGTATAGTTCGAACCCGGAAATATCCAGCCGGTCGAGGCCGATGACGAGTTTGGTAACGTCGTAGTCGTAGGCTCCGTGGCGGATGAAGTGCTCGCGGGACACGTCATAGAAACCATCGATCTTGGCGATTTCCGAACGGGCGTAGTCGCTCAAAAGATAGACTTTCTCCATGTCGGCGCGTCCATTTTCCGAGGCCACGTATGCCCGAGCGGCATCAAGGGATCCCATGAGAATCGACGAGGGAGAGGTCGTCGTTAGGACGTTGAGGGATTTCTGGACATCCTCCCGGGTAAACAGACCGTAATGCATGAGAAGGACGGAACTTTGGGTAAGACTCCCGGCCGTCTTGTGGAAGGAGACGCTGGAGATGTCCGCGCCAGCATCCATGGCCGAGGGAAGGGCCCTTGAAGCCTTGAAGTAATAATGGGCCCCGTGGGCCTCATCGACGAGGACGGCCATGCCGTGTGAGTGGGCAAGTTCAACAAGCTCTGTCAGTGGGCCGACCGCCCCAAAGTAGGTTGGGTTGATGACGAAGAGGGCTTTGGCCGAAGGGTGCTGCCGAATCGCTTTTTCCCAATCGCGAAGCGAGGGTTGGTTGGCTATGTTGAGTTCATCATCTATTTCCGGCATCACGTAAACGGGAATCGCACCACACAAAATCAATGAATTGATGACGGATTTGTGAACGTTTCTGGGCAAAAGTACCTTGTCGTTCGCCTTGAGGGCAGTCAAGAACATGGCGATGATCCCGCTGGTCGTCCCATTGACCAGGAAAAAAGCATCGTCGGCCCCAGTGGCTTCGGCCAAAAGGCGTTCTGCCTTCAAAATAACTCCTCGCGGCTGGGCGAGATTGTCGAGCCCCAAAGGGGCATTGAGATCACATTCGTAGACCCGGCGGCCGAATACCTCGATGGCCCGCGTATCGATGTTCCCAAGATGATGTCCGGGGACGTCGAAAGGCGATTGTATCTCTCGACTGGCCAGTTCCACGGCATCGAGGAACGGCGTTTCCATTTGGCGGTCGTCCTTTTCCATGCCGGCCCATTTTACACGCGCCCGGATGGGCACGCATCAATGTTTTGCAAGTTGGGAGCGGCACCTGCCATCCTCATTACGGGGAAGCTACGGAAATGTGAATCCCATGACTGGCGTGATGTTTCTTGACATCGTGGTTCAGCAAAAGAAAATTTTAAGACAGGAAACATCACATGGATCACTACGAACCATGCCGCGAATCCTTAGATTCGCTGTGATAACGGATGTTTTTAACGACAATGTCTTCTCGATGTGTTAAATCCGCGATGGTTGGAGCGGTGTCGCTCACACTTTCGGGGTGTTTTCTGTTCCCAAAATCAGCAACACCTGAAAATCTCCTTAAGAGTCTTGAGAGAGGTTGCATTATCTATGGACAGACATCATCCGGGGAATGGAAGCCAAACGACGAGAGTTCCGAACTCTCCGATATCCTTTCTGAAACTGAATTTGAAGAGCTGGCATATTTCTCCCGTACCGGACCCGGTCTGCAAGAATATGATGACCGCTGCATCCTTAATTTTGCGAGTATCGGACTCGAATATTCTTTATGGATCATTGATGACAACCAGACTGTGAAAATAGTAGATGACGCACCATTGAGCCGCGAGAGAGGCTATTATTCGATAGATTCGAGTGTTCACCGCGCCGTAATCGAATATGGATATCGTCTTCTTGGGCTCAATGAAGACGGCACTCCATTTGACGGAGACCCTGAGAAAAATTCATCTATTGTCACCATAAACAACCGGAATTGACTCGTGATATCCGAATTCAACCTTCTTGGACGAAGACTCTACTGCGACGATTCTACGTCACTATTTTCGCTCAACCTTTCTTTTGGAGGCCGACCCGCTTTGCCTCCCGAGCAGCTCATCCTTGCCGCCACCGCCATTCGTCCCCGTGCCTATAACTTCTCCCTTTCGATATCCGATGCCTGCAACATGCGGTGTGACTATTGCTTCAATCAAGGGAAAACCGGCCGCTTAATGGATGTCGACACAGCCCTGTCCCCCCTGGAAAGGCTCTTCGGCCGCTTTCCCGATGGGGAGAAATACTTCATCGACCTCTCCGGAAAGGGCGAACCTCTCTTGAATCAGAAGGTCATCGATGCCGTGGCTTCCTTTGCTAAGAAGAAAAGCGATGAGCTCCGACTCGAGGTCCTTCCGACCTTGGTAAGCAATGGACTTCTTTTAAACAAGGAGAGAGCCCTGCACCTCCAAGAGGAAGGCGTCCTCTTCGGTGTGAGTCTTGATGGAACCAAGGAAATCCGCGATGCCCATCGTAGGAATGTCTCGAACATCGGGACTTATGAACGGATCATTGCCAACGTAAGATCTATCCCCACCCGCGACTACGTCGGCTGCGCGCTTACTTTCGGCGTGGATCCCTACCCACTACTCGATATTCTTTTGGAACTTCGGTAGGATTTTCGAACGGTTTCCTTCCGCCCAGCCAGAGGGCCATAGATAATCTAAAGGGCTGGTTAAAGGAATATGAAGATTTGGCCGAGCGCCTCCTCGATGATGCCCTCGCCGACGACTTGTCGCTATCGTTTACCCTTCTCAATGGCGATGACTTCTTTGGGCGATTTTACGGCGACGCGATAATGAAACGTTACGCAATCAACCGCTGCGATGCCAGCATTTCCCGCTTCAACGTGGACGTGGACGGCAAACTATATCCATGCCCTGCCCTTGCTTCCTACCAAGATGGCGAAATTGCCAGCCCTTCTCCAACCGAGGCATTCGAAGGGCAAATAATGAATTGCATTGGTTGCCCCTACAAACAACATTGCGGCGGCGGGTGCCCTTCGGAAATTCAACGCACCGGGCAGACGGACGTCGCCCATTGTCTTTTCAAACAGCACCTCATCCTCCTTGCCCATTTATTGGCCCTTACAATCGAGAAAGAGAGCCCACTGGCTTACCGAAAACTCACGGAATTCATGGAAGAAAAAGGAAGGCGTTACCGAAAGGACGCGGAATTGGCCGCCTATCTTAAGAAACATCCCTATTTCTCCTTTACCGAAGGTAAGAAGGCCTTTGACAAGGAACACCGCCGTTACTAGGTCACTGCTCCCTCAGGCTTCCCCGCTTTGATAACTACAGATCGGTCAATTGGGCAAAGCGTTGTTCAAGGGCATGTGCCACCCCGCTATCGCCAACCGGGAGGGTCACCTCGTCGGCCGCGGCCTTCACTTCTTCCGGGGCGTTTCCCATCGCGATGAAATGGGCGGCCGTCTTCATTGGGATGTCTTGGAGACTGTCCCCAAAGGCGAGGGCTTCTTCTTTCTTGTAGCCGAGGGCATCCAAGATGGCCTTGATTCCGTCCCCCTTTTCCCGGTGACAAGGCATCACGTCAACTCCGAACGGGGCATACCGCCGGAAAACCAGATTCGGGAAGCGACGGGCAAAAAGGGCATCGTAATCCGACGAGACGAAGAGATTGAATCCGGTCACTTTGCTGAGCGAGGGCTGCCCAAAGGGAAGAATGGGTTTCCTCGTTTCCTTGAAGGTCTTGTAGTAGGCCGCCGAATACGGGGTGTCGGTCCCAAAGAAATAGGTCTCGGTCGGATGGAGGATTTCCGCGGACAAATGGAGGTAATTGACAAAGCGGAAGAAGGCATCGACGTCTTTTGGCTCCATTAGGAATTCCTTGATGATCTTCCCGTCAAGGACGGTCACCGCCCCGGCGGAATTGATATAGCCACGCCAAGGGATGTCGAGGTCGAAGACCCCGAGTTCCTCCATCGAGTCCGGCGTTCTGGCAGTCGAGAGAAAACAGTCGATCCCGCTGTTCGCGAGCTTTCTGATGGCCTTGATGCTATTGGAATCGAAGCCCTTGGCTTCATGGTCGTAAAGAGTCCAATCGATATCGAAGAAGAGGGCTTTGATGCTCACGGAAGTCGCTCCTTGCCAATCGCGTCAAGGAAGGCCTTTTGGAGAACATCGACCGTTTCCTTGATCGCGGCGGGGTTGATTTTACTCACTTTCCGGTCGTAAGTAAGAAGTCCGTTGATTTCTCCCTCGACGTCGCTTAACTGGGTGTAGACAAGAAGGGAGAGGCCCTCATCCCGGACGAGGGGAAGGATTTGTTCGAGATAAAGCTTCTTGAAGCCCTCCGTGAGCTTTTCAAGCTTACGATACGTCTTGTAACCGAAGGAAGGCCGATTGGAGGCGTGGCCCTTCACCTTGAACGAATAGCCCCCGAATTCGCTGAGGGCAAGGACCCGGCGGCCGTCGTTATGAAGACGTGCCTTCCGGAAATAGACATGATGGCTGTCGAAATCGCCCGATCCGGTGTCGAACCAGCCGGAAGTCGCGTCGATGAGACGAGATGGATCGAGTTCGCGGAGCCTCTTGCATAACCGGCGGCTGTCGAATTGGCCCCAACCCTCATTGAAGAGGGTCCAGAGCACAACGGAGGAGACAGGGGAGAAATGTTTTACCAGATCGTCCATTTGTCTTTCGAAGAATTCCCGGCTTCGGGCGCTTTTCCTGCCAAGGTGGAGATGGGTTTCGTCATCGACCTCCAACTTGACGAAGGGACAGGCCATGATGAAGAAAGGCGAATAGGGACTACCACCGTTCACGAAATCCTGTCCGACGTAGATGCCCTTTTTCTCACAGAGGTAATAAAAGCGGAGGGGTTCGACCTTGATATGCTTCCGAATGTAATTGAATCCGGCTTCCTTGATGAAGTCGATGTCCTTTTCCATCGCTTCGTAGGAGGGATAGGTCAATCCGCTTTCCGGGCAATAGCCTTGGTCGAGGATCCCATTGAGGAAAAGCGGCTCATCATTCAAGTAAATGCGGGTGTGAGGGCCGGCCTTCCTCGTCTCGATTTTGACAAACGAATAGACGCCCCGGACTTCGTCCTCGCCCATTTTGGCGACGTAACGGTATAAAGAGGGATGTTCGCTCGACCAGGGGAAGAAAGCCGAACGGTGGGCGATTTCCGTGGTGAGATCGGGGCCGATTTCGGCTTTCCCAACCAAGTGGTCCAAATAGTAACATTCAAAGGTAATTGGCGAGAAATCGCCCGCAATATCCGCCTTGATTATGAGTTTCCGATTGTCGTAATCCCTAATGAGCTGGAGTCCCTTGATGTGTCCCGCCTTCGGTAGGGACTCGAAATAGACCGGGCCGTAGATGCCGCTCGTGGCGGTATACCATATGCCTCTCGGGCGAAGGGACTGTTTCCCCCGGGGATAGATATCGCTTTCCGTGTCGTCATGGACAAGGACGGAGAGCTGCATCTTTGAACGGACTCTCTCGACATAGACCTCGAAGGGAAGATATCCCCCTTCGTGATGGGCGAGATGAACCCCGTCGAGGAAGACATCCGCGACCTGATCGACGTTCGTGAACACGATCCGTCCGGCCTCCCCAACCATCTCCTCGGGAAAGGTGATTTCCCGTTCGTAATGCATGTAGTCGTCGGGACATACCTTCTTCCCGATGAGAGAAGCCTTCGTCTCAACCGCGAAGGGTACCCGAATCTGCTCGGAGTAGGTGCTCGGGAACCTTGGGTCTTTACTCAGGGAGAAATCCCATTCGCCGTTCAAAGAAAGGCATGAAGGGCGTTCGAAATAAGGATTGGGGTGTTCGGAAAGGGGGATTTCCCCTTCTTGTGGGGCGAATGGCGTTTCTAGTTCATCCATGGCGACTAATATTAACGGTTCTTTCGATTAAAATGGAGCCATGCGCAAAATCGATGACTTCATCAGAGAGTTATCAAGGAGTGGGGCCGAGGCCTACCTGACCCTCGATTACGAGAACCGGAACCCGGTCGTCCATGAGTTGACTGCCGGGCTGCTGCTCACTAGGAAGATCGCCTTCCTCTTTTCCAAAGGCGGCTTGACCATCATCGCCCAGACCCTCGATATTCCGTTTTTGAAAAACACCCCATCATTGAAAGGGGCCCTCGTCCTCGAGTACCGGACATGGAAGGAATTCCTCCTTCTCCTCGAGAAATCGCTGGTCGGCTTCGATAGCGTCATGATGGACGTCTCTGAGGCCGGACTCCTCCCGCGGGTGAGCCTCGCCGACTACGGTTCGGCAGCCTTCGTGAAGGGGTTAGGAAAGAAAATCGTCTCATCCGCGGACCTCATCAACCGCCTTACCGCGGTCATCGACGAAGAGGGCAAGCGCAGTCAGAAAGAGGCCGCGGACATCCTCCTCCGCCTCGTTGAAGAAGCCTTTGGGTTGATTCGGAAGCGCCTTCTTGCCGGTCTCGGCCTCAACGAGTACGAAGTCCAATCCTACCTCGGGCGGAGGATGGACGAAGAGAGGCTCATCTTTGATGACCTCCCGATTGTCGCGGTCAACGCGAACGCCTCCAATCCCCATTACCAGCCAACCCTTGAAGCCCACTCCCCAATCAGGCCCGGCGACCTCATCCTCATCGACATCTGGGCCAAGAAGAAAACCCCGCGCGCCGTCTACGCGGACATTACTTGGATGGCCTATGCCGGGGAAGAGGTGCCTGCGAGGATGGCAAAGCCCTTTGGCGTACTCAAGGAATCGATCGATCAGGCCCTTGCTTTCCTAACTAGGGAGTTGCCCAATCGGGCTGTCAAGGGATGTGAAGTAGACGATCTTGTGCGTTCCTTCATCGAGGGGGCCGGATACGGGGCCTATTTCACCCACCGGACGGGTCATTCGATCTACTCCGATGAGGGACCCCACGGCCCTGGTGTCAACATCGACGATTACGAATCGCACGACTTCCGCGAAATCGTCGATGGGAATTCCTTCTCCCTCGAGCCGGGCATCTACCTCCCCGAATTCGGGCTGAGAAGCGAGACCGACGTCCTCATCGAAGGTAGGCAACCGATAGTCGTGGCGGGCCGGCAGAAAGAAATCGTTCCCTTGTTGAAAAAATAAAAGATATCCCTCTTTTGCAAGGGATATCTTTCCGTTGATGGTTACTTCAAAGTCTGATAATAGGCCTCTAGCCCTTCTTTGGCCGTCTCATCCATCTTGAAGTTGACCCGGTAACCGGGAATGACACTGAAATGGAGTTGTTTCAAACGGTCGCTCAAGTGGGGAACCGCTTCCCCGCTCCAGCCGTAATCCCCGAAGGCCGAGGCTTTCTTTCCTTGGGCCGTCGTCCAGAAGAAGCTCCCGAGGATGTCGTAGAAGAGGGAGATGGCATCCCCAACGAGGGTCGGGGATCCGAGTAGGAGAGTGCCGGTTCCGTAGATTGACTTGATGATCTCCGGCTTCAGGGAGGCGTAATTGAGGGCGTCGATCTCAAACAGATCGATTTCCTTCCCGTCTTCCTTGAAGCGACTGGCCAGGTAGAGGGCCATTTCCTTGGTGTAACCGTAGGCCGAGGCATAGACGATGGTCACTTTGTTCCCGTCGGCATGGGGGACGAGGGGCCTGGCCAATTCCCGATAGAGTTCGATCTGCTCCTCGACGTGCTCGTCGATGATGCAACCGTGGCCGGGGAGGATCATTTCGATCTCGAGTTTTGAGACCCGGTCGCAAGCCTGAAGGACGTAACTGGCGAACGGGCCCATGATGTTGTCGAAATAGTACTTCAGGGCCTTTTTGTAACCGCCTTTGTCCTTCTCTTTGGAAAGAAGGATGTCATCCGACGCAAAATGGGCTCCAAAGGCATCGCAGGAAACGAGGCACTTGAGTTCCTTGATGTAGGTGAACATGACATCCGGCCAATGGAGGAGGAGTCCCGAGACAAAGTTGAAGGTATATCCCCCGAACGAGAGGTTCCCACCAGGGAGCATTTGGAATTTCTTGAAGGGACGACGAAGGATCTTCTCGAGGTTGGCGAGGGCGGCATAGGAAGCAACCACAGTAATATCCGGGTTTTCGTCAAGAAGGGCCTCGATCGAGCCGGTGTGGTCGGGTTCGGTATGGGTTACGAAGATGTATTTGATTTCCGAAATGGGGGTCAATGAACGGATGTTGTTTAGGTACTCGTCCTTGAAGGCCCGCTTGCTGCCCTCGAAGACCACTGCCCCATCATTCGTCTTGAGGAGATAGGAATTGTAGGAAGTCCCGTAATCGGTCTTCACGGCGACGTCGAACACCTTGAGGGAGTGGTCGACAACCCCGACGTAGTAAAGGTCTTTTTTCAATTCGATGGTATGCATGTATAGTGCTCCTTTAACCGGTGGAAATTATAGCCCAGGCCGCCATCCTTGTCTTTCAAGACAAGAAAACCGGGCATCGCTGCCCGGTCTTGCGTTGCCTGGTCTTACTTGATTTCAATCCGGCGGCCGTTTGTGACCGGCTTCTCGATTTTCTTCGGGACGACGATGTGCAAGACCCCGTCCGTGAAACTGGCCTCGATCTTGTCTTCCTCGACACTCCCAAGGTAATAGCTACGGCTGCTCACGCCGGAGAAGCGTTCGCGATGGACATAATTCTTCTTGCCAGCGCCTTCCTTTTCGGAACGGTCGCATTTGGCCTTGATGGTGAGATAACCGTCATCGAGGGTGACCGAGATGTCCTCTTTCTTGAGGCCCGGGAGGTCGACATCGAGTTCGTAGTCGACATCGCTTTCCTTGACGTCTGTCCGCATCTCCAGCCCACGGGCCACGTGGCTGTTCCGGATGATGTCCGGGGTGAAGAAGTCGAAGAGGGGGTCGAAGAAACCGCCTTCGAAGTTGGTGAGTTCGTTTTTCATGTTGGATACCTCCTAGCACTCTTCTATTTCAAGTGCTAACCATATGGTAGTCGATTCCTTAGCACTTGCAAGTCCCAATTGCCAAAATTGTTCAAAAACGCGCATAGCCGGATGGTGAGCCGTTCATTTAGCTATGAATACTCACTGTCAATTTGGGCTGGACAGGTCAAAAGACCGATTTTTCCTTCGAGTAATCCCCCGTTGTCGCATGTAGGTAGTCACGCAAGGAAATGGGCGATAGTTCCACCTGAAGACCACGTTGCCCGGCCGAGACGAAGATGCTTTCGTGAAAGAGCGAGGATTCGTCGAGGTAACAGGGCATTCGCTTCTTGAGCCCGATGGGGCTACAGCCGCCGTGGACATAGCCGGTCAGGGGGAGGAGTTCGCGTTGGGGGATCAGCTTCACCCACTTCGCCCCGAGAGCCCTGGCCGCTTTCTTGAGGTCGAGTTCCCGATCCACCCTGACCTCGAACATCGCGTGACGCCCTTTGTCGTCAACGGTGACCAAGGACTTGTAAACCCGGGCTTTGTCCTCGCCTAGACAAGCGGCCACCGCTTCGCCGTCGACGGTCGAGGGATCGTAGCAATGGACTTCGTGGGCAATCCCCACCGCCTTGAGGAGGCGAATGACGTTGGTAACCGTTTTGTCCTTCATCTCAATTAAAAAGAGGCGGTGACCGCCTCCAAGAATCGAATCTTCCTTACTTCTTCTTGCCAAGGAAGAGGGCGGTGACGCCGAGGCCGAGGGAAACAAGCGCCTGGGCCGCGAGGACGGCCCCGGAAGCGATGGCCCCGTAGGCAATCACGTAATCGACATTGGGAATCACCGCCGGGGCAACGCTCGGGGTGAGGAAGGCGGTGACCGCCGAGATGGCAGCCAGGATGCCGGCGAGGAGATGGAGGAAGCCGGCAAACTTCCGGCTCCTACCGAAGGAGAAGACGACGGCAATGAGTTCGAAGGCGCAGGCGATCACGAGGACGACGAAGGCAAGGACGAAGGTGCCGGTCGACTCGAGGGCAGCGAAGGAGGCATTCCCAAAGACGAAATCATAGAGGGAGGCTCCGTCGGAGAGGACGGAGGTCGTCACCGCCGGCGCGGCGAAGAGCCCGAAGGCCGCCCCGCCGAGGAGGATGGCGAGGATCCCGAGGAGGGCATAGGCATTATTGGCTTTTTTCATAATGGAACCTCAAAACTGAACGGTCATGATTTTACGTGCATGGGTGGACACATGCAATACGCGCTCGCGCCTAAGCGTAGGTGAAGGCGATGGTGGCGCTACTCCCATCCGAGGCGATGTCGCTCACGGTGAAGGTCAGGGCGAAGCCGGATTCATCGTTGCTATTCGGGGCGCGGTAATCGCTCCCGTCGTAGGGAAACTGTACGGCGCAGCCTTCAAGGGAGAAGGAATCCCCTTCATGGAAGAGCAACTCGTCGGTCGCGAGGTAATTGGTCTTGGCCATCGGGATGTTGACCTGCTCGGGAGTGATGAGGGTCAAGAGAGTGAAATCGTCGTTCCCGGCATAGGACTCCCCATAGGTGTTCGTATTGGCCATGAGGGTCCGTTCATAACCGTTGGAACTGATGTAAAGGTCATCCGAGAAACCGTCGAAATAGTTTCCTGCCATCGTCGAAGAGATGAGGCAAAGGCGGGCATCGACGTGGTAGACCCGGATGCCCGGCTCTCGAAAACCGTAGATGGCCGGTTGGCCGCTGTCGCTATACCCTTCGACGCTATCCTGCTCGTTGAGCCCGTGGGGATCGTAGAGCTCAATGAGGAGATATTCGTCGAAACTCGATCCGTTCCATCCGTCCTCGGTCGGGACGAGGATGGCGTCGCCGCTCTTCCATTGCGGGGAAATGGTGATCTCGCCGGGCCGGTCGACCAAATAGGGATTGATCCAGCCAAGGGAAAACTTCGTGTAGGCGTTGTGGTCGATGACGTTGGCATCCATCATGTCGAGATAGCCAAGCGGGGAGCGGTTGTAAGCCGTGTCGTAATAGTCCATGAGACCGAGCATGTGGCCGGTTTCGTGGACGAAGGTGTGGCAGTCGACTGCCGTTTCCCCATAGCCGGCATACATGAAGTCGTAGGAAGCCCAGCAATAGGTATAGCCAAGGGGGCGGCTCGGGGAGTGGATGAGTTCCGGGGCTTCGTAATCCCAGTAGGTGAAGGCCCAGAGGGTTCCGGAGACCCTGAGGTCGTGGGGAGCGCTATAAACCATCCAAACCCCATCGATGAAACCGTCTTGGTTGGAATCAAAGGACGAGAGGTCGTCCCCGCTCGACTCACGGTAAGCCTCGATGGCCTCCCTCATGAGGTAAGAAACGCCCTCGGAAGTGAGCGAAGAGCTGTTTTGGCGGTCGATTTCCTCGATGGTCTTGTCCGAATCGTACCACGGGGCAATGGTCGCCTCGATTTGGAGTTGGCCATAGGAGGAAGCCTCATAAAAACTCCGGACCGATTCCCAACCGGTCTCGTCAGCCTCTCCATTGAAGAGGGCTTCGAGATCGGAAATGATCTTGGATTGCCGAGAAGGGCTCAACTCGTAATCCTCGATGATGATGGGAAGCACGAGGAGCTTCTGGCTGCCCTTGCTGGGATAGGCAAGGGTACCGGCCACTTCCCCATAGTCCTCGAGACTGATGTCGCCCCTCACCTGGCTGAATCCGTTCTGCGTATGGAGGCTGTCCTCAAAGCCGTGTGAGTCTTGAAGAGGCGACGAGGAAGGGCCGCCTCCGACGATGTCGAAGATCGAAAGGTCGCAGGAGACAAGGGAAAAAGACAGGAAAAGGGCTCCCAGGAAAGCCAAAGAATGTCTTCTCATGCTTTTTCTTCGATGACGTTGCCCAGTTCGTCAACCATGATCGGATGGGGGTCGTAGTCGGATGTCACGGACGTGAAGGAACAATAGACAAAAGCACAGAGCGTGAGGATGCCGACGATTACGCCGTCCCAGAAAAGGGAATCGTTGGCGTGGGCGAAGGCCTCAAGGATCATGTAGGAGAAAGCCCAGGAACAGACCAAGCCGGCAATCGAGAGGCCGATCGAGGTTTTCATGAGCCAGCTGGCATCCCCGTCAAAGGCCTTCTTGAGGAAGAAGAGGAGACTCCAGAACACGAGGACGGCAGTTACGACATAGACAACCCCGTTTCCAACGTCGTTGCCCTCACCCAGACGATAGATGCCCTGAGCCAATTGATAGGCAAGGACGATGGTCCCGCCGAGGAAGACGATGAGGACGTGACTGGCCTCGCTCCGATAGAAGAGGTCGAGGGAGAGTAGTAGAAGCGAAGCGGCGATGAGCCAACTGAAGACGGCGATGATGAGGTGTTCCCCGTTGTCCGAGATACCCGGGATAAAGAAGTGGGTAGCCGTGCAGAAAATGGCATAGGCAAGGGCGATGAGCCCGGTCGCGAGGGAGAGGATTCCCATCACGCTCGGACGGGGACGATAGACCTTCTTCTTCGTCTTGATGGAGAGGATGTCCTGCGCTTTCTTCAGGAATTCACGCATGTTCATTTCCCTCCTTTCGCGGCCTTTTTGCGGCTGTTTTTCGCTTTTTGATCTTGCTTTTCTTCCTCAAGCGGGGTGCTTTGGTCGATGGCTTCGATCTCGGCTTTGTATTTGAGGACTTCGCTTGGCGAGGCATAGACGAAGTGGCCGGGGATGATTTCGACCATCGAGGGCTTTTCCTCGCTGTAATCGTGGGCGGTCGCCGGATCGTAGACGAGCCGCACCCGGTTCTTCTCGCTCAGGGGATCGGGCTTCGGGATGGCACTCAAAAGGGCCTTCGTATATGGGTGAAGGGGGTGCCGGAAGAGTTCTTCCGATGTCGTGAGCTCGACGATTGAGCCGAAATACATGACGGCAATCCGGTCGCAGAAGTATTTGACGACCGACAGGTCGTGGGCGATGAAGAGCATCGTGAGACCCATTTCTTCCTTGACGTCATTGAGGAGGTTGAGGATCTGGGCCCGAATCGAGACATCGAGGGCTGAGATCGGTTCATCGCAGATAAGGAACTTCGGGTTCATGATGAGGGCCCGGGCGATGCCGATGCGTTGCCGTTGGCCGCCGGAGAATTCATGGGGGTAACGGGAGGCATACTCCGGGAGGAGGCCGACTTTCTCAAGCATCTCGACGCACTTGGCGTGGTTTTCTTCCTTGTTGGTGTGATGCTGGATCTTGAGGCCTTCCTGGATGATGTCTTCGACGGTCATCCGGGGGTCGAGGGAATCGATCGGGTCTTGGAAGATCATTTGGATGTTGTTCATGAACTTCCGGTCGCGGTGTTCCTGGTCGTACTTGATCTTTTTGATGAGCCTTTTCTGGATCGCGCGATGGACGTCGAGGGCCTTCTTGAGCTCCTCGATCTGTTCGTCGTACTTGGCGCGGACGGCCTCGACGGTCTTTCCCATCCCGTCCTCGCCGCCGGAAATGACCGAAGGTCCGTCTTTCTGGAGTTCCTCGATTTCGCTCCGGCACTCTTCTTTCAAACGCCTGATCTCCTCGGCAGTCCTGATCCGGCTCCACTTGATTTCCTTCCGGTTCCACCGGTCCCCGGCCGCAATCCGGTAACCGCGGTAGTAAATCGACCCGGAGGTGATGTCGTAAAGCCCGATGATTGAGCGTCCAGTGGTCGTCTTGCCGCATCCGGATTCCCCGACCAAGCCAAAGCACTCCCCTTCCTTGATGTCGAAGGAAATGTCATGGACGGCCTTGGTCTTGTAGTTTCCGCCCATGTTGAAAAATTGCTTGAGGTGAACGACCCGAAGGGCCACCCCTTCCTCGAGCATCTCGGGCCGATAGGAAAGGAAGAAATGCTCATAGCGGTTGAGTTTCTCTTCATATTCGTCCCGGGCTTCCTTGGCTTTGAGGTCAGCGCTCGTCAAAGAGGCGACGAATTCGCTCGCGGCCTCTTCCTTGGCCTTGAGGATGGCCTTTTGGAGCTCGGCTTTGTCCGTGCCTTGGTTACTGGCCTTAGCCACGGCAATGAATTCCTTTTCCCGTGCATGGAGGGCCTTATGGATGGCCTTCGACTCGTCTTCGGCCTTTTTCACCGCCTTCTTGAGGGCGGCTAGCTCCTCCTTGAGGGCGAGGTAGTCGGCGTTGGCCTTCTTCTCTTCCTCCTCGAGATGGCGGAGGTAAGCGAGATCACTTTGATAATCCATGTTGGCGTTCCTCCTCCTTGGCTAAGGAAATCTCGATGCGGCGGGAAACGATCTTCGGCATCGTCGCCAGCGGCGCCCGCTCATCGAGAAGCCAGGTCGCTGCGTAGTGGGTGGGGGTTATCTCGAACATCGGTGGTTCCTCACGGAAGTCGATTCCGAGGGCATAACGGCTCCGAAGGGCAAAGGCATCGCCCTTCGGGGGGAAGAGCATGTTCGGGGGCGTCCCCGGGATGGCCTCGAGACGCTCCTTGCTATCGACATCGGGAATCGAGGAAAGAAGGGCCCAGGTATAGGGGTGGGCCGGATGGAAGAAGATGTCCTCCGCCGTCCCGTATTCGACGATCTTCCCGGCATACATGACCGCGACCCGGTCGGCCATGTTGGCGACAACCCCGAGGTCGTGGGTGATGAACATGACCGACATGTTCCTCGCCTTCTTCAAACGGTTGATGAGTTCGAGGATCTGGGCCTGGATGGTCACGTCGAGGGCCGTCGTCGGTTCATCGCAGATGAGGACGTCCGGGTCGGCCGTGAGGGCGATGGCGATGACGATCCTCTGCCTCATGCCCCCGGAGAACTCGAAGGGATATTGGTTGAAACGCCGTTCCGGCTCCTTGATGCCGACTTCCTCCATGATCTTGAGGGCCCGACGCTTGGCTTCCTTCCGCGAGACGCGTACTTCGCTCACGTAACGTCGACGCTCGGCGATCAGCTCGCCATAGGCCTCGCTGAAACCGCCCGTGAAAAGGGAGGCGAGGGTTTTCCTCGCGAGGGGGAAGAGGTTCTTGAAATGGGCCTTGAGGCACTTCTTTTTATAGGAGGCGGCCTTTGCCCGGCCTTCCTTCTTCTTGGCAGAGAGGGCTTTCTTGTCTTCCTTGATGAGTTCCTTCATCTTCGAGGAATAGGCATTGAACTCCTCCTTGGCCTTTTGTTTTTCCTCATCGGAGAGGGTTTTGCCATGGATTTTTTCTTTGTATTCGATTTTGGCAAGGCTGAGGAGCCGTTCGTCGTTCTTCCACTTGATGAGGGAGTCGTTGATGGTATCGCGATAGATCCGCTTGACCCTGTCCCCGTTGATGACCATGACCTCGGTGATTTGCTTGCCGACCTTCATGATCGGGTTGAGGGAAGAGAGTGGGTCTTGGAAGACCATTCCGATCTTCGTGCCGCGGATCCGATGGAACTCCTCCTCGGCGATCTTGGTGAGATCCTCGCCTTCATAGGTGATGGATCCACTGTCGATGTGGGCAGACGGGGCGAGGATCCCCATGATGGTCTTGGAGGTGACTGATTTACCCGAGCCGGATTCGCCGACGATACAGAGGGTCTCGCCCTTGTAGAGGTCGAAACTGACCCCGCGGACCGCCCTCACCATCCCCTCGTCGGTCTTGAAACTGATGGCCAGGTTGCGGACGGAAAGGACGGCTTCCTTGCCAGCCGGGGTCTCACCGACGGTAAAGGGGTAATCGATGGTCTTAAGCGCCTTGACGTCTTTTTCCATTATTCGTTTCCTCCTTTGAGCGACGGATTGAAGGCATCCCGGAGGCCGTTGCCGAAGAGGTTGAAGCAAATCATGATGATGGCCATCACGATCGAACCGGAGATGATCAGGTAGGGGGCCGTGTAGATATAGCTCTGGGCCCGTGAGAGGGTGACGCCGAAGCTCGTCCCTTGGAAGGAGAGGACATTCGGGAGCAAGTAAGAGATCGTCGCCTCTTGGAAGATGACCGAGGGAATCATGAGGATGGAACCGGTGATGATGGTTCCGATGCCGTTGGGGAGGATGTGCCGGAAGATGAGGCGGGAATCGCTGGCCCCGAGGGTCCGGGCAGCCAAGACGTATTCGCGGCCCTTGAAACGGTAGAACTGGGCCCGGGTCGTCGCGCTCGTCCCAATCCAGCCGGTAAGGCAAAGGGCAAGTAGGAACGTCCAGAAGTTGCTCCCGAGGAGGAGGACGATGAGGGTCATGAGGACGATCCACGGCATCCCGCCGAGAATCTCGGTGAAGCGTTCCATGAGCAGGTCGACCGTCCCGCCGAAGTAGCCGGAAATGGAGCCCCAGACGACCCCGATGACGATGTTGATGACCGAGGCCAGCAACCCGAGTTCGAGTGAGGTGAGAAGGCCGGAGAAGAGGAGCTTGAAGAAATCGACACCTTCGTTGTTGGTCCCGAGGATGAAATTGACCGGCTTGCATTCGGCGATGAAGCCCTTGAAGTAGAAGTCCCGGTACCGGGAACGGGTCCCGACCACCGATTGCGACCAATGACCGCCGCTCATCGAGTAAAAATACTGCGATTTCTCGGTCGTTACTTCCCGGAGGGGGCAATATTGCTCACCGAGTTCGGTGAGTTTGAAACCCACCGCCGCATCGTCGACCGCCCACTCGCCGTTGACCATGTTGGTATTGGTCCAAGTGAAGGTCGGCTCGATCCAGCCGTTCGCGATGAAGGTGTCGATTTCCTGCTTGTTGTATTCGTAGATATCCTCGCCATAGACGCCCTTGTAGTAGTCGTAACGGAAGGAACCGGTCGTGACGACGATTTCCTTGATGGCCCAAGTGCCACCGGCCGAGGTCCAGGTGCTATCGTCGGGAATGACGTTGCTTTCGTCGACGAGGTTGTTGTAGATGAAATCCTTCGGTTCGAGGATGCCAGCCGGGACCTCCACCATCTCCTGGCGGCCGGTCTCCTGATTGATGGTCATCTCCGTCGTCGAAAGCATCGCTTCCTCGCCGTCGACTTTGATGCTCAGGGAGGACATCCAGACTTCGTTTCCCGACAGTTCGAAATTAAGGTAGAACGAGGTATTCGAAGTCGTGTTGTCCCAAGAAGTCGAATAGGTATTCCCCTCTTTGGTGAAAGAGAGATCGAAGTTTTCCTCTTCCTCGCCCATGCCGGTTGAGATGTAGCCGGTGAAGGAAAGGTCGGGCCGCTCCTCGCCGTCGGTCACGTAACTGATGTCGATGACGCTATTCGACCGCATCTCGATGGCCGGGGAGGAGAAAGTCGCCTCCTGGGAGCCGCCGAGGTAAGTCCAAGCCACGTAGCCGCCCTTCCCGAAATCGAGGACATTCGGGGTGAGGGTGTCGCTCATCGTCGTCTCTTCCCGGGTGATTTCGCCTTGGATGGCATCGGGGAAGTAGATGGTGACGCCGTTGTTGTCGGCCGGTAGATCGGTCGACGGATCGAGGACCACGTCCTCGACATAGCCGGTCCCATCGAGGAAACCGTTCGTGTTCTCGAACCATTTCGGGGGTAGGAGGGTCGTCTCGATATTCGCCGATTCGATGTTGTTCCCGTCGATGATCGGAACGAAGATGGCCATGAGGATGAGGATGCCGAGGATGCCAGCCGCGGTGACCGAGCTCTTGGATTTGCAAAAGCGCTTGAAAGCGTCCTTGAAATAGGTCGTCGGCTTCGTCTCGAACTTCGTGTCGTGGATCGACTTGTCGAGTTGGACGAATTCAAAGTCCTTTTCCTTGTCGAAAGAAATGCCCTGCTCTTGCTTGGTTTCTGGGGAGGTGGTCGTTGTCGGTTGTTTCTTTTTCATGCTGTTACCTCGCTCCCATCCGGATCCGCGGGTCGACTACCCCGTAGGAGAGGTCGACGAGTAAGGTGGCAAATAGGCCAATCAAGGTATAGATGGCGCTATCGACCATGACGACGGAATAATCCTGGGCCTCAAGGGCCTCGACGAATAGACGCCCGGTGCCCGGGATGCCATAGAGCTGCTCGAGAACCATCGAGCCGCTCAAGATGGAGATGAATTGCCCGATGATCATCGGGACGATCGGAACCATCGAGTTCCTCAAAGCGTGGAAGAGGATCGATTGCCGCTTGGTGAGGCCCTTGGTCCGGGCCAAGAGGAGGAACTCCGAGTTCATGACCTCGCAAAGCTCGGCCCGGGTGTAACGGGCAAAGCCGGCAATCGAGCCAAAAGAGAGGGCCGCGACCGGGATGACGAAAGCCTTGATGGCCAGGGCCGGGTCGGCGGCCATCGCCGAGGAGGACGGCCATTGGGAAGGCAGCCACTGGTTGTAGAAAGTAAGCCAGAGGAGCATGAACGAAATGAGGACGAAGCCCGGCACCGAGATGAAGACCATGATGAGGGTCGAGATGATGGTGTCGGTCGGTTTGTCCTTCTTAAGGGCGGCCCAGATGCCGAGCCCGATGCCGAGGGGGATCGATATGACAATGGAAATGACGTTCAGCTCGATGGTGACCGGGAGGCGCTCCATCAGGATTTCCATGGCCGAGCGGCCAATGGAAATCTGGGTCGAGGTCCCCCAATCCCACTCCGTGAAGATGTTACGGAGCCAATTGAAATAGCGGGTCAGGGTCGGGATGGCCTGATAGTCGTAGGTGGTACCGTTGCTATCGGCGAAATGGACGTCGGCGACCATGCCCTGCGCCACTTGTAACGGCGTGAGCTTTATGTAATAGCCAAGACGGACCTGCTCATCCCAATACGAGATCCGGGCCTGGATGTTGCCCCGTGGATCGGTGATCGGGAGCAACTGCAGGAGGATGTAGGTCAGGGAGAGGATGATGAAGGCCGTCAAGATGATGAGAGCGATTCTCTTAAGTACGTATTTCCACATCGATCTTTCCTCAAGCCAGCGGGCTTACCCGTCATTTTCGCACGGATAGAGGGCCCTGGGCATCATCAAGTTTCAACGAAGGAAAGGGCGGGGATGTCCTCCCCGCCCCAAGAAAGGATATTGGGCTTAGGCGTGAACCCCGCAGGTTTCGATCGGCACGTAGTTGGTGACGACCGTGGTCCGGGTGATGCCGTAGCTCGGGAACTCAGCGGTTACCTGGAGGGTAATCGAGATCTGATTGAAGCTCGCGTCTCCTCCGCTGGCTTCCAGGAGTCCCTCATAGAGAGACTGGAGCGTCGCGGTCGGGATGCTGAACTCAATGCAAGACTGGTTCTGGTTGTAGGTGACGTTTTGGATGTAGGTGGAGGAGAGGTCGTTGTACCAGCCGCTGGTAGTCGTCCCACGGGCAATCATGAACCAGAGGAAGCCGTAGGAGTACTCAATCAGGGAGTGGCCGGTATCCGGATCGACGATGGTGGACGGCGTGTCGAAGACGAAGACCGTGTTCCCGCCGTCTACGAAGGCCCGGTTGTTCGGGTCGCTCGGCTGGGCTGCCGGGGCCAAATTGACGCCGTTCTCGACGATGGCCGCACCGTTACAAGCGGTGTAGAAGGCATCGAAGGAGAAGGCTTCCTCGACTCCGTCACCATCGGCATCCCAAGTGATCGGCTGGACGGACGAGACAGCCGCCGTGTCCTCGCCCCAGTTGCAGGTGAAGCCCTGGGAGAGGGAGTTGGTGCAGATGACCGACATGAACTCAAGCGGGTTGAGGACGTTGCCGGTGATGGCCCCTTCGGCGAGGTCGAACTCACCGCGGTCCATCAAGGTGTAGGCGTCGGTGTAGCTGGCGCCGGCAACCCGGTTGTTGATGGTGAGGGTGACGCCCCACTCCTTGGCCGCGGCATTGAAGACCGACTCGATCATCGTCTTGATGAGGCCGCCGATCTTGTTCATCGAGGTGTCATAACGCCAGATGAAGGTCAGGCTGACCGGGGTGTTCCTTGCCATGGCACCGGTACCGATCCCACGCTGGACCGCACTCTGGAAGAGAGTGGTCGCCATGGCGGTGCTGTAGCCGTTCGGGTCGATCGAGGTGTAGGGGCTGAGGGCCCGGCGACCGGCCTCGGTATCGCGGTAGGCGAGGTTGTGTTCCGGATCGATCTTGTAGGCATCGGAGAGATAGCCGACCGAGGGGTTACGGCCCATCTCGTTGGCGAGCTGCGCCCGGTTGATCGAGAAGAAGAGGCCATCGAGGAAGTCATCGTCGGACATCAGGTACTTGATGTCCCAGGCTTGGTTGGCGGCGTGTTGGTACATCGTCCCGTTCGGGCCGAAATAGTGGTTCCACTCGGCCGCGGTGCAGGAGTTGAGGTTGATCTTGAGGATGGTCGAGCCCTCGGCGCTATGGGCATAGGACTGGCCGTTGTGGGTGTTGATGTAGTCGGAAGGGCAGGTGACGTTGTCGAGCTTGCCGTTGAGGAAGTCGCGGTAGGCGGCCTCTTCGTTGTCGTAGATGGTCTCGGCATAGCCGGCGAAATGGATGTTCGCCGTGTCGTAGTAGAGGTCGTTCTTCTGGTAGATGGTCTGCTTCTTGGTCTGCCAGTAGGTCACGATGTAGGGGCCGGTGGAGAGGAGGTTGTCGACGGTGGCTTCGTAGTTGGTACCGCTACCGACGAGGCCGAAGTTCCGGCAGCCGGCTGCCCAAGAGGTCGCATCGTCTTCTTCGTCATCGGGGTTATCGCCACCGAGCTCCATGAGATACTCCCGCGGAAGCGGGGTGTAGAGGCTGCTCGAGAGGTTGTACATCGCGTAGAACTGGGTCTTCGGGGTGACGAAGGTGAAATCCATCGCCCCTTCTTCCTCGTTGAGCTGGATACCGACATTGGACCAGTCCTTGAGGTCCTCGTCGGTCGTGTAGAGGTAGTCGTTGGCCCCGAGGAAGCCCGAGGAATCGGTCACGAGACCGGAAGCCCGGACGAGGGCGTTGTCGAGGATGGCCTGATACGGGGTCAGGTAGTCCTCGAGTTGAATCGGCCGGTTGTGGTATTTCTCGTAATACTTCGATTTCGGCGAGATGTTGTAACGGAACTTGCGGCCAGCGGCCTGCTCGGTTCCTTCGTCTTCGGCCGTGAAGAGATGGACCCGCCAGCTGGTGTAGGTCTCGCCTTCGTGGTACTCGACTTCCTCACCGTCGACGAGGGGAATCGGACGGAGATCCTTCGAGAGGCCGTTGATCCACTCATAGCCGGATTTGTCCTCCTTCATCACGATGGTGAAGTAGGTCGAGGCAATCATTCCGTGCTTGCCCGAGACATCCTGGCCTTGGGAGTTCCAGTAGTTGAAAGTGCCGGAATCCTCGGTCGCGTAGGACTGGAAATAGCCCTTCTCGTTGGCTCCGGTCGGGGCGAACTGCTGCCCGTTGTGCATGTTTCCATTCTCGTCGAGGCTCGACTCGTTGATGCCGAAGCCGTAATCCGGGACATATGTCTCCGAAACAAGTTTGACCCGCGGCGAGAAAAGCTCGAGGCTCGAGTCGTCATAAAGGGGGATGCCGGCGAGGTGGTGACGCATCGCATAGGACTCCATCTCATAGAGGAGTTCCGATTGCTGATTGACCCAATCGGTTTGGGACATGCCTTCAGGCTTTGTCGTCCAGTTGTAGACACCGCTCGCCACGGGGCCCGTGTAGGGATTGGGCAACGTGTAAGAGACTTCGGGTTCCGTCGGACCGCACGAAGCGAGGGTCAGAATCGCCAGGGCACCGAACAAAATACCTTTTTTGTTCATGGTAAGTGGTCTCCTTTCTTAGAAAATCGACGGGCATTCTGCCTGCCCGCGTATGGAAGTATCCACCGCTCCTAGGATATGTCAATAATTATTTTCAGAAGCCCAAATGCTAGAGCATTGCCGCATAAACGATGGCCAGGACGGCCGCGGTCAATAGATAAAGACCGCCGATGAGAAGCCAGGGCCAGTAGACCGCCGGGCGCTCCTTCCGGCGGGCTTGCATCCCCTCTTTGTAATCGCCGGCCGTCTGGTATTTGCGGGTTGAAGGACGGGGTTTGAAGGAATTGGCGAGAGCGTAGCCGGCGTAACCGAGGATGTCGAAAGCCCCGCCGCGGGTGGCAAAGCGCAGTCCGGTGAAGCCAAGGAGGACGGCCGCCGAAGCGAAGGCGGCATCCGAATAGGGGGTTATGTAGAGGGGCGTTTCGCCACGGTAGGTCAAGAAGAAGACAAGAAGGAAAACGCCCGCCCCGAGGGAGAAGGCGATGGATGCCTCGACAAGGGTTTTCCTGGCTTTCTCGGAAATCATCGGTTGATTGTTGGGCCCTTCTCCCCAAAAGGCAAGCAAAAACAAATAGTCATTGAAATATCATTCATTGCTTGTATTTTATATCCGCGCCTCCACGCGTCATTTCTTTTATAAAGGAGGATACGACATGAAAAGGAAGCCCCTATTGGCCGCCAGCCTGCTTGCCACCGCCATGGCGCTCGCTGCCTGCGGCCCCACGGTTCCGGGTCTCATCAAGACCGGTCACGTCGACATGACCTTGACCCACGACACCATCCCCGCCGGGACGACCTTCTACGACGGCTGCTTGCCCAAGGTCGTCGACGAAGACACGAACGCGGACATCTCCAACTACTTCAACCAGTTGGTCTTCACGATCAACCCCATCGTCGACGGAGCGGTCGACACCTCGGTCTCGTACGGAGCCGACGATGCCCTCCCGGAGGGCACTTACCGGGCCAATCTCCAAGCCCGCTCCAGCGTCGTCGAGGTCGATTTCACCGTCTCGCCCGACACTTCCGTCGAAGCCAGCGAAGGCAAAGGCTACACGACCGTCTACGGCGGCGAGGGCACGGAATTCGACCGTCTCGCCCTATCGAAGGCCGATAGCAGCCTCGGCACCCTCGGGGTCGGCAACTTCCCCTCGAAAGGCAGCCCGAAGATGATCGTCATCCCGATCTACTTCGCCGACATGAAAGGTTCGGCCGGTTCCACGAACGGCACCTTCTCCGCCGAAGAACTCGACATCATCGAACGGGCCTACTTCGGCACCAACTGGAAGGACACCGACCAGACCAAGCGGACTTCGTGGGAGTCCCTCCACAGTTACTACCTGACTTCCAGCTACGGGAAACTGGACATCGAAGGCCTCGTCACCGACCCCTTCCAATCCTCCTATACCCAAAGCGAAATCGAAACCGGTAGCGCTGCCACCCTCGTCACCGAGGCTTGGAACTGGTTCAAGGCCAATCACCAAGACGAAGACCTCCGCGACTATGACTACAACGGCGACGGCTACGTCGACTCGATCAACTTGATCTACAAGACGACCCGTGCCCTATCCGGGAGCGGCACCGAAAGCGGCGGCAACGACTTCTGGTGGAACTACACCTCGAACGTGAGCGGCAACCCGAACGTGAACAGCCCGGTTCCCCACCGCTTCTTCTTCGCCTCCCTCTCGATGATCCGGAGCAACTACTACCCCGATTTCCCGGTCATCGACAGCCACGTCCTCGTCCACGAACACGGCCACGCGATGGGCCTCGCCGACTACTACAGCTATCTCTATGACGAGAAGCAATCCAAAGTCGACGGCGCCCCGGCCGGCTGCGCGGACATGATGGACATGAACGTCGGCGACCACAATGCCTATTCGAAGATGCGCTTCGACTGGCTCAAGGAGAATCCCGACGACACCGGCCTTGACCTCAAATACATCGACGGCAGCGCCGACAACTTCACCATCACCATCGACTCCTACGCCGACGAAGGCGATGTCATCGTCGTCAGGAACACCTCGACCGATCCTTGGAACAAGACCCCCTACGACGAGTACCTCATCATCACTTACTACACCCCGACCGGGGTCAATGACCTCGACTCCGAGGGCTATGGCGAATGGCTCATTGCCAACGAGTCGACCGGTTCGGCCAATAACGGCAACGGCGGCCCCTACAAATACCCCGGCATCCAGATCTTCCACGTCGATGCCCGGGTCGGGGCCAGCGTCGGGACTTGGGAAGAAGATCCCATGACCGGCAAGGTCGTGGAGACCAAGACCGGCGACATCTACACCGACAAGATCTACCAAGGCGGCACCCACTACGAGGGCGAGGGTAGCGGCACCTACGAAAGCGCGGCCTACTTCCTCACCTCGAACACCTCGGCGACCACCCTCGAGAACCGGCCGGGCTCCGAGAAAATCGTCGACGGGAAGCGGACCGAAGGCGGCGATGCCGAGATCAGGGCCATCCTCTCCTCGGGCGTCGATAGCTTCTCCTCGACTTCCTACTACAACAACTTCGGCGTCCAGTCGAATCTCTTCGGGACGAAGGAATACGGGGAAGAGAAGGGATTCCTCTCCACCGAGCGTTACGGTGGGAATACCTACTCCAACTACCAAGCCCGGGCCTTCTTCCAAAACCAGGAGGAACTCCTCTGGAACGACGGCTCCTTCTTCAATTGGACGATCTCGGTCGAATCGCAGACCGATGAAAGCGCCACCCTCCACTTCGTGAACAACGAAAGCATAGACTGAGGAAAATAAAGATTTACAAGTGAATAAACGCCTGTATATTGGGCGGGTATCAAGAAAGGAACACATCCATGAACAAGAAATTGAACATCGGAATGGCGATTGTCGGCTCCCTCGGGATCGGGCTTGCCCTCGGGGCTTGCAACCCCCCGGAGAACACCTCGAGCTCGACCTCCTCGAGCTCGGTGGTGACCGAATCCCCGGCCATCACCTTCGATCGGAACGCCCCGACGATGATCAAGCTCGGCGAGACGTTCAATCTCGACGACATCATCACCGTGGCCCCGGCCGGAGCCACCTACACCATTTCCTCCAACAACGACGTGGTGAGCATCAACGGCCATAGCATCACCGTCAATAAGCTCGGGACCATCGACATCAAGGTCACCCACGGCACGGCCACCAACATCATCCGGAGTTGGCAAGCCCAGGCCGTCTCGGAGGATTTCTACGCCATCCACGAAACCCTGAGCACCGTGAAGGACAACTACACGATGACCGCGACCTACATCTCCGGTACCGGCAGCACCTCCCTCACCGAAATCATCCACAACGAGGACTATTACATGATCTGCCTCGGGCGGGGTCTGGCTCTGGGAAACGGCGGTTATGCCGATCTCTTCCAGGGCATGATCGAGTATCCGAACGGCCACACCTACAATGCCTACATGGAGCACGACTTCATCGTCGGCCCAAACGGCACCCCGATTTACACGACCGACGATCCCGTCCTCGAGATCCAGAACGGCATGACCAGGCCGAAGGAATCCTATGTCCTCGGCATCGACCTCGAATTCCCGAGCGGGGCCATCATCGAAACCCCGGACGAAGATGACCCGACGAAGGGCACCATCTCGATGAGCGTCGGCCTCGACGAAAACGGCAATGTGGATTCTGACCTCGTCAACTACGCGGAGCAATGGCTCCTTTACGGGACCAGCCTTGCCTATGACGTGGTCGACCTCAGTGCCTCCCTCCAAGCCCAGGGAATCAACTTCGGCAAATACGCCTACAACGAGATGAGCATCCTCGATGGGGATATCACCGCTTCCTTCTACGATATCAATGGGAATGAAGTGCGCCTCGACATGACCGAGATTGGCACGACGAAGATCGATGTCATCGAGGAAAAGCTCGAAAGCGGCGTCGAACCGACCCCGCTCAAGTTCGAGGCCCTCAACGACTTCATGACCTCGATCAACGGAGCCGGGGAGAGCCCGGTCCACTCCTCCTTCACCTTGAAGGGCGAGATCTACGCCGGTGGCGTCGCCAACATCTCCATCCCGCAACTCGGTGTCGATGGTGGTTTCTTCCATGCCGCGAGTGAGGAAGCCGCGACTCGGCTTGCCGCTTGGAGCAACGGCTACCTCGGCCAGATGGTCGAATACGGGGCCTGGACGGCGACCGTCGAAGGCGAGACCTACTACTCGGTCAACGACGAGACCGGGAAAGTCGATGCCTACCTCAAGGGAGATGACGGCTATCTCTACAACGTTTACAGTGGATCCGAGGACGCCCTGACCGCCCGTTCCTTCTCCGATTCGACCGATTCCACCATCTGGGATGGGATGCTGAGCGTCGTCTATAGCGACGCCGACGGAGGCAACGCGACCCCGTCCTACCTCTCCCTCACCCCGGGTGTCTTCACCGAGGAACGCCTAGGCGAAATTGACTATTCGATCGTTCAAGACCAAGGCGAGGGAAGCTGGGTTGCCCTGGCCACCCCCTATGGTGACGCCCAACGCCTCCTCACTTGGTTCATCACCGCGATTCCGCAGGCCGGGAGCCTCGCCTATCTCTTCCTTAGCGGACTCTCCAGCGTCGGCGGGGAGATGGCCTGGTACGACTTCTTCGACAGTGTCCAAATCAACCTCTATCCCGACGGGAACGGCGGGAACATCCTCCAGATGATCATGGTGACGACCGGCTTCGGGGTCTATGACACCGTCGACACGGCCGTGGCCGCGAACGAAGCCCTTGACCTCACCGGCACCGAATACGAACTGGCCCCCGGTTCACTTGGCACCCAGCAGATGGATACCGGCCTCGTCTTCCGCCTCGAGATCGGCGGAGTCGGTACCTCCGCGATCGACGACGATGCCGCGGCTGCCCTCGATGCGGCGATGGCCGCGATTGCCTAATCGATCGCTTCGCTTACCGCAAGGCTCCCTCCCGGGGGCCTTTTTTCGTGCATTCCGAAAAAAAGAAAAAGCCTGTGGTCATACAGGCCTGACGGCAGGCCGGGACGTGGGAACGGCCGTCCTTGATCCTGCCGTCACCATAGTAACGGGCACTGCCGTCTCTTTATTGGAAAAACACCGTGTTTTTCCATCCGAACGGGTTTTGCGGGCGAAAAAAAGACGATGTCACCACCGGGCGTGGGAACAGCCACCCGGAAGGTTCCACCGTCACCAGTATTAACGCGGGGGAAGATGTTTTGTTGGCAATATATCCGAAATCGAGAATCTCCCGTCACTCAGCCTTGGCTTCTTTCTTGGTGAAAGAAGAAATCAAGAGGGCGAGTCCCGCGCCGAAGAAGAGGAGGAAAGCCGCCATGAGAAGGAAGGGGCCGGGGCCAACCATGTAGGTAGATTCGGCCGGGAGCGTCTCGGGGTGGGCATACGGCTCGAAGAGGGGGATGGTCGCGTAGACGGCATAGAGGAGGCTTGCAAGGGGGAGGAGGGTTCCAAGCGAGGCAAGGCCCCGACCCCGGAAGAAGGACAAGCCGGTCCCGACGAGGGGGAGGAAGAGGAACAAATAGACAACGGCCGGGCTTTCGGACGGAAGGAAGGACTGGAAGTCGCTCGTCGTCGCGTCTCCCTTGAAATCCGTCAAGACGGTGAAAGGCACGAAGAAGGACACGAGCACGAGGACGACACCAACGAGGGTGAGGCAAAGTGCCACTATCTCGACGGCTTTATTCTTTTTCGCCATGGAGGGCTGCCTTCCGTGCCTCGGAATATTCTTCTTCGCTGATGGTACCGTTGGCCTTCAAGTCATCGAGTTCCTTGAGACGCGAGGCAATGGTGTGGGTTCCACGTCCGGCGACGAACTTCGCGATCGGCTCGAGAAGATAGGAAGAGACGATGCCGATGAGCAAGGCCACGATGAGGAAGACGGCATAGACGACGAGGAGCCACGAGGAATCGGTAATGTCAGGGCCCCCACCGAGCACATCGACCGCGCCGCTTACCCCCCTACTGAGGTAAATGGCAAAGCTGAAACCGATCATGAGGCCGACGTATTCGACCGCGTCAAGGGAACGGTTCTTCTTGACCAAGCTGAAAGCGGGGGCGGCGAACAAGACGCAAGCAGCGAAAAGGGCCGGGAAGAAGTCGAGGACGAGCCCGGTGACATCGCCGGTTGACCCGCCCAAGCCGAGGAGATCATACAGGTAGATTTCCACCGTCGAGGCGGAAGAGCCGCCATCGACCCTCATGAGGGGCACGAGGAAAGCGATGAGGAGTAGGAGAGTGGCCGCAAGGGCAAAACCGCGCTTGACGATGCCGAGGATTTTCTGGGTCATAAGGACCTCCTTATTGGCCAAATGTTATTCCAAGAACCGGGAGCCCTCAAGACGCGGAGGGTTCCACCAAAGTCCCAAATTTGGCATTTTGCCTGAAAAATCCCGATGGGAACTGATCCCATTAGGAAATTTCCAACCAAAGAAAGCAACAAATGATTGATTTTTTGCTCAGTAGTCGTATGGTCATCGCATTCAGTGGGCTTCGCGACCGAGCCCGAGACGCGGTCCCGCTGGAAACGGAGGATCTTCCCTAGCATGAAGAAAACTAACGCAGGGGCGCTTCTAATTGCCCTCTCTGCCCTCATCCTTGCCGGTTGCGACAATCCGGTCACGTCGAGTTCCACGCAATCGACTGAGGGGGGGTCTTCGATCACTTCCCTGCCCGATGGATCTGGCTCGTCCAGTAGCAGCTCCATCTCGACCAGCAGCTCGTCGTCTTCGAGCAGCAGTTCATCAGAGCCGGATCCGGAACCGGTCATTGACCCGGCCGAGCTCCTCGCCGATGCCCTCACGAAAGACTATTCCAACTGGTTCGGCAATCTCTATGAAGCGGTCGACGGCACGGACACGGCCGCCTACGACATCTACCGATACGACGGTTACACGATTGTCTACGACCCCTACCTGGCCGAAATGTACGGCGACACCATCACCTATCAAGATTGCTTTGACTTCTTCCACGATTACGAAGGGGAGAGCTACCGCTACCTCGAGGACAACGGGAACGGGCCTGGCTGGCTCGCTACCGGTTATCACAACATCCCCCTCGGCTTCGACAACATCTATTTCGAGATCGAGGAAGCCATTGAGGCCCTCAAGACCCTGACGGCCGAGGAATACACCTACGCCTACGGGATTTACTACGTCACCGACGCGGAGGCCGTCGAAAGGATCCTCCCGCAGGTTTTCAATTACTCGACCCTCGGGGCGCTCGATCTCAACACCTTCAGCTTCCAAATCGACCAGAACGGCTACTTCTGCGATTTCTTCTCGGCCTATGACGACGGAACCGACGACGTCGGCACCTATGTCGAGGCCTGTTATGAGGATTTCGGCTCCACCGCTGCTCCCCAGTACGTCGAGGTTCCGGCGGCCCCGACCGAGGATACGATCCGCGATTACTACGAAGACTACACCGATGAGCCGCAGTGGTACGACATCCGGGTCGAGAGCATCGACATCTCGGTCGAAGAGAAGACCGAAATCGAACTTCGTCTCGACGAGACGGCTGTCATCTCGATGTCCTATCTCCCCGCGAACGCGACCGTCTTCCTCTTCTCGGCCGCTTCGAGCGACGAAGGCGTCGCGACGGTCGATTACAACAATGACGGCGACTTCCTAATCACGGCCGTGAACGCCGGCGAAGCGACCATCACCGTCACCGACCTGATGGAGGAAATCTCCTCCAACACCATCACCGTCACCGTCATCGACGACCGCTTCCCGACCAGAACCGATATCGTCAACGACCTCTACTTCGACACCATCAACGGCACGACCGGCTCCTTCGAACTCTACGATGCCTTAAGCGATGATGGTACCGCCAATCTTTCGATGACCCCGATCGACCTCGAGAACACGAGCCTCACCTACCCGCTCTCGAGCCACGACAACACCTTCGATTCGGAAAGCGAACAGATCGCCATCTTCGAGATGGGGGAGATCAACCACTCGCGGGCCGGTTTCGTCATCGAATACGAAGAAGGCTCCTCCGCCGACGGCATTGCCTTCCGTTATGGCCTCCCCTTCGAGGACCACGAATCGAACCTCGGCTGGATGACCCCGGTCAACCCGGAACCCGATAGTGAATACGGGGTCCACACCTACGTGAGCAACGACGGGGTGGATTACGTCGAAGCCGATGACTGGACCGAGGAATTCGTCGCTAACGCCAACGGCCATAACCTCAGCCTCTACGAATGCGACTTCGATGCCGCCTACCGTTACATCAAAGTCGAGTTCTACAGTTACTACCTTGGCAAACCGATCTGGGTCGGCATCCAGAACGTCAAGCTCTACCACGCCGCTTGAGAAAGGAGGACACGGCAATGAAGTGGAACGCCAAGAAAGGAGCCCCAATCCTCGTCGGGGGACTCATCACCCTCGCCCTCGCCGGCGGTATCGTTGGGATAACAGCCCTCAACAATGCCCCGACGGCCCCGACCAACGCAATCGGGGACACGACCTTCGCGATTGCCTACGGCAACACGGAGATCGATGCCGAGACGAAGACGCTACGTTTCACCTCCAACGGTGAAGCGGCCGGGTCGATCATCGAATTCGCCATCGATGGTGAATACGAGGATACGGGAGCCCGGAACGAGATGATCGTCTTGAAAGACGGCGCCTCCATCACCACCAAGGCCCTAGGGGGCGAGGAACCGATCCGTCTCCTCACGAGCCTGACTGCCACTTGGGGCGGCGAGGGCACGTTGACCCTTGAAACCTCCCGTGACGGCATTGGCTACGTGGCTTCCGGCGAACTCACCTCGGGCGAGGCCGTGAACTTCGCCTACCCGCCCCACTATTTCCGCCTGACGGCAACCGGGGAAGTCACTCTCCGGACCATCGTCATCACCGACGATTGCAGCGACAACTCGCTGAGCATCTCGACCTATGTCGGCGACTGGAAAGGAACCGTCACCGTCTATGACTACTACGGAAGCGGGGAACTGACCACCGAGGCCACCGCCAAGGTAACCGCCGATGGCACCGTCAGCGGCCTCAAAGTCTATGACTTCGTGAACTACGAGTGGGTAGACTTCTCATTGCATCTCATCGATGAAGGGAACCCGGAGGTCTATCTCGCCGCGGACAAGAACGACCCGAATCCGGTTGACGTTTATACCCTCAATTGGAACGGGGTCGGGGATAGTATCTCCATCACCGCCAGTGAAATCGTCAGTGAAGACGGTATGGCCTATTACGACTACGACTTCGTAGGCGACATCTTCAACCCGAGCGAGAAAATCGAAATCCGCGATGCCCAATATGGCGGTAACGTCATAACCTCTCTCGATCTCAAGGTCGGCGAGTCGGCCACCGTCTATGCTTTCCTTGACTACAACGCCACCGATGAAATCGTCTGGACCGTCGACGACGAAGCTGTCGCAACCCTCGGGGCGGACGGCGACAAGACCATCACCACCTATCCGGATGGCACTTCGTATCAGATGGTGAAAATCAATGGCGTCGGGGCCGGGGATGCGGTCATCACCGCGGATACCGGTTATGTCGAAGCGACGCTGAACGTCCATGTCGAGGCTTCAGCCGGTGAGCTCGTTGTTGAGGTGCCTGATTACCTTAATAACGATGTCTATGAATGGACGAGCGGAACGGTCGATCTCTACTTCTATTCTGACCATGTAACTGTCAGCGACGACACCTATGAGTGGTATGAAAATGAGATGTATCTCACCTCTGATTCCAGCAAAGACGGTGATATTTACACCTTGCACTTCTACGATGAATACGTTTCCGAACAAACTCTCATATTGGAGTACAACGATGTCGACAAGACATTGAAAACAACTGCCGATTCCGAGCTCTGGTCCGATATGGAGTTCACTCCAGGCAATACAATCTGGTAATTTGCGTTGCGTCAAAGCAAAAACCGCCGGCCCTATCCGCCCGGCGGTTTTCTTATCGTCTAGAGGACTATTCGGCTTTGGCTGACCTTACGTCCTTGATGGCTTTTTGAAGTCCGCGGATCGTATAGGTCAAATCCTTCAACTCGGATTGCTTGAGGGTGCGTACCCGGGCTTCTTGCTCCTCGATGTCCTTGATCTTGGCCTCCCGGGGGTAAGCCGGGTTGTTGATCTTGCTCTTGAGGTCGCGGTCGGCCTTTACGGCGGCATCGTAATTCTCGCTATGGACGAGCTTGCGGCCCCGTTGGGCATGGCTTTCCCTGCCCTTGGCCTCTTTCCGTTCCCCCTTGTTGTCGGAGGGCTTGGCCTCCTTTTTGGGGCTTGCGGGTTTGGCTTTGGGCACGGAAGCGGTCTTTTTGACTTCTTGGGCCGGTTTTTGCGCCGGATTTTCGTCATTGACCGTCTCGACTTTGTTCTCCTCGAGGCTCACCCGGTAATCGCCGGGGTTCTTCTCGATGTGGAGGTTGACGTTCTTGACGGTCGCCTCGCGGGTAGAGCTGACCGGAAGCAATGCCACTTCGTGAACCAGCTTCGTGAAGTCGCTCGTGACGAGGTCGTAAGGGCCGTGGACGGCCTTTACGTAGGGGATGTCCGGATCCCTGATCATCGCCCCGTTCCGGCTCATGAGGTCCTTGAGGGCTGCGATGAAGGTATCGCCCTTCCCATAGGGAAGCCGCTTCTTGGCGGGTTCCGGGGTCTTGCCGGGTTCCCTTGATTTGGCCATTTCGGCCTTGCTTGAGGATTTGTCTTCCTCTTTTGCCTTCGGGGTTTCGGGCTCCTCCAGCAACTTGCCTTGCTTATCGATGAGCTCGCCCTTGGCTTCAAGAAGGTCGTCGATCCCGTATAGAAGCTTCCAGGAGGAGATGAGGGAAGATTCGTAGGGTTTCAGGTTCTTGAGCTGGCGGTCGATGTCATCGAGCTTGCGGGCAAGGGGGTAGGTCTGGTTCCGGACATTGCTGGAGATGGCCCTATCAAGGGCGAGGATCTCGCTAGGGATGGCCGGAAGGGCCTTGGCTTTGTCTTTCCTTGCGTTGTCCTTTGCCTGTTCTACTGCTTTGGGGGTTGGCTTTTCGCTCGGGGTCTCTTTCCTGACCGGGGCCGCGAGGGGCTTGCCAGAGGCCAGATGGCCACTTGCCCGCGGGGCTGGGGTCTTGGAATAGACATTGCCTTTGTTCTCCACGAGGTTCGACTCTGGGTCGACCTTGTAGACGCTCAGGTAACGCCCGTGCTGGCTATCGAGGGAGTTGAGTTTCTTGATGTCGTCGGTCAAGGTCTTGTCTTGGGTGATGAGGAGGATCTTGTTGTTGATCCTGAGGCCCGTCATGAGCGATTGGATGGCCGCATCGGCGAAGTCCTCGACTCCCCGGACCCTCTCGACCTTGATTAAGCGCTTCCCCCGCTTGTCCATCTTCAGGAAACGAAGGGCCCTTTTGGCGTCGATCCTCAATTCGAGGGTCTCGCCGGTCTTCGCGTGTTTCTCAAGCTCGTTCACCACTTGGGTGACGACGATGAACTCGGGGAATTTTCCCTCGCTATACTCAGTAGCGGTGTAAAGGGCATCGAGGAAGGGGCCGAAGCTCTCTTCCATGAGAGAGCAGGTGTCGATGAAGCAATAGTCGAAGTCGGATAGGAACTTGGCTATCTTCGAGGCCTTTGTTTCCTCGGTGAATTGATGTCTTTCGATGTTTCTTTTTTCCTTTCTTGCTCCTCCTGAGGTGAATGATACAACAAAGTCGCCTTCTCTGCTTTCCTTTGGAAAAAGGAGAGAGGCGCAACTAGTTTGAAAACGGTTTCAAAATCATGCAAATTCCCTAAAGACACGATGCTTACTTAAAGTATTTGAATTCATTAAATACCCGATAATTACTTGTAAGCGCTTAATGTAAGCACTTACTGTAAGAGGTTTCATAACAAATCGCTTGAAACCCGTTTTCCCGACCATATATTGGTGGCGTTCCCGGACAAGGGAACCAAAGGAAAAGGAGGTAGAATCACCCATGGTTATGTTCAACCGTCACTTCGATTCCGCCCTCGAGACCGAACAAGGTGCGGCCTATAGCGACCTGCTATCGCGCCTAGCCGATGAAGGTCCGATCTTCGGAACCGACGATCAAAACGAGACCGTCATCATCGAATTCTAAATCAACGGCCACCTCGTGAATCGCGCCCCCGCATGGGGGCGTTTTCTTTGCCATCGATGTTTGAAATGTGGGTGGGGGCTGACTATCATCAACTCGCAATGATCGATCTCACCCCGACCGTCGGGCGTAACCTCGCCCTCCTAAGGAAAAACCGCGGTCTTACCCAAGGCCAATTGGCCGAGCACTTCGCCTATAGTGACAAGGCCATCTCCAAATGGGAGAGAGGCGAAGCCCTGCCCGATTTGAACATGCTTTACGAACTGGCTGATTTCTACGGGGTCACCCTCGATTTCCTCACCCACCCCCAAAGTGAGGCGACCCTTCGCGAAATCGGTAGGAACGACCCTAGGAAAGTCGCTTCCAATCGCCTCATCATCACCCTCATGGCGGTTCTCACCGTCTGGACCTTCGCGACCATCCTTTTCGTGACCGACATCCTCATGAAGACCGCTTGGGAGGGATGGATGGCCTTCGTCTGGGCGGTTCCCTTCTCTTTCTGCGTCATCATTCCCTTCAACCACTTCTGGGGTCACAAGGAATGGATGTTCCCGTTCCTCACCACCTTCATAATCACCTTCCTCTTGGCCGCCTACATCGAACTGGGGCTCGACTTACCCGAAAACGAAGGTTGGGAGCTCGGTTACATCTTCTTCCTTGGCATCCCATTGACCCTCATCGGCTATGGAATCCACCGTTACCGGGCCCTCCGGGACGACATGAGGAAATCATCCTCCGAGGAAGAAAGCGGAAAAGAAGAACCCGACGAAGGGGAATGAATTCCCTTCTAGGAAGAGAAACCGGCGAGGAAGCCTTCCGAAGCGGCCCTGACCGCTTTCCCTTCCTCCGTCTCGACGTCCAGATGGAAAACGTGGTCGAGTTTTCCTTCTTTCCCGACGTAATCCTCGTAGAGATGGGGGATTCCTTTCTCCTCGAGGGCCTTCAAGAGGGGAGGGTTTTCGCCGCGGATGAAATCGCCGTCCGATGTCATGAGGTAAGTGGGTGGGAAAGCCTCCGTCAAATTGGCAATTAGCGCGTAACGGGGATCGTTTCTTTGACCCCTGGGAAGGTAGCAATGCCACATCACGGAAAAACCGTGTCCCTTCTCGGTCCCGAGGTCGCCATAAAGCCCGCAATTGAGGGAGAGGCCACTCACCTTGGCCGGGAGTTGGAATCCCGGGAAGAGCTTCCGATATTCCGCGTTCGACTGGAGGAGCCCGTATTGGAAGGAAAGGTTGGCCCCGGCCGAATCGCCATAGAGATAGACGCGGCTCCAATCGATGTCCCAGTGGTCGTTGGCCTTCAGGTAGGCAAGGACTTTGTCGATGCAAGAAAGCTGGAAGGGGAATCTCCGCCGCGGGGCCAGGGAGTAGTTATGGCAAGAGACGACATAGCCGTCCGCGGCGAGCCACATCGCGTACCGCCGGTAGATTTCCTTGTCCCCATAGAGGAAACCGCCGCCGTGGACGACGAGGATGAGGGGAAGCTTGCCCGCCTTGTCCTTCGGACGGTAGACATCCATGAGCCCCCACTTGCCCTCGCTCGGTAGATAAGCAATGTCCCTGTCCTCGATTAGGCCGTTCGGGAGGGGCTTGCCCTCGTCGCGTTTCCGGTCATTGGGGTAAATCCATCGGTGATAAAGGTAATTGATGAAGGCCATCCTGCTTCCTCTTTTCGAATTACGTTACCACAAAAAAGGGAGCCATTGAGGCTCCCCCACCACCTTATTTGAGATTCAAACTACCATCGTAAGAGAGAGTATACTTCCGCTCGGTCGAGAGTTCGCCAGCGACGATTTTCGTCGCGAGGAAAGTCTCGATTTTGTCAGAGATGAAGCGCTTGAGGGGTCGTGCACCGTATTTAGGCGTATAGGCCGCCTCGAGGATGTAATCGACCAGGGATGATGCGAACTCGACGCTGAAGTAACGCTCGCGGAGGCGTTTGGAGAGTTCCTCGAGCATCTTCTTCACGATTTCGCGTTGCATCTCCCTGCTCAGGGGGTTGAAGTAGACGATCTCGTCGATCCGGTTGAGGAATTCCGGTTTGAACGTCTGATGGAGCAAGGTTTCAACCAACTCTTTATGCCCCTCGAGGATGTATTCGCTCCCGAGATTGCTGGTCATGATGACGATGGTGTTCTTGAAATCGACAAGGCGGCCTTGGCTATCGGTGAGGCGGCCCTCGTCGAGGATTTGGAGAAGGAGGTTGTAAACCTCGGGATTGGCCTTCTCGATCTCGTCGAAGAGAACAATCGAATAGGGGTTCCGACGAACCTTCTCGGTGAGTTGGCCCCCTTCCTCGTAACCGACATAGCCAGGCGGGGCCCCGATGAGGCGGCTGACCGAATACTTTTCCATGTATTCGGACATGTCGATCCGAATGATGTTGTTCTCGTTGTCGAACAAAGCCTCGGCCAAAGCCTTGCTCACCTCAGTTTTGCCAACCCCGGTCGGGCCGAGGAAAAGGAAACTTCCTATCGGCCGATTCGGGTTCTGGATGCCAGCCCGTTGCCGGATGATGGCATTGGAAACGAGGGTTATGGCCTCGTCCTGACCGATGACCCGGGTCTCGAGGGTCTTCTTGAGGTCAAGGACCTTCTCGCGGTCACCGCGGCTGATCCGGGCGACAGGGATATTGGTCATCCGCGAAACGATCTTGGCGATGAGGTCTTCGTCGACGACTTCGTTGACGAGGCGTTCCTCGTCCTTTCCTTTCTTGGAAATCGCCTCTAGCCGCTTTTCCATCTCAGGTATCTCCTGGTACTGGATTCTCGAGGCTTTCTCGTAATCTCCGTTGGCGAAAAAAGTCTGCAAATCAAACTTGGCCTTCTCGATTTTGCCCTTGAGCGATTTGGCCTCGGCGATTTCTCCCTTCTCGACTTCCCACTTCTTGGAAAGCTCGTCCGAGGTGGCCTTGAGGGCAGCGAGTTCCTTCTCAAGATCGAGAAGGCGCCGGCGGCTTGACTCGTCGTTTTCCTTTTTGAGATTGACCCGTTCGACCTCAAGCTGACGGATTTTCCGATTGGTCTCGTCTAGTTCGGTCGGCATCGATTCGATCTCGACCTTGATGGTCGCGCAGGCCTCGTCGACGAGGTCGATGGCTTTGTCGGGAAGGAACCGGTTGGTGATGTAACGGTTGGAAAGGGTTGCCGCGGCCACGAGGGCACCGTCGGTGATTTCCACCCCATGATAGCTCTCGAAGCGTTCCTTGAGTCCCCGGAGGATGGAGACGGTGTCCTCGACGCTCGGTTCCCCGACCATCACCGGCTGGAACCGCCGTTCAAGGGCGCGGTCCTTTTCGATGTAGTTCCGGTATTCGCTCAACGTAGTCGCCCCAATGCAATCGATCTCGCCGCGAGCCAAAAGGGGCTTGAGCATGTTCGATGCGTCCATGGCCCCATCGGTCCGCCCAGCCCCGACGATCAGGTGGATCTCGTCGATGAAAAGGATGATTTTCCCATCGCTTTCCTTGATCTTGTTAAGGACTGCCTTGAGGCGTTCCTCGAATTCGCCGCGGTACTTGGCCCCAGCCAAAAGAGCTCCCATGTCAAGCTCATAGACGATCTTGTCCTTAAGGGAGGAGGGCACGTCGTTTTTGACGATGCGTTCGGCAAGGCCCTCCACGATGGCCGTCTTGCCGACCCCCGGTTCACCCAAAAGAACGACGTTGTTCTTCGTCTTCCGGGCCAGGATCTGAACCACCTTCCGGATTTCCTCATCCCGGCCGATGACCGGATCAACTTTCCCGGCTTTTACGGCTTCGTTGATGTTTCGACCGAATTTTTCAAGGATGTTTTCGTCGTTTTGATAATCCATCATTCCGTTTTCCATGGCTGAAGTGCCTCCTTTCGCCATGGATGATAGACCAAAGGATTAGCACTCGCAAGTGGAGAGTGCTAAAAAGATCAGACCCTATCCTGCTACGATCTCGGTTATCTCGATTCCCTGGCCATCCAAGGCGATGAAACGGTCGTAACTGCCGCAGGATGGGCATTTCCGGTCATGCTTAGCTATGTCGAAGACAAATCCGCAGGAAGCGCATCTCCCATGGGCTGGCACCGTCTTGATTTCCAATTCGCAACCGGCAAAAGGGGAATTGGCCCGGGCGATTTCCCAGCAAGAGGCCATGTAACGAGGGACGAGCATCGAGGCAGCCCCGGCTTCGAGGACAATCTTCTTGATGGCATCGATTCCCTCTTTTTCCATCACGTCCTTGAGCGTTTCCATCATCTCAAGGCATATGCCCATCTCGTGCATCGTCAGCGGATCGTTTCCTTATCGGTCCGTTGCCCCCCGAGTTCGTCTTTGGCCACCCGTTTCTTCTTCCCCTTGCCCGTGAAGACGATCTTGAGGTTCCGCGAAAGAAGATGCGGGGCGGCATTGATAGTCGATTTTTCGTAAGGCACCCCTTGGGCATCGAAGCGGCGAACCAATTTGATGGCATCGAAAAGGCAACGGGTCGTGCAGAGGCCGCACCCGACGCACATCGTCTCGTCGACATAAGTCCGGCCGCATTTGAGACAACGCGAGGCTTCTTTCCGGCACTCCTCCTCGTTATAAGGGAGGCGGCCGTCCCTCATCGGGTCGGACGGCTTCTCTTCCCGCGGCTCGACACGCCCAGCCGAATCGAAACCCTCGACGCTCACGTTGTCGGCATCGAGGGCGTAAGAGGCCAGATACGGGTTCTGGGCCCGCCCGATGGTGAGCGATTGGCCCGGGTGGGCGTGTCGATGCATGCTCTCCGCGGCCTCCCGCCCATTGGCAATCGCGTCGATGACGAACCGGGGCCCGAGATAGCAGTCCCCGCCGGCAAACACGTCGGGGTCGGCGGTTTGGTAAGTGAGGGGATCGGCTTTCACGCGGCCGGCCTTGCTGAGCTCAATGTCGGTCCCGTCGAGGAGATGACCCCACTCCTCCTTCTGCCCAATGGCCAAGAGGAAGTGACTACACTCGACTTCCTCGAGGACGCTTTCGTCGTAGGAGGGATTGAAGCGGTAATGCTCGTCGTAGACGGCCGTGCAACGCTTGAAGACAGCCTTCCGGAGAACGCCTTTCTCCCCTTGGAATTCCTTGACCCCCCACCCGCTATGAATGTTGATTCCCTCTTTTAGGGCCAGCTCAATCTCCTCGGGTGCCGCGCTCATGAGAGGCCTTTCTTCCAAACAGTAGAGTTCGACGGTCTGAGCCCCACATCTACGGGCGGTTCTCGCCACGTCGATGGCGACGTTGCCCCCGCCAAGGACGACGACGTTGCCTTTCAGACGAGGCTTCCGCCCCAGATTGACCGCTTTGAGGAAATTCACGCCCGCGGCAATGCCCTGGTTCTCTTCGCCCGGGACGTTGAGTTTCCTGTTTCCTTGGGCGCCAATGGCCAAGTAGATGGCTTTGTAGCCTTCCCTTTTGAGCTCCTCTATGGTGACGTTCTTCCCGACCTCGACTCCCGTCTTGAAGTCGACCCCAAGGGCCGAGAGAACCTCGATCTCGGCTTCCACCACGTTCTTCTCAAGGCGGAACGATGGTATGGCGAGGGTGAGCATCCCTCCAAGGCGGTTCTCCTTTTCAAAGACGGTGACCTTGTAGCCTTTGGCAGCCAGGTAATAGGCGCAGGTAAGCCCCGAAGGCCCGGCCCCGACCACGGCCATTTTGATTGAAGAGAATTCCGGGTGCTCGATTCGCGGCAAAACCCGGGTCTTTTCATCCAAATCGAGTTCAGCGATGGCCTTCTTGACCTCGTCGATGGAGACCGGCTGGTCGATCTTTCCCCGGGTACAAGCCTCTTCGCATTTCTTGTTGCAGACACGCCCGCAGATGGCCGGGAAGGGGTTTTTCTTCTTGATGAGGGCAAGGGCATCCTGATACCGCCCTTCCCTCGCAAGTTCGAGATACCCTTCGATGGCGATATGGGCGGGACAAGCCACCTTGCAGGGAGCCGTGCCGGTTTCCTCCATCACGTAGGAACGGTTGTAACGGTAATCTGGATTCCATTTCTCCGGCCCCCACTTGTGATCGAAGGCGTTAAGAGGGGTCTCGACCATGATCGGCTTCTTGTTCTTCAAGCGTTCACCCAGCTTAAGGGCATTCATCGGGCAGGCTTCGACACATTCCCCGCAGGCAACGCATTTGTCGGGATCGATCCGGGAAATGTAGTTGGAGCGGATCATCGAGGCGGTGTGGAAGTACTCGCCCGTCCGAAGCGAGAAGCATGAACAGCCACAGCAATTGCACATCGCGTGAGTCGAACCGACCCCATCAGTATTTGGCATCTCGTGCATGAGGCCGTTCGCCTCGGCTTTCTTGAGGATTTCATAACACTCCTCGCGGCTGATCCGGCGACCCCGTCCGGCGTGAATGAAAGCCCGGGCGGCTTCGTTGAACTGGATGCACATGTCTTCTTCGAGGTGCCCGCAACCCTCGCCCTGGATTCTTCTGGCCACCCGGCATGAACAAGGGGAAACGCAGATGTCGGTCGCCGTCTCGACATAATGGCTTATCTCCTCGTCGACGGTGTGCTTCGGGTCGTCTTTGATCGCGCTTTCGATCGGGATGACCCGCATGACCCCGCCCCCGACCGGGAGATTGCCAGCCAGTGGCATGATCCGCTTGAGGGTATAGTCGCTGAAGGCCTTGGGGATTTCCGGGTGGGTCTCGGCCAATTTCACGTTGTCAACCAGGCACTCCATGATTCCCGGAACAAAGATGGGAACCCAATAGCCACCCTGCTTGCGGTTGTCTTTGTCGGGCCCGACCTCCGGATCCTCGGGATCGTACATGAGCACTCCGGTCATCGCTAGGTTCTGGAGCAATGGTTCAATCACTTCCTTGGCGAAGCCGGTCTTCTTCTCCAGCTCGGCTTGCGAGTAGTGCTTCCGAAGCTTCATCTTGCAGACGATCTTCGCCTCTTCGTCGCTCACGCAGCACGCCAAGGCGTTGTATTCGGGGTCACCTGGATAGACCCGGGCCGTTGGGAGGTTCTGGATGTGATTGGTCAGCCGTGTGATCCATTTCCGTTCCCTCACCCCGGCCGGGAGAGTTTCCCGAACCGGACCGGCTTGGTAGGTGCGTTCGCTATGGGACTGTTCGCCCACCCGGTATTTCTTGTCTTCCATGTTCAGTTCTCCTTGTCGGCTTGGTAAGCCCGTACTTTCTTCAATAGATGAAGGGCCAATTCGTCGACTCCCTCCATTGTCTTGGTTGAAGTGGGGAAAAACTCCGCGGTCGCGTTGAGGCGAAGGATGTTATCCATGGCCCGCTCAAGGGAAAAATCAAAATACGGCAACACATCAACCTTAGAAAAGACGAAGGTCGAACAGACCTTGAACATCAACGGGTACTTGAGAGGTTTGTCGTCGCCTTCGGGAATCGAGAGGATGTTGAGGCTTTCAACCGCCCCGGTATCGAATTCGGCTGGGCAGACGAGATTGCCGACGTTCTCGAGAAAGACTAGGTCGAGACCGTCGGTTCCAAGGTTTTTAAGGCCCTCCAGGCACATCTCGGCATCGAGGTGACAAGCCCCGCCGGTATGGAGCTGAATGACCTTGACCCCGGTTTTTTCGGCGATGCCGAGGGCATCGACCGTCGAATCGATGTCGGCTTCCATCGCCCCGATCCTTAGTTCTTTTTTGAGGCGGTTGATGAGTGCGACAAGTAAGCTCGTCTTCCCACTTCCGGGCGATGACATGACGTTCAGCAAATACACGCGTTTTCTTTTCAAAAAGGCCCTTACCTCATCTGCCTGGCGGTCGTTATGGGCAAAAACGGATGCCTTCACCTCGATGACTTTCAGTTTATCCATGGATGTGTTCCGGATTCGATTTTACAGGGTTGGGGCGTTCGAAGACAGCCCCCGGGGATTGTGAGACGGAACATAAAGGCTATCATTATGCCGTCCGGAGCTTTCCCTAGAAGGCTGAGAGGGGTTGATAAGGGCAACCCGACGGTACCTGATCCAGGTAATGCTGGCGGAGGTAGGGATTTTTGCCTTGAGCCTCCGGAAAGGAGGCTTTTGAAATGGAACAGGAAAAAGAAAGCGGGAAAAGGCGGTTTGACCTCGAATCGTTCCTCGAGAAGTGGCTCGGGCCGATAGCCATTGCCATCGCCGCCTTGGTCTTCGTCGCCTTGGCCTTTCCCCAATTCACCGGTCAACGCGTAGCCGTCACCGGGTTGCCGGTCGTCGATGAGGAAGACGTGCTCGTCACCGATTACGTCTTTGTCAGTGGAGAAGATGCCCTTTTCTACCTCGATGCCCTTTTCGACAACGGTGGCAACTGGTTAGCCCTCTGGCTTTATCTTTTACCCATTCTTGCATTGGTTTGCATTGTTTCGGCGGTGTTTTGCGGCAAATATCGTTCCTCGCTCGCCATCTCTAGCGCAATGCTTTCTTTGGTGGGGGCCGTCTTGTTCCTCGTTTCCCCGACTCTTTTTGCCTATGGGGAGTGTTGGGGGGCCATTGGGGCCGACATCGGCTCGGCCGGCGAAAACTACGTTGCAGCCCTTGGGGCTGGCTTCGGCGGCGGTGTCATCGCATTGGTCGCTCTCTTGTTCGTTTCTTCCTTGGTAAGCTTCTCCTACTCGGCTGGCCAAACGAGCCTCTCTCTTGCGGATATCACCGAAATCGCCATCTTTTCAGCCGTCGGAATCGGCCTTCAATTCATCAACATCAAAATCGGGGCGACCGGGGGCTCAATCAATCTAGGCCTCATCCCCCTTTGCCTCATCGCCCTCCGACACGGTCCGGTGAAGGGATTCATTGCCAGCGGGTTCGTCTACGGTCTCATCACCTGCCTCACCGACGGTTATGGCTTCCAAACATATCCTTTCGATTATTTGATTGGGTTTGGCTCGGTGGCGGTCCTCGGGTTCTTCTCGAAACGCGTCTTTTCCGGAGAGAAAGGATATAACCGAATCGGCTTCTTATACATCTTCATCGGTGTTTTCCTGGCTACCTGCATTCGCCTGATCGGCTCGACCATTTCCTCGATGGTCATCTATGGTTACAACCTTCTCGGGGCCCTTACCTACAACGCCGTCTACATCCCGGTCACCGGTCTCGTCACCCTCATTGCGCTCTACATCTTCTACGTCCCGATGGCGAAGCTAAACAAAATCTTCCCGATCAAGTCGCGTTGAACAAGAAAAGGCCGTCGGTAATGTGACGGCCTTTTACGTGCCCAATCGTGTAATGAAACACGCTAAGCGTGTTACAAATCTGGGACTAATCAACAGTTATGTGCTCGCTGTTTTTCTCGGCCTTGATGGCCGCGATGACGGTGTCGACGCTCGTCTTCACTTTCTTTTCCCTTATTGAGGAAATGTCGCGGTAAGGAAGGCCCTTTTCCTGGAAGACGGCAACAAGGGCCGGATCCCGAAGGAAGGGGTTGGAAATCGACGCGGCGGCTTCGAGGGCCTCGTCAAGGTTTTTTACGTAATGCACGGTGAAATGGGATTCGAGATGGGACCTGTAAGTGAGACTCTCGACCGGAAGGCTTACGAGCGGTTGATTCGAAACAGGATAATCGTCGGTCACTTGGTTGAAGAGGAAATGATTGAGGAATGAATCAATGGCAATCATCGGGACATAGACGTTGTCTCCAACCTCAAGGAAACGGGCTTCGTCCAATCCGATGGTGAATATGGCATCCACTCCCCTTCCATCAGGGAGAACATCCCGGTTTTCAAGGCAAAGCCTTAATCCTTCTTTCGAAAATTCCTTGGAATAAGCTTCGAAGACCATCATCTGGTTTGCTGCTTCAAGTGTTCCAGAGGGAGAAGGCAATAAGAGCGAGACGACGTTGTGCCGCCCCGAGACGAGATAAGCTGCGGAGGGGTTTTTGACGTAGTGGTAAAGATTGGCGAGCTGGAGGATTTTCTTCCGTTTGGCTTCAGAAATCTTTTGGTCCTTTCGATCGGAAATGACGTAAGAGACGGTGGCGATGGATACCCCGGCTTCTTGGGCAATGTCCTTTAGGGTGACGTGTTTCCTGACCATGGACTGAATTATAGACGGAAATCTGTCTTTAGAACCGAAACCTGGGAACAAATCATCGCCGTTCGTCTATCATAGTCTCACCTATATCCGAGGAGACCTATCACATGAACGAAGCCGCAGCCTTCCATTCAAATGATTACCCATATATCGACCCCGTTGATTCCCGCCACCTCCTCTTCCGCTTCCGCCTCGCTCGGGAAGACGACTCGGCCCGCGTCTACGTCCATTACGGAAACAAATACCTTTTCCAAAACAAGCGCCACCGATTCGAACTCGGAAAGAAATACCTAACAGGCCGCTTTGCCTATTACGAAGGGGTGGTCGAATTGGACGATCAACGGGTCGGTTATGTCTTTGAAATCGCCGAGGAGAACGGGAAGAAGCACTATTTCAGCCAAAACGGATTAGTCGATGAATATTCATTCTTCGATTCTTACAAAGATTACCTTCAGTTTCCCTATGTACACGACAGCGACTGCATCAACGCCCCGTCGTGGGTCGAACAAGCTGTCTTCTACCAAATCTTTCCCGACCGCTTCCGGAGGATGGATTTTGCCAAAGACGATGACTATATCGACATGAAATGGGGGTCCCGCCCGACGCGGATGAACCATGCCGGCGGGGACATCAAAGGAATCATTGCCTCTCTTGATTACCTATCTGGCCTCGGTATAAATGCCATTTACCTCACCCCGATTTTCACTTCTCCGAGCAATCACAAGTACGATACGGTCGATTACCTGAGGATCGATCCACAATTCGGGACCGAGGACGATCTCAAGGAGCTCATTGGGCAAATGCACGCACGGGGAATGCGTCTCGTCCTCGATGCCGTTTACAACCACATGTCTTTCTTCGCCCCTCCCTTCCAAGACGTGGTTACAAAGGGAAGGCAATCCCCTTATGAGGGTTGGTTCATGCTTCGCGAAGGGAAGCCCGATTTCCGGAAGCGCAACTACGAGACCTTCTCTACGGCCGCCTACATGCCGAAAATCGACGTCGACAACCAGGAAGCCGAGGCCTATCTACGGAAAGTGACCATCCATTACCTCAAACTCGGAATCGACGGTTGGCGCCTCGACGTCGGTGACGAGATTTCCCACCGCTTCTGGAGACGACTTCACGACGAAGTAAAGGCAAAGTTCCCAAACACCATCCTCCTAGGGGAAAATTGGCATTTCGGCCCTTCCTTCCTTAGGGGAGACGAGTTCGACGGAATGATGAATTATCCTTTCTACTATCTTGCCGTCGACTATCTGGCCGAAAGAAGGATTTCGGCAGCCGAGGCCTCTTCCCGCCTGAACGAGATTTATCTCTTCTACCGGAAGAAGGCGACCAAGATGATGCTCAATCTCCTCGATAGCCATGATACAGCCCGGTTCCTAACCGTCGCCAAGGACAATGTCGATGCCCTGGAATGCGGTTTGGCCCTCATGTTTTTCCATCCAGGCATGAGTTGCATCTATTACGGGACGGAAATCCCGATGGAGGGTGGCCTTGATCCCGATTGCCGCCGCTGCTTCCCGTATGAAAAAGCCCTCGCGGGTTCGTCTCACCAAGAACTGTTGAAGAAGCTCATTGCCCTTCGCAAGACCATACCGCTCTCCGAGGGCGATTATTCGGCCCACGAGGAAAACGGACTACTCGTTATCCATAGACGCGCCGGCAAAAAAGCCCTTACCCTTCGAATCAACGCCACAGATGAGGTCGTTCCTTTTGCGGGTGGGGCCATTGTCTCCTATCGAGCCCAAGGCGGGTCTATATCGCCATTCGGCTTTGTCATAAGCGAAAGCTAATCGGCTTTCTCGTCATAGATGCCGCCGGTCAATTCCAGATTGGCCGGCTTTTCATATAAACCGAGTTTCTTGACGAGAACGTAGAAGACAATGGCTGAAACAAAGGCCGCGGCCAGGCTGGTAATCGGGAAATTCAGCCAAATACCGAGGAGGCCGAGGGAATATAGACAGCCGATGAGCACTAGTGGGAAAACCAGGTTGTAAGAGACAGAAATGATAAGAGACGCCCCGGGGCGTTCAAGGGCAGACGAATAAGTGCTCCCGGCATACGAAATCCACCGGAAAAGATAGGCAAAGGAGAAAATCAGGAGAGCATGGCCAGCCATTTCGATGCCTTCGGCGGTAGAGGAATTGAGGAAAAGCCCGGCGATTTGGGTTGGCAGGGAAACGCTGAGGGCGAATCCGACTAAACAAACGGCAAAGGAGGAAAGGAAGCACAACAGTCCAAACTTCTTGACCCGATCCATCTTTCCCGCTCCGTAGTTGTAACCGATTGCGGGTTGAAGGGAATCGCACATCCCATAGAGGATGGAGAGGATGAAACCGTCGACATACATCAGTACACCGTAGGCATTGACCGCGGCCTCGCCTCCCATGGTCAAAAGAAGGGAGTTGAAGGCAATGGCCGTGATTCGACCGGCAATGTTAGTGAGGAATACTGGGAAGCCATTTCTCCCCATTGCCCATATCTCCCTCCAATCGAACCTGGGGCGGCAGAAGCGGAGCCTCAGTTTTTTCAAAAGGAACGGCATTAAAGAGGCGACGGTCCCAACGACAAAAGAGAGACAGGAAGCCAAGGCAGCCGACCACAAAGGCAGTTTGAAAACGAAGAGAAATAGGGATTCCAAGAGAACGATGAGGAGCGAAGAACCGACGTTGATGAACATGCTGGTCTTGATCTTCCCTGATATTCGAAGATAGTTGTCCAAGGCGAAAAACAAGGATGAAAATGGGAGAAAGACCGCATAGATACGTAAATACGACGAGGCCATCGCAAGCAATTCGCCGGTGGCACCCATCATCGAAATGAGCCAATTGGCGGCCGAGCCGAAAAACAACCCGAGTGTGGTGGTGACGGCAATGATCAAGAGAATGGCCGTCGTAAAAAGACGATTGGCGTCTTCGTCGCGTTTTTTGCCAAGTTGAATTGAAATGAGCACGGAAGAGCCAACAGCCAGCATGTCAGAAACCGAATAGGCGGCTATGACCAGCGGAAAAGCCAGGTTAACCGCGGCGAAGGCGGTCGGGCCAAGGGCCATGGAAACGAAGATACCGTCTACAAACTGATAAATAACCGAGGCCAACATCCCAATGGCACCTGGGATGGCTGCCAAGAAGAAAAGCCGGCTGATTTTTGTCCGTTCAAAAAAAGAATGATCTTTCATGGTTACACCTCTCAATCGTCAGGGGCTTTCCCTGAAAAAAGGCGAGCCAGAGCTCAACCTAAGCCTAGGGTAACTGGCGAAAATCGACTAGTCAAGTCGCCCAAGGGCCAGGCAAGAAGCTCAGAAAAGATATCTTAATATTTGCGGTCACAAAGTTTTATCTATATTTTATTTGTAATCACAAATTTTTATGAATTACCAACCGTTGTTGAATCACCTGTCCGAAAACGGGATAAGCAAAGGTCAGTTGGCCAAAGGGGCATCGCTTTCAACAGCTACTTTGGCGAAACTGGCAAAAGGCCAGGAAATCTCGCTGCTTGTCTTGGAACGAATAGCCGGATACCTAAATGTAGATGTTTCAAAGATTGTGGAATTTGATACTTCAAAGCAACTTTCCCCGGTCTTTGAAGCCATGTCAGGTTTTGGAAAGACCGCGTTTAAAAACGAATTCCTCTCGGTTTCTGAAAATACCCTTCTTGGTTTAATGCACTCATATACTGTGAATAAAAATGCAGGCTCATTCTGGGCCAGTGAAATCTTGTCTTGCCTCTTAGAAGCGGCATTCGATCCGATATCAATCAAATTGTTAAAAAGACTAATTCGACCGTTGTCGCAAATCGTCAAGGACGGTAACCCTTCAGTTCTCCCTCGGGATGATTTGACAAATTCACTTAAAAAACGTGATTTTCAAGGATTCGCCCGCGCCTGGGCAGGCCAAGGATCCTTCAATGAAGCAGAACAAGCATCATTTTTTCACCAAGCGTGCCTATCTTTGAACGGCTTGCCCTTAAAGGAGGTCCTCGCTTGGATGCTTCTTTTCAAGGAAAAGATACGTTCTGGTGGACTCCCGCCCGTTTTTGGGAAGGAGCTTCTTCCGTATGTCACAATTGGGCTTGCCGATTACGAAAACAATCCGACCTATCTAATCTCGGCTTTTGAAGCGGGGTTGGCGGTCTCCAACAATTTGGCTGCCAAATACGGCATCCCTTTATCCTGAAAGCTCAGTCCAGTAGGAATCCGGCCAAGAAAGCCGTCCTGCTTCTCCAAACCACAATTGGCCTTAAATATTCTTCCATTCTCTTGAGGATTGGCTTTATCGCCTTTTCTTTTCCATAACGGTACAAAATTGAGGACAAGTCATAGATGGGGCAACCGATTGCGAGCCCTTTCGCGTGCACCGAGCCACAAGCCTGTCCGAAGGCATGGCAAATCGCGATGCCGGCCGGGGAATCAATTTCCTTGGCCAGGGCATGGCGGGCAAGAATCTTTTTTGCCAAAGGCATTTTGATTTGTCCTGCCGCCCAATCGCGTGCCGCAAGCAACGCCATTCTTGGACGGTCGTCGTTTGGGCATTCCCTTTCAAGTAGCGCAACGCTTTCTTCTGCCAAGCCAAGTGACCCCATGATGACGGTCCCACGATCCGATTTCTCTAAAAGCTGTCGCAAATCCGCTAAATAATTAGACGTTTTGTTAAAAAGAATGGTGTTTTCCCTTTTTAACCTATTCTCGATTTCCTCGTAAAATTCCACATCACACCTTCTTGCGAAGCCCGCATGATCATCTTTTGACCATCACGAAGTTTTTGAGTGAGACCCAATTTCTTTTAACTACCTGGTCTCGGATAAGGACATAACCCCCTCGCCTCGAAGAAAGGTTTCGCGGTGATAGAAAAATGCGTTGTTATGTCTCGGCTTATCAAGATTTCTAGTTCATCGCAAAGGCGGGTTCCTATTCCACTCCCCAATTTGTCGAGCCGAAAATATAGACGGTTTAGATAACCGTCTGTGGTCATGTCCCCAAAACCGACGATTTCCCCTTCTTCGACCGCGACCAAAGTTCGATTCGCCAAAAAGGAACGATCCCAGGCTTCGATGTCGATTTCCTTTGGCGCTCAGGCATCCAATTGCCTTGGCGTGCAGTCTTTTCGAATGGCCAAGTGAACGGCCGAATGGAACAATGCGGCTATGTCATTAACGTCAGTCGAGAAGTGGGGGCCGGTTTCGATCATCGTCATTTCCTCTCCAAAATGACAAGCGTCTCAACGTGCGGCGTGTGGGGGAACATGTCAAACGGGGTTACCGACATAACGGAGTAGTGGTCGATGATTGCGTCGAGGTCATCGATAAGGGAGAACGGGGAACATGAAACGTAGGCTATCTTTTTGGGAGCAAGGGTCAGTATGCGCTGCATCGTCGCTTCCCCGCACCCTTTGCGTGCCGGATCAAGGACAACGACGTCGATTTTCCTTCCGTCTTGGATCAACGAGGAGAGACATTCACCGACATCGGCGTTGACTGCCGTGAAATTGCCGACACCATTCAATTCCGCGTTCCTCTTGGCGTCGATCGTCGCTTCCTTTAGCCATTCAACCGATATGACTTCTTTGACGCGAGGCGAGAGATAAAGCCCGATTGTCCCGATTCCCCCATAGGCATCAAGAAGCACCTCGCTACCATTCAAAGAAAGCCTTTCGGCAATTGCCGCATAGAGACTTTCGGTGACATATGGATTCGTTTGGAAAAACGATTTGGAGGAAATCAGAAACTCAGCTTCTCCGATTCTGTCCCGTAGACGAGAAGTGCCGGCAATCACCTCCTCTTCCTTTCCAAGAACGACATTCGTCCGCTCCGGGTTCACGTTGTGAATGAGGTGGTCGTCTTTCCCAAGGCGCTCGACTATCGATGAAAAGAAGGATCTGGAGCCGACGAAATCACGGTGTTTGGTCACCACCGTTATCATCGATTCACCATAGTGGCGGCTGGTTCGGATCGCGACGTGCCGTAGTTCTCCGTGACCGCTAGTTTCCTCATAAGGCGGAATCCCATTTCCAACCGCGGCCTCCTTCACTATGTTCAGGAGAGGAACGATCCTTCTGTCAACCGCTGGGCAATCGACAAACGTAACGATGTCATGGCTAAGGGGGCGGTAAAATCCGTAAACGAGGCGTCCCTTGGAATCTTTGCCGAACGGTACCTGGGCTTTGTTCCGGGCACCGTCATGTGGCATTGAGGGAACACATTCCTCAACCATCCCGTGGAAAGTACGGAGCCTGGAGAATTGACTGGCCACCAATTCCTTCTTGAATAGAAGCTGCCGTTTGTAGGAAACGTTCTGGAATAGACAGCCTCCACAGGCGGAATGAATCTTGCACCCACTATCGACACGGTCAGGAGAGAGAGTGGATAATTTTTTGATTTTTCCGTAGTAATTCCCGGCTCTTTTATAAGAAATGTCCACTACGCCCTCGTCACCGGGAACCATGCCGGAAACGAGAATCCGCTCAGGAAAAGTCGGGCTCAGGAAAACGCCAAGCCCCAGATGGGTGTAGTGGCTGCAGTATCCTTGATAGAGTTTCGTTTCTTCCATCTACGCCGCGGCCTTTTCCTTTGGGGCGGACATCAACTCCTTGATGAACTCTGTTTCCTTGGCCGCATCAAGCCGTGGGAAAAGGGGGTTTCCCTTTTCTACCACGTGACCCCCGAGGTCAATGAGGCCGACGGCCTTTTCGTAGTCACGTTCGTCGTCCTTGAGGCCGAGTTGATCGAAGAGGGCCTCGCTCTTCTCGATGAGGATCGGGCTAAGGAGCCGCCCGGCGAGGAAGAGGATACCGGAAAGGTGGGCCATGACCGAAGCCAATTCATCCGTCTTTTCCGGATCTTTGGCAAGAGCCCACGGTGCTGATTCCTCGATGTATTTGTTGGCCTTCGAGACCAGCTCCATGACTGCTGCATAGGCTTCGGTCACCTTAAGGGAATCGACTAGGGATTCGTAGGACGCGACCGTCGCCCGGGCTGCTTCGTAAAGAGCCTTGTCGCGTTCATTCAGGTCGCCTTTGAGATGGGGGATGATCCCGTCGAAATATTTGTTGATCATCGATACGGTGCGATTGAGAAGGTTGCCAAGGTTATTGGCAAGATCGACATTTAGCCGCTCCACGAATTGCTCGGGGGTGAATTCCCCATCCTGCCCGAAGATGATTTCCCGGACCAGATAGTAACGAACGGCATCGACCCCGAAATGTTCCACAAGAGGAGGAACGGGAATGACGTTTCCCTTCGATTTGGACATCTTCCCGTCCTTCATCATCATGAGGCCGTGAACGAAGACCCTGCTCGGCTTTCGAAGCCCGAGAGCAGTCAGGAACATCGGCCAGTAGATGGTGTGGAAACGGTTGATGTCGGCCCCGATGATATGAACGATTTCGGTTTCCGGGTCAGCCCAGAAACGTCTGAAGAGGCTGTCGTCGTCTTGGAGGTAGCCAAGGGCCGAGATGTAGTTGGTAAGAGCATCGAGCCAGACATAGATGACGTGGCCCGGGGCCTCTTTCACCGGGATGCCCCAGTCGAATGTCGTCCTCGTGACACAGAGATCGGCCAAACCGGGTTTGATGAAGTTGTTGATCATCTCCGTTTTTCTTCCCTCGGGGATGACGAACAATGGATTATCATTATAAAAATTCAACAAATCCTTGATGTATTTGCTGCATTTGAAGAAATAGGCGGGTTCTTCCTTTTTCTCGACCGGGCGGCGGCATTCCGGACAGAGATGTTCGGGCCCGACTTGGGTTTCGGTCCAATAGCTCTCCTCGTGGACACAATACCAGCCCTCGTAACTTGAGAGATAGGCATCCCCATCCTCGACGAAGAAGGAGAAAATCTTCTTGACCGTCTCCATGTGCCTAGGATCGGTCGTCCTGATGAACTGGTCGTAGGAAATCCCCATGGTCTTCCAGAGGCTGATGAACTTCTCTGCTACCCCGTCGACGAACTCCTGGGGGCTTAACCCCTTGGCTTCGGCATTCTCCTGAATCTTCTCCCCATGCTCGTCGAGGCCGGTGAGGAAATACGTATCGAACCCCCGCATTCTCTTCCCCCTGGCAATGACATCGGCCAGGGTCGTGCAATAAGCATGTCCGAGGTGGGGGGAGGCACTCGGATAATAAATCGGGGTCGTCACATAGAATTTTTTCTTCATGGGGTTCTCCTACGATTAATCGTAATGGCCTTTTGAAACAAAGGGAAGCGAAGGGGCTATGCCCCTTGGGAAGAAAAAGGCCGCCCGTGGGTGGGCAGCCTCAGCTCTGACTTATCGTTACTTCCCGGCGTTCTGGGCCTTGGCAAGCTTCTTGTTGAACTTGTCGATCCGGCCGTCGGCTTGAACGTTGCGTTGCTTGCCCGTGTAGAAGGGGTGGCAATTGCTGCAAGTCTCGACCTTGATGTCCTTGAGGACGGAACCCGTCTTGAAGGTCGACCCGCAGCTGACGCAAGTCACCGTGCACTCGTGGTACTCGGGATGGATGCCTTTCTTCATTTCTTTCACTCCTTTCAGCCTTGTGGTCCTTGCCACAAAGAGAGTTGCGGTCAAGATGATACAAGCAACGGGTAGCCATTGCAAACGATTATGAAAAAGAGCCCCCTTTCAGGGGCTCGTCGGCATTTGCTTAGCGGGCGAGGACGCTCCTAGCGATCTGCTTCTTGACCCTCGCAAGGGAGCAGGCGGAGATAATGCTGAGGAGGACTCCAAGGAGAACGAGTGCGATGGCGATGACGGCGACCAGACCATAACGCGTGTTGCCGGCTTGGTCGATCCCGAACTTGTAGTCGATCATCGGGTAACCGTGTTCGTCGCCCTGACGAAGGAGGATGAGAATCATCGAGATGAGGTTGTAACTGGCAGTTCCGATAGCGACGAGAACCGAAGCCGGAAGGACGTTGGCGGTGACCTTCTTCCCCTTGAGGTTGTGATTGGCTTCCCGGATGGCAATCTTGCCAAGGGGGTTGCCCGGACGGGCGGCGTAGGCAATGAGGACAAAGAAACTGACAAGGGCAAAGATGCCACCGATTGCGGCGATGGCAATCGGGACGATTTCGGTTACCAAGTGGACGATTGCATCTTCGCCGGTGCCAAGATCATTGAAGCGCTCGATGAGGTGGGTGATGGCCAATTTGGCATCCGCGGTGTGCGAGAAGGGGCGGTTGTTGATGAACCCACGGTCGATGACCGGGACAAGAACCGCGGACACGATGAGGCCTGCCAAGGTGACGAGGTTGGCAACGATTCCCCAGATGACGGAAGCGACATAGCTCCGGCGGATCTTGTCGCCAAGGGTCGGTGTTTCCTTCTCGACCGGTTCTAGGCCGGTTTCGCTCGGGGTCGCCGGCTTTTCCTCGACCGGCTCCTCTACTTCCGGAGCCTCCTCGGCCTTGTCGGACGTTTCCTCGTGGACGTGGTGGACGTAAACGTGAAGGGCCTTGTTCCCTTCATCTTCCGCCGGGTAGACGAACGGTTGCCCGCAATTAGGGCAAAAACGGGCTTCGCCTTCGAACACCTGGCCGCATTTCGGGCACTTGTACATGTGCTACCTCCTATTTGACTTCATCGGAACGGCAAAGGCCGTCCGCGTCCTTTCTTTTGTCATTGTAATCAACCTTTGGCCCCATTGCATTGTTTTCCGCGGTTTTGCCGTCGATTTGTGTGTCTTTGCCTCTCGTGCCTTCTTTGTGAGCGCTGATCAAGCCGGCTGTGGCGTAAGAAATCTCCCCGGCGGAAAGTAGTAACGGCGGAATCAAGGGAACCAGGAGAAACTGGAAATCCGGATGGCCTTCCTTGAGGGAAGTTCCACCGACAATGAGGACAACGAGCAACACGGCGAGGTGGAAGAGGCACACCGCCACGTTGGCCCAGGAGAAAATCTTCTTCTCGGTAGGCGACGATGGACGGGTTAAGAGGGTGAACTCAACGACGAGGGCCACCCCGAGACCGACATAGGCGTAAAGCGAGGGGAGGATCAATCCGCCGAAAACACCATCCTCGCTCAACGGGAGGCTTCCGTCCTGGAAGAAATAAAGACCAGTCGAGACCGCGAAATAAAAGAATATGACCAAGGCGACAAAATAGGCCAAATAGGAGGCCAGCCGCTTCAATATCGAGAAGGCTTCGACTTTCATCTACTTACCTCCAGGGTGATTTCGTCGTTGGGGCGCATGAGCATCGCAAGGGGCGAGCGGACTTTCATGGCCTGCTCCATCACGAAGTCGCGTCCCGGTTTCATGTGCATCGGGATGAAGTGCCGGGGGGCGATGATCCGCGCTGCCTCATCGGCCTCTTCCGGGCTCATCGTGTAGAAGCCGTCGATCGGGAGAAAGGCATAATCGATGTGCTCCTTGGAAAGATCGGCCATCTCGGGGATGCGGTCGGTATCGCCGGCATGGTAGATTTTCACCCCGTCGACCTCGATCAGATAGCCAACCCCGGATCCTTTCGGGTGGTGGGAATTGTAGGCCGGCACGGCCTTGACCTTGTAACCTTTTTCCTCGAACTCGCGGTAGATTCCGCCATAGAGGGCATCTTGGCTCCGAATGGTGACGCACCCCGGCTTCATCTTGATCTTGTCGATTGCGTTGTGGTCGTAATGCTCATGGCTGATCAAGACGAGGTCGGCCTCCGTCCCATACCCGACCCCGGCGTAGGGGTCGATGAAGCAAACGCATCCCGCATCGCTGGTAATGCGCCAACTGCTGTGGCCTTGGTAGAAAAGCTTAGCCATGGTCTTCTCCTTTTTCCTTCCAGAAGGGATTGTGCCCCTCTTTATAAGCCTTGAGCTGCTCCTCTGGCCAGAAGCGCGCTGGCAAAAGGAGGATTTCGCGACTGATGGACCGGTTGACGAGGAACGGCCAAAGGCCAAGGCGGAAGTCGCTACTTGGGCTATAAGGCCGTTCGATAATCGAGAGGTAAATCAACTTCCCGTCGGTGATTTCAGGAGGAACCTCAAGATAAGCGGCATCCGACAACGGCTTGCTCATGGCGTCGTGGAAACGTAGTTCCTTTCTGTTCTTTGGGGCTTTTTCCTGGGCATTGAGAAGGGCATCAGCCGTTTTGACCAGTATGGAAGGGTCGAGGCTCACCTCGGTCGATGGGGAGAAGAGAACCCAATCCCGAAAGCAGTTGCCGGTTTCCATCGGGTTGCCGCGCCACTCGCGGAAGACAAGTCCGAGGACGACATCGCCTTGCTCAACCAGCCTGTCCCTCCGGTAATAGGCAATCGTCAAAAACCCGCGCAACCGATTCCGAAAGGTGTCCTTCCCGGCGATGAGACGTTTCTCTTCCCTATCGAGAGCGGGCTGGCGTTTCTTCCAGTGCTCCGCCAAGAGGCAATACGGATTATCGGTCATTTGTTACATTTTATTCCAAGCAGGGTGTCTCGTAATACTTTCCTTTTAGGAAAAAGTTGCTAGCATCGGTAGCGGAGGAATTTGACGAAGATGATAAGCAAGTCCATTTGCCTCGCCGTCCTCAACGCGGCCTTGGCCACCGGCGGAGATTATGCCGAGATCTTCTACGAGGATAGCGATAACGAAACCCTCGTCGTCGATGGCGGGGCGGTCGAACCGCCTTCTTTTTCCAAGACGAGCGGCATAGGAATCAGGATTCTCAAGGATCTCGAAAGCGTTTACGGCTATACCTCAACCTTGACGAGGCAGTCGCTTCTTGGCCTCGCAAACGACCTGGCTGGGGCCTTCGATGGGAGGCGCCTCCTCGAAGTAAAAGGCATCAATAAAGTCCGCCACGACAATCACAATCAACCAACTGACGCGGCCATCGATGCCCCCATCGAAGAGAAGCTCGATTATCTACTCAAAGGGCACGACGCCATCAAGAATCATGACCAAAGGATTGTCCGCGCCGTGGCCGCCCTTTCCTCGAGCAAGAGCCGAAGGGAGGTTGTTTTCGCAAGAGGCGAGACGGCCGAGTTCCACAAGACCGTCGAATGTCGGGTCAGGCTTTCGTTGTCCGCCATCGCAAGCGATGGGAAATCGACCGAAACCGGACGGGTCGGACCTGGGTCGTCAACCGGCTGGACGAAATTCAAAAGCACCCACGATGTGGAGGAACTAGCCAAGAAGGCCGCCTCGAAGGCCATCATGATGCTATCGGCAAGGGAGTGCCCTTCCGGCCGCTATCCGGTCATCATCGCGAACGGCTGGGGTGGGGTCCTCTTCCACGAATCGTGCGGGCACCCCCTCGAGGCAAGCGCCACATCCAGGGGGCTATCGGTCTTCTCAAACTCCATCGGCAGGCAAATCGCCTCCCCGATCGTCTCGGCCTATGACGATGGGACGATTCCCGGGGCATTTGGAACCTCGAACATCGATGACGAAGGAAAGGAAACCCACAAAAACCAACTCATCAAAGACGGGATTTGCGTGGGATATCTTGTTGACAGTTTCAATGGCAGGCGGCTTGGCCAAGAGGGTAATGGGGCTTCCAGGCGCGAGTCCTACCGCTACATGCCGACCAGCCGGATGTCGAACACCTACATCGACAACGGCAAAGACAACCCCGAGGACATCATCAAAGATACCAAGCTCGGAATTTACGTCGCCGATTTCGGCGGGGGTTCGGTTGACCCGAGTACCGGGGAGTTCAATTTCTCGGCTTGCGAGGCTTATATCGTTAGAGACGGAACAATCGCCGAGCCGGTCAAGGGCTGCACCTTGATTGGTCGCGGTGACGAGGTTCTCATGAACATTGACCGGGTCGGCAATGACCTCGCATTGGGCGAGGGCTACTGCGGGGCCGCGTCTGGTTCAATCCCGGTATGCGTCGGGCAGCCGACTCTGCGCTTGAAGGAAATCACCGTCGGAGGACGGGGAGGCAAACTCGAATGAACATCAAGGAATATTTCGCCTTGGCCAAAAACGCCGGGATCGAAGAAGCCCAATTGACCATCGTCAGGACCAAGGACACGAGCATCGAGACCTACAACGGGAAACTCGAACAATACGCAGTCTCGGATAACCAGACGGCCGTTGCTTCCGGTATCTATGAAGGAAAATACGGAAGCGTCCGGACCGACCGTCTCGACAAAGACGTCATACCATGGCTGGTCGAAGAGGTCATCAAGGCAGCCAAGGCCGCTTCCAAGCCGTCCGAAGTCGACTTCTTCGAAGGATCGAAAGCCTACGTGAAAAAGAGGGTCTATTCGAAAGCCGTCTCAGAGCTCAGTCCAAAAACCCAGCTTAAAGTCCTTTACGGTATGGAAAACGAAGCCAGGGCAAAGGACGCCCGGATTACCAACGTCTTCACTTCATTTGAAAAAGTGGAGACACGGAAGGAAATCCACAATTCCAAAGGCCTCGATCTCGTCAACAAGAAGAATTTCTTCTCGGCTGCCATTGCCCTGTACGGCAAGGATGGCGAGGAAGTCAGAAACTCCGATGCCTACATCATCGACCTCGATCCTGCCAAATTCGACTCATCCAAGTTGGTGGACGAGGCGGTCGATGAGCTCCAATGCCAGTTCGGGGCCAAAAGCTGCCGCAGCGGCCTTTATCCCACCGTCATCAAGAACTCCGTCTTCGGAAAGCTCGTCGATTACGTGGTCGCGGCCGCAAGTGGCGAGCAGATCCAAAAGAAATCCTCCTTCCTCCTCGATAAACTCGGGGAGAAGGTGTCATCCAGGAAAATCACCATCAGCGAGAAGCCCCTCTCCAAGAATGCCTTCTTCGACTATTTCGATGCCGAGGGGGTGGCGCGACAAGACAAGGACATCGTCTCCAAGGGCATTCTGAAGACCTATCTATACAACCGGGAAACGGCCAAGAAGGACGGCGTCGAATCAACCGGGAATGCCGAGTTCGGACGCGGTAAGATCGGAATCGGCTATACCCAGATCTATGTCAGGCCAGGCCGACTCTCCTTCGAGGAGATGATTGCCCCGATTGGGGAAGGCGTCTACATCACTTCCATCCAAGGACTCGGGACCGGGATGAACGAAATCAACGGCGACTTCTCTTGCCAAGCCTCGGGCTTCAAGATCAGAAACGGCAAGCTTGCCGAGCCGCTTTCCCTCATCACCTTGAGCGGCAACCTCCTGAAAATGCTCCTCGATGTGAGGGCGGTCGATAACCGCGTCCGGATGGAAGGAAGCGGCATCTCCTCCCCGGACGTCTACGTCTGCAAGATGGCCATCGGAGGCGAGTAAACTCGCTTTTTGGGCAAGCAAAAAGGGCCACGCGGCCCTTTTCTTTTGTCTTCCGGGGTCATTCCCCTTTCTCTTCTTCGCTCTCCTTTTCCGGGGTCTTTGCTTCTTCCTTCTTCTCTGTGTCCGGGGCTTCCTCCTTCTTGTCTCCGAGGTTCAGGTTATAGGAAGAGAAGTCCCAGTCCTTTTGCTTTTCAAGAACCATCTTGATGGCCGTCTTGATGAGTTTGCTTTCGCTTTCGCGGGTCTTTTCCTCACCCTTCTTGATGACGGCATCGACCCGCCCGAGCGCGTTCTCGAGTTCGGATTTGGATTCGTCGATAAGACCACTGACGAGGATGTAGGCGCGGACGGCGGCCGGGGTGCCCATCGAGGCGATGTGTTTTTTCACCTCGAGGGAGGAGGCGATGTATTCCTTTTTCCCTTCCTCGAAGTTCCCGCTCAGGATCAGGAGGCTAACCCGTTGGGCCACCGCGTCTTCGTAGATATAACTCGAAACGTCGTTTTTCGAGGCAATCGTCTTGTCGACGATCGAGATGGCCTCTTCATAACGCCCTTCGTCGATGGCCTTGGCCGTCGCGATGGCATTGATCCTCGAGGTGAAGTTGGTGACTTTGTCATACACCTTTGCCTCTTCGATTTTCTGGCCGGTCGCCAGTTTGTATTCGGCGAGGAGGAGGTCGTTATAGGCCTCGATGTTCGTCTTGTTGGTCAGAACGGTTAGGAGGTAGCCATCGTTTTTGCTATCCAGGGCCGCCGGGAAGATGTCGTAGATATAGACGATGCCCCCGCAAGTGAGGACGATGATCCCGAGGAGCTTCCACCATAGCCAAGTCGGATGAGCCGGGGGTTCTCCGGGGCCTGCATTAGAATCGCTGATGACAATCAAGACGACTCCGGCAACGACTTCCAGAAGGAAGAGGGCGAGCGGCATGTAAATATAGGCCTTCGGGTTGCTCTTCTCGCTCTTCGGGGTGATTTTCGTTTCCCCAAGGAAGCCATCGTAATTCTGGACGGCGAAACGGCGTTTCCCGTCCTTCTCGCGGAAACCGAGCCAAAGACAAGTCCACGAATAAACCTTGTAATGGCCGATTTTGGCCCCGATTAGATGCCCGATTTCGATGAGAAGGGCATTGAGGACGATCCCGAGGACAATCGCGATGACAAGGAACGCGATGTAGTTGATCGGGGCATGATCGGCAAATTCACCCATGATCGGCCGGACGACGAGCAATCCGACCACGATGGCAACCGCGAAAAGTATGGCGTAGACAAGATAGCCCATCAGTTCGCTTTTCTTCATAAAACAACCTCCTAGGGAAGGAGCATCGAATGGCTCTCCCGTGACTTCGGTGACTGGCTTGGCCAATCACACGTGTTCCGTTTCCAGTCTCCGAAGACGGGGTGACGTTTCAATATGTGACCCTCTTTTGGGCACCACATTATAGAACATTGGCCGTTGGCTTCTATATCCAACGGCTATTTCTTCCTTTCCTCGATGGTCATCTTGACGACGGCAGGGAAGAGCATCGACGAGGCAACCGCGAGGAAACGGGTCATCTGGCGGTCGAAACGGAGGGGGGTGACATCTTGGTTATGGAAAAGATGGCTATATTCGTCGGCGACCATCCGGGCGAAGCGTCGGCAAGCGACCCTCGTCCCCTCCTTGGAAAGCCCGAGCCCAAGCTTCTTCCCGTAGTAGGAGAAATAGGAAGTCATGACTTTGGAAAAGAAGAAATCGTCGGGTAGCTCGCTGGCCGCGGAAGTGTAGGCGGCCCTCAGGAAGGCGAAATTATCCTTCGCGTATCTCTCGATGGCCTTCAGGTTGGCTTCGGGTTCCCCTCCCTCACTGAATCCGGGCACTTTTTCGCTTAGGAAGATCGAATTCAAGAGGTCGTAGATATCTTGGTAGTGGTAATAGAAAGTCTGGCGATGTGAGCCGCAAAAAGAGCAAAGCGTCCGGACGGTGATGTCCTTGAGGGGGGACGACAGCATCATCTCCTTGAGGGCGTTCTGGAACTTTGCCTCGGTCTTCATCTATTCGGGCCTCACCGCCTTAGCGTAGCAGACGGCAATTTTGGCGGCCAGCCGTGCGTTGTTCTCCACAAGGGCGATGTTGGTCTCCAGCGAGGAGCCGCCGGTCAGTTTCGTAATCTCCGAAAGAAGGTAAGGCGTGAGGGATTTGCCATGGATTTTTCTCTGTTTGGCATCTGCAACGGCTGTTTGGATGGCTGTTTCGGCTTCCTTGGGATCCATGGCCATTTCAACGGGGCAGGGGTTTGAAACCAATACCCCGCCGGTAAGCCCAAGCTCGATCCTGGCCATCAATACCCGGGCAGCGATTTCCGGATCGTCAAACTCGAGATCAACCGGGAGACCCGATGAACGGGAATAGAAGGAGGCAAAGGTCGGGCTGCGATAGGAGAGTACGCTCACCCCTTGGCTTTCGAGAACCTCCAACGTCTTGGGGAGGTCGAGGATTGCCTTAGCCCCGGCACAGACGACAAGGACGTTGTGGCTACCGAGTTCGTAGAGGTCGCGCGAGACGTCCCAGGTCTCCTCGGCCCCACGGTGGACTCCCCCAATCCCGCCGGTCGCGAACACACGGATACCGGCCATTGACATGGCGATTATCGTGCCGCTGACCGTCATCGCGCCCCACTCTTTCCTTGCCATGACGATCGGAAGATCGCGCCTCGACACTTTCTTGATGTCCTTGCGGGTGGAGAAAGACTCGATTTCTTCACGGCTTAAACCTACGACGATTTGTCCGTCGATCATCCCAATGGTGGCAGGGACGGCGCCTTCGGAACGGACGATAGCCTCAAGAGCCAAGGCGGTATCCCTGTTCATTGGGTAAGGCATGCCATGCGAAATGATGGTGCTCTCAAGGGCGACGATCGGCTTGTCCTCGAGGCCCGCTTGCTCGACTTCCTTCGAGTAGCGGATCCAGGGGTAGAAAAGTACTTTCTCGACGTGACGCTTAGGCAATTTCATCGTTTGGGGTTCCTTTCTTTTCAGCAGCCTTCTTCACGATGAGACGGTCAGTCAAGACGACGACCCCAAGATAGAAGAGGAGGCAAATGGCGATGTTGACGGCCACCATGAGGAGCACCATGCTCCCGTAGGGGTTTCCGGCGATGGCCCCGAAGTCGAGCCCGAAAAGACCCGAACCGTTTGGATAGACGAGGAAGCGATCGACGAGGACCGCGACCAATAGTCCCGCGACCATCAATACAAAAACGAAGGTGCGGTAACGATCGAAAGGCAGACACGTCCTGAACAAGGTGAAGATGGAAATGAGGGTGAAGGAGAGGACGGCCATCGTCACCACGAGGTTTTCGGTTTCGTAGACACCTGGGTAGATTGCTGAGATTGCGTATACGAGGGCAACGGCCAGCACCTCGGTCAGCCCGGCCGGGATGGCTTTGGAAAGGATGTTCCCGAGGACGGTGCCTTTGAGGCGTTCATTTGAAGGCTGAAGGGCCAACAGGAAGCCGGCGATGCCGATGGTGAAAATCTCCCATAATGTCATGTTACTGGTCGAGAATGGGTAGTTGGCCCCGATTGCCCAATCGGCAACGAGGAAGGCCAGAGACATTAAAATGGCGAAAGTGGTCTTGGCGAGGAAGAGGGAAGCTGTCCGTTGGATGTTGTTGATGACCCGGCGGCCCTCCCGCACGACATCCGGAAGCTTGCTGAAATCGTTGTCTAAGCTCACGATGTGGGCGGCGTTCCGGGCCGCGGATGAGCCAGAAGCCATCGCAATCGAACAATCGGCCTTCTTGAGGGCAATGATGTCGTTTACCCCATCGCCGGTCATCGCGACTTTGTGGCCTTGCTTTTGAAGAGCCTCGATGATTAGGGCTTTCTGTTCGGGACTGACCCGGCCAAAGACGGCATACTCGTCAATTATGGCGGGGATGTCCTCGTCATCGACCTTATCCATGGATATGAACCGGGTCGCGTTTTCGACTCCGCAGGCGTTGGCGATTTGGGAAACGGTAATCGGGTTGTCGCCGGAAACGATCTTCACCTCGACTCCGGACGATTGGAACCATTCAATGTTGGCCCTTGCGTCGTCCTTGATGTTGTCGGTAAGCGAAATCACGGATAAAAGGCTGGCTTTGCTGGGGATTTCCCCATTGACTATTTCTTTGGGGCTATGGAAGAGACCGATGACCCGGTAACCTGATTTCATCAGGCGATTCGCGTCCTTTAGGGCGATGTCTGGAATCTTCCCATCGATGAATTCGAGGGCTCCCATGATATAGGTTCCGCCCCCGTCAACCGTCGCCGCCGAGAATTTCCTGGCACTATCGAAAGGAATGCTCTTGCTGACGTTGAGGGGTTCGACATCTTCGGCATAGCGGCCGATGGCCTCAGCCGTCGCGTTGTCGTCCCCGGTTGAGACGACGATGCTTTTGAGGGCCTCATTGATGGCGGTCGCGCTCACATCCGAATATTGGAACACTTCCCTGACCGCCAGGCGGCCGTCGGTCAGGGTACCCGTCTTGTCGAAGCAAACCACATCGACCCGGGCAAGCATCTCGATGCAATAAAGTTCCTGAACATTCATCCGGCGCCGGTAGAGGTTGTAGACACCGATGGCCAGGGTGGCCGAAGTCAGAACATAGAGCCCGGCCGGAATCATCGCGACGAGCGATCCGGACAGGGACTTGATGAAATCGCCATAGGTTTCTAACGACTCAAACCATCCTTCCTGGAAAAGCTCCGTCGCCGTCATGGCAATGCCCATGACGATGGCCACGATGCCGGTTGTCCAGAAAATGGCCAGTGAGGTTCGTTTGATTTCGCTTTTCGGGCGGTTGAACTGCTTGGCTTGTCTTTGGAGGGTTTCGGCATAGTTCGCGAGGCCAATCTTCGTAACCCGGACGTAGCCCTTCCCGCTCTTGCAGAAAGAACCGGAAAGGACGTTGCTCCCCTCTTTCTTACCGACCGCCTCGCTTTCGCCGGTCAGCAGGGATTCGTCGGCGTCGAAGAACCCGCTCAGGACGATGCCATCACAGGGAATTTGGTCGCCGGATTTGATGACTAGGATGTCGCTTAGGACGATTTCGTCGACGTTGATCTCTTGCTCCTTCCCGTCCCGCATGACGGTTGCCTTTTCCCCATTTACCACCTTAAGGCGGTCGACCAGGAGGCGCACCCGGATGTCGGCAATGACCCCGATGGCAATGTTGAGCCCGAGGGGGGCAAGGAAAAAGAACTGGGTGATGGGTAGCCCGGCCACGATCATGAGGGCCGCAATGACAAAGAACACGATGTTGAAGAAAGTGAAGACGTTGTCGCAAATGATCCGCCAATAGGATTTGGTGACTTTTTTCTTTGTCTTGTTGACGAGTCCGTCCTTCTTTCGCGATTCCACTTGGGCTTCGGTAAGACCGAACATGAAGTCGGCCTCCATCGATTCGGCGGCCTGGATCTTCTTCTGCAGTTCTTCGCTTTTGTAATTGGATAATCGTGCTTCGATCATCATTCACTCCTCAATGCGACGACAGGGTCTTTCTTGGCGGCTAGGCGGGCCGGGATGAGCCCGGCGACAAACGACAGAAGGATCGACGCAGCAACGAGGGCGAGAGCCAGTAGGGGCGAGAGGCTGGCTAGGTTGGGCAAACTGATGACGCTCGCGAAAACTGATGAAACGATGGCGTTGAGCGGTATGGTCAAGATGTAGGCCGCCAGAATGCCGATAAGGCCGGCGACTCCACCGATGATGACGCACTCGGCCTCGAAGAGGCGGCCCACATCCTTCTTGCGGGCCCCACAGGCTCTAAGTATCCCGATTTCCTTCGTCCTTTCAAGGACGGAAACATAGGTGATGACAGCCATCATTATCGAACTGACGAGGAGAGAAACCGAGGCGAGGACGACAAGGACGACCGATATCATCGTCACCATTTGCCCTAGGCCGTCGGTGAAGTCGGCCATTGCGTCGATGTAATCAACTTGATGCGAGGGTTCTTTCCCCTCGTTGTAGGCATCGAGATAGGAGCGGAGTTCCGGTTTGGTCGTCATCGAGGCGGGAAAGACCAGGATCGAGGTTACCAGCGAATAGCCTTCCGCATAGGCAACGAAATCGGCAAAGTTGAGTCCGTCGGAATCCGAAGAGAAGAAACCGTCGTCCATCACGATCTTGATCAAATCGGCGAGAGGTACCGAGCCTCCGTTGACAAGGGGTTCGAGGATACTTCTAGCGTCTTCTTCATTGAAGGTTGCCCCGATTCTCCTCGAGTAAAGCAAGTAACCATATGTGGTCAACCAGTCCGGGGGTTGATCAATTTCTAGGTAGGTTTCGTATGTAAAGAAACTCCGGTAGCATATGACCCCGGATAGGCTGTCAATGAAAGAAGTCATGGTACTGGCGTTGATGGAACTCAAATCCAGGTTTGCCAAAGCCTCGTTCAAGGAAAGAAGGGCGTCTTTCCTTTCTTCCGAACTCCCGGCCGTGAATTCCGGGAGGTACCAACCGTCACGCTGCATCTCGGCCATTGCCTGGGCTTCCTCGCTCGTGTCGTTCCGGAAATACTCAGAGAGGGAAGGCAGGTAACCGATTGAGCAGGGCATCGTCGAGATGACGCTTTCCGCACTCGGACGGACAACTCCGACGATCTTGAGTTCGATCGGGTTGTTGCTTTCGTCAAAATAGAACTCCCGGTATGAGTCGCTGTCGTTGCCAGGAGCCACATAGGGTTTCAGCTCGATTTCCCTTTTCCCGTCTGCGGTCGCCTTCAACGTCCTGTCAATGGGGTCAAAGCTGATGGACAAACCGTCATAAGCGGTCGTTTTATAGGAGTATCCATCTGTTTTGCGGTAGAAATCCTGTGGCAAATAGGCTTTGTATGTTTTCTTCTCAAGGAGCTCGGAGAAATGGATGGCCGTTCCTCCGTAGCCGGACGAGGGAACTATCCCGAGCGCTTGGAGGGTTGAGGAAGAGATTTGGTTGTAACGGTCGACAATGAGGACGAGGTCGTTCATCGAGGTCGGGTAACGGCCGTAGATGAGGTCATATTGGGAAGACGGGTCTTCCTCCGTCCCAAGTCCGTAAAGAGGATGGAAGACGCTTGATGGAAGGGAGGCCAAGGAAGTAACCATCGAGGTCATGGAATTCGAGGAAGCCCCTTGGTCTTGGTTGAGCAGGTAGAAGGTCGCTTCCGGGTCGTTTTCGTCAATGGTGGAGGATGTGATGATGTTGAAGCTTGCTCCTTCCTTTTGGATCAAGACGTCGCTAGCGAGATTCCGCTTAGCGAGTTCAGGGTCGTCAATGAGTGCTTGTACATAGTCAATGTATTCGTTGGAAATGTCGTTGGTTTTGCTGACATACGATTGGCCTGTCGTCTCGAGGACATATAGATTGTCGTCATTTGGGTATTCGTCGCCGTTTTCATTCCCGGCCGTAGTCGAAGAATAGACAACCGTTCGCTTGTTGATGGTGATGGGTACCGAGGCGGCCATCGAGGTCTCGACATCGGACACGTAGGAGGTAAATCCGGTTGCCAAAGCCAAGACCAAACCAACCCCGGCAATCCCGACACTCGAAGCCAAGGAGGTCAAGATTGCCCGGCCTTTCTTGGACATGACGTTCTTCGCTGAGCTTTTGATGGCCGCGAAAAAGCCCATCGCCGTCTTCCCCTCTCCCCCGGTGCCCAAGGAAGGCTCTAAGGCTACCAGGGGCTTGGTGTCGGATACGATTTTTCCATCCCCCATCTCCACCAAACGGTCACTGTAGCGTTCGGCCAGGCTGCGGTTGTGGCTAACCAAAATGACAAGACGGTCCTTGGAGGCTTCTTTGAGGAGGGAAATTACCTCTTCCGAAGATTTCGAATCGAGAGCTCCGGTCGGCTCATCGGCAAGGATGATGTCCGGGGAAGAGGCCAAGGCCCTGGCGATGGCCACCCGCTGGGCTTGACCACCGGAAAGCTGGTTCGGCTTTTTCTTCTCAAGTCCGGCGAGCCCAACCTTGAAGAGGGCTTCTTTGGCCATCGTTTCCCGCTCCCGGGGTTTGATGCCGGCCAAAAGGGGGACGGTCTCGACGTTGTCGATCACCGTCTCGTGGGGAATGAGGTTGTAGGACTGAAAGACAAAGCCCAGACGTTTGTTCCGGTAGGCATCCCAATCGCGGTCTTTGAAAGAGGAGGTGTCCTTTCCGTCGATGAGTAGCCGTCCTCGGGTGGCCCGGTCGAGGCCCCCGATGATGTTGAGAAGGGTCGTCTTCCCGCATCCGGAAGGTCCGAGGATGGAGACGAAGCCGGTTTTGGGGAAGGCCAAGGAAATCCCGTCGAGGGCCGTGAACGGGTTCCCGTCGACGTAATATTCCTTCCCGATTCCCTCCAATAGGAGGAAGGCCCGTTCTTTAGCCATTGCCTTCCTTTCTCTTTGAAGCAAAGAAAGAAGCAAGAAGCGCCTCGGCTTCCTCTGCCATTATCCCGCTTGTCAAAAGGGGCACCCCATCGGAGGTTGGTTGATCGAACACATGGTAACGGCTCTTGATGGCCCCCATTGTTGGGTCATCCACCCCATAAACCACCCGAAAAAGGCGACTTTGGATGATTGCGCCGGCGCACATGAGGCATGGTTCGAGGGTTACGTAAAGGGTTGCCCCTTCAAGGCGCGGCCTCTTGAGAACGCGGGCCGCCCCATCAAGGGCGGCAATCTCGGCATGGCCGCTGACCAGAAACCCCCCTTCCCGGCGGTTGTGCCCGGTGGCAATGACCCGACCGTCCTTCACCACCACGGCCCCTACCGGGACCTCGCCTTCCAAGTAGGCCTTCCTGGCTTCCTCGAGAGCCAAAGACATGTAATGAAAATCGTCCACCTTTTGATGATAGCAAAAAGAAACCACCGCGCATGGGTCGAAACCTTAAGGCTGCTCAGTTCCCCGCCTGACCTGGTTCGGAACCGACCCATCGCGATGGCTCGCCCATTATAAGGGCTTTTCTACCCAAGCGTGAAAAAATCGCCATCCAAATACATTCCTTCGCCCACAGGTCTCCGGTGTAGAAGGCCGGGGTACAAGCCGGGGCTTCTTGTCGTAAACAGAAGAGCGCAACGCTTCAAACAACCATCCAGAAAGCGCAAACCCAATGTCGTCGAGGTATTTCAAATTAGTTACGGAAAACAGAAACTTCGCAAATTTATGCATTTTCTTGTTGACAAGGGTTGCTATGGACACGATAATTCGCCTCACAACCCGGCGACGACCGCGACGAGTTGTGAGAATCGACCCGAGAAATCGGGCACGGACCACCTGCTGGTGACTTGAAGAAAGGTGCCGCTCAAGGGCACGGGGATAAGCAGGGCCAACGCGATGGCAGAAGCGCGCTATGCGAGAGAACTCGCGACCTCCTGACGACGGTCGAAATCGGGAAGGGGGCGAAGCGGATCGACATCTCAACCGTTTCGAAAGCGATCTGCGGAAGCAGACACGGCCCAGCTTGCCGGGGACTTGAAGAAGGCATCGCCCAAGGATGCAGCGATAGGCAAGACGCCCATTCCGAAAAGAGTGGTAGGCCGGGAGAAACCCGGAACCGAAGATGGCTAGGTCGAAGCCAAACGACGGTCGATGCGGGGCAACATCCGTATCGAGACAATCGGCCCGCGAACAACGGGCACGGCCCACCTGTGGGGAGTTGAAGAAGCTGCCGCTCAAGGGCAGGCACGGATAAACAGGCCAGATCGCACTGGAGAAAGCGATAGGCAAGGAGAAGCCTTGTGAGTCCCGGTCCAAAGTTGCTGAGGGAAGCGGGAACCGATGGGAAAGCGGCCAAGGCACCATCGGACAAGCGGCTCGCATCGAGCGAGCACGGTCCCCTGCGGGAGACTCAAAGAAGGACACCGGCGTACCCCGGTGGACGTCTAAGCAGGCTGGCGCGGCAGTTCCGCGATAGGCAAGGAGAAACCTTGTAGGCCCTTCGTCCGGAGGCCGCTCCGGAAAGGAAGCGCGAGAGGCGGCCCGCAATCTGAAGCCGCTTCCCAAATCGACCGGTCGCAAGATCGGCACGGCCCACCTGTTGGGGACTTGAAGAGGCGTCGCCAATGGACGCAAAGGATAAACAGGCCAACCGCGGGGGAAAGGCGCGGTAGGCGGGGAGAATCCCCGCAGCCCTCCTCCTGGGATTGCCAGGAAGGAGGGGAAACCGTCGTTTCTCCGGAAGCGACAGAGGAAAAGCCGCCTCGCAGGAGGCGGCTTTCTTCGTATGTTCGCGTCCCTTCTTATTTAAGAGGCGTGATTAGTTCGAGCCCGCCCATGAATGGACGGAGGGCTTCCGGAATGACGACCGACCCGTCTGGTTGTTGGTTTTCCTCGAGGAGGGCCGGGAAGACCCTCGAAGTGGCTAAGCCCGACCCATTGAGGGTGTGGCAGAAATGGATCTTCCCGTTTTCGTCGCGGTAACGAATCATCCCGCGACGGGCTTGGTAGTCGCGGGCATTGGAGACCGACGACACTTCTTTGTAGATGCCCATTGAGGGGATGTAGACCTCGATGTCGTAGGTACGGGCCATCGAATGCGAGCAATCCCCAGCCGCCAACTTGTCGATTTGATAGGCGAGTCCGAGTCCCTCGATGAGGCGTTGGGCTTTTTTGACTAGTTCGTCGAAGGCCACGTCGCTTTTGTCGTCTTCGGTGTATTGGACCATCTCGACCTTGTTGAATTGATAGCCCCTGATCATCCCCCGTTCCTCGGTCCGGTAACTTCCGGCCTCCTTCCGGTAGCAGGGGGTATAGGCAAAGAACTTCTTGGGAAGGTCTTTATGAGAGAGGATTTCGTTCCGGTAGACATTGACGAGGGCCGTCTCGGCGGTCGGGAGGATGAATTTGCGTGGTTCGCTTCCTTCTAGCCAGAACACCTCGTCCTTGAATTTGGGGAACTGGCCGGCCGTATAGCCGCTTTCGTAATTGAGGATGTGCGGGGGGAGGATCATCTCGTAGCCGTCGGCGAGATGGGAGGAAACGAAATAGTTGATGAGGGCCCACTCCAGACGGGCCCCAAGGCCAGTGTAGATCCAGGTTCCGCTACCCGAAATCTTGGCTGCCCGCTTGTAATCGATAAGCCCAAGCGATTCAGCCAATTCAACGTGGTCTTTCATTTTAGAACGGTCGAAAACGCGGGGCGTTCCCCATTTGTAGAACGGTTCGTTGTCTTCCTTTCCGCCGGCAGCGAGGTCCTCGTCGGGAAGGTTCGGAAGGACTTCGACGAGCGACTTGATCTCGTTTTCGACGGCCCTGAGCCTTTCTTCCTTGGCTTTGTTGGCTGCGCCGAGCGACTTGACTTCCTCGAATATAGATTTCACGTCCTCGCCGGCCTTCTTCTTGATGGGTACCAAGGAAGACAAGCGGTTTTGCTCGGCCTTCGATGCCTCGACTTCCTGAAGGAGGGTCCGTCTCTCTTTCAATAGGGAAAGGATCGGTGTGGGGTCGAATTCCCAATTCTTCCTCTTGAGGCGGGCTTTCACTTCCTCGGGTTTTTCTTCAATGTAACGGAGGTCAATCATCGTGTTTCCTTTCTACCTGGGTAGAGTAGCCCTCGGTAAAGGGCCAGGAGGCCGGTTCCGAGTTCCTCGAGGGAACGGGCCTTGGCTTCCCGATACCCCTCGATTATAGTCTTGCTTCCCCTCCCGCGGGAGAGAGAGGAAATGGCCTTTTGGAGACCGTCGAGGTCTTTCAAGAGACGATGCCCCTTGCCTTCGAGAAGGGCGTTGCTCCAATTGGGCGTGCCGAGTGCGAGGACTGTGGTTTTGGCTGCCATCGCCTCGAGGGCCATCATCTCGTCGGAGTCGTTCGAAGCGAAGGAAAGATAGGCAAGCGCCCCAAAGACACCAGAACGGTAGACGTCGTCTTCAACGATGTCGGAGATGACGAGATTTCGCGGGGTTTTCTTGTTTTTTCTTTTGAGATACCTGTGATTTGCTGGTCCTTTTCGCGGAACACCAAGGTAATAAAAGTTTAGGGAAGGGAGGGCCGAGGCAAGTTCGGAAAGAATTGCGATTCGCTTTTCGTCCTCGAGAGAACCACTGGAAAGGCAATAGGGGATCTCTGGTTCCAATCTGAAGTATCGACGGAAAATCGATTTCTCGATGTCGCTATGGACATCGAAACGGGCGAGGTTGACCCCGGGGGTCAACACTTGAACGCTTGGGTTGTTGAGACCTGCTTCTCTTAGGATGGAAACGCATTTCTCGCTTGGCACGAGAACAAGATCGGCCCCTTCCAAAAGTCGTTCGGCCTTGCCTTTGAGAAGGGGAAAGCCGTCGTTCCCCCTGGAAAGGAAACGCGTGACCTGGTCGGCTTCCGAGTAGAGGGCACTGACGACCACCTTCGCCCCTTCTTGATGGGCTTCGTTGGCCTTTCCCTCGTCCTCGGGGGAAAGGTAATGGACGATATCGGGTTCGGCGAACATCGATTCCACCCAATTGGTGCCGCTTAGCTCAAGGGCTCCCTTGAGGTTTTTCCGAAGCCGCGTGCCGACGTAACGGTCAAGACGCGGCCCCGGGGCGAAATCGATGAGGACTTTCATTGCCTATTCGCCTTCAATCTCCTCTTTGGTCGGGATGTGGACGGTTTGCTTTTCGCCTTCGTCTACGCTTACGAGGGCAGGGTTGACCTCCTCCTCTTCGGAGGAAGGTTCCTCGGGCGATTCCTCGGCATGGGGAACGATGGCAAGGGAAGCCACCTTCTGTTTCGGGTCGAGGGCAACGATCTTGACACCCTGGGTGTTCCGTCCGGCCACCTTCACCTGCTCAAGGGGCATCCGGATGACGATTCCGTGAGTCGAGATGACCATAAGGTCTTCGTCTCCGTTGACGGCCCGCATGGCAGTGAGCGACCCGGTCTTCGGAGTCGTCTTGAGGGAGAGGACTCCTTTGGCACCACGACTGGTGAGCCGGTAGCCGTCGTAGTGGCGGGTGCTCCCGTCTTCGAGGGTGAGGTCGGTGTCCCGGCAATAGCTCATCTTTCCGAATCCCTTGTCGGTGAGAACGAGGATCTTGTCGCCTTCCATCGATGAAGTGATGTCGACGAGGTGGCTCCCGTCGGAGAGATCCATGCCCTTGACCCCGGCGGCGCTCCGGCCCATGGCCCGGACGTCGCTTTCGTCGAAGGAACAGACTTTCCCGTTGCTCGATGCCAGGGAAATGATGGCCGAACCATCAGTCCGCTTCACATCGAGGAGGCTATCGCCTTCCTTGAGGGACAAGGCCCGTTTACCGTTTGAGTGAATGGAAGCAAACTCACGGAGGGAAGTCCGTTTGACAACACCCCCGACGGTCGCGAAGAAGAGGTAATCCCCTTCTGGGTAATCGTCACAGGGCACGATGGACACGACCTTCTCGTCCTGCTCGAGGTTGAGGAGGTTGATGGCCGGGATGCCACGTCCATCGCGACTCCCGTCGGGAATCATGTACCCACGGAGGCGGTATACCATCCCGTAGCTGGAGAAGAAGAGGATGTCGGTGTGCGTTTTGGCATGCAGCATGATGGAGACGCTGTCGCCGGCGGTCGTCGAAATGCCCTTGACCCCGCGCCCGCCGCGGTTCTGGGTCCGGAACGTCTGGTCGTTCATCCTCTTGAGGTAGCCGTTCTTGGTAAGGACGACGATTATGTCCTCCTGAGGGAGAAGGTCTTCGTTATCGATGTTCGCCGCTTCGTCGCTGATCTCGGTGAGGCGCTTGTCGCCGAACCGGGATTTGATCTCGGTGAGCTCGTCGATCATGAGTTCGAGGATGTTCGCCTCGTCGGACAGCAGGCGGTTGTACTCGGCAATGTTCTTCTCGAGTTCAAGGTGTTCCGCCCGGAGTTTATCCTGCTCGAGGCCTTGTAGACGGCGGAGGGTCATGGCGAGGATGGCCGCGGCCTGAGCTTCGCTGAAACCGAAACGCTCGTTGAGACGGGCAGTCGACTCTTGGTCGTTGGCGCTATCTCGGATTATGTGGATGACCTCGTCGATGTTGTCATGGGCGGTAATGAGGCCGACGACGATGTGATCGCGGTCGCGGTCGCGGTTGAGGAGGAAGCGGGTCCGTCTGGTCAGCACCTCGATTTGGAAACGGATGTAATTGTTGAGGAGATCCTTCATCGAAAGGATCTTCGGCTCGCCGTCAACGAGGCAAAGGTTGATAACCCCGAAGTTCATTTGGAGTTGCGTGTGCTTGAGGAGGTTGTTGGCCACGACTTCCGGCATGAAGTCGCGCTTGACCTCGATGACGACCCGGATGCCTTCCTTGTTGGATTCGTCGCGGATGTCGCTGATGCCGTCTATTACCTTGTCGCGGACGAGGGCGGCCATGTTCTCGATCATGGCGGCCTTGTTGACTTGATAGGGGATTTCCGTGACGATTATGCGGCTTTTGCCAGCGCTTTCTTCTTCGATGTGGTATTTCGAACGGATGGTCACCGAGCCGGTGCCTTTGGTGAAATAATCAAGGATGCCCTGTCGGCCGAGAATGACTCCGCCGGTCGGGAAATCGGGCCCGTGGATGTAGTTCTGCATGAGCTCAAGGGGCTCGAGGTCCGGGTTGTGAGCCAAGGCGACGATGGCATCGATGGCCTCGCCGAGGTTGTGGGGAGGCATGTTGGTAGCCATACCGACGGCAATGCCCTCGGAACCGTTGACCACAAGGTTGGGGAAGCGGGAAGGGAGGACGCTCGGCTCTTTTTCGGTTCCGTCGTAGTTGCCGACAAAGTCGACCGTGTCCTTATCGAGGTCGCGGACCATTTCCACCGAGAGGCGGTTCATCCTTGCCTCGGTATAACGCATGGCTGCCGGGGCATCGCCGTCGACCGAGCCGAAGTTCCCGTGCCCATCGACGAGGGTATAGCGCAACGAGAAAGGCTGGGCCAAGCGGACGAGAGTCATGTAGATGGCACTATCGCCGTGTGGGTGGTACTTACCCATGACGTCACCGACGATGCGGGCTGACTTCTTATACGGTTTGCCCGGTTGCATCCCAGTCTCGTTCATGCCATAGATGACGCGGCGCTGAACGGGCTTGAGGCCGTCACGAACATCGGGAATGGCCCGGGCTTCGATGACCGACATGGCGTAGGAAAGGAAGGCCGTCTCGACCTCTTCGGTGATTTCCCGTTCGCTTAGGCCCGAGGCGATACCGGCTTGGATTCCCTCGGGGGCATCGAATTTCTCTTCGTTATCCATCTTGTCTTTCGCTCCTTGTCATTAGATGTCGAGGTTCTGGACGAACTTGGCGTTTCTCGAGATGAAGTCCTTCCGGGGCTCCACTTCGTCGCCCATGAGGTCGGAAAAGGCCTTCTCGGCCCTCGCCGCGTCGTCGATGGTGATGCGGATCATCTTCCGGACCGCCGGATCCATGGTCGTTTCCCAAAGCTGCTGGGCATCCATTTCGCCTAAGCCCTTGTAGCGTTGGAACGGATAGCCCGGCTTCAGGTCGAGCGCTTTCTTGATTTCCTCGAGTTGATCGTCGTTGTAGGCGTAATAGGCGTTGCCCTTGACCTCGACTTTATATAGCGGCGGCTGGGCGATGTAGACATAGCCGCCTTCGAGTAGGGGTTTCATGAAACGGTAGAAGAAAGTGAGCAGGAGGATCCTGATGTGATCACCGTCGACATCGGCATCGGTCATGATGACAATCTTGTGGTAACGGATCTTGCTGACGTCGAAATTGTCGCGGATGCCGGCCCCGATGGCCGTGATCATGTTGCCTATCTCGGCGTTTTTGAAGATGCGGTCCTCACGGGCCTTCTCGACATTGAGGATCTTGCCACGAAGAGGGAGGATGGCTTGGGTCTTGCGGTCGCGTCCGGTCTTGGCCGAGCCGCCGGCCGAATCGCCCTCGACGATGTAGAGCTCGCACTCCTCGGGAATCTTCGAGGAGCAATCGGCGAGTTTGCCGGGTAGGGTCGTGACGCCGAGAGACGACTTCCTGATCGTCTCCCTGGCCGCTTGGGCGGCCATCCGGCCTTTGGCGGCCGTCTTGACCTTCTCGACGATGGCCTTGGCTTGGTCGGGATGCTCGAGGAGGTATTGTTTGAGTTGCTGGCCGACGATGGTGGAAACGATCTTCCGGACCTCGCTATTCCCGAGCTTGGTCTTGGTTTGGCCTTCGTACTGGGGATTGGGGTGCTTTACCGAGATGACGCAGGTAAGGCCCTCACGACAATCGTCGGTCGTGAAATTGGGGGCCTTCTCGTCGAGAAGCTTGAAACTCCGGGCGTAGTCGTTGATCGTCCGGTTGATGGCCAGGTTAAAGCCCTCGACATGGGTCCCGCCTTCCTTGGTCGAGATGTTGTTGCAGAAGCTATAGACGCCGTCGCTGTTGTAGTGGCCGGTCCACTGCATGGCGATTTCGGCGTAGATCCGCTCGTCGGTTCCGTCGAGGAGAGTGACCTCCTCGGCTCCGGAACAGTAAATGACGTCTGCGTTTATTGGGGTTTTGCCTGTATTGATGAAGGAAACGTATTCGCGAATGCCGCCGTTGAAGAGGAATGTCTCGCTCTTCTTTTCCTCCTCCCGCCCGTCGGTGATGGTGATCTTGACACCGCCGTTCAGGAAAGCCATCTGGCGGAGGTGGTTCTTGATGGTCTCGTAATTGAAAACCGTGGTCTCGGTGAAGATGGCCGGGTCGGGGAGGAAGGTTACCTTCGTCCCGGAATCGGTCGAGTCACCGATGCGTTTGAGCGGCTCGACGATCTTGCCGCCATCCTCAAAGCGAACGTGATAGACCCCACCGTCTTTGTGGACGGTGACCTCACACCAAGAGCTAAGGGCGTTGACGACCGAAGCGCCGACGCCGTGGAGCCCGCCTGACACCTTGTAACCGCCCCCTTCGCCGAACTTGCCGCCGGCATGGAGCATCGTATAGGCTGTTTCGACCCCGGATAGACCGCTTTTGGCCACCTTGTCGACCGGGATGCCCCGCCCGTCGTCCTGGACGGTCACGGAGTTCCCTGGATTGATGGTGACTTCGATGTGCCGGCAATATCCAGCCAAAGCCTCGTCGATGGCGTTGTCGACGATTTCCCAAACGAGGTGATGGAGGCCTGCCGCGGCGGTCGTGCCGATGTACATGCCCGGACGTTTCCTGACGGCCTCGAGGCCTTCCAAAACCTGGATGTTCTCGGCCGTGTATTTCTCGTCGGCCTTCTCAATCGCCGATTCGCTACCGGCGTCTTCGACCATCTTGTAAACGAAGCGGTCCTCTTCGGGCATCGTTTGATCGACGGCTTCTTTCTTTTCTTCTTCTGCCATCAGTTGTCCTCCTTGGCCGCCAAGCGGCTGATATCGAAGCGGCGTGCCCCTTCATAATTGAAGGAGGTTGCCGTAACGAAGCATTGACCCAACTCTTTGAGTAGGTGTTTGAGATTTTCTCCCCTCTCCTCGTCGAGCTCGCTCCAAGCATCGTCGAGGATGACAATCGGCTTTTCCCCTTCCGCGGCAAGGAAGGCCGGGGCGAGGCGGATGGCCAATGAGGCAAGGCGGTTCTCGCCCTGTGAACCGAATTCACCCACCGAGAGGCCGTTCACGAGGAGGGAGAAGTCCTCGCGTTGGATCCCGACGGTGGTCGAACGTCGTTCAAGGTCGGTGTCTGTGGCTTTTTCGAAGGCCTTCAGGGCTTCCTCCCGGCTTTCGCCGGGCTTAAGGAACGGCCGGTAAGCGATGCCGACTTCTGCTTCCGCCCCCCTCAGGCGAATCAAGAGGGCGGAGGCCTTCTTTTCGAGCCTTCCAAGGAAGGCGGCCCGCTTCTCGTCGATTGGGACGGAAGCAGCGGCCAAACGCTCGTTAAGCACGTCGAGGGCGAGTTCGTCGACCTTTTCGGCCTTCAGGAGGGCGTTTCGTTCCTCAAGCAGGCGGCCGTAGGCCTTGATGAGGGAGAAGTAGGCGCGGTCGACCTTCGAGATGGAGTAGTCCAGGAAGGCACGGCGGGCGCTCGGCGGCCCCTTGAGGAAGTAGGCGTCTTCGGGAGCATAGGAGACAACTTGGACCAAGGAAGCGAGCTCCGAGAGCCGATGGATGTGGTGGGAGTCGATTTCGATGCGCCTCCCCTTCCGGGAGAAACGCATCTCGATATCGTGGGCCGTTCCGCTTGCCTCGACCCGAGCCGACACGATTGCCTCGCGGCTGCCGCGCCTAATGAGGGGGCCGATGTCGGAACTCCGCCACCCCCGCCCAAGGGAGAGGGCATACACGGCTTCGGCCAGATTCGTCTTGCCGGAGCCGTTCGGCCCTACAAAGACGTTGACTCCGGGGTCGGGCTCGATTTGGAGGGCCCCATATCCCCGGAAGTCGAGAAGGGCCAACCTAAGGACTTTCATTCCCGACGATGGCGTAGACCCTTCCGTTGGCTTCGAAGCGGTCACCAGGCCGGAGTTTCCGTCCCCGGCGGGTTTCGGTGACGCCATTCACCGTGGCTCCTCCGCTAGAAACCATGGCCTTGGCTTCGCTGCCCGTCTCGACGGCCCCGGAGAGCTTTAGGGCTTGTCCGAGTGTGATATAGTCGCCAATGATTTCCAGGCGTTCTGGGGAAAGGGCTGCCATGCGGTAAGTTTACTACATAGTAGTAAAAAAGAAAACGCCCCACGAGGGCGTTTACGGTGTTTCGGAGGGCTTTTCAGCGGGTACGCATCGGTGTGATGAGCTCAACGATCGAGTCGTCGTTCGGGTTGCGGATGACAAAGGGTTTCATTTCTGCCGTGAAGGAGAGCGAAACGTCTTCCGACCCGAGGGCCTTCACCGCTTGGGTAACGAAGAGGGCATTGAAGGCGATGTCGAGGCGGTTCCCGGAATATTGGACGGAATTCAGGCGTTCGACACCCGATCCGGTCTGATCGCCGTAGGAACTGACCTCAACCCGATCCTCGTCCATCGAAAGCTTGACGACGGTCCCGTGGTCCCGGGAAAGGATCGATACCCGGTCGATGGCATTGAGGAACTGCTGGGCGTTGACCGAGAGGAAGTAGTTAAAATCGGTCGGGACGATGGAGCCGTTCACCGGGTAGTCGTCATCGAAGATCCGGCTTGAGACGAGGGTAGTGCCGAAAGAGAAGAGGATTTTCTTCGAGGAAACGGTCAATTCAACCTCTTCGGCGCCTTCGAAGAGACGCGTCACCTCGACAAGGGTCTTGCTCGGCACGTTGGCGGTGAAGCGGACAGAGGGGTCGATGGCAATCTTTTTCCGGGAAAGGCGAGCCGAGTTGGTGGCTATGGCCGTGAGCGATCCACCTTGGGCATCGAGATTGATGGCTGTGAGAATCGGACGTGTGTCCTTGTCGAAAGCGGCAAAGGCCGTCTGCTCACAGAGCTTGGCCAAATCGGCGCAGCGGAGGATGAGCGATACCCCGTTCTTCTCAGAATCGAGATCCGGGTACTCGTCCGCCGAAATGCAGTTGAGTTTGAAGGAGGCGTTCCCGTCCTCGATTTTGGCAATCCGGTCGTCGACGATCTCGAGGCTGATTTCCTTTCCGTCCATCTTCCGGATGACCTCAGTGAGAACATGGGCGGAAAGGAGGGTCGCCCCGGGTTGGGCAGAGCGGATGACTTGGGACCCGTTAAAGGCGTTCGGGACAAGGGTCCAGATGGACATTTCCCCGTTACTGGCCAATATGTTCAATCCGGCTTCCGTCAGTTCGAGCTTGAAGCATATGAGCTCCGGGTTGGAGGCCTTGGCCCCAATGGCGTGCCCGGCGATGAGCAATCCCCGGAGGAATTCGTCCTTGTCGATTGTGAAGCGCATCTACAGATACTCCTTTCGAAAACGAATTTAATAATTATTAGGGCTGTGGAAATTGTGGATAACTGGTTGCCGAGGTGCGTTTTCCATCTCCGCGATTTTACCATATCACGGGCGCGCACGTGAAGGAATTTTTCGATTGAACCTAGCTATTTCAAACGCTTGTTCAGGTCGGAAATGGCCTTTTGAAGACCCCGATCCGTCTTCAGGGAGTTTTCCACCTTATTTACACCGTTTATCACCGTCGCGTGATCTTTCCCCCCGAAGATGGCCCCGATTCGAGCGAAAGGAGCATCGAGTTTGATTCTAATCAAATACATGGCGATGTGACGGGCGAGTGCGATTTGGGACGTCCTGATCTTTCCGGTCAGTTGGTAAGCCGGGAGGTTATAGTATTCGGCAACCGTATCGATGATGCGTTCGGCCGAAAGGGAACCGGTGGCTTCTTTGACGTCGAGGAGGGGTAGGACGGCGGCCTTGGCCGTTTCAAGGTCGATGTGGGCCGCGTGTCCGAGCTGTACGGTATAGAAGAGAAGACGGTCGAAAGCCCCCTCGAGTTCCCGGACGTTCTTGCGGAAAGCGCTGGCGAAAAAGGAAATAACTTCGGGGTCGAAATCGTTGATGTCGAGCCCGTTGGAGGAAATGCGCATTCTGAGGATTCGCTCGCAGGTGTCTCGCTCCGGCTGGCCGATATAAAGGGGGAGGCCCTGTACGAAGCGCGACTTGAGCCGCTCGTCGAGTCCGTTGAGTTTGCTGGGGTGCTGGTCGCAGGTGAGAACGACCTGCTTAGAGTGGGCGTAGAAATTGTTGTAGATGGTGAAGAATGTCTCCTCGGTTTTTTCCTTCTTGGCGAGAAATTGAACGTCGTCGATCAGGAGGACATCGACGTTATCGCGGAACCAATCAACGATTGACACTCCGTTGGTGTCGCCGGTGACGAATTTCACATATTCATTGAGGAACTCCTGGGCACTGATGTAGAGGACCTTGAGGCTGGGGAATTTCGACTTGATCTTGTTCCCGGTGGCGTGGAGGAGATGGGTCTTGCCAAGACCAGAGTCCCCATAAATCAGAATGGGGTTATAAAGGCGGCCCGGGTTTTGCGAGACCATGAGGGCCGCCTGATAGGCCTCGCGGTTGCTTGGGCCTACGACAAAATTGTCGAAATTATAATTTGGATTTATGTATGAATCAGAAAAATAGGCGGGTTTTGCGGACTTAATTTGATTTTCGCTATCCAATTGATCCCTGCTGACGAAGCGGATTCCGTAATCGCTTTCCGTGCATTCCGTCAGGGCATCAAGCACTTTCTCGGTGTAAGTCATCGTCATGATTTGGGCGGCTGTCTTGTTGCTGACCACCACGATGATTGTTTTTCCATCCAAGGTGTGGATGTAGGAATCCGAGAAGAAGGTTCCGAAGACGGCGGGATCTTCTTTTAATTCGTCCTTGAGACGGGCGAGGACGCGGTTCCAGATCGAAGTCAGTTCGCTGATTGAGTTTTCCATAACCTTTGACCGCCCTAAAGTTTATCGAAATGTGGATAATGTGGAAGAAATTCCGCCGAAAAAACCAAGTTATCCACAGTGCGAAACAGAAAAACGCCACCGCCAGCCGCATTTTGCGTCTTTCCACAACTTTTCCACGGTGGATAAATTGTGGAAAACTTTTGTGGAAAACTACCGCTGTGGAAAAGTCTGAATTTCAATGAGTTATCCACAGTCTGTAATTTTTAAAAACAAGCTTTCCATCGAAGGAATATTGATTAATTCACTAATTTGTGGAAAACGAATTCACAGTCATGTGGAAAAGAAAAACTGGACTTTTCCGGGCAATTGGGCTTGTTCTGTCTGCGAATCCGTTTGTGGATTTTTGTCCACCATCACCAATAACCTATTCCACCGTCGGTTTTTGTTGAACGACTACACACGTGCGCGCGCTTTTTGTTGTTTGGGCAAACCATCCTCGCTATAATCTCGCCGCACGTATTTTCGGAGGTAATCATCATGAAGAAACCCTACCAGCCTTCCAAGGTTAAGCATCGGAACGTAGCCGGCTTCCGGGCCCGTATGTCCACTCACAATGGCCGCAAGATCCTGGCCCGTCGGCGCGCCAAGGGCCGCGCCCGTATTGCCGCCTAAGCTTTCTTGATGAAGAAGAGGAACCGAGTCCTCTCACATGAGGAATTCGTGGAGATCGAGAAGAAGGGTCGTTCGACCAAGACACCGAACTTCGCCGTCTTCATTCGTGGGGGCAGGCAGAACCTTGCCCGCATTGGGATCTCGGTTTCCAAAAAGAACGGGAACGCGGTGCGACGCAACCGCATTAAGCGCCAACTACGCTCGATGATCGACAAACTCATCGATCTTACCCACCCCATCGACATCATCGTTATCGCACGGAAAAGCTACGACCCCGGAGCTTATTGGGAAAATGCCCGTGAGCTCGGCGAGGCGCTCGCGAAACTGGGAGAAAAATCTTGAATAAATCCGCCAAAATCAAATTGCTCGGTGTTCTTGCCCTCGTCGGAGGGGCCCTTGTTCTTTCAAGCTGCACGGCTTCCTTCTGCTCCAATCTCGACTTCGCCAATATCGCTTACGCCTATGAACAAGGCGTCACGGTCTATTGCAACAAAGAAGATCTTCCCGCGGCCTACCAAGGAGAAGGACTTTCCTGGCCGGTCTTTGAGGAAGAGGGAAACGACACCCTGTATGCCTACGTCCCGGTGAACGCCGACGGAACGTATGCCGCCAAGAAAGCCCAATATCTGAACGAGAACATCATTGCCGGCGCAAACAGCAGCCACTTGATTAACCCGACCCTCGACTTCTTTGTCGCGCTCGATCAAAAAGTTCTCGAAGAGGCCATCGATGAGGCCAACGCTAATGGCTATGACATTGATCTCGCCAGCGTTACGGCCGCCGAGATCAACCCATTCAGCGCCCCGGATGCCACTGGGCTCGAGGATGGGGTCGAGGTGAACAAGGATTCGGTTCTCCGCCGCTTCGGCTACGTGAAATTCTACGGCGGGAACGATACCGTCTGGGGCAACTTCGACAACTGGGTCAACGAAATCGACCAGGAACTCGGAATCGGTGCCTCGATCAGCAACGACTTCCTGACCTACTACAAGAACACGATCCAGACGACGGTCAACGCCAACCGGAGCTGCATCGCGACCGTCCCGAACCCGACCGTCGACAACTCTTACGGCCATTACGGACCAAACGAGAACTGGTCCGTCTCGATGACGACCAAGGATTGGGGCTACGCCTGGGGCAAAGGCTTCCTTGAGGGTCTCATCGTCTACCCGGTAGCCTGGTTGGTCGACACCTTTGCCGTCGGACTCGATGCCTCCTTGACCGGATGGAGCCAACTCGTCTCCATCGTCTTCGTCACCTTCATCGTCCGAGCAGTCGTTCAATTGATTACCCTCAAATCGACTCTCGACCAGCAAAAGACCCAAGCCATTCAGCCGCAGCTAGCGAAGATCCAAGCAAAATACCCGAACTCCAACACCAATAAAGCCGAGCAGCAACGCCTGTCGCAGGAAACGATGATCCTCTACAAGAGAAACCACATCAACCCCCTGTCAATGCTCCTCGTCCTCGTCTTCCAATTCCCGATCTTCATCGCTGTGTGGGGCGCCCTCCAAGGTAGCGCCGTCTTGGCTTCCGGTGAGGTCTTGAACCTCCAACTCTCCAGTCCGATATCCAGCATCGTCTTCGATTTCACCGGGGAATGGTACGTGAACTCCAACGGCTGGTGGACGGCCCTCGTCCTCTTCATCGTCATGGGAACCCTCCAGGTCCTGGCCATGCTTTTGCCGCAATGGATCACAAAGCACCGGAACAAGAAGCTTCAGAAGATGAGCGCCAACCCGGCGGCCGACAAGAGCGCCAAGACGATGAAATGGGTCAACATCATCATGGTCGGCATCACCATCGTCATGGGCTTTAGCCTCCCTGCTGCCATGGGCGTCTACTGGGCAATCGGGGCCCTCATCTCGATGCTTCAAACGGGAATCACCCAATATTTCATGGGTCGAAAACTTAAAAGAAAGGATGGTCTGAAATGAAGCAATTCACCAACAAAACGGTCGAGGCGGCCCTTGAGGACGCTGCCATCGACCTCGGAGTCGACATCAAGTCCCTCGCCTATAAGGTAGTCGAGGAGAAAAGCGGTCTCTTCTCGAAGAAAGCCACCATCGAGGTTTATGGAATGGATGACGCTGTCGATTACGCCGAAGACTATCTCCAGAAGACCATCGCCGCCCTCGGCATCGAGATCAGTACCTCTGCCACCGTCGAGGACGACATCATCCGCCTCTCGATCGATAGCGAAAGGAATCCCGTCCTCATCGGCAAGGGCGGAAGAACCCTCCAAGCCCTCAACGAATTGGTTCGTCTCGCCGTTTCGAACAAGTTCCACCACCGGTTCCGGATCCTCCTCGATGTCGGCGGTTACAAGGAAGACAAATACGATCGAATCGAGCGCATCGCCCGCCGCGTTGCCCGGGATGTGGTCCGCGACCGGATGGACAGCAAGCTCGAGGCCATGACCCCCGATGAGCGGAGGATCGTCCACAACTGCCTCAACGGCATGGAGCACATCGCCACCGAAAGCGAAGGCGAAGGCAACGAAAGGGCCGTCGTCATCAAATACGTCGATTGACAAAGCGGCCCAAGGGCCGTTTTCCTTTCATTAACGTTGTTTTGCGCGGAAAATGCGCGAAGAATATAAAAAAGGAGAAAGCGGAGGTAGCGAGCCATGAAAAAAACCCTAACGATTGTCTCTTTGATCATCAACGTCCTGATTTTCCTTCTTCTGGGCTTCGTCGCCGTTAATGTCGTCGTCTCCCTGGTTGGAGTTGCCGATTGGCCGGTCGAGACGCCGTGGTTGCTTGAGGAGTTCACTTCCGGTGGAGAAAACCCGGTCGGGCTGGTCTACTCTTTCGCCTATGTCGGAGGGGCCTTTCTCCTGCTGGCTGCGATTGGCCAGATCGTCCTCGATATCGTAAGGCTTGCTAAACCAGAAACCAATGGCAAATTCTGGGTTTACTGCAAGAATTCAGCAACCGTTGTCGCTTTGTCTTCCGCGGTTTTTACCCTCCTTCTTTGGGTGCTGCGTGACGTTACCGGGGAGAACGCCCTTTCCCACATTGGCTTCAATCTAGGTGACGGCTCCATTGTCCTCCTGATTGTCGCCCCGGTCCTTGCCCTTGTCAGTGGGCTCTTCACCGAATACCTTCCGAAGACTCCGTTTTGGCACACGGTCTTGCTTCCACTTGGAACATATCTCTATGTGATTGCCAACGTCGTTCTCTCGGTTGGGGTAACCGGCTTTGGCGGCTATCCCATCTTCGCTGTCACCGATAACAATCCTGTTTGGATGGTTGCTCTTGTCGCTGCAATAATCGCCGTGGCCTCTTACATCCTCGGAGCCATCTACTGGTTGCTCCAAGCCGCGATGAGGAAGGCAACGAGCCCCGAACCTTCGCTTGTCGTCGAAGAGGTCAAGGAAGAGGAAGAAGCACCGGCGGAAACCGTTGAAGAGACCGTCCCCACGGCCGTTGAAGAAGAACCCACCGAGGAACCGGTTCCCGAAACGACGGAGGAACCCACCCCGGAAACCGCGGAAGAAAGCAAACAAGAAGAAAAGTCGGCGGAAGAAGAGCCCACCCCCGAACCAACCCCGGTCGTCGATGTCGCTCCGGCCAAGAAGAAGATCATCATCGTCCGAAAACCCAACAAGGAACTGGCCGACGCCTATCGCGAGGAACCGCTCATTCGTGAGCGGAGGGTTTCCACACGGAAAGAAGAGCCTGTCATTCAGGCGGAAGAGTCGGTCTCGGAATCCGAAACCGCCTCCGAAATCACCTCAGGCGAGGAACCGAAAATCAAAAAGAGCAATGTAGCCACCTATAACGATCGCCCACGGGTCTATCACGTTTCCAAGCAGAGTGACAGCGGCCGTTGGCAGGTCAAACTGGCCACCGGCGTCAAGGCAATCCGCCTCTTCGATACCCAAGAAGAAGCCATCATGTATGCCAAGGGGCTCGTGAAGACGATGGGCGGCTCAATCCGCGTTCACTCCGTCAAGGGGAAGATGCGCAAGCATTGACCTAACCCAATATGGGCGAACCGATCGTTGCCCTTGCCACACCGCCGCTTAAAAGTGCCCTCGCCGTCGTGAGGGCATCCGGCGATGACCTCGTTTCCATTGCCTCGCGCCTATTTTCGCGGAACTTGGGAAAGATAGACCGACGTTCTTCCTTCGTCGGCTATTTCCTTACCCCGGATGGGGAAAAAATCGATCAAGTCGTCCTTTTGGCTTACCCGCCGTCTTCTTCGATGAATGGTGAGGAAACGGTGGAGATAATTTGTCACGGCAACCCGTTGATCAGCGAAAAAATCATCGATTCCCTCTTGCATTCCGGATGTCGTTACGCCAAAAACGGGGAATTCACGGCGCGAGCCTATTTCAACGGGAAACTCGATTTGGTCGAGGCCGAAGCCGTCCGCTCCCTCATCGAAGCCAGCAGCAACGAAGCACGCCGGTTGGCCCTCATGTCCCTCGAGGGAAGGGCCAGTGCCCTCCTCTCCCCCGTCAAGGAACGACTGGCTGCCCTTCTTTCCTCGTTTGAGGTCGGATTCGACTTTCCTGAGTACGAAGAAGAGGCGGCCCTGGACATCGAGAAAGCCAAAAGGGAAATCGAGTCCGTTCAAGGTGCTCTCTCTGGGCTTATCGACGAGGGAACGGAAGGGTCCTTCATCTCCTCGGGTCTCAAGGTGGCGATTGTCGGGGAACCCAATGTGGGGAAAAGCACCATCCTCAATGCCCTTTTAAACGAAGACAAGGCCATTGTGAGTGATATCCCCGGGACGACGAGGGACGTCGTCGAGGGAAGTGTCAACTACAAAGGCCTTTCCTTTGTGTTCTTGGACACGGCCGGCTTGAGAGACAACCCGGAGGCCATCGAGAAAATCGGAATCGAGAAATCGCTTTTGAGCATCGAGTCGTCTGACGCGGTCGTCTTGGTCTTGGAGGACGACCGTCCATTGAGCGAGAAAGAACAAGAAGTAGAGGAAAAAGCCAAGGGTAAGATTTTTGTCGTAGTAGTGAACAAGACCGATTTGAGGTCCGAATCGAAACCCCAAGACGGAAGACGCGTCTATATTTCGGCCCGGAACAAAGAGAGGGAACCGCTTCTAAAAGCCCTTTGGGAACGGGCGAAGATCTCATCTGGCGCCTTCACCCGTCCATCCTTGTCCTCGCCGCGGGAACTCGCCCTCCTCAAAGAGGCGAGACAAGCGCTCTTCGATGCCAAGAAGGCCCTTGATGAAGGGAACATCGACTTGTGTTCAAGCGCGGTTTTCTCATCCTACAACGAAATCAAACAAGTGCTTGGCGAAGAAACGAGTTTGGATCTGAGCGAAGAGATCTTTTCGCGCTTCTGTGTGGGAAAATAAGCCGCATGTTGACTGATAGCCACGTCCACCTTAACGACGAAAGCTTCGATGAAGACCTTTCTGACGTTTTTGAAAGAGCCCGGGACATCGGGGTAAGTCGCTTCCTTGTTCCCGGGTGGGACGTGGATAGTTCACGGAAGGCCATGGGGCTCTGCCGTTTTTATCCAGGAATGTATTTCGCGGCTGGGATCCATCCCGAAAACATCGCAGAAGCCAAGGAAGGGGATCTCGTTGAGATCGAGAAACTGGCCCTTGAGCCGCGTTGCGTTGCCGTCGGAGAATGCGGACTCGATTACCATTATGAAAATGATGAGTCGACGAAATCCCTGCAAAAAGCCTTTTTCGTTGCCCAAATCGATTTGGCCAACAAACTGGGCTTGCCAATGAGCATCCATTCCAGGGACGCAGTGGAAGATACCTATGCCCTACTTAGTGAACATCCAGTAAAAGCCGGGGCCGTCCTCCATTGCTACGGTAGTTCGCCGGAAATGCTCTTACGGTTCGCTGAACTCGGTTGCTATTTCGGCTTCGATGGCCCGATTACCTTCAAAAACGCCGTACAGCCAGTGAAAAGCCTTCTGCAATGTCCGCTTGACCGACTTCTCCTCGAAACCGATTCCCCGTATATGGCTCCGACCCCGATGCGCGGCAGGCGTAACGAACCCTCCTACCTTACCCACATCGCCCAAAAAGCCGCGGAAATCAAGACAATCGGCGTTGAGGAAATCAGTGAAATAACTGAGGCGAATTTCAATCGTCTATTTCACGTGAAACAATGAAACGGCTTGTGCTTCCGGGGATACTCGTCGTCGAGGGAAAGACGGACTCCGACTTCATCGGTAGATTTGTGGATTGCGAGATTGTCACGACAAATGGAAGCGCTGTTTCACGTGAAACATTAGACTACCTTAAAGAAGCCTCCAAGAAGAAGAGCGTCATCGTCCTTACCGATCCCGATTATCCCGGTTCGAGGATCAGGAACGTCGTTTCGGAAGCCATTCCAACCGCACTCCACGCCTTCATACCGAGAGAAAAGGCGGTGAAAGGAAAAAAGCTCGGTGTGGCCGAATCAGACGAAGAAACGATTCTCACCGCTCTTTCGAACTTGATTCCCGTTTCCTCTTCGAAACCCGGGACGATTAGCAATAGCGACCTGTTTGAATTGGGTCTTCTTGGTAATGGCGGAGCTTCCGCCCGGCGAGAAGTCGTTTCGCGGGAATTACATCTCGGACACGTCAATGGCAAGGGTATCCTCAAGCGTCTTAACGCTCTCGGAATCACCAAGAAGGAGATCGAAGATGTCCTCAAAAGGGTATTTTGATTGCATCAGGGAATTCGGACGCTTGGCCCGAAAAGAGCTTGGCCAGAATTTCCTCATCGACGATGGTTTGGCTTCGAAGATGGTCGATGCCCTGTCTGTGAAGCGAGGCGAACAGGTAGTGGAAATCGGCCCCGGTGCCGGTTCTCTCAGTTATTTCCTCGCCCTTACGGAAGGCAAGATCGAGCTCCTCGAAATCGATAAGCGGCTTTATCAAAAGCTTGTCGATGACTTTGGAAATCTATCAAACATGCACGTCAGGTTGGAGGATGCCTCGACCCATGACTACAAAGGAGTCGACAAGGTCATCGGGAACCTCCCCTATTACCTGACCTCGGAACTCCTCGAGCGGTTCCTTTTGAGTGCGGATGTTTGCCAAAAAGCCGTCTTCATGGCGCAAAAGGAAGCCCAGGAAAGGCTTTTTTCCAGAAGCGGCAAGGATTACGCTCCCTTGAATGTTCTTCTTTCGTATCTATATGAAGGAAAGAAGCTGATGAATGTCTCCCCTACCTCCTTTCTACCGCCTCCTCACGTTTCATCGACGGTGTTCGTCCTGAACAGAAAGGAGAATGTCGATTTCCAGGAAGGCCAACGTTTATACCATTTAGCCAGGGGCCTATTTGCCTACCGCCGGAAAACGCTCCAAAACAACCTTACGAGCTACCTTGGGAACGCCGAGGTGGCATCGCGTGTTCTTGCCAAAACCGGAATCGACGGAATCAGGCGGGCGGAATCCTTGTCCTTAAGAGAAATCGAAACCATCCTCTCGACGTTGCAATAGGGTTTTTCTATTCTAATATTGGTGGGTCAAAATGCTCTTTCACCGGAATAGCCTGACGATTCGCTCGGCCGCGAAAATCAATGTTTCCCTCCACATAAAGGGTATCCTGCCCAACGGATTCCATGACCTGGAGATGGTCAACCTCCCTCTCGACCTCCACGACATCATCGAAATCGATAGAACCCCATATTCCCAGGACACTTTCGTCACCTGCGACGACGTCAGCCTTTCCTTCACCCGTCATAACCTGTGCACGAAGGCCGTCGAAAAAATGCGTGCTTTCTTTGGCTTCAAGGACAATTTCACGATTAACATCCATAAGGAAATACCATTTGCCGCTGGATTGGGTGGGGGTTCCTCAAATGCCGCAGCCGTCATCCGCGGACTCGTAGATTTGCTGGAGATTAAGACGACCCCGGAGATTCTTAGTGAAATCGGGCTCCAGATCGGAGCCGACGTCCCTTTCTTCCTCTCGATGAAACCGTCGATTGTGACAGGGATTGGTGAGAAGCTTGAAAAGATACAGGTCAAAAAATCATATTTCTGCCTACTGGTGAAGCCGAACGAGGGGCTTTCGACCCAAAAGGTTTTTGCGAAATTCGACGAGATGAAACCGGAGAACGCCCCAATTGACACCGAGAAAGTCGTCGCGGCTTTGACGAGCGGAGACGATGGATTGTTGGCCCAATCGATTGGGAACGACCTCGAAGCTGCCAGCGTGTCGCTTCTACCTAAAATCGCGGAAATCGAGAAAAGCCTCCGTTTCGATGGCTTCCGGATCGTCTCGATGACAGGAAGTGGATCAACCGTCTTCGCCTTGACCACAAACCAGAAATTGGCCCGGGAGTGCTTCCGGAAATACGATGAACAGGGTTACGTTACGCGTCTATGCAAGACGCTTGTATAATCCCAACATGGAAAAAAACAGATATGCCGTGATTCTCGCTGCGGGCAAGGGCTCGCGGATGAAATCGAAAAGAGACGATGTCTCAAAGGTCTCCTACCCCATCCTTGGGGTCCCACTCCTTAGGTATGTGATGGATGCCCTTTCTGCCTGTGGGGTGAATCGGCTCGTCACCATCCTTGGCTTCGGCGGGGAGACGTCCAAGAAGATTGCCGAAGGCCGTTCTGAAATTGTCTGGCAGAAGGAACAAAAAGGTTCCGGCCACGCCGTGATGATGGCAGCTCCTTTGCTGGAAGGCAAAGAAGGGGAAACCATCGTTTGCTGTGGAGATACGCCGCTTTTGCGGGGAGAAACACTTAGAAACCTCTTCGAATTTCACGAAAAAAACCACAATTCGCTCACCATCCTTACCTTTGAGGCCCAAAACCCAAAAGGATATGGCCGGATTGTGAGGGAAAACGGTTTGGTTCAAGCCATTGTAGAACAGAAAGACCTTGTGGGAGAGCAGCACGACATCACCGAGGTGAACGCTGGAGTCTATGTTTTTTCCAATAAAGAACTCTTCGAGGCTCTCAAACACATAACTACCGACAATGCGGCTGGTGAATATTACCTGACCGATGTCATCTCCATCTTCGTGAAGAGCGGATTGAAGGTCGATGGATACAAAGCATACGACCCCATCGAAATGTCAGGCATCAACGACCGTGTCCAACTTGCCTCCGCGGCAAAGGCCATGCAACGGAGGATCAACGAAAATCTAATGCTCTCTGGCGTTACAATCGAGGATCCAGACACGGCATACATAGGTCCGTGTGTTGAAATCGGGCCCGATACCGTCATCAAGGCGAATACCCATCTCCTTGGCGAGACGAAAATCGGTGAGGAATGCATAATCGGCCCGAATTCTTATGTCGAGGATTCGACCATCGGCGACTATGCCATTGTTTCTTTCTCGCATATCGTTGAATCGAAACTCCAACGAGGCTCGCAAATTGGACCCTTCGCCCGAATCCGCCGGGGCTCGATCGTCCGCGAAAAGGCCCATATCGGGAATTTCGTGGAACTCAAAAACACCGATTTCGGCAACGGTAGCAAAGCCATGCACCTCTCTTATCTTGGGGACATTGCTGTAGGTTCTAGCGTGAACATCGGCTGTGGGACCATCGTCGCAAATTACGATGGGGTTAACAAATTTCATTCTGAGATTGGCGATGGCTCCTTCATTGGAAGCGGCTCGACCATCATTTCCCCCATCAAAATCGGAAGTGAGGCCTTTGTCGCTGCCGGCAGCACCATCACGGACGACGTTCAAGCCAATGATTTGGCGATCGCAAGGGGCAGACAGGTAAATAAGCCAGGATACGCGAAGGCCCTGCGCGAGAGAGCAATGGCTAAGAAGGACAAATGATGGATTGGACTTGTGTGTTTGGGCGTAACGCCTACTTGAATGGCCAACTCATCGGTTACGTTGGGACAGATTCTGATGGGAACGGCATTTTATTCGTGGGAGGCAAAGAGTTTTGCGTCATAGACGAAGAAGGGCGCTTCCTCCTGGACGGTCTGGAAATCGGTTATATCGACGACGGAGGAGATGTCTACCTGAATGGACAACTGATGGGCGAAATCGACTCACACGACGATTTAAGGTTGTCGGGAAAATTCTGATCTGATACTTGGAAAGAAGTGCCGCACCTCTTTTTATAGTATAAAAGTATGTTGAATGTATATACAAAGAATGGATAATCAACATATATTGTATGTATGAAAAACACAATTATTAATCTTCGTGTCGACGACGACCTGAAAAACGAGGCGGAGAAGGTTTTTGAAAGTATTGGGCTTACCACATCCGCGGCCATTCTCTTGTATCTAAAGGCCGTAATCCGCGAGAAGCGCATCCCCTTTTCGCTTGTTGCCAATGATGAGGATTTAGCGAAGAAGGAGCGACATGCCGCTTCGACCTCCACAACAAAGAAGCCGGAACCTGATCTCGCCCCGGTCACCCCTACGAAAAAGACCAAAATTCACGGGAAAACCTCTTTAAGGCAGGCCATCGAGAAACTTTGACGAGGTTACTCCAAACACCAAATCTTCTAAAAACGGAAGCCAAGTTGGGCACCCAGCAATCCGACAATTACCGACAATGACTGAAAATGAACTTCTGGAACTTTACTTTGATTCGGAATTTTCTAGTTTCCGCCGGTTCCTGAGGGTAAGGAAAGGCGAGAGAGGCTACTCCCGGGAAGTTCTCCGTGCCCTCATTGCGTTTTCCGACGGAACAGTTCCTTCCGAAATCCATCATTTTGCAGATTTGATTCTCAAGGAAGAGGATCAATGTCGGCCACGGGTCAATCCACTCCGGTTGGCCGTCTCTTCTCTTCCTGGGGTGGCGCTCTACCAAGGATCATTGTTGGATCTCCAAGTCGACGGAATCGTCGCCCCCACCTCACCTTCGCTTGAGGGTATCCGCCTTCTATACGGAGGCGGAATCGAGAGCGAAATTGAGCAAGCCACTGGCTTTTCCTACAAACTTGGTCTCCAGAAACCACGTTTTGCCCTACATGGCGCTCTGGCCAAGCCCGGCACGGTCATATTGAGCGAAGCCAGGAACATCAAAGCCAAGCTATTGGCCCACGTCATTGCCCCGCGAGTAGAAGTGAGACCGTCGTATCAAGACGAAAAGGCCTTGAGGGCCTGTTATGGCAAATCGCTCACGATGCTAGGAGAAAACGGGTGTCGAACAGTGGGGATTCCCCTTTTGGGCCTCGACCCGGAACGTTACCCTTTCAACGAGGCCATCAAGCTTGCCGTTTACGAGTTGGAGAAATGGAGGAACCTCAATCCAAAAGGCCCGCTCGTGGTTTTGGTAGTGCGTAACGGAAGGGAACGGTCGATAATCGAAACGGAGATGGAATGATGTTCGGTAAAAAGAAGGAAACAAGGATCAACCGGATGGAAAAGGTTCTTTCGGAAGTGGAAAAGCTCCGTCTTGCCAAAGCAAAAAGCCAGGCCATGGCCATTTTAGAGACGGCCTATCGGAACAAGGAGATATCCGCTTTCGACTACGAGAGGGAACGTACCGTCCTTCTCCGTGAATTCGATTAACCGCGTGGATAGATGTTGAGGCGGTCTGCCTCGGTCAGGGGCCGGATCGCCCGGCAGGGAACCCCGCCGGCCAAGACGCCGGGAGGTATGTCCTTGGTGACGACTGCCCCGGCGGCAATTACCGAGTCGTCGCCTATACGGACCCCGCCGCAAATAGTGACGTCGGAAGCGACCCATACCCGGTTCCCGATGTAAACGGGCTTGGAATATTCGAGATCGTAGTAAGAGCCGTCGGCTTTTTGCCGTTGGATCCTCTCTTCGGCGAGTAAGGGGTGAACCGGGGTCACGACATGAACATCCACCCCAAACATGGCATCGTCACCGATTTCAACGGGCGAGACATCCAGAATCACCGCCCCGTAGTTGGCATAGAAGTTCTTTCCTGTTTTCAAATGGATCCCGTAGTCTACTTGGACATTCGGGGCCATGTAGGAATTGGGGCCTAGACCAGGGAAGAGATCGTAGAGTCGTTTTAGGTAAAGCTCGACTGCCGCAGGGTCGGTTGTGTTGAGAAGGTAGGCTCGATGCTTGGCTGCCCTAGAGAGTTTGGCGATTTCAGGGTCGGTCGGATCATAGATTTGGCCGGCAAGCATTTTTTGATATTCGGTCATGAGACAATTCTACAGAAAGCTCCTGTAAAAGTTAGATTAATTTCCGAAATTCGCTAAATCGATACGAAAACGGCCCCACCCGGAGGCGGAGCCGCTTTCAAGTGACAATTTACTTCTTGCTGGCCCGATGATGGAGGATGTTGGCCTGGGCCGCCGCAAGGCGGGCAAGGGGCACCCGGAACGGGGAGCAGGAGACGTAATCGAGGCCGACGTTATCGTAGAACTCGATCGAGGCGGGGTCGCCGCCGGTCTCGCCGCAAACGCCTACCACGAGGTCTTTCCTCGTCTCGCGCCCGCGGTCGAAGGCCATCTTGACGAGTTCGCCGACGCCTTCCTTGTCCACAGTCTGGAACGGATCGAATTCATAGATCTTCCGATCGTAGTAGAAGGGGAGGAATTGTCCGGCATCGTCACGGCTGAAGCCCATGGTGAGCTGAGTGAGGTCGTTGGTGCCGAAGGAGAAGAATTCGGCTTCCTTGGCGATGTCCCCGGCGCGGATGCAAGCGCGCGGGATTTCGATCATGGTGCCGATCTTATACGAGAGCTTGTGCCCGGCCTTTTCCATTTCGGATTCGACGGCCTCGGTGACGACCTTCTTGGCCCACTTGAACTCCTTGAGCTCGCCGGCGAGCGGGATCATGATCTCCGGCTCGATGTCGTGCCCGAGCTCCTTGCTGGCCTTGAGGGCAGCTTGGATGATGGCGGTGGCCTGCATCCGGTAGATTTCCGGATAGGCAACGCAGAGACGGCAGCCACGGAAGCCCATCATCGGGTTGGCCTGATGGAGCTGGCCGATGCGGTCCTTGACCTTCTGGACGGAGACACCGAGGGCTTTGGCAATGCCCTCGATCTTCTCTTCTTCGTGGATTTCCGGGAGGAACTCGTGGAGAGGCGGATCGAGGAGACGGATGCAGACGTGGCTATCCGGATTGGCCATGTACATGGCGTAGAAGTCGCTGACCTGATAGGGACGGAGCCGCTCGAGGGCCGCTTCCCGCTGTTCGGCAGTATCCGAGAGGATCATCGAACGCATGTTGAGGATGCGGTCATCGGCGAAGAACATCCGCTCAGTCCGGCAGAGGCCGATGCCTTCGGCTCCGAACTTCCGGGCATTCTCGGCGTCGAGCGGGGTATTGCAGTTGGCGCGGATCTTGAGGCGGCGGTACTTGTCGGCCCAACCCATGAGACGGCCGAAGTCGCCCGAGAGGCTGGCTTCGATCATCGCGATGGTGCCGTCATAGACGTAGCCGGTGGAGCCGTCGACGGAGACGACGTCGCCGTCTTTGTAGACCTTGCCCTTGATGGTCATGGTCTTGGCTTCCTCGTCGATGATGGCGTCGGTACAACCGGCAACGCAGCACTTGCCCATCGAGCGGGCAACGACCGCGGCGTGTGAGGTCATGCCGCCGCGAGCCGTGATGATGGCTTCGGCGTTGACCATGCCGATGATGTCCTCAGGAGAGGTCTCGGCCCGGGCAAGGACGACCTTGACGCCGGCATCATGACGCTCCTTGGCTTCTTCGGCGGTGAAGACGAGGGCACCGGTTCCGGCGCCCGGGGAAGCCGGGAGTCCGGTGAGGATCGGCGAGTGCTTCTTGAGGTCATCAGGGTCGAAGGTCGGGTGGAGAAGGTCGTTGAGGGCCTTCGGCTCGACGCGGAGGGTTGCCTCTTCTTCGTTGATCAAGCCTTCGTCGACGAGGTCGCAGGCGATTTTCACGGCCGCGCGGGCAGTCCGCTTTCCGTTCCGGGTCTGGAGGAAGTAGAGTTTGCCCTTTTCGATGGTGTACTCCATGTCCTGCATGTCCTTGAAGTACTTTTCCATCCGGGTGATGGTCTCGATGAATTGCTTATAAACATCGGGCATCCGCTTGGCGAGCTCATCGATGTGGAGCGGGGTGCGGATTCCGGCGACGACGTCTTCGCCTTGGGCGTTGGGAAGGAATTCGGCATAGATCTTCTTCTCGCCGGTGGAGGGGTTGCGCGAGAAGGCGACGCCGGTGCCGCTATCCTCGCCCATGTTCCCGAAGACCATCGTCTGGACATTGACGGCGGTACCCCATTCATAGGGGATGCCGTTCATCTGACGGTAGACGTTGGCACGCGGGTTGTCCCAACTGCGGAAGACGGCGGCCACCGCCTCGCGGAGCTGGAGATAGGGGTCGGTCGGGAAGTCCTCGCCGAAGGTCTTCTTGTAGTAGGCCTTGTAAGCCTTGACGAGTTCCTTGAGTTGGTCGACGTTGACTTCGGTGTCGAGCTTGTAGCCGTTCTTTTCCTTGAGTTCGTCGAGCATCCTGTCCATGTCGGTGCGGGGGTGCCCCTTGGCGATGTTGGTGAACATCAAGATGAAGCGGCGGTAGCAGTCATAGGCGAAGCGCTCATTGCCGCTCGCCTTGGCGAGTTCCTCGACGGTCTTGTCGTTGAGACCGAGGTTGAGGATGGTATCCATCATGCCCGGCATCGACTGCCTGGCACCCGAACGGACGGAGACGAGGAGCGGAACCCCGGTGCCTCCCCCGAAGGCCTTGTTATCGACTTTTTCGACTTCGTGGATGTGGGCCACGATGTCATCCCAGACGAAATCGGGAATCGTCTTCCCGCTTTCGTAGTAGAGGGTGCAAGCTTCGGTCGAGATGGTGAAACCGGCCGGGATGTTGATCCCAGCCGCGGTCATCTCGGCGAGGCCTGCGCCTTTTCCACCAAGGATGTCCTTGCCGAGGTGCTTCTCGGTGGCTTCCTTGAAGGAGAAGACGTACTTCTTTTCTGCCATGTTTTCCTCCTAGTATCGGGGCGCAAGAAAGCGCCCTGGCAACGGAAATGATAGCACCGGCCACTTCTTCTTAGAAGAAAGAAGAAGCCACCCCGACCCAATTGCCTTAAACTAAGCCCATGTTCACCTACAAAGAGGATTTGGATCCGCGCTTCTTCGCGGGCATCGCCCATCGGGGGTTCCATGACGGGAACAGAACTGAAAACGGCCTCGAGGCCTTTTCCGCTGCCATTGAGAAAGGGTTCGCCTTCGAATACGACATCCACTTGAGCAAGGACGGAAGGCTCATCGTCGTCCACGATAGCGACCTGAAACGGGTTACCGGCAGGGAAGGGAAGGTCGAGGAGCTGACCTTAAAGGCGATCAAAGACGATTACCGTCTCCTCGACGGGGAAGAGCTTCCCGCTTTCGAGGAAGTAGTCGACCTCAACGACGGCCGGGTACCGATGGTCATCGAATTGAAGGCCCCAGGCGGTGGGAAGGCAGCAAGGGCCATCGGGGAAGCGGCTAGGAAAGCCATCGTCGGTCGTCTCGATCCCAAGAAGACCGTCATCATCTCCTTCGACCCTCGGGCCCTGCTCTCCTTCGGCCGCGGGAGTGGTTATCATCTCAGCCTCCTTGTCTGCCTTGAGAAGAAGTGGACACTCTACCTGCGCAGTTTGTTCGATTCAATCGACATCGACCGCCGGCTCGTCGAGGATCCCCGGATCGCCGATTACCGAGCCAAGGGCCGACTGGTCAACGTCTGGACGATACGGAGCCAAGAAGAGGCCGACTTTCTAAAGGGGAAGGTCGACATGCTGACTTTCGAGGGTTTCGACTACCGCCCCTAACCAAAAGACAAAGGGGAGAAAGGGCCCCTTGCGTGATACAATGCAGCCGCAATGAACGAGAACAGCCCCTTGGCCCTGACCATCGACTTCGGCACCCAGAGCGTCAAAGTCGCCCTTTTCGACAAGAAAGGGGAGGTCGTGGCTTTTGAAAAAGAAGACTACGACCCGCCTTATGCAAGCCCCCTCCCCAACTTCGCTGAGCAACGTCCCGAATATTTCTATGAATGCTTCTGCCGAGCGGCCAAGCGGCTGGCGGCCAACCATCCAGATCTTTTAAGCCGGGTCGAGGCCGGGACGATCGACTGCTTCCGCGATTCCGCCGTCCTCCTTGATGAGAACATGAAGCCGGTTCGGCCGATGATCATCTGGCTCGACCAGAGGATGGCCAAGGCCGAAAAGAAGCTGCCTCTCCTCCATCGAATCGCCTTTCGCCTGGTTGGCATGAAGGAAACGGTCATCCTCAACCGTCAGCGCTCCTACGCCAATTGGGTGCAGGAAGAAGAGCCGGAGGTTTGGGCCAAGACGAAGAAATACGTCAATGCATCCGGCTACTTTACCTATCTCTTGACCGGGAACCTCGCTGAGTCCTCCTCCTCGACGGTGGGGCACTATCCCATAGACTTCAAGCGCCACCGTTGGTACAAGAACCCGGAACGCCATTTGAAGGGGCAGATCTTCGGTGTCCGGGAATCAATGCTTGCCACCATCGTGGGGGAAGGAGAGGAACTGGGACGCATTTCCAAGAAATGCTCCTTGGAAAGTGGTCTTCCAGAAGGGTTGAAGATTATTGCTTCCGGAAGTGACAAGTCATGCGAGACCCTCGGGCTCGGGGTCATCGATTCGTCGATGGCCGCCCTCTCATTCGGAACGGCTTGTTCGGTGGAGACGACTATCACCAAATACATGGAATCCGAGCGGTTTTTGCCGGGATATCCGAGTTGCATCCCCGGATACTACAACCTCGACGTCCAAATCTACCGGGGGTTCTGGATGATTTCCTGGTTCCGGAAGGAATTCGCCTACAACGCCTCTCCCGAGGACCTCGATTTGATGCTTGAAAGCGTCCCGCCCGGTGCTGACGGCCTCATCCTCCAACCATACTGGGGTCCCGGTCTTGCCCGCCCCCTCGCGAAGGGCACTGTCATCGGTTGGAGCGACTCTTCGACGAGCGCCCACCTATACCGAGCAATAATCGAGGGAATCGATTATGCCCTCCGAGAAAGCTTCGAATCGTTTGAAAAGAAAGTCGGGCATAAGATCAAGACGATCCGTCTCTCTGGGGGCGGGGCCAAAAGCGATGCCGTCTGCCAAATTGCCGCAAATATTTTCAATCGTAAAGTTGAACGGGTCCAGACTACCGAGACCTCCTCGCTTGGGGCGGCCATGGCCGTCTTCCTGGCCACCAAGGAATTCCAAACCCCCGCGGAAGCCGTCGCGGCGATGGTGCACCCCTCCGATGGTTTCGAACCGGAACCTGATATTGCCAAGAAGTATGACTTCCTCTACAAAAACGTTTACCTCAAATTGTTCCCGGCCCTCAAGGAGCCATACAAGGCCATCAAAGCCTTCAACCGGGCCGAGGCCGCTGAGCGGCTTGCCAAGATGAAGAAAAAAGGCTAGACGGTGCTAGCCGCGTCTTTGGCTGTTTTTGAGGAGGCGGAACATCCTCATGATGTCCGGGGTCTCGAATTTTTCGCCTTTGAAGCGGATTCTGCGGTAGGAAATGCCGGTGAACCAATCAAGGAAAAAGCGCACGGCCCCTTCGGGATCGATGTTTTGGAGTATCCCTTCGGCCTGGCATTCCCGGAACACCCTGGTGAGCAGGGGAAGCGTATCGATGCCGGTAAGAGAGGCCCTGGTTTTCTCGTCGATTGTCGATGCTGAGCGGCGGACTTCCTCGAGACGACAATACATGAGGGGCTCTCCGCCGACGGAAAGAACCAATTCGGTGGCTTTTATGATCCGTTCGGCGGCTTGAAGGCCGTGCAGTTTTTCTATTTCGCCGATCTCATCTGAAACCTTGTAGCATTTCCGCCCATAGGTCTCCATGACGGCATTGAAGAGTTCTTCCTTGCTCTTGAAATAGTAATAGAAAAGACCGTGGGAACAGTGGCAGGCTTCGGCAATGCCGTCGATCGTCAGCGAATCGTAACCGTCATAGGCAAAGAGGCGGAGTGACTTGCGGATGATCGCCTCGCGGCGACGATCGCGCATTTGCTTATTCAACTCCTTTGATCTTGGCATGTGTTCACCTTTGCAAAGATTGTTTTTTATATTTCGCCTTTTGTCAACCTATCCACCCTTGCTCGCGTGGGCGCGCAACGTGCTACAATTCAACGGCTATGAAGACCATCGTTTTGTATACGTCTAAAACCGGGAACACCGCCCGTTATGCCGAGGAACTCGCCGAGAAGGTCGGCGGAGAGGCCCGGCCCCTCAAGAAATTCCGCTGGAAGAAGGAAGCCGCCCTCTATGATTGCTTCGTTTACGGTGGTTGGGTCATGGGAGGCAAGATCCAGGGGATAGACGATTTCCTCTCTCATTACGATGAACTCCATGAAGCCGGAAAGGACATCATCATCTTCTCGGTAGGCATGTCGGTTGGAACCCCCGAGGGGAGGAAGGAGATGATTTCCCTCAACCTCCTCGACCTTTACCGGGTCCGCTTTTATCAGGTACGGGGGAGTTTCGATATGCAGAAACTCAAGTTCCCCTGGTCGATGGTGATGAAGGCCACCTTGAACAAAATGGCGACCGACCCCAACCTTACCCCGGATAAACAAGCCCTCATTGAGTTGAAGGATCACCCCCTTGATTTTCATGATGGAGAGAAGATCGAGAAAATTGCCCGCATGATCGAGTCTCTTTCCGAGGAAAGGGCCAAAAAGGACGCGTGAAGCTCATCGTCGGGCTTGGTAACCCCGGGCCTCAATACGAGAAGACGAGGCACAACATGGGTTTTCGTTGCCTCGATTGTTTTTGCGAACGCGTCGGGGTGGATTTTGACCGGGAACGCTTCAAGGGTTCCTGCCACGTCGAGAAAGAAGCCTCCCACGGGGGATCCTACATCCTCTTCAAGCCACTGACCTTCATGAACCTTTCCGGGACGGCAGTCCGGGAAATCGTCTCGTATTTCAAAATCGATCTGGATGACATCCTCGTCATTTACGATGACATGGATCTACTTCCGGGTGACTTCCGTCTCCGAGCAAAAGGCTCCTCTGGCGGGCACAAGGGGATGCAGTCAATCATCGATTGTCTTGGCAGCAGCAACATCAAGCGAATCAAGATCGGCATCGGCAAACCCGAGTTCGCCAGCGTGGTCGATTACGTCCTCGGCCGGCCCTCCAAGGAAGAGGAGCCGTCTATCGAAGAGGCAACCCACGGAGCGGCCGAGGCCATCGTCCATTTCTTGTCGCACCCCTTCGACGAGACGATGAGCCGTTTTAATAGGCCCCGCGAAAGGACTCGATGAAAGACGACATCTTCTCGGCGATAAAAGACCTCGACGTTCTGGATGCCTTCCTTGGGAAGGGCCATTTCGTCACCGACGACATCGTCGGTCCCTCCCTCCTATTGGCGGCTTCCCTCAAGGAGAGAGGCGGGCGCTACGCCCTCATCGAGACCAATCTCTACAGTGCCCAAACCGCCTATGAATTCCTTTTGAATTTCCTGCCCGAGGAAAAGGTCATCTTCTTCCCTGGCGAGGAACTCCTCCGGGCGGAAGCGGTGGCTTCTTCTAGGGAACTCATGGCCCAGCGCCTTTACGCGATGGGGGAGTTGATGCGTCCTGGGGACAAGATCCTGGTCTCCCATGTCTCGGCCCTCCTTCGTTTCCTGCCATCCCCGGAGGACTTCAAGAAAAGCCTCATTCATTTTGAGAAAGGCGACCGCCATTCAGTCGAGGAACTCAAGAAACGCCTCCTCGAACTCGGTTACCATCGGGTCGGCAAAATCGACCAATCACTGGAATTCGCCGTCCGTGGGGATATCGTGGACGTCTTCTCCGTCTCAAGCCTCTATCCGGTTCGAATCGAGTTCTTCGATGACGAGATTGAATCGATCCGCTCGTTCGACATCGCCAGTCAAACTTCAATCAAGGAACTCGACGAACTGACCATCCTCCCGGCCCACGAGTCGTTCTATTTCGGTGACAAGAAGGAAACGGCCATTGAGCGAATCAGGGCCCGCTTGACCTCAGATTTAGGAAAATTGAGCCAAAACAACGCGCAAATCCTAAGTCAAAACGTCAATATCGCCCTAGAAGACATCAAAGACGGCTCCAGCAAGTCAACCCTTTATCGTTACTACGGGTTCGGGCTTGCTGAGAGCAATTCGATTGTTTCCTACCTTGAGCCAGACCTCCTCTATATTCCCGATAAAGAGGAATTCAATGAGTCCGTTTCCTTCCTCGACGAGGAAGCGGCTTCCTTCTTTTCCGAGCTCCGGGAAAACTTGAACATCGTGTCAGGCCTCGGCCAGTACATGCGGGTCGAAATGGCCCTAGCCAAGGCCAAGCGGGTGTCTTTCGGCAGCCATTTCGCCAAAGATCCCTCCGACATTCCCTTTTCCGGGCGGGAAATCGTTTTTCCCTCGACGGGACTATCGATGGTCGCGCCCAATCTGGCCGGGTATCTCTCCCGCGATAATCGGGTTATCGTCTTCGCTCCCGACCCCCATCAACGGGAGACCCTGCGAAACGCCCTCGACGAAGCCGGGATAAGCCACGAGAACACTTGTGGCTTCGAACTTCCTTCGAACGGCCTAGTCATTTCCGATGCCTCGATCCAAGGGGGTTTTGAAATATCGCCCCTCCGCCTTGCCCTCATTTCCAGCCGTGACCTTTTCGGCGACCGGGGACGAGCCAACCGTTTTTCCTCCCGTTTCAAGAACGCGACGATTCTACGTTCCAGCGATGATCTTCGCCCGGGCGACTACGTCGTCCACGAATATTCGGGCATCGGCCAGTTCCTTGAAGTGACTACCCTCGAGGTAGAGGGCCAACACCGCGATTACCTAAAGATCGCCTATGCCGGCGGGGCCATTCTCTATGTTCCCCTTGAGCAGTTCCGCCTCGTCCGCAAATATGCCGGGCGAGAAGGCTTCAAACCACGGCTCTCCACCCTCGGCAAAAACGAATGGAAGAAGAAAAAGGAGCAAATCAGGAACCGGGTCAACGACCTAGCCGATCGCCTGATGGCCCTTTACTCGACCCGTTCCCGCGAAAGTGGGCATTGTTTTCCCAAAGACGACGAACTCCAGACGGCTTTCGAGAACCAATTCCCGTATTTGCTGACTGTCGATCAGGAAAAGGCCCTATCCGAAATCAAGTCTGACATGGAAAGCGACGTCATCATGGATCGTCTCCTCTGCGGGGACGTCGGCTTCGGGAAGACGGAGCTGGCCTTCCGGGCCTGCTTCAAATGCATCGAAGGCGGGTATCAAGCGGCCATCCTCTGCCCGACGACCATCCTTGCCCGGCAGCATTACGAAGTTGCCCTCGAACGCTTCGCCTCCTTCGGCATCCGGATCGCCCATCTTTCACGCTTGGTCGACGAAAAGGAGCAAAGGAGGATCATCAGGGACCTCAAGGAAGGGAAAATCGATCTAGTCATCGGAACCCATCGCCTCTTCGGGAAAGACGTCGGTTTCGCCCGCCTCGGGCTCCTCGTCGTCGACGAGGAACAGCGGTTCGGGGTCGAACAAAAGGAAAAGATCAAGGAGATGAAGAAGACAGTCGATGTCTTGACCCTCTCGGCCACCCCGATTCCAAGGACCCTCCAGATGTCCCTCGTCGGGATCAGACCCCTTTCGGAAATCAACACGCCACCGAGTTCCAGAATGCCGATCCAAACCTATGTCATCCCCTATAACGAGACTACCGTGAGGGAACTCGTTTCCCGGGAATTATCCCGGCATGGACAGGTTTTCTATGTTCATAACCGGGTTGAGACGATATATGGGAAAGCCGCTTCCCTCCAGGAGGCCCTTCCGGGGGCCCGGATTGGGGTCGTCCACGGGCAGATGGAGAAGGAGGAAATCGAAGACACGGTCGGGAAGTTCTATTCCGGGGAACTCGACATGCTGGTCTGCACCTCCATCGTCGAAAACGGAATCGACATCCCCAACGCGAACATGATCATCGTCGAAAACGCGGATCGTTTCGGGCTCAGCCAGCTTTACCAAATCAAGGGACGGGTCGGGCGCGGCGAAAGGATTGCCTATGCCTATTTGACCTACCAAGAAGGGAAGAGGATGAACGAAGACGCCCACAAGCGCCTGAAGGCCATTCAGGAATTCACCGAACTTGGGAGCGGCTATCGCATTGCCCAGCGCGACCTCATGATCCGGGGGGCGGGCGACCTCCTCGGCCCTGAGCAGGCCGGCTTCATCGACTCGATTGGGCTTGATCTCTACCTATCGATGCTCAACGAAGCCATCGAAGAGAGAAAGACGGGGGTCAAGAAAGAAGAGGCCAAGCCAAGCCCCGTCCTCGACCTCGATGCCTACATCCCCCCGTCTTACGCCTCCGAAAGCGACAAGGTTGAGCTTTACCAAACACTCGAAGGGGCGAAGAACATGAAGGAAGTCAATGCCTGGGTCAAGAAAACCCGGGATGTCTATGGCCCCCTGCCAAAAGAGACCCTCCTACTGGTCGACAAGAAGAAAATCGACCTTTATTTGAATCTCCCGATCTTCGAGGGACTCGAGGAACTAAGCGACCGCATCTATCTCACCATGAGCCCCCTTTTCTCAAAGGTCAACGGAATCGGGGTGGCCCTGTTCGAGTCCCTCAGCCCCTATCTTTCCTCAATCCGGGCCAATTTCGTCGAGAAGAAACTCCGTTTGAGTTACCAAAAGAAGGGGAATTACCTGAAGACTCTTTTGGATACCCTCCCCCTCATCGAGCTTGTATATCGGCAGCGCGCGGGCTAGCGCGCATGTTAAACTTAATCCATGCGCATCGACAAGTTCCTCAAGGTCAGCCGCCTCATCAAGCGACGGGAAACGGCCAAACGCCTGGCCGAGGAAGGCGGGGTCCTCGTCAACGGGAAGAAGGCCAAGCCGAGTGCGGAAGTCCGGGCCGGCGACGAACTAATCCTGTCCCTTGGGCGGCACCGCCTCGTCTGCGAAGTCCTCGCGGAACGACCCTACGCGAACAAGGAACAGGCCGAATCGATGTATCGGCTGATCGAAGATACCCTGTCGGAGGAGGAATAGCATGCTCGATTACAAGTTCGGACCCGGGAACAACTACATCTTGGCTTGCAACTACGGACCCGAATCGATGGCCCTCCTCCACATGATGGAGGCTTCGGGGGTCAAGCCGATCGTCGTTTTCATCGACTACCACCTCGGGCTGCCGATGGAAGAGGCCGGGAAGTCGCTCGAGGCCTATTCAAGGGAGCACGGGCTCGTCTACGAATCCCTCGACGTGGAGGAAGAGGCCCCGGGCCAGGAAGAATTCGTCGAGTGGTCGAGGAAGATCCGTTATGGCTTCTTCAAGGAAGTCTATGCCCGGCACGAGGCGGCCGCCTTGTTCATTGCCCATGACCAAGACGACATGATCGAGGGCTACCTCTATATGAAGGAGAAGGGGATCAAAAACCTTCGTTATGAGAACTTCGGGAAGTTCCAAGCCAAGGAAGGGATGATCGTCGTCAGACCCCTCTTGGAGTTCAGCCGGGAAGACTTGGTCGAATATTGTCGGCAAAACTTGGTTCCTTTTTCCGAAGAAGCCAGCGATCTCATCGCCGCTCACCTCGAAAGCAACATCCGGCGGGAAATCGTCAACCACCTCAACGAGGTCGAGCGCGACCAGATAATCGAAGAGATGAAGCGGGCCAACGACGAGAAACTCTCCTTCGTTAGGAGCCTCGAGGACCGGGTCAAGGTTTCCGACGAACTCTACATCCGGGAATTGCTCGCCCTCTCGCCATCGGAATTCGCCGAAACAATCCTCACCTTCGTCAATGCCCATGCGCCGAGCCACTGCACCATCACGCCGAAAATCCTCGAGGAGGTGCGGGCGATGTGCCTCGACAAGCGGGAAATCATGTCGTATCGCCTCCGCGGAACCTATTTTCTCGTCAAGGAATACGACGTCATCAGTTTCGATGAAGACGGGGAGAACATGCCGTATAGCTATGTGATGGAAAAGCCGGGCAAGCTCTCATGCGATACCTTCGACCTCGACTTCAGCATGGGGGCCGAGGACCGGAACATCCACGCGGACGACTATCCGATCACCATCCGAAGCGCCCTTCCGCAGGACGTCTACAGCTACCACGGCTACATGGTGCCGGTCCGCCGGATGCTCGTCGCGAGCGGCATGAGTGCCCGCCTCCTCGGGGTCTGGCCGGTCTTTCTTTCCAAGGAGGGGAAGATCATCTACGTGCCGCGTTACGTCCGTGGTTTCAGCGAATACCATAGCTCAGTGCTCAAAATCCACGTGAAAGACGAGGAAAAATAGGGATAATCAACAAGTCGGGGAACATGGATGCCAATAAACCACCCATTCTTTGCCTTGATATTTAAGGGAGAAGCAACATGAACGAACAAAAACCGCGCCGCAGCATATTCGCGACGATCCTGCCGTATCTCCTCACTGCCGTCATCGTCGGCTTCATCATCTGGTGGGCCGTTTCCCTCCTCAGCAACAACACGAGGACCATCAAGGCCAGTGAGCTCGACGACTTCCTCGGCTACGATTACGAAACCAACTCCTTCGTCCAGCGGAAGGAAGACAACGGCCAAGAAGGAAGCGTCTACATTTACGAATACACCGTCTCGACTTCCTATGAGACGACGACCGTCAGCGGAGCCTACACCCTCCTCGGTTCCTTTGATGAGGAAACCGGCGTTTACCCGCCGGTCAAGACCGCGAATTCCTTCACGGTCACCATTTCCAATAGCCGCTGGGAAAGCGATTGGATTCCGGCCGGGGAAGAGAACCTGCACCCTTCCTATGAGAGTATCTTCGATTACAAGATCCGGGAATGGAATGCGGTGGCCCCCGAGTACAACCTTCCGGTTGGCTCGGCCCAATACACCAACGCCTTCGAGGTCAGTTGGTGGGATGCCTGGGGCCCGACCATCATCTCGATCTTGATCGTCGTCATCGTCGGGGCCATCTTCATCTCGCGCATCAACGCCTCGATGGGGGCCGGCGGCCGGCAGGTCATGGACTTCAACAAGTCATCGGCCCGCCGGGAAGCCAGCCGTGTCCGTTTCAGCGATGTCGCCGGCTGCGATGAGGAGAAGGCCGAGATGGTCGAGATGGTCGACTACCTCAAGGAGCCGAAGAAGTACAGCAAGTTCGGGGCCCGCTTACCCAAGGGCGTCCTTTTGATCGGCCCCCCGGGAACCGGCAAAACCCTCCTAGCCAAGGCCGTGGCCGGGGAGGCTGGCGTGCCCTTCTACTCGATTTCGGGTTCCGATTTCGTCGAGATGTTCGTCGGTGTCGGGGCGGGGCGGGTCCGCGACCTCTTCAAGAAAGCCAAGCAGACCGCACCTTGCATCGTCTTCATCGACGAAATAGATGCCGTCGGCCGTCAGCGCGGAGCCGGCCTGGGTGGCGGCAACGACGAGCGCGAACAGACCCTCAACCAACTCCTCGTCGAGATGGACGGTTTCGAGTACAACTCGGGCATCCTCGTGATGGCCGCGACCAACCGGGACGACGTCCTCGACCCGGCCCTCACCCGCCCGGGACGGTTCGACCGGATCATCACCGTTTCCCTTCCCGACCGGGTCGGTCGGGAAGCCATCTTCAAGGTCCATGCCAGGAACAAGAAGATCCTCCCGGATGTCAATTTCGCGGAACTCGCCAAGTCGACGGTCGGTTTCTCCGGCGCGGACATCGAAAACATCCTCAACGAAGCCGCCATATTGGCCGTCCGCTTCAACAAGGACGGCATTGGGATGAGCGAGATCGACGAAGCCATCGATCGTCGAATCGCCGGCCCGGCCAAGAACGGCAAGGGGATGTCGGAAGCCGAACGGAAGATCGATGCCTACCATGAGGCCGGGCATGCCGTCATCGGCCTCGTCCTTCCCCACAGCGAGAAGGTTCAGAAGATCACCATCATTCCCCGGGGCAATACCGGTGGCCACGTCCTCATGACCCCGGAAGACGATCGCTTCCTCCTTACCAAGAAGGAACTCCTGGCCCAGATTACCGGTCTTCTGGGCGGTCGCTCGGCCGAGGAAATCTTCTTCGACGACATCTCGACCGGCGCGGAAAACGACATCCAGCAAGCCACCCGTCTGGCTCGCCTAATGGTTACCAACTTCGGCATGTCCGATCTCGGCCCCATCCAGTATGAGAGAAGCACCTCTTCCGTCTTCCTTGGACGGGATTACACCGACAGCCAGAAGAATTTCTCGACCCAAGTGGCCTATGAAATCGACAAGGCCGTCCGGGAAATCATCGAGACGGCCCACCGGCAAGCCCAGGAACTGCTGAAGACCCACCGGAAGGACGTCGAACTCATTGCGACCACCCTTCTGGAAAAGGAGACCATCACGGCCGAGGAGATCGAGTCCCTCGTGAAGACGGGGGCCCTCCCGAAGAAGGAAGCCGTTTCCATCGCCTCCGAAGCCAAGGAAGAACCCCCGTCCGGGGATAAGGCAGCCGATGTCGCGTCTACGGAACCAACGGCCGAAAAAGGAGACAAGGAATAGGAAGCCATTTGGCTTCCTTTTCGACTATGGGAAACCTCTCTTTCCTCGATGGGCAAGGCCGGGTCTTCCTCGGCCCGATGGCCGGCATTACCTCGTTGGCCTACCGGGAATTCATGAAGGGCTTCGGGGTGGCCCTCTCCTTCTCGGAGATGATTTCCGATTGCGCCCTCGTTTATGGGAACAAGCGGACCGAGGAGTATTTCCGAACCAGTGAGTTCGACCGCCCGGTGGCCCTCCAGCTCTTTGGGGCCGAGCTGTCCAATTCCGTCAAGGCAGTGGAACGTCTCGAAAAGGAAGCCTCCTATGAACTCCTTGACCTCAATTTCGGGTGCCCCGTTCACAAAGTGACGAAGACAGGGGCCGGTTCGAGCTTCCTCAAAGATTCCCGGCGGCTTTACGAATATGCCCGGGGAATAGTTGGCGTTTCCCATAAACCCGTCTCGGCCAAGATCCGCCTCGGTTACGACGAAGAACACATCAATTTCCGGGAAACCTGTTCGGCCTTGGTCGAAGCGGGGGTTTCCCTCATCAGCGTCCACGCCCGGACGACTTCCCAACTCTATAGCGGGAAGTCGCGGCCCGAGCTTCTATCGGGACTAGGGGGGCAGCTCCCCGTCCCCCTTTGCATCTCCGGGGACATCTACACGCCGGAGGACGCCATCCGGGCCATGGACTTGAGCGGGGCGCGTTTCGTCATGGTCGCCCGCGGGGGAGTTGGCAACCCAACCCTCGTCACGAACATCAACCGCGTTTTGGCGGGCGAGGAGCCCCTCCCTCCTCCGACCATTGAGGAAGAGGTGGCTTTTGCAAGGGATTTCGCGGGACGCTTGATCGAAGAAAAGGGGGAAAGGACGGCCGTGATGGAGCTTCGGGGCATTCTCCCGCACTTCTTCAAGGGCTTCCGCGGTTACAAGAAAGTCCGCAACGACATCGCGACCTTGGCCAAAGACAAGGAAGACCTCGATCGCATCTTCGATCGGATCCTGGAAACCGGCCGCCTTTAGCTTTGCCACCACGGGAAGCGGCCAGTAAAAGGGCTTTTATTTTTTTGTCCCCTTGATGGCGGGCGGGCGATGAATACAATACGCTTTGTTTGGTAGTGAACTAATTATGGAAACGAAACCGCTCGGCATTGAAATCCGCCACTTGCACCACGCCGTCAAGCGCTTCATCGACATCGAGATGCAGCCGATCATCCCTACTCTTTCGGGAACGGAAGGGATGATGCTCAGGGCCATCTCCCGCGAAGAAGGCGGCACGACGACCGCCGGCCACATCATGGAAATCAGCCGGGTAAACAAGTCCTCGACCTCCCAGATGCTCTCCCAACTCAAGCGAAAGGGGTTCATCGACGTCAAAGCCGATGTCTCCGATCACCGGAAGAAAATCGTGAGCCTGACCGACTCCGGCTGGAAGGCGGTCGAGGCCATGCGGGCCGTCCTTGTCTCCTGCGAGGCGAAGATGGCCACCGGATTAAGCGAGGAAGAACTCCTCGCCTTCCGAAGCACCTTGAACAAAATCAGGGAAAACTGTCACAAGGAGGAAAATCAATGAGCGCGGTGGAAAGCATCGAACTGCCCGAGCCGGAGAAAGTACGGGGGGCCAGCAAACGGAAGACAATCCGTCATCTCCTTTCCTTCGTCCATGGTTATTGGCGCGAGACGATCCTCACCTGGGCGATGGTCCTCGTCGAGACGGCTTGCGAGATCCTCGTGGCCTTCTTCACCCAATACGTCGTCAACTCGGTCAAGACGGCCGCGACCGGGGATCAGACCGCCGGCCTCAACGATCTCTACATGTATTCCGGAATCATCGCCGGGTTGGCCATCCTTGCCGCGGTGACTGGAATCGCGGCCGGTTATTGGGCAGCCGCGGCCGCCGCCGGTTTCGCCAAGAACATGCGGGAGGGGATGTTCGTCAAGATCCAGGAATATTCCTTTAGGAACATCGACCACTTCTCGGCCTCCTCAATCGTCACCCGGACGACGACCGACGTCACCAACGTCCAAAACGCCTTCATGCAAATCATCCGGGCCGTCATGAGAGCCCCGTTCATGATGATTTTTGCCATCGTCATGTGCTTCGTGACCGCTTGGCAGTTGGCTTGGATTTTCCTTGTCATCGTCCCGGTTGTCCTCTTCCTTCTCCTTTTCATCGCCCGCTTCGTCCATCCGACTTTCGAGAAGATTTTCACCACCTACGATTTCCTCAACCAGGAAGTCCAGGAAAACGTCGACGGCATCCGGGTCGTCAAGAGTTTCAACCGCGAGGCCTATCAAGAGGCGAAGTTCGGCAAGGTAAGCGAATTCATCTACAAATCCTTCATCTATACCGAGAAAATCCTCTCCTTCAACAGCCCGATCATGCAGGGGACGGTCTTCGCGGCCATCCTCCTCATTGCCTATTTCTGTTCGACGATCATCGTCGAAAGCGGCGGTACGACCCTCGACGTCGGAACCCTTTCGACCCTCATTTCCTACACGATGATGATCATGATGAGCCTCATGCTCATCTCGATGGTCTACGTCTCGATCATCGTCGCCCGGAATTCGGCCGAGCGGATCGTCGAGATCGTCGAGGAAAAACCCGACATCGTCTCCCGAGCGAATGCAATCACCGAGGTGAAGGACGGACGGGTCGACTTCAACCACGTTAGCTTCGCCTATAACGAAGGCAAGCCGGTCCTCCACGACATCGACCTCCATTTCGCCCCCGGTTCGACCATTGGGATCATTGGCCCGACCGGCTCTTCCAAATCGACCCTTGTTTCCCTTCTGGCCCGCCTTTACGACGTCAATGAGGGCTCGGTCGAGGTCGGCGGGGTCGATGTCCGGGATTACGACATCAAGTCGCTCCGCGACAAAGTGGCCGTCGTCCTCCAAAAGAACACCCTCTTCTCGGGAACGATTCGGAGCAACTTGCTCTGGGGCAATGAATCGGCGAGCGACGAAGAACTCTGGCGTGCCCTCGACATCGCCCAGGCCACCTCGTTCGTGAAGGCCTTCCCCGAAGGACTCGACCACCCGATTGCCGAAGGGGGAACCAACGTCTCGGGTGGTCAGAAGCAGCGGCTTTGCATCGCCCGTGCCCTTCTCAAGAACCCGAAGATCCTCATCCTCGACGACTCGACCTCGGCTTGCGACACCCATACCGACTCGTTGATTCGCGATGGCCTTTCCGCGAACCGGAAGGACGTCACCAAGTTCATCATCGCCCAACGGGTCCTCTCGGTCCGCGAATGCGACGTCATCCTCGTCATGGACGAAGGCAAGATCATCGCGAGTGGGGACAATGAGACGTTGATGGCAAATTGCGACGTCTACCGTGAGCTATACGAATCCCAGCTGAAAGGAGGCGATTTCGATGCCGCGGAATAATCTCAGGAACACGATGAAGGACGGCGCCCTCAACGTCTCGAAGAAAGACCGCCGCGGAGCCATCTCCCGCCTCGTGAAGATGGTCATCAAAGACTACCCGTGGCATTTTGCCATCGTCATCGTCTGCATCATCCTCAACAGCGGGGCAGGGGCCATCGGGAGTTACCTGGTCGGGACCGTCCTGGTCAACAACTACGTGATGCCCGCCCTCCCGGCCATAAACGAGGCCGGAACCATCATTCAACCGGGGCTTCCCTTCGACTACACCGGCTTCATCACCATCATCCTCCTCATGGCCGGGGTGTATGCCCTTGGTCTCTTCGGCGGCTATTTCTACAACTATTTGATGGCCAAAATCGCCCAAGGGGTCATGAAGAAGATCAGGGACGACCTCTTCAACCACATGCTTTCCCTCCCGATTTCCTACTTCGATCAGAGGACCCACGGGGACATCATGTCGATTTACACCAACGACGTCGATGCCCTCCGCGAATTCCTTTCCCGGGCCCTCCCGATGATGGCCTCGGCCGTTACGACTATGCTCATTTGCCTAGTCATGATGCTCATCACCGACTTCATCCTGACGGCCATCGTCCTCGTCTTCGCCGTTCTCATGTTCTTCCTCACCCGCCTCATCGCGAAACGCTCATCGAGGTACTTCATCTCCCAGCAAGTCGAACTCGGCAAGACGAACGGTTACATCGAGGAGATGGTGACCGGTCAAAAAGTCGTCAAGGTCTTCAACTACGAGGAACGGAACGTTTCCAACTTCAAGGAACACAACGACGACCTCTATGCCTATTCGGTCAAGGCGAACCGTTATGCCTCGATTCTCATGCCGGCCGTCAACCAGCTCGGGAACCTCCAATACGCGATCATCGCCCTGCTCGGCGGCCTGGCCATCGTCCTTGGGGCCAACTACGGCTTCCAGAGCCTCTCCCTTACCGGGTTCCACTTCATCGAAGTCGGGAACATCATCTCCTTCCTCATGTTCTCGAAGTCGTTTGTCCAGCCGATCGGGCAGGTTTCCCAGCAGCTCAACATCGCCGCGCTCGCCCTTGCCGGGGCGACCCGGATCTTCGCGATGGGCGACGAGCCGAGCGAGCCCGACGACGGCTATGTGGCACTCTGCTATGCCAAGCCGGACGAGAACGGCAATCCGGTCGAGACCAGCGAACGGACCGGCCGCTGGGCATGGAAACACCCCCATAAGGACGGTTCCCCGACTTCCTATGTCTGGTTGGAGGGAAAAATCGACATGTACGACGTCGATTTCGCCTACACCAAGGGGAAGACGATCCTCCACAACATTAGCCTTTACGCCAAACCCGGCCAGAAGATCGCCTTCGTCGGGCCGACCGGGGCCGGGAAGACGACCATCACCAACCTCCTGACCCGTTTCTACGACATCGAGGACGGAAAGGTCCGTTATGACGACATCAACATCAACAAGATCAAGAAGCCGGAACTAAGGCGCTCCCTCGGAATGGTCCTCCAAGACACCAAGCTCTTCACCGGAACCGTCCGGGAGAACATCCGTTTTGGTCGACTCGACGCGACCGACGAGGAAGTCGAGCAGGCGGCCAAGCTTGCCAACGCGGACAGCTTCATCAGGAACCTGCCGCAGGGTTATGACACCGTTCTCATCAACGGCGGGGCTTCCCTCTCCCAGGGACAGAGGCAGTTGCTCTCGATTGCCCGTTGTGCGGTCAGCGACCCCCCGGTCATGATCCTCGACGAGGCGACTTCCTCGATCGACAGCCGGACCGAGGCCCTCGTCCAGGATGGGATGGACGCCATCATGAAGGGCCGGACGGTCTTCGTCATCGCCCACCGTCTCTCGACCATTCAGAACAGCGACGTCATCATGGTCCTCGACCAAGGCCGGATCATCGAGCGGGGAACCCACGATGACCTCATTGCCAAGAAGGGCAAGTACTACCAACTCTACACCGGCCACCGGGCCGCGAATGCCTAAGCGGCAAAGCCTTCATGGCCCAGGGCGACCTGGGCCTTTCTCGACCCTATGCCAAAGTTGATGAAACGGAGCGGGGGAAAAGGTAAAATCCAATCGCTTTTCGAGGTGCACCCATGGAAGAAAACAAGCTCTCCGATCAAGAAGAAGCCCGTCGGGCGAAACTCCTCAGATACGCTGAACTAGGGGTCGACCCATTCGGGAGCCGTTATGAGTGGAAGGACCGTCTTTTCGACATCCGAGCCGCTTTTGCGGAGAAATCGGCCGAAGAACTGGAAGCAAACCCCGTCCACGTCAACGTGGCGGGGCGTCTCATGGCCATCAGGCGCATGGGCAAGGCGAGTTTTGCCAAGCTCGTCGATACCGATGGGCACATTCAACTTTGGATTGGCCTCAACGTCGTTGGGGAGAAAGCCTACGAAGTCTTCAAGTTGGCCGACCTCGGGGACATCGTCGGGATCGAGGGGACCCTCATGAAGACCAGGACCGGGGAGCTCACCATCAAGGTCGAGGCCTATACCCACCTGGTCAAATGCCTCAAGCCCCTCCCGGAAAAATTCCACGGCCTCGTCGATACCGAGGATCGCTATAGGAAACGCTATCTCGACCTCTTGGTCAATGAAGATTCCCGGAAGATCGCCCTTACCCGGCCGAAGATCGTCCGCGGCATCCGCGATTATTGCAATCGTCAGGGCTTCGTCGAGGTGGAAACCAGCATCCTTTCCCCAATCCTCGGTGGGGCGGCGGCCAGGCCTTTCATCACCCACCACAACGCCCTTGACCGGGATTTCTACCTCCGGATCGCCACCGAACTCAATTTGAAGAAATGCATGGTCGGGGGCATCGACCGGGTCTATGAAATCGGGCGGATCTTCCGCAACGAGGGAATCGATGCCAAGCACAACCCGGAGTTCACGACCATCGAGCTTTACCAAGCCTATGGCGACCTTCGCGACATGGCCACTTGGGTGGAGGGCCTTCTCCACGAATTGGCCGCGAAGGTCATCGGGAAGGAAACCTTCTCTTGGCGTGGGAACGATATCGATCTATCTAAACCATTCAGGAGCGCTTCCCAAGCCGAGCTCATCAAGGAGAAGACCGGGATTGACTTCACGGAGGACATCTCCTTCGAAAAGGCAGTCGAACTGGCCAAGGAGCACCATATCCCCCTCGAGAAGTCGTGGAACTCGACCGGTTACGTCATGCAGGCCTTCTTCGACGAATTCGTCGAGTCCGACCTCATCCAGCCGACCTTCGTCCATACCTACCCGATTGAGGTCTCACCCCTTACCAAGCGGACGGCCGACCCCCGTTTCGTCGACCGGTTCGAGCTTTTCATCGGGGGTACCGAGTTCTGCAACGCCTATAGCGAACTCAACAACCCCTTCGACCAGAAGGAACGTTTCGAGGCCCAGTTGGCCGCCCGGGAACGGGGCGACGAAGAGGCCGCGGACATCGATTTCTCCTTCATCGACGCCCTTGAGTACGGGATGCCGCCGGCCGGCGGGATCGGGGTGGGCATCGACCGCCTCGTCATGCTCCTCACCGAACAGGAGAGCATCCGCGAGGTGCTTCTTTTCCCGACCCTCAAGGACAAATAGGGCCAAAAGCGCGTTTCCCGTTCTATATAGGGTTGAAGGGGCCTTCGCGCAGCCCCTGGCCGATGGCAAAAGGACCATTGTCAGCCCCGGACTTGGATAATATAATTATCCGGCCCTGGGAAGGACGGGGCGACACACTCTTATGGCCATGCATCGATATGGCCCAAAGACCGAAACTAGGAGGTGCGACAATGGATAAGTACAGAAAGTACGAGATCATGTACATCCTCTCTTCCACGCTCGACGAGGAAGCAAGGAAAGCCACGATCTCCAAGCTCCATGGCATCCTCGAGGCCGGTGGCGGCAAAGTCACCGACCTCAAGGAAATGGGCGAACGCGAGTTCGCTTATCCGATCAAGAAGAACACCAAGGGATACTACGTGGTCATCAAGACCTCGACCGACACCGCTTCCCTTGAGGAGTTCAAGCGGATTGCCAAGCTCGATCAAAACGTCATCCGCAATCTTGTCATTACCGACAAGGACTAAGCGAGAAAGCAAAGGTAAGAATCGAAATGTTGAATCGCGTCGTTCTAATTGGCCGCATGACGAGGGATCCGGAACTCCGGAAGACCGCCTCTGGCATGTCAGTGCTCTCCTTCAGCATTGCCGTGGACGATTCCCGCAAGGGCCCCAATGGCGAAAGGCAAACCCTCTTCATGAACTGTTCCCTCTTCGGGAACCGGGCCGAGACCGTCGCCCGCTTCACCCACAAGGGCAGCCTCGTGGCGGTGGAAGGCCGTCTCCAGCAACGGAAGTTCACCGATCGGAACGGCGTCGAACGGACCGTCGTCGAGACGGTGGCCGACAATGTGGAATTCCTCGACCCGAAAGGCTCGAACCCCACTTATGACAACGGCTACCAGAGCGACGTCCGGGCCGAAGCGCCCTCTCCGGCCGCCCAAGCCCCGCGTGCCGACGACACGATGGTCGACCTCGATGACGACCTGCCTTTCTAGAAAGGAACACCAATAGCCATGGCTTACAAGAAAATGCGGCCCCGCAAGAAGGTCTGCTACTTCACCAAGAACCACATCAAGCACATCGACTACAAGGACGTCGAGTTGCTCCAGCGGTTCATCAACCCGGACGGGAAGATCGCCTCGCGGTCCTCGACCGGCACCAGCGCGAAGTACCAACGCCAACTTGCCGTCGCCATCAAGAACGCCCGTTACATGGCGCTTCTCCCTTATCCGGGACAGCGTTAGGCGAACGTGTTGTAGTTTCCCGGGCTCGATTGCCCCGGAAATCACAACAAGAACCGTTCTCCATGGGCCTCCTCGGCGAGGCCCTTTTTGATGCCTCTGCAATTTGCTTGTCTAGGTCAGGAA
>CASFVT010000008.1 GCA_949298195.1 uncultured Bacillota bacterium
CATGTAGCTCACGACGTCCCGGGACAGGAAGACGATGAACATGCCAAGGGCCATCGAGAAGGTGTTGAGGATGAGGAACGGCTTCCGACCGAAGCGATCGGCGAGTGGCCGGTAGAGGACCATGAGGAGGGATATCGGGTAAGTGATGAAGCCGAGGGCAGTCGATAGCGATTGGGCTTCCCCGTAGCTTCCCAGCCCAAGGCCCTCAAGGTAGATTTCGTTGAGGATGTTGCTTTGGAACTGGATCCCGATCGTCGAGGCGATTTCGTCGGTGATGTAGATGATGGCCAGGATCATGAAGAGATAGAGGATATAGGACTTGCTTTCCTTCCAAAGGGCCTGGCGTTCCCGGCGCGGCAATTCCCTCGCCTCGGAAGCGAGTTGCCTCTCGAGCCGCCTTCTTTTCCTTTCCGCGGCCTTTTCTTCTTTGCTTTCCTTTACAGGCATCACAATACCTCCTTCAAATGCGGCAAATAGTCGTAATGGTTATTACTACTATGGCACGGCCGTTTGGGATTGCAAGGCAAAAAGAGATGGGCGATGGACTACCTTAGGCCGTTCTTCCTTGACGCATTCGTTGAATGGGCTTTTTCGTTCCCTCGATGAACGGCGGATTTTTCTATCTATATGACCTTGACGAATCCATTCAGCGGCCGAAATGCCCTTTCGTCTTAACCACGGAAACTTTCTCGTTTGATTGCCTTTTCCCGACATCTAACGGCATTTTCTTACTCTAAGCGCCGATCGTCTCGAAAGATCAGTTTCCGCTCCCTTGACGATGGAAGGCAGGGGTTTGGGGATCATTGCCTTAAACGGCAAGTGCACGTGAATCGGGTCAAAAGACAATGAATCCTTTTCTTCTATGCCGCCCAGACACTAGATAGATTGGGCAAATTGCCACGCACTTTGGCTATATGCAATGCCCCACTCTCGCAGATCGATTTCGATTTATGAAATGCTTACATGGATTTCTAAATTTGTTTGCCTCGTTTTGACCATCCATGTTATTTAATGGGCATGAGGAACCTATTCAGAAGCCGATTCACCGCCATCGGGATGGTTTTGGATATTTGTGCCGCAAGCGGCAAAAGAAGGATCTTCTACGCTTTCCAAACTTTGGTCATGCTGGCCATATCCGTTTTGGCCATCTACGGCCTCAAAGTCATGTTTACCTATACCATCGATGAAGACTTCGTTCTTTTCGTCGTCGGTACAGCCCTTTGCCTCATTACTTTGATTTTCGTTGCCCTGCCCGTTGTCATCGCTTCGATAATGCTGTTCTTCGCCAGTTTGATAGGCACGTTCAAAAGCGATGAGCGTGGCGCCAACGCCGTAAGCCTGGTTGTCACAACCATCGCAATCGTCCTGGCAATCGTCCTTTTGGCAATACTCGTTTTCTAACCGGAAATCAAAACCCAGTCCTTAGGCACGCTTGTGAATCTAAAAAGTTTCACGCGCTCCTTTCGATGCATCAGGCGTGAAGGGCCGTGATGCCGACATGTTGCTTATTTTGCTCATTACACGCTCTTGCAAAGGCAGCCTTTACAAAATAAAGCTACGACAATGCGCTTGTTAAAAAATCGATTTTAGGGAGCATGGAATCCGAACACTTTCTATTTGAGCCAAACTATTACGCGTCTTTCATATGGAAAAGTGTCTTAAAGATTATTTTTTGGCATGAATGATGTTAAAAGAGGCATCCCAGATGCTCTCCTCGAAGAGGGTGAAGCGGTTCCGCGGTATGACCGCTATCTCTCTGACGGTGGTGAGCACTCTCCTCTCATAGCGGCCATCCCGGGCCGGCTCCTCGCCAGGGAGGCAGTCCTCTGGCAACGAGAGGAACTGATCATTCATCGCCTCGTTGACGGCCTCCTCGGCAATGCCCCTCTCCGGAGGGGGTGTACGTAGAATCGAGGAAGAGGGCAAAAAGGCGTTTGGGGGCTCCTTTCGGGGAATCTCTTGACGTCCTCGTTGCCACGTCGGCCATTGACGATGGTCGTTGACGATACCGCCGATTTGGAGGAATACTCCTCGTAAATCGAGGATATGGTGAGCCTCATCTCCTCGTCTCTCATCCCCGAGGAACATAGTTTCAGCACCGTCGAGGCGATGAGGTTGGTCCTCCTTTGGCGTTTGGGATGACGATGGCCCCGTGTCTCCCGTTCCTATCCTTTGGGACGTCCAGAGTCATGGGGCCAAGGAATCTTGGAATTGTCCTTTGCATTTCCCGTTTCTTGAATCCACTGGGTTCCTGCCGCTGGGCGTATCCCAAACAAAGACGGCATCCCCGCTTTCAAGAACAACTCGATGGCCTCCTCGGTCAGCGGCCGCGGCGGCCTTGCGCAAGGCTCAGTCCAACCCGCCCCCCGACTCTATCGCCGACCTGATTGTCTCGTTGAAATCGTCAATGCAGGGCTTCTTTCGATTTATAGCAAAAACCGATCTTACGGGAATCCTGCTTTTCTGCGGGCTGGCCGACCCTTGGGGATCAAGGAGGTGGAATTCGTGTCCGGCCATTTACAGAACATTTTGGTTACCCCCACTATTACAACGGCGTGATTTTAAGAAGTGGCCATCTAAGCCTAAGAACAAAAAAGTCCGCACACCCCAGGAAATCTTCCAGGGATGTTATCAGACTGGGCGTACTTTTATGGTGCCCCGCCGCAGAGTCGAACTACGAATTGATCCTTACCATGGATCCGTTATGCCGTTTAACTAGCGGGGCATCGCCTTGCGGCGACGCTTATCTTAGATAAAAGGGAGCCGCCGTTCAAGGACAAAGAAGCATTTAAGAGGGGTACGAGGCGATTTTCCCGAGGAAGGCCGCGTGAAGATCGTAGACTTGGCTGCCGTCGATCAAGATCTTCACCCGGTCCCCGCGTTGGAGCTCCCCTTCGTAATCGAGGATGATCCGCCCGTCGATGTCATCGGGCGCGTTCCAGTAGGAACGAAGCGAATACCGGCCGTTTCCACCGGCAAGGACGTAGGCTTCCATCTCCTCGCCGATCCTTTGCTTCAGGAGCTCTTTCGAGATGAGCCTTTGCTCCTCGAGGATTTCCTTGGCCCGGCGTTCCCTGGTGGCCTTCGGGACGATCGGTCGGGCTGCGTAGCCCATCGTCCCCTTCTCCCGGGAGTAAGGGAAGACCCCCAGGTGATCGAAGCCGATTTCCCGGATGAAGGAAAGGGTCGACATGTGATCTTCCTCCTTCTCTCCCGAGAAGCCGGCGATGAGGGTCGTCCTCAGGGCCGCCCGCGGCATGAGTTCCCGGATCTTGGCAAAAAGGCGCCTCATGCCCGAAACGGTGTCCTTCCGGTTCATTTTCTTGAGGACGGCGTCGCTCCCGGACTGGATGGGGATGTCGAAGTATTTCTCGATCTGGGGGGTCTTGCTCACGTAGGATAGGAAGTCATCGTCGATTTCGTCGGGATATAGGTAAAGGAGGCGGATGGAGGGGAAGCCGACGTCGACGAGCCCCCTCAGCAGGCTCTCCATCCTCAGGTGCCCGGGGAGGTCGATCCCGTAATGCATCGGATCCTGGCTCACGAGGGCCAGTTCCCGAACCCCCTTCGAAAAGAGGATCTTCCCTTCCTCCAACAGTTCATCGAGGTTCCGGGAACGGTAAGGGCCGCGGATATAGGGAATCGCGCAGAACGAGCAGTAGTTGCTGCAGCCTTCCGAAATCTTCATGTAGGCAAAGGGAAGGGCGGTCGAAATCTCCCGTTTGAGGGGGTTTATGCCGTCGATTTCCGAAGCGAGGAGACTACTTACCAATTCGGCGAAGCGGGGGTAGTCCTCAATGGGGACGAAGAGATCGACCCCGGGGAGGATTTCCCGGTAGTAAGGGAGGTCGCGGTAAAGTAGACAACCGGTGACGACGAGCTTGGCCTTCGAGTAGGAAGACATCTCGAGGATGGTCTCCACCGCTTCCTTCCGCGCGGCCTCGATGAAACCGCACGTATTGACGATGATGAGGTCGGCCTCCCTCGGGGAGGTGGTTATCTCGAAATCCCCCTTCGGGAAGCAAGCCAGGAGGGTCTCGCTATCGACGAGGTTCTTCGCGCACCCGAGGGAAACGATTCCGATTCGCTTCCTAGAGGCGGCCATAACCAGCGACGAGTCCCCTTATGTAGGCCGACTTGGCCTTGAGGGGGTCAAGCGAGGCGAGGCGGTAGGTCCAGTTGACGTCGTCGACGACCCCCGGCACGTTGATCCGGCTTTCCTTCCCGAGCCCGAGGTAGTCCTGCACCGCGAAGATGGCATACTTGGCCTCGAGGGAGAGACCGTAGGCGAGGAAGCAGTCGACATCGCCATCCTCGACGAACCCTTTGGCATGGATCTCGTCCATCCAATAACGGCGGTGGTCGGGGTGAAGATTTTCCAGATAAGCCTTCATCGGCTCGTTGTCGTGGGTGCCGAGATAGGCGACCATGTTGTTGGCGTCGACTTTCTTTCCCTTGAGGACATCGTCGAAGGTGAACTCGATGACGTTCATCCCGGGGAAGAAATAATGGTCGCGGAGGACGAGGACCTCGGGACGGAGGTCGCCGAGGTCCTCGGCGATGATCTCGATGTCCGGGCACTTCTTCAGGAAGACGTCGAAGAAAGAGGTAGCCGGGCCGAGGATCCACTCCCCTTCGATCGCGGTCGGGCAACTCGACGGGATCTTCCAATAGGTATCGAAGGCCCGGAAGTGGTCGAGGCGGATGATGTCGTAGAGTTCCCCGTTTCCCCGGAGGCGTTCGACGACGAGTTCGTAGTCCTCCTTCTTGAGCTTCTCCCAGTCGTAGATGGGATTGCCCCACCGCTGGCCGGTCTTCGAGAAGTAATCGGGCGGGACGCCGGCGATGAAGGTCGGCTCGAGGGTCTTTTCGTCGAGGAGGAACTTGTCGCGGTTGCCATAGACGTCCGCGGAATCGTAACCGACGTAGAAGGGGACGTCCCCGACGATCTTCAGGCCGTGCTTGTGGGCGTAGGAGCGGAGTTCCCCCCACTCCCGGTAGAGTTCACATTGGATCCAGGTCTCGAAGAGACGGCCCCGCTTCTCCTTGGCCGATTTGTAGGCAAGGCTCGAGATGCGGTTTTTCTTGCTGAGCGGCCACTCGGCCCACGAACGCATCCCCTCGCTCTTCTTGAGATACATGAAGAGGGCATAGACCCGGCACCAGGGGTGGTCCTTGACGAAGTCCTCGAGGAGCTTCTCGGCCCCATCCTTCCCCATGAAGGAGTCGAAGGCCTTCTCGATGTAGGGGAGTTTGTAGGCCTTCGTCCCCTCGTAATCGACCTTGTTCGGGTTCTCGACGGGTTGGGAAGGCGCCTTCTCGAGGAGGAGCCCCCTTTCATGGAGGGCATCGAGGTCCATGTAGAGATCGTCGATGGCAAAGCTCGAGAAGGGCTGATAGGGCGAATGCCCGTAGCCGAGGGGGTTGAGGGGGAGGATCTGCCATAGCTTCATCCCCATTCCGGCCGCGAGCTCGGCGAAGGCGCGGGAGCCCTCCCCGAAATCGCCGATCCCGAAGCGGGACGGCAGCATGCTGATGGGGCAAAGGACCCCGGCGACGCGTTGTTCCATGTTCTTACCTCTTGTCGTGCGTATAGATTAGCGCTTTTCCTCCTCGCGCGCACCAATGGGCGCGATGGCCACCTTGAGGAGGGCGTTTTCCCCGAAACGGGAAGTAATGGCCAAGCGGAAGGCCTCCTCCTCGTCCTTCACGACGAAGTTGAGGCTGTTCCCGGCAAAGCCGCCGCCCATGACCCGGTGGGCCGAGCGGAAGGTGGCCGAGCGGGCCGTCTCGACGGCTTCCAGGGGCGAATTCCGGTAATGCCCCATATCGATCATGACGTTCCTCAGGAGGGCTTCCTGGCTCAACTGACTCATCCTCTCGATGGCGAGGAAGGCATCGAGGTCGCCTTTCACGACCGCCTCCTTGGCAAGGCCGACTTGGCGTCTTTCATAGAAGAAATGCCGGGCCCGGTCGAGAGCCCTGACGGGCAAGGCGAGCCCGGGCAAACGGGCGTAGAAGAGCGATTCGTCGACTTCGGAAAGGACTTTCTTCCCGAATGCGGCGGCCACCTCCTTCATGTCCGCCGGGATCTCGTCGTAGAGATGCGAGAGCCCGGCATGGGAACTCGAGGGATTGACGAGGTAGACCGAGAGGAAATCGCCGAAGGGCCACTCCAGGCTCTTCACCGCGACCTCATCGCCCTTGAACTCGAGCTGCGAGAGGCCCCCGAAGGCCGAGCCGACCTGATCCAGGATCCCCGAGGCCTTACCGAAATAGACGTTTTCGGCATATTGGCCCGCCTTGGCCATGGTAAGGGGTGGGATCTTCCCATCGTTATAAAGGGCGTTGATCGCCTCGGCGACGAAGAGCTCGAAGGCGGCCGAGGAAGAGACCCCGCTACCCGAGGCGACGTCCCCGATGAGGGCGGCCTTGAAACCGCCGACCCGGTAGCCATGTGATGATAGATAGGCAATGACCCCCCGGGTGAGGGCGATCGGGCGGCCGAGCTCGCTTTCCTTCTTCGCAAGGTCATTGACCGGGAATTGGTAGGGTGGATAGCCATCCGAGAGGACGGAAACGAAAACCTCGTCGGGGGAGATGGCCGCCCGGAGGGAAAGGGAGGCCGAGGCCACGAGGGCCGGGCCGAGCTGGTGGTCGGTGTGGTTGCCGATGATCTCGAGGCGGCCGTTGGAGGCTATCCATTTCCGGCTTTCCCCGCCGTATTGGCGGAGGAAGAGCCCTTCCGCGTTCCGAAAGTAGGCAAGGTCGAGTTCGTTCATCTGAGGGCTCCTTTCACGAAGGCAAGAAGGGCGGCTTGGTCGTCGACGGTGTTCTTGTAGACGGCCACGTCATCGAGGATGGCACGGCAGGTCATGTTGACATACGAACGGACGTCCACGCCCGCCCGTAAGGCCTTGTAACAGCCTTCGAAACCCTGCAAATCGGGGTTTTCCTTCACGATTTCGCTGAAATCGCCATCGCTTTTGGCTTCTTCCTCGAGGAGGGCCAATTGCCGTTTGAGACGGGATGGGAGGATGAAGAGGCCGGCCGCTTCGATGAGGCCGATCCCTTCTTTCTTGATGGCCCAGCGTTCCTCGTGGGCGTGGTAGTTGCCACCCGGGTGGAGAGGGGAGACGCTGTTGCACCGCAAGATGAGGTAGAGCCGGTAGAAGTCCCCTTCCCGACTGGCAAAGGGGGTAAAGGTCTGGTGATTGGTGCCGTCCTCATCCACGCCGGGGAATTGCCGAGACCGATCGACGTGCTTCCGCCAGGCGGCCAGGAGCTTCTCGGCCGTCTTCACGAGGCTAGCCTTCTCCTTCCCCTCGAGGAGGAGGACGGTGTCGTAGAAATCGAGGATGGAGATCCGGACCCCGCTTTCGACCCCGACCTCCGTCCGTACCTTGGCCTTGAAGAGGGGGAGTTCCTTGTCCCCGCCTTGGAAGTGCTCGTGGGTGAGGATCGAACCGCCGACGATCGGGAGGTCGCTGTTGCTGCCGATGAAGAAATCCGGGAAGAGCTCGACGAAGGACAGGAGGGAGGCGAAGCACTTCCCGTCGATCTTCATCGGGAAGTGGTCATGGTGGAAGGCGATGCAGTGTCTTGAGAAATAGCCATAGGGGCTGTATTGGAGATACCAAGGATCCCCGTCGAGTTCGATCGAAACGAAGCGGAGGGTTCCCCGCGGGGGGATCTTCCCCATCCCTTCGTAGCCGAGGTTTTCCTTGCAGAGGGCACACGAGGGGTAATCGAGGTTCTCTTTCTTGAGCGAGGAAGCGATGTCTTTGTTGTCCTTCTCCGGCTTGGCAAGGTTGATGGTGATGGTCAAGGAGGGTGAGCCATCGGGATAAACGGCTTCCCAGCGGAGGTTCTTCGCGAGGTCGCTCACCGCGTAGTAGCCGCTATGGCGGCCTTCCCCGAGGAGATATTCGGTTGCCGCGAAACCGCCCTCCCGTTCGTGGATCTCGTGGAAGCGGCGGTTCACCTCGTCGGGCCGGGGGGAGAGGAGGCCGAAGACGGCCACCGCATCCTTGTGGGGGTCTTCCGAGGATAGCTCACGGAGCTTTTCCTCCAATTCGCGGTAAAGAGCGTCCGGGAGTTCCTCCGGCTCGTAGTCGAAGGGGCCTTGGTAGGGGGCGTTTTCCCCGAAAAGGCGGAGAAGGACGTTCTCGACGTAAATCGAATCGAGTTCCCCGAGGTCGAGCCGCCTCTCGGCATAGACAACCAGTTTCCTGGCCAACAGTCGCGAATCGCTCATTTGCTTTCCTCCTTCAAAAGGTAATCGATGTAGGTGCGCTGGATCCCGCCGGGAGCGATGAGCATCTTCTCGAGTTCGACGGTCGAGAAAGAAGGCTCGAGGGCCGCCCCGGCGAAGCGGGCGTGCTCCTCGCCGTTGGTAAGGATGGTCTTGTCCTGGGGAAAGGCCCCGTCGGAATAAAACTGGACCCCGGAAAAGGAAGTCGAGACGTGGAGGGAGAGATCGTCTCCCCGGAGGAGTATCTTTTCCCCTTCCCCGGGGGCAAAGCGGAAGGCGTGGTCATAGCCGTTGAAAGGGGAGGCGATGAGCTTCTTGGAAAAAACATCCTTCCCGATCTTTTTCCCGGCCCGGAAGTCGAGTTCGGGCGAGAGGGGGACGAAACGTTCGGGAATGAGATGCCCGGAATATTCCATGACCGCGTCGGCATCGATGGAAAGGACATGGGAAAGGACGTCCCCCTTCCCGTTGAGGTTCCAATAGACGTGGTTGGTGTAGCCGAAAAGGGAGCCTTTTTCGCTCACTGCCTTCGTCTCGATGCGGAACCGGGGCTCATTGGCGAAAACGATGTAACGGATCCGGAGGGTAAGGTCACCGGGAAAGCCGTCGTCCCCGTCGGGGGAGAAGAGGTAGAAATCGACCCGGCAGCCCTCCTCGAGAAGCTCGATGTCGCTTTTGAAGGGGCGGAAGGAGAAACCGGTGCTCCCCCCGTGGAGGGTCGTCGATCCTTCGTTGGGGACGAGGGGGAATTCTTTCCCCCGATAAGGGAGGACGTGGTTTTTCAAGCGTCCGGCCACCCGGCCGACGCTTTTGCCGAAATAGCCGGTGCTATGCTCATAGACGCCTTTGTCCTCGGGGCTCGCGATGAGGTGGCGGCCCTTGTAGACGAGGTCGTGGATGCCAGCCCCGAGCTCGCTCAGGGTGATGAGGAGCCCAGAGGGGGACTCGATGAGGAAATAGGCGTGGGAAGAGAAGACGGTTTGGGTGATTTTCATGTTCGTTTGAGGGCCGTGAGCAAAATGCGGCCGAGTTCCTCCTCGTTGAAGACGACGGGCACGTGGTAGAGCCAATTGGCCTCCTTTCTGGCCAAGCGGGCGAGGCGATTCACTTCTTCGGCGGAGAGTTCGAGATCGAGGCTCACGGGGATCCCGAGGGCCTCGTTGAGGCGCTTCAGGCGGGTCAGGAAGCGTTCGGCCCCCTCCCTTGGGCTGGCAAAGGAGGATTCGAGCGTGGCCTCGAGCTCGGCAAGGGAGGGATGGGCCTTCCGCCCGTAGGAAGCGAGGACGATGGGGAGGAGGACGGCATTGAGGAAGCCGTGCGGGAGGCCGTGGCTCCCCCCAAGGGCATGGGAAAGGGCGTGGGCATAGCCGACATAGCCCTTCGAGAAAGCCCGTCCGGCCTGATAGGAAGCGCGTAAGAGGCGGAGGTTGCGTTCGTTGTCACGGCGGTCGTGGACGAAGGCGGCCCCTTCGCCCAGGATGGCGTGGACGGCCATCCGGGCATTGGAAGCGACGAGGGGGTCGCCAGGACGGTTGAGATAGCTCTCCACCGCATGGGAGAGGGCATCGAGGACCCCGTAGGCGGCCGCCTTCTCCGGGAGGCTCGCCAAATAGAGGGGATCGAGGACCGCGTAAGAAGGGACGAGGCGGTAACTCATGATGGCCTTCTTCGGGGAGCCATGGTGGCTCGAAACGACCGCGCAGGGGGTGATTTCGCTCCCGGTCCCGGCCGTCGTCGGGATGAAGAGGGAGAACGGGAGCTTCCGATGGACCCTCAATAGACCGGCAAAGGACGAGAGGTCTTTCTTCCCCTCGTAGGCATGGAGGATCATCACGGCCTTGGTAAGATCCATCGTCGAGCCCCCGCCGAGGGCGATGTAGGAATCGGCCCCGGCTTTCATGGCCTTCCCGTAGGCATCATTGACCATCGGGACATCCGGTTCCCCGGCCGCGGGGAAGTCGACGTGCGGGGTGAGCCCTTCTTCGCTCAAAGCCGAAAGAAGCTTCCCGAGGAGGGGGGAGGAAGAAAAGGAAGGGTCGACGAATAGAAAGGGGGAAAGCTTGCCCCGCTCCTTGAAAAGAGGGGCGATCTTGAGGCTCGACCCCTCCCCGAGGAGGATTCCCGGTTCGGGAAAAACGAGGAAGGAGGAAAGAAAGGCAATCGCGTTTTCCGGGACACGGGCATTTAGACGCATCAAAAGCGAAGCCATTGTGCCTATTTTACAACAAAGGGGCGACCAAGCGGAGGATGGCCCAAAGGAGGAATTTCCGACGCCGCATTTTTCGATATTCGTCGAGGCTCATCTCGTGGGAAACGGCGATGGTGGCCAAAAAGTCGTCCTTCATCGCCCGGACGGCCCGGCTGCCGGCCAAGAACGTCCCGTTCTCGAGGTGGAGGTAGAGGGAACGGTAGTCGAGGTTGATCGTCCCCTCGGTCGCCCATTTGTCGTCGGAAACGAACATCTTCTGGTGAACGAAGCCGGGGGTGTATTCGTAGATCCTGACCCCGGCCTTGAGGAGGGAGTGGTACTCGCTCCGGGTGAGTTCGTAGACCGTCTTCTTGTCGGGAATCCCCGGGGTGAGGACCCGGACGTCGATCCCGCTTTGGGCGGCGAGGACGATCGCGTCGCGGACCTTCTGGTTGAGGACGAGATAGGGAGTGGAGATATAGACATAGTCCTTGGCCCGGGAAAGGAGGGAGAGATAGACCCCGACCCCGACTGCGGTGTCGCTATAAGGGAGTTCACCGTATGGCTGGACGAAACCGTCGCTCACCGGGTAGCCCCCCGCTTCCTCGATGAAACGGTCGCTTGAATAGTAGTCGTAGTCGATTTGCTCATCCGGGGCGAACTCGCATTTCCAGAGGGCGAGGAAGAGGAGGGTGTAGCCGTGGGCCGCCTTTCCCTTGACCATGATGGCCGAATCCTTCCAATGCCCGAAGCGGACCTCGGCGTTGATGTACTCGTCGGCGAGGTTGATCCCCCCGGTGAAGGCGGTATGGCCGTCGATGACCATGATCTTCCGGTGGTCGCGGTTGTTCATCCGGATGTCGAGTACCGGTTTTATCTTTCGGAAAACGCGTGCTTTGATGCCCATTTGCCGGAGTTTTCTGTCATATCCGACCGGGGTAGCGCCGAGGTTCCCGACATCATCGTAGACCACCCGGACGTCGACTCCTTCCTTCAGCTTCCGGACGAGGATCTCGAGGATCTCGTCCCACATCCGGCCGGGCTTGATGATGAAGAACTCGATGAATATGTAGTGCCTGGCCTTCTCGAGCTCCCGCTTCATCACCGGGAAGGCATCATCCCCAAGACCGAAGTAGGAAACCTCGCTATTGAGGTAGCAATCCCCTTCCGAGGCACATTCGATGTAGGAGGATATCCGGTAGGAATCGAGGTCGTAGGCCTTGAGTTTCCGGAGAGTTTCCTCCCTTGTCGCCTCGACCCGGAGAACCGAATAATAGTTCCGGAGGTATTCCTTCTGGCCCTTGGTCCGGAGCTTGTGGGCGAAAGAGAGGTAGAAGACGCTTCCGACGATTGGGATGGCCGCGACGAAGAAAAGCCAGGATATCTTGTATTCGGCCTCGGCCGAGCTATTGACGATGAAGACGAGAATCCCGAGATTGACGAGGTAAAAGAAGACGACGACATAGAGAAACCAAGGCAAATAGAGGAAGCCGCCGGCCAGAAGGTAGACGAAGGCGATGAGGATGGCAAACTCGATGAGAACGAAAAGGATGGTGACGGCCTTTTGCCAGAAGCCGTTTCGGAAGAACTTCATCGGGGCGATTTTACCCCCGAAAAAGAGGAAGGGGAAGCGCGCCTAGTGGCCGAGGAAGGAGGAGAAAAACCTCATTTCCGCTCCCCGGACTCCCCCGTCGTGGTTCCGTCCGTCGATGAGAGCGGCCATTCCCCCGTCCCCGCCTTCCCGGAGTTGGAGGTCGGCGGCCCCTAGGAGGGAAAGGGCATAGGCGACGGCCCTCTCGTAGAGTTCGGGGAAGCTTTCACGGCGGGGATGCCCATCGAAGGGATCGGGCCACTCGAGGTGGGCGAGGTTCAGGTAATCGAGATCCTTCGTGGACTTCGGGTAATGGAGGGCCGAGGCTTGGCTTCCCGTCCCGAGGAAGAAATCGAAGAGGGGGAGGGAAAGCCCGAGGGGCCAATTGGCCAAGGAAAGGACGTCCCGATAGTCTTTGACGGCCTCCAGGAAAGTCGCCTCGCCTATGAGCGCCGGGGCGTATTCAAGCTCCTTGTCGACCGCGGCGAGCCCCTTGGAAATGAGACCCAGTTCGCCCCCATCGAGGGAAAACTCCTTCCATGGACGGGCCTTGAGCCCCCGGTTCCGGCTATAGATGAGATCGATGGCCGTCTCCAATGAGGTGTGGTCGAAGGCGTAGACCCGGGCTTTTTCCGGGTTGGCGGAAAAGCCGGTCCGGGAAAAGACGAAGGGATGGGCGACGCTATCGAGGGCGAAATGGGCGAGGAGCCCGTGGACGTAGGAACGGAAGGGTCCACCGCTTCCACCTGCCCTCAAGAGGGCGAGGAAATAGGCGGAGGGGTCGATATGGTGGAGTTTCGTCCCGAAGGCGGCCACTTCCTTCCCTCCCGGGCGCTTCCGCCAGGGAATCTGCCCGTGGAAGAAATAGGGATCTGGTCCCTGGGAACCGAGGAGGAAGGCTTCCTTGTGAGGCTCCTCGCGCCGAGAGAGAAGGTCGAGGCCGAAGTAACGGTGGGTGAGGAAGGCGGGCATGTCTCAATCGAGGGGATTGTCGATGGCCTCGAGGCCTTTCTTGGTATCCATCCGGTGGATGCGGACGTTCCTCACGAAGAGGAAGATGACGATGGAGATGCCCATCATGACCGAGGCATAGATGGGGATGACGAACCAGGTCGCGGTGAGGTACATGACGAGGCCGAGGAGCACTGGGGTAAGGGTCTGGGCCCCCATCGACGCGGCGTAATAGTAGCCGGTGAAGCGGCCGACCTTCGAGCCGGTCGCCAGCTCGACGACCATCGGGAAGGAACAGGTGTTGACGAGGCTCATCCCGAAGCCCTTGAGGATGTAGACGAGGTATAGATGCCACGGGAAGGGGGCGAATCCATCGCTTCCGGCCGTCCCGGGAACGGTGAAGGACATGGCGACGTAACCGACCAAGGTGAGGGCGAGTCCGATGAGCATCGTGTACTTCCGCCCGATCTTGTCGGCGATGAAACCGGCCGAGGCGAAGCCGATGACCGAGGCGACCCCCATCACGATGGTCACGATCATCGTGTTCGAGGAGGAGGCCCCGATGTAGTAGATGACGTAGTTGCCGAAGTATGTCCCGACCGCGTTGTCGGCCATGAACCAGAAAACCTCGGCCGTCAGGACGAGGCCGAGCATCCATTTGTTGGCCTTCGAGAGGGGCTGGTCCTCGACGACGGCATCGACGGCCTGGCCTTCCTTCTCCCCTTCTTCCATCTCCCCGCGGAGCTCGATGGCGAGCTTGTTCTCCTTGATGGTGAGGAAGAGGACGAGGGCCGAGACGACCATCAGGACGCTGGCGACGATGAAGGGGACCTCGATGACCCAGATGTTGTGGTAGGCCCAACCCTCTTGGGAGGCCGAGCTCTCGTTGCCGAGGTAATCGGTGATGGCGAAGAAGATGCCGACGACGGTCGCGCAGCCCCCGCCGAGGAAGCCCATGATGTTGATGATCCCGTTGGCCTTGCTACGGAGGGGCTTCGGGGTGATGTCCGGCATGAGGGCGACGGCCGGGGAACGGTACATCATCATGAAGAAGACGATGATGGCCATGAGGACGATGACCCCGGCCATGTTGTCATAGTGGAAGAAGACGGGGATGAAGGGGAAGACAACGGCCGAGACGAAGGTCCCGACGAGGATGAAGGGCATCCTCTTCCCGATTGGCGACTTGGTCTTGTCGCTGATCCGCCCGAAGATCGGGAGCATGATGAGGGCGGCGAGGTTATCGAGGGCCATGACGATCCCGACGAGATACTGGACCTCGGTCTCGTCGACCGGGGGTTTCCCTTCCCCGCCCATTGCCTCGGTGAAGAGCTCGGTGAGGAAGGTCGGGCATCAGGAGTCGTAGACCTGCCAGAGCAAGAGGATGCCGAAGAAGGCAAAACCGATGAGGAGGGTCCTTTTGACGTTCAGCCTGAGCTTGGGGGTCGTCCCCGGAATGCTTTGTTCCATGCTTTCCCCATTTTAAGGGGGTCGGAGAAAAGAAAGCCATAGGGAAAAGAAAAAGCGGGTTCCACAAGACATGGATCTCTGCAAAACCCGCCTATTCCATCAAATCCGTTCAATGTGGATCCTGGCTTCCTCGGGGGTGACCTCCGTGAAGGAGAGGCGATACGGGAAACTCGTCCCGTCGTTCATCGTCGTTTCCTTGAAGAAGGTTGAGTATTCATCGAAGCTGAAGGAGTCGCCGGTCTCGAAGAGATCCCGTTCGTCGAGGTAATGCCGGGCCCCTTGATAGGGATTGGAGAAGGTGTCGGTGCCCTCTTCCTGAATGACCTGGTAGAGGTAGTAACGGCTCACATAGGTTGAGGTGGGGGCCGAGACGTTGAAGGTCGGGTACTCGTCCGCGTAATAGGTGTTGTTGTGGGCCAATTGATAGACCTGCCCCTCTTGCCCGAGTTCCGCGAGGTCCTCGACGTAATGGCCGCTTTGGGGGGAGGCGATGAGGCCATTCCTGGAAGCCCAGAGCCTCGCGTCGACGTGGGAGAGGCGAACCCCTCCGTCGCCAAGGGAAATCCTTTCCCCGGCCAAGGAGGTCGCATCGCGGGAATAAGCTTCCCAGAAAAAGGCGTTGTTCCCGCATTCGCCAAGTAGCTCGGCCATGATGTATTCGTCATAGGCGGACCCGTTCCAATCCTCCTTGAGGATGAGGGGGCTCGCGCCGAGGGCGGAAGGCTTGAGGACGAGGTCGCACTCCTCGCCCGGGGCGAGATCGACGTAAATGGGGTCGACCCAGCCCATCTGCATCTTCGAGAGGGCGTTCCAATCGCCATAGCTACCGTTTTGCATGTCGAAGTAGCCGGTGAGATCCATGTAGTAGGAGTAGTCGTAGTAGTCCTCTACCCCGTAGATGTGGCCTTGCTCATGGATGGTCGTCAAGGCGCTTTCGCTGACGTGGCCGAGGTTGGAAAGAGAGTAGGACATGATGGTCGGGCGCTCCTTGCTCCCGGCGTCCATTTTCATCGTCCCCATGTGGGGCCAGAGGGAGGAATTCCACTGCTCCCGGTCGTAGCCGTCGACGAAGAAATGGATGGAATCGATGTAGCCGTCGTCGTCGCTATCGTAATCATCGAGGTCGATGTCGGGCCGGTCGTAAAGCCAGGCGAGGCAGTCCTCGAACATCGCGTAGAGGCGGTCCATCGAAGAATCGTTGATGAGCTGGCCTTCCCGGTATTCGGCCTGATACATCGTGCCGATGCCGCCATATACTTCTCCCGAGAGGCGGAGGCGGCCGTTCGAAGCCCGATCGTAGAAATTGACAAGACTTTCCGGATTGTCCACTCCGAAGGTCGAATCCTCGATTTGGTCGAGGGTCGACTCGTCCCAGCTATAGGTCGAAGTGCCTTCCAGGGTAATGGGGACGATGAGGATCTTCTGCTCCCCGAGGGCAGGGGCGTAGTCATTGCTCCAATCGTAGGCACGGACGATGGTCGGGCTCACCTCGACGCCCGACTCTTCGATGATGCTTACATGGATGCTCGATGACTTATCGCCTCCATTGATGAGGATTTCCGTTTCCCCGCTTTGCAAGGCCCTGACCCGCTTCCCGTCGAGGGAAAGGAGACTCGGGTCGAGGCTCGTCGCCCCGATGAGGGAAGGATCAAGGTTCGAGGGATGGACGGTGTAGTCGAACTCGTAGCCCTCCCCGACATAGAGGGTCAGCTCGTCGATGCTCGGGACGATCGACTCAACCGAAGGAGGGTTGTCGAAATCGTAGACGTAACAGGTTGCCTCGTGGCTTTCCAAACCCAGATAGCTGGCCTGCACGGAAATCGTCCCGGCAAAGCGGGCATCGAGGATGGTGTCCGGCCCAAAGGGCGTGCCATCATGGCTGCCGCTCAATGTGAATTCCGAAGCGGACAGGGAACGGCTACTTCCATCCTCAAAGCGGGCGAGGACCCCGTTTCCGGTGAGAAGGTCGGAGAGCTTCGTCCCGTAATCCGCCTTCGAGCCAATCGTCAGGTCAAGGCCAACCAAGGCACGGGCATCTTCCCCATAGCCGATTTCGATCGAATCGATGAGGAGGCTCGAGGGGGTGGAAATCCAGAAATGGGAATAGCCGGCACTGAAGTCGAGTCCGGACGAGAGATCGAGAACCCCATCCTTGCCAAGTTCGAAATCGACGATGGCCACCCCTTCCCTGAGGCCGAAGGAGAGAGTGGCGGTCGAGGAGGCCGCATTCTCGTATTCGTAGGAAATCCTGAGCGATTCAATGGAAAGGAAGGGGGTTTTGCTGCCGAAAACGGAATTCGGGGCCATCTTGAGAAGGTTTCCGGACGACCGATAGCCATGGTCGAGGCCGAAGAGATACTCCTCTTCGGAGTCATAGGCAGCCAGTTCGAAGGAGCCGAGGAGGCCGGAGGCCGGACGGGAGAGATAACTCGCCTCGTCCTCGTTTAGCAAAAGCGTCCAGGTCTTCGAAGGCCCTTCACTGGATGAAGAAGAACCGGAAGAGGAAGCGGAAGACGAGGAATCGGAGGTAAACGAACCCGACGACGAGGAACCGGCCGGGGAAGACTCCGCGGAGGAATCGACGGAACCAGCCCCGGAGGAAGATTGAAAGCCAGTCGATGACTGGATGCGGTCGGATCGATGCAGGAAGCCAAAAGGAAGACCGCGAGGGCGAAAAGGGGAAATGCCTTGGCTTTTTTCGTGTTCATAGCTCCTTCTTTTCGATGAGAGAGGGAAGTCCGTCTCCCCGCAAATGATATACCCGGTCAAAGCGTTCCGCCGTCGAGGTGCTCGGAAGGCGGAATTCCTTCGCGAGGAAGCAAATGACCGAATCTGGCACCCTCCGCTCTTCGGGGCGGGCCCGGTTCCTGGTCAGGCACTCCTCCACTTCGGCCTCGAAGAGGACAAGCACGGAACGGTCATACCCGTGGATTTTCTCAATGGGATAGAGACGGTCGTGGTCGAGGGGGGCGACGCGCTCGAAGATGACCTCGTCGTGGGCGAGGAAGGCACCAGTGGCCGCCTTTACCATCGCCTCGTAGACTCCCTTCATCGAAGGGGGACGGGTAGATCCGAAAATGGCTTCCCGCACCGCGTCTTCCTCGATGAGGGCCGAGGAAAAGCGCTCGACCCGGGAACGGGCCCAAGTCGACTTCCCGGAGGCCGGGAGGCCGCTCAGGACGACGAGGGTCTTCATCAAATGGCGTAGTCGGGGACGACGGTCGTCCCAATGTCGTAGAGCTCGAAGCTGATCCGCTGCTCGACCCCGAGGACGGTGAAGCCGGTCTCGATGCGGGAGATGTTCCCATCTTCGGAGAGGGTGATCTTCACCTCGGTGGTGTTCGTCTCGAGGGCGGCGGAGGAACAGCCCTGCATCTGGTTGTCGAAATAGGTACCGAGGACCGGGACGATGGCCTTCTCGGCTTCGTAGGTGTACTCCCCGGTCTTCCTGAAAAGGGCCGGATTGACCTCGTACATGCGGGGCCCGAGGCCGGCGAAATCGTCGATGACGTAGGTAGCCGTCGTCGAGATGGTAACCGGTTCCCAGTGCCAGCCATCGCCGTCGGAATAGACATAGCAATAGACGTGATAAAGCCCATCGCCCTCCTTGACGGCCTTGTAGTTTTCCTCGTTGCCGCCGGCATAGTCGGGGCCAAGGGCGAAGTCGTTTGCGTTATAGAAGGCGACGTCCTCGGTATAGTAGGCGGTCGTGAAGCCGCCGATGCCATAAGGAGAGGTCTCGTCGAAGCTCTTCTTGTAGGTGAAGTTCCGCATGTTCGCCGTCCTGGCGAAAGCCGCGGCCAGTTCGGGATTCTCGTTTTCAAACGGGGTGAGGTGGCTCACCGTCTTCTCCCCGTGGCGCGCGTAGGCGACACTGGCCGTCGACGTGCGGGTATAGCGCTCGTCGACGAGGTCATCGAACTCGAAGAGGAGTTCCCTGACTTCCCCGCCTTCCACCATGACCGTGCACTTTTTCACCCAGTTGGTCGCCGTGCCCTTATAGCAGTCGACGAGGAAATTGGCCTTCTCGTTGGAAAGGACGAGATTCCCCTCCCCATCGGGGGTCAGGTCGGATGGGCGGATGTAATCCCAGGGGTTCTTGTACATCTCCTCGAAGGCGTAGGGGGTATACATCCCGGTGTTTTCGTCGTAATCGGCCATCGTGACCCTCTGGACTTGGTTATCGACGGTCAGGGCCTCGCGGGTGATGGTGCCGTCCTCGGGGTCTTTGAAGTAATAGGCCCGGGCCGAGGAGACGGTATAGGCGCTATCCTCGATGACTTCCTCGAGCTTGATGTCGGCATACGAGAGCTCCGAGGCTTCGCTATAGGCGACTTCCCCACCGTCGTAATCGTAGGCGATGTCGTAGACGCGGCCGCTGTAGATGCCGAGTTCGTCGGCGCTCTTCCGGTAGACGTAGCTTTGGAAATCGATGTGGGCGGTGTGGCTCCGGCGGGCCAACGAGGCGACGGCCGCCTGGGCCAGTTCATCGCCCTCGTCATACACGGTGTCGGGGTCGAGGAGGCTCGAGCCGGCGTTCGAAGCCGAGGAAGAGGAGCTACTGGCGGAAGACTCGCCATCTAGGGAAGAAGGCGAGGAGGAGGTCGCCGCGGAAGACGATGATGACCCGCTACCTTGGGATGAGGTGGTTTCCGTCGAAGCGGGAGGGGATGAGGCCTCGCCCGGGGTACAGGCGAATAGCCCCAGTGAGACGAGCGGCAAAAGCAAGATGGTCTTTTTCATGTTCGGCTTCTCCTTACAAATCGACTTCCGGGTTGAAGAAGGACGGGAAGACGGTCGTTCCATAGCCGTCCCACATGAGGGTCGTGGCCACTTCGAACGTCGAGATGCCGGCGCTGACGAGGGCTTTGGAAAGCTTCCCGTCTTCGATGAGAAGGGAGGCGGCAATCCCGTCTCCGAGTCCTTCGGCGTAAATGGAAGGGAGGATCGAGGAGGCATTGAGGACCGTGGCCCGGTCATCGAGCGCGTAGACCCCTTCCCCGTCGGCCCGGTATTGGGCGGGGATCACCTTCGAGTAGCCGGGGAGGATCGAGGAGAGGTCGTCGTGGACGGCCACCCGGCTCGACCAGGCGCTTCCGTCGTAACGGTATTCGTCATAGCCCCGCCGGCCCTTGGCGTAGTAGCGGTCGCCGCTCGTCGAATACGGCGTATCGGCCGCCGCGTGGTAATAGACGCCGTCCGGCGTGACGTAATAGATGGCGTCGCTCAAGACCGCGTTGCTGCTGACCCGGAGGGCGTAGCTATTCGCCTCCGAGGAAGCCTTGAGGGCGGCTTCGAGCTCCGGGCTCTCGTAGGCAAGGGGCTCGAGATGCTCGAAGGGCGGGAAGGAGAAGGAAAAGTCGATCGAAGCCGTGAGGGTCGTGACGACGCTAAGCACCGTAAAACCGGTTGCCGTCGTGATCTCGAGTCCGTCGACCCGCGGCTCGAGAGTGAACTCGAGGCGGCTCGGATAGCCGTTCATGACGGTGATTTCCGCTTCCTTGGCCGAGAAGCCGAGGCCGAAATACTCATCGATGAAGAAGGTCGCCTTGTCGGGGGAAAGGCGGAAGACCCCGTCTTCGTAGACAAGGTCGGCCGGCGTCACGTAGTCCCAAGGGTCGAGGTATTTCTCGGCATAGAGAACATCGGCGAGGTATTCCTGCTCGCGGATGGTGTCCACTTCGTTTTGCGCGTTGAGCGTCTCCTGGAGGGCCGCCCCGTCCTCGCCTTCGAAGTGGATGAGTTCGCCGGTCGGGAGGATTTCCCGGACGGCATTGGTCAAGGTACCGTCCTCTTCTTTCATGAAGGCGTAATCGCGGGTGAAGGAACCGGAAGTCGTGTAATCGACCGAGGCGACCTCGCTTGGGTAATCGACGCTCATCTCGTAAGAGCCGATGGCCCGGTAACCGCTTTGGAAATGCCCGAGGAGCTTCTTGATGGCCGCTTCGGCATCCACCGCTTCGATCCGGAAGCCCGGAATCGCCGAACAGACGCCGACGGCAACGACCCCGGCCGAGCCGAGGAGAGACAGAATCATGAATTTCTTGTTCATTCTCATTCACCTCCGAGTAGATAGTCGCCGAGGATGGCGAGGGCGTCCGCGAAGAGGGGATTGCCTTCCCCATCCGAGACCTTCCTCAGGTCGGTCGTCCCGAAATCGGAGAAAGTCACGGTCGTGGTGGCGGGATAGCCTAGATACGTCTCGTGGTTGATGAGGAAGGAGAGGGTCCCGTCGTTTCCAACGTTGACGGAGAAGGAGTTGAAGATCATCTGTCCGGTCTCCTGCGAGGCGTAGTAGAGACTCGACACCAGGCGGTAGCTGTAGTAGTCGCCGACCCCGAGGGCCGCGGCGAGGAGGTCGAGGTTGAAGTAGAAGTCGGCGTAGATCTTCCCGGCCGGGGCGAAGGAATAGCTGTTCGTGCCGCTCTTACTGAAGAAGTCCGGCGAAAGGGAATCGACGAGGGGGACGACCTCCTCGATGCTTCCGTAACCTTCGTCCGGTGCGAGAACCTGCCAATAGTCGGAATCCGGGCTCACCGCCACCGTGTAGTAACGCCCGTTCCCTTGGTTGAGGAGGATTCCGGTGAAGGTGTCCCCGTAGCTCTGGTCGGTCAACAGGAGCTCGGTGAGCATGAGGCCGAGGCCGGAGAAATCGTAGTAATTGCGGTAAGAGAGGATGCTTCCGTAACCATCGAGGGAAATGTCGATGGTCGAGGTGAAGTTGCCGCCGGCGAGGCGGGCGGCGAAATCCGAAAGGGCCGTCTGGAGGGCCAACTCATCCTCGTCGCTCATCGTTCCGACCTCGACGGGATATTCGCTCACGCTGGAAAGGGAAGCCAAAGAGACCTCGTATTCCTCCTTGATCCCACCGAAACGGTCGCTTTCGACATGGTCGAAGCTCATCGAGACCGGAGTGCCGCTCCCGTCGGTCAAGATCGAGAGATTCCGGTATTCCGAGCCGTGGCTCTTGGCATCGAAGTTCATCATGTCGAGGTCGAGGAGGAAATTGTCGAGTCCCCGGCTCAGGCGGGCGAGCCCGCTTCCGGTCGGGGTCAGCTCGAAGCCGCCCTCGGTGGCCTTGGCGGTGAAATAGGTCCCGAGGGCACTCGGCTCGAGGCCGGAGAAGAAATGGAAGAACGATTCGTAACTCTCGTCGTAGGCGTCCTGGACGTTGGTCTCGACCATGATAGGGGAGTCATAGGCCACGTTGTCGGCCCCGAGTGAGCGGGAATAGGCAAACCCGTCCTCGCCCCGCACGTAATAGGCGCGGGCCAGTTCCTGTCCCTGGAGGAAAAGACGTTGGTAGTTCCGATCCGGGCCGACCTCGGCGAGGAATTCGACATGGGCCGCCGAACCGGTGAGTAGACGGACTGGCATCCCCATGAGGTAATCGATGCCAACCTCGGCGTCAAAGCGAATGGAACCCTCGAAGAAATCGACGAAATTCGCCGCTTCTTCCTCCCCAAAGGAAGCATCGGCCGCCCGGAGGGAGACTAACCTCCCCTCTAGCGGGAGCGCGGAGGTGAGAGCCAAGAGGGCAGCCGGCAAAAGCATGAGTTTCTTCATATGGTCAATCCGCCTTTCTGACGGTCAAGGTCGCCGTCGTTTTGTCCATGCCGTCGATCGAGAAGGTGAGTCCGAGGCATTCACCGTCGAGGCCGTTGCCGTTGAAGCGGTAATCCTCGTAGAAACCGGGAATCCCGGTGTCCGAGCCGAATTCATCCCCGACTTGGAAAAAGGAGTCGCTGGTGATGGCGATGCTGTTGGCCACGTGGCGGTTGTGCCCGAAGCGGTCGAGGACGGTGACGAGGGGGAAGTTGTTCTCCAGACCCGAGGCATAATGGTGGTTGATGCCGTCGTTTGTGTAAGCGAAGTCATAGACGTAGCCGACTTCCGATCCGTTGGAAAGGGTCAATTTGGCATCGTAGTCGGGCTCGCCTACGTAAGGGGCGAAGGAGGCATAGCCGCGGACGAGGCGGGCATCGACCTTGTAGACCCGGATCCCCCCTTCGGTTAGGTAGGCTCCGGTTGCGCTGGCATCGAAGGAATTGAGGCCCGTCGGCTCGTAATGGTCGACGAGAAGGTATTCATCGTATAAACCGGTCGCATCGGGGCTAAGCAGAAGGACGTCCTCGTTGGCCGTGAGGCCATAGGAGGCACTTCCACCGCTCGGGAGTTCGGAGGCGATGACCTTGGTCGGCTCGATCCAGCCAAGCAGGTACTTGCTGAGGGGGTTGTGGTCGTAATTGCCGGCATCCATGAGATCGGTTGCCCCGAGGGGGAGGCGGTAATTGCCTTCGAGGTCGCCAGTCGTATCGGAAAGGTTATCGAGTCCGAGGTGGTAGCCGATTTCCAAATAGGCATCCGCATAGGAGAAAGTCTCCCCGGTCGAAGGGGAAATGGTTCCGCTCATCCAGTAAGTCGAACCCGCCCCGGCGGGAAGCAGTCCCTCGTCGATGAGCCCCGGGGCGAACAGCTGGAGGGCGGCATTGAGGAGCGCCTCGTTGCTCGCTAACGATTCGACGTATTCGATCGGGAAGCGGTAGGCGAGGGTGATGGCATCCACCACCCCGTTGCCGTCGGCGTCGAAGTCGGAGATGGGAGTCCGGTCTTCACCAAACGACTCGTCGTAGGCGTAGGTAGCGATTTCCCCGAGGACCGAGGCAAGGCCACGGGTCGATACGGCCTGGAGATAATCATTGAAGGTGTTCGGGAGGACGACCTCGGAAAGGACTTCCCCGTCGAGATCGAAGTTCCCGAAACTGCTCCGCTCATAGAAATCCTTGGCCGTGGGGCGGATGGCGGGGTTGTTGGAAGAGAAGTGGCGGTCGTACAAGGCCTTGAGCTCGGCCTCCGCGAAATTGAATTCAAGCGAGTCCTCTGGGGCGAAAGTGACCGGGATGATGGCCAGTTCCCCGGTACCCAGCGAGGGCATGGCGTGGCGGCCTTGGCTGAGGCGCAGTTCGCCGAGCGGGCCGAGGATCCCCTCCCCTTCCGCAAGGCTTGGGCGGCTCGAGGAGGAATCCGAACTCGATGCGCTCGAAGAGGAACCCCCGTCGGAAGTAGCGGAAGAAGAGGCGTTTTCGCTACTGGTCGCGGGAGGGTTGCACGAAGCCAGGATTCCGGCAACCAGAAGAGTGGGAAGAACGATGCGTTTCTTCATTTTTGCCTCCTTTTGGGCCATCTCCCCTTGAGGGGAACGGCCGACTTTTGAAGGATAGTGCTAATTGCCCAAAAGGAAATGATTACTTAATGAAAGCGCTTCCAAATTTTCGGTTTTCAAGTTCTGTATTTCAAAATCCACGACAAAAACATGTGATTTGTGGGACTGTAAGCGCTTTCATCAATTATTAAGTTAACTTTTGCGACATTCGGCTTTAATAGCAGCATAAGGAGCGATTCAAGCTATGAAGAAAACAGTCCTTCCGGTGCTTCTCGCCGTCGTCCTCGGCCTCGCCGCCTGTGGGCCGACCGGCACCTCAAGCACCTCTTCGCCCGCCGGATCGGGGAGCTCGTCCGAAGTCCCCGGCCCTTCTTCCTCGTCTTCCGCGACGTCGGAATCGAGCGGAGGTGGTTCCACCACTTCCTCTTCCTCGAGCTCATCGAGTTCATCGAGCTCCTCGAGTTCATCGAGCATTGTGGCAACGATACCCGATGCCTTGAAGGACGCGGATGCATTCAAGGGCAGGCTCGATCAATTGGCCGCTTCCCCCGTCATTTCCCTCGACTATACGAGCAATCCGGCGACCGATGACGAAGGCGGCTGGAACGCCACTTTCGCCTCCGACGAAGCCCTGGTCACCCGAAAAGGGGAATGGGGTTCGACCGACTACCGGGCATCCATCGACGGAATCTATTACAACCTCTACATCGGGAGCGATGGCGCGGCCTCTGGCAACCGCGTCAAGATCGACCCGAATGGCAATGACTACTACTACGATGGCTTCTCGGCCGTCACCGAGAAAGTGGCCGACGGGGAGGTCGCCAATCTAAAAGAGGAATACGGCCTCGAGGCCGCCCTCGACGAATACAACGGCATCCTTCTCCCCTACGAGGCCAATTACGCCGAGGGCCACCTCGATTACGATATCGAAGCGGATGCCGCCGGCTACACCGCTTACCTCGATTTCTATTACGAGCCGGCGACCGGCAATGCCATTTCCTATCAAGCCGACTTCACCTTCGATGCCGACGTGGAACTCAAGGAAATCTGGTGCCAAGTCGAGCTTTACGACCTCGCGGACTGGGACAAGGAAACCCACGCGAAGAAAGAAGGCGCGACTCCCCTTTCGAAGGATGTCTATGACCTCGGCGACATCGTCTTCGGGACCCCGGCGGCCACCGATCCGGATTCCCCCCTCCGCGAAGACATCCACGATTACTATGTCACCGAGATCACTTCGGGCGCGTTGACGGGCCAGACCGCTTACATCGACGGGATTGCCTCCTATCAGATCGGTGATACACCCGCCCTCGGAGAAGGAACCACCTACCTCCCGGAAACGGCGGTCAATCTCGACATGATCTCCCTCACCGGGGCAAGCGACCCGACTTACCTCGCCGTCGACGAGATGAGCTACACCGGCGGATATGTCTTTGCCAAGAGCGGCACGGTTGACCTCTACTTCGGCGACAGCATCAACCCGCGGCTCTATGTGGCCGAAGACGTCGTCGTCTACCCGAAGCAACCCGTCATCCCGACCTTCAACTTCGTCGACACGGAGACGGCCAACGGCTGCCAGGTGGAAGACGTCTATGACGACAACTGGAATCTCCTCGGTCAGACCCTGACCATTGCCCTCGGCGACGGAACCGATGAACTCAAGATCATGGTCGGCCAGGAAGGCCCTTACGACCTCGATGGGCTCAGCTACACCACCAGCCTTCCCGGCATCGTCGAGATCGCCTTCAAGGAAGACCCGAATTCCAACCCGATGACGAGCGGCTATTCGAGCATCCTCGCCGAGATAACCCCGCTCGGCCTTGGCACGACCGACGTCGTGATCAAGTCGGGCAATCCGAGTGCGGTTTATGATTGGGAGCGGGAAATCAACCTCGAGATCACCGTCGTTGAGGGGGGGTCTTCGACGACCGGCGGTGACTGGACGGACGTCACCCTCGGCTGGAGCGACTCGATCTTCGGCGGAATCGGCCTCCCCCAACTCCCGGAACCAGCCTTCGAATACGCCGAGGCGACGTTCGAGGGCACCTATAACGGCGACGTTGATCACGGTACCCTCACCGTCCATGCCGATGCCGATAGCCTCGACCTCTATGCGACCGCCCTCGAAGGAGTTGGTTGGCAGTACATGGCGAGCACCGCGGATGGGATCTGGATCTACATGTACTATCTTGCCGATTTCGACATCTCGGTCTTCGCCTATCCCTACTACGACACGGCCGCGGGAACTCTCGTCGTCTACTTCTCGACCGATCAGACCGGCGCGGATGCCCCGAGCCTTCTGGGCGCTTGGAAAGAAGTAACCGACGCTTGGAATGCCTCTTATTTCGGCCTCCAAGGCCTTGCCGCCCCGAGCCGCCCGGAGTTTGCCTATGGCGAAGCTTCCTATGTCCCAACCATCAAAACCGATGAGGCCGCCCCCGACAGCGGCACTCTCACCATCGTGACCGAGGAGACGAACCTCGCTAGTTACGGACTCGCCCTCACGATGGCCGGTTACATGATGCAGGGTTCGACCGAGGCCGGAGTCGACTTCTACGTCTATTTCGACGAGGTTAGCGAGCTCACGGTCGTTGCCTATCTCTACTACGATGCGGTTCAGGGGGCGATCGTCGTCTATTACACGACCGACATGAGCATGGCCGATGCCCCGGTTCCTCCCACGGCCGGCAATCCGCTTTGGGAAAGTTTCTAGACCGACACCATCAACGGTCTTCCCACTTCCGTTGCCGCCGGTTTCTTCGGACTCACGAAAGACAACTTCCTCCCCCAACCGGACTTCGAATTCACCGCGGTCGAATGGTCGGAGGAAATGGACGACATGGGCACTTGGCTTGATCTCACTGTCCTCATCAAGACCGAGCAAGCCAATCTCGATGCCTACGTCGCCCAGTTGAACGCCAACCCCAATTTCGCCTACCAGGGACTCGTCGAGGGCATCCACGTCTACGCCTATGGTGACGGCTACGAAACCCACGTTTCCTACGATGCCGAGGCCGGGGCGATCGAGATCTACGTCCACTTCGTCGTCTGATCCGCCTTCGAAAAGCCGATGGCCGCCGGACACCCGGCGGCTTTTCCTTTTAGCGAGGGAACAAGGAAAAGACCGCCTGCGGCGGCCTCCGGAAGGCTAACTCAATCGCCTTCCCGTTCCTTTTTCTCCAATGGTTCGATGAGGACCCGGCGGATGCTCTTCCTTTTCCCGATGGCGAGGACCGTGAAACGATAACCGGCATATTCAATGGAGGAACCGACCTTGAGGTTCTCGATGAGGATGAGTTCGGTGAGGAAGCCCCCGAGGGTTTCCGACTCGCTCCCGGACTCGTCGATGTCGAGGCCGAGTTCGTCGAAGACTTCCTCGAGGTTGATGGCCCCGTCCGAGATGTAGGAGCCGTCGTCCCTTTCAAGGAGGGGTTCCTCGGGGTGGTCGGTCTCGTCCCAGATTTCCCCGACGACCTCCTCGACGATGTCTTCCTTGGAAATGAGCCCCTCGAAACCGCCGTATTCGTCGATGACCGCGGCGAGGCCTTCCTTGCCCCGCACGAGGGCCTCGAAGATGTCGCTGACCTCCTCGAGACGCGGGAAATAGGCGATGGGGCGGATGATCTTCGAAAGGTCCTCGTTCTTTTCAATGAGAGAAAGCTTGATGAGGTCGACGAGGAGGACATAGCCGAGGAGGTTGTCGACGGTCTTTTGATAGACCGGGATCCTCGAATGGGAGAAGGCCTGCTCGTCGTGGAGGATCTCGGAGACCGGTGTCGAGGCCTCGACCGCGTAGACCTTGACCCGGGGGGTCATGATCTCGTAGGCCTTCGCGGTCGCGAAATCGACCGTCCCGCGGACGAAGTCGGCCTCTTCCTCGGAGATGGTCCCGCTTTCCTCGCTTTCGTCGATCATCGCCTCGAGCCCGTCCTCGCTTCCCTTCTCCTCGGGGAAGTAACGTAGGAAGGGATAGGAGACGATGGCCCCGAACCCCCCGACGAGGAAGGTGATCGGGAAGGTGAGGTAGTAAGCGGCCGTCAGGGGATAGGAATAGATCCTCGTCAAGGCGAGATTCTTTAATTTGCCAAGGGATTTGGCGATGATTTCCCCGAAAACGATCTTGAGGACGAGGAAGGACATCGAGAAGACGAGGCCGTAGTTCTCGAGGCTATCGGGGTCGGTGATGCCCCAGGCCACGCTGGCGACGGCCATCCCTAGGAGCGTCGAGACGGTGTCGAGCCCGGCATTGATCGCGTCATTCCAAAGGAGGATGGTCGAGATGGTACGGTCGTAGTCCTTGGCAAGGGAAAGGGCCCGTTTCCGCATCGGGGTCGGGTGGGCGGAATAGTCGCGTTCCATCCGCGAGAGGGAAATGGAGCCATAGGCCATGTCCGCGCTCGAGAAGAAGACCGAGCCGACGAGGAGGACAAGGATGGCCACCGCATAGCCGACGATCAGTTCCACCGTCATTGAGCCGCGCCTCCTTCCCCGCTCGGCATCAACTCGTCGAGGACGTCGTCGAGGGTGAGCAACCCGAGGCATTCGTTCCCCTCGCCCCTCACCATCGCCATGTGCATCTTCTCGTCGGTGAGGGAAGTGAAGGCCGAAAGGAGGTCATCCCCTTCCTTGACCTCGAGGACCGGGAAAAGGGTGCCCCGCGGTTCGAGGTGCTCGTCTTGGAAATACTCGCGGAAGAAGACCTTCGAGGCGAGGATGCCAACGCATTGCCCGTCCTCATCGACGACCGGGAAACGGGAATAGGGAAGGGACAGTAGTTTCGGGGCGAGGCTCCGGGGGGAGAGCTCCTCCTCCTTCAGGGCGACGACCCTTTCCATCGGGGTGAAGACGTCGGAGACTTTCTTGCTGGAAAGGGCAAGGGCCTTCTTGACGATGGAAATCTCCTCGGGCTCGAGGAGCTCCTCCTCCGACTTGGTAAGCTCGTTCTCGGTCACCGCCTCATCGGCTTTCTCGACGAGGTCTTCCCGGCTGAGGAGGTCCTCGTCGCCGACCTTGAAGATCTTGTGGACGAGCCGCAGGAGCTGGCGGAAAAGCCAGATGACCGGGAAAAGGAGGATCCCGACGATGAAATCCGGCCAGGCCAAGAGGACGGCCATCCGGTTGGGCATCGCCTTCGAGAGGATCTTGGGCACGGTGTCGCTCACGACGTAGACGAGGAAGGCCATGACGACCGAGGAGAGAACCGATTCCACCGCATTCGGGAGGCCATACGCCTCGCAGATCTGATAGAAGATGATGGCGGCCATCGAGGACATGAGGGTCTGGACGATGTTATTGCCGACGAGGACTGTAACGAGGGTTCCCTCGAACCGCTCGGCCAGGTAGGTGACGATTTTGGCGGTCAATTTCCCCTTCTCGGCCTCGGCCTTGAAGCGGAAGCGGTCGCAATTGGAAAAGGCGTTCTCGCTGGCCGAGAACAGGGCGCTCACGACAAGCAAAACGGCAATGAGGACCCACGCGCCCCACATCGGCATCCCGAGGACTTGGATGCCGCCAAGATCGGCATTTAGGAGGGTAATGGTTAATCGACTAGGGCCAGAGTCATCCATGCAACGGGGGTATATATACAGTAAATCCAGGCGGTTTGCAAACTGAAAAGCCCCATGGAAGGGGCTGATCGGGATGGTTTTCGGCTCAGAAGAAGGTGCCGCGGGCGGCTTCCCGGATCTCGTTGGAGGTCGAGAAGGGGATGCGGGTCGTATAGCCCGCCTTGGCGGCGACGATCATCTTGGTCGGCCACTGCTGGATGGCCGAATTCCAGGTGTAGACGGTGTCGTTATAAAGGTCGCGGGCGGCCGTGATCTCCTTCTGGAGATAGGAATTCTGTTCCATGCACTGCCGGATGGCCTCGTGGGCCTTGAGGTCGGGGTAACGCTCGAGGGCGATGTTGACCTTGGCGAACATCTCGTCGATTTGGGCGTTGGTCTCGTTTCTCGCCGCATCGGCATTCGGGTTGACCCCGCCGCGGTAGGCGGCGACCTTGGTCATGACGTCCTTGTCGAGGTCGATGGCCTTGTCGAGGAGCTTGGCGGCATTCTGGAGAATGACGACCCGCTGCTCGAGGTAGTTGTC
>CASFVT010000009.1 GCA_949298195.1 uncultured Bacillota bacterium
ACGCTAATCGCGCTTGCCTTTTTCCTTGAGGTAGGCCCGTATGACCTGGCATAAGCAGAGGGCCTCAACCAAGTCGCGTAGCGCCTCTAGGAACTCGAGCACCTTCCCTTTCCGCCTCAAGCCATGAGAGAAGAACCCCTTCGGGACTGCTGTCGTCGGCATTTGCGTGCCTCCGACGCCTTTATATAGGGAGGAATAGCCAAAAATTGCCCTCCGTAGACATCGAATTCGCCATTTAAGTGGAGTGGGGCATTTGCTTTCTTGGACAATCTTCTCTAGAGTTACTCACGTGCCGCCTTGGCCTAATGGCATGGCAATTGATTTGTAATCAATAGGTTGGCGGTTCGAGTCCGTCAGGCGGCACCAAGGCCGTTTGCCCGTCCTCCGGGACGGGTTTTTCCATTCATGAGAAAGGATATGGGGTTTTTGCTGAGGATTTTGGCCTTATTCAAGTTCGGCCCGTCCGGTCCATAGTTCATAGTAACGGCCCTTCAGGGCGAGTAGTTCGTCATGGCTTCCCCGCTCGATGATCCGGCCGTGGTCCATGACCATGATGCAGTCCGCATAGCGGATGGTGGAAAGGCGGTGGGCGATGACGAAGGTTGTCTTCCCGGCCATGATGTTGTCCATCCCCCGCGAGATGAGGCGTTCGGTTCGGGTGTCGATCGAGGAAGTGGCCTCGTCGAGGATGAGGATCGGTGGGTTGCCGGCTGCGCAGCGGGCAATGGAAAGAAGCTGCCTCTGTCCTTGGGAGAGGGGGCGTTATTCGCGTCGATGTAGGTGTCGTAGCCGTCCTCGAGTTTCTCAATGAAGGAATCCGCGCTGGCGATCTCGGCCGCCTTCCGACACTCCTAGTCGGTGGCCTTCAGATGTCCGAAGCGGATGTTCTCATAGATGGTGCCTGAGAAAAGATGGGTATCCTGGAGGACGAGGGTCATCGACCGCCGCATCGAGACACGGTCGATGTCCTTGATGTCGATCCCATCGATTGTGATCTTCACATTGTCGATGTCATAGAACCTCGTGAGGAGGTTGGTGATCGTCGTCTTCCCGGCACCGGTTGAGCCGACGAGGGCAATCTTCTGGCCGGGATGGGCATAAAGAGTGATGTCGTGGAGGATCTCTTGCCCTTTGCGGTAGGAGAAGTCGACGTGTTCCATCCTGACATCCCCGAGAACCGGTTTGACGCTTTCCCCGTCGGTCCAGTAGAAACGGCCATCTTCGCCTTTGTAGGATTTCCACTTGGCCACTCGAAGGCTTGGTTCCGACGGAGGTCCATCATCTGGAAGATCCGCTCGGCCCCAGCCAAGGAAGACTGGATGCTGGTGAGGAGATTCGAGATGGAGTTGAAGGGCCGGGCGAGCATCCGCAAGAAGGCGACGTAGGAGATGAGGGAACCGATGGTCACGGTGAAGCCCCAGTTGGTCCCGGTCACGATGAGGACGGCCCCGAGGATGACTACCAGACCCGTTGTCATGTTGTTGATGTTATTGACGATGGGGACGTTGCAAGAAGAAAGGAAGACCGACTGCCGGTTGTGGAGGGTATGCCAGTAGTCAATGGACTTGAAGACCCTCGCCATGTCGTCTTCCTTCGAGAAGCACTTGACGACCTTGAGTCCCGAGAGGACCTCCTCGGCAAACCCATTGAACTCACCCATCGAGACCTGTGTCTCGGAGAAGGCGGAGACCGAACGGTGGACGTTGTTGCTCACGATGAGGACGGCGATGAGTTCCATCACCAGGGTCACGCTGGCCAATAGCCAGTTGATCATGAAGATGAAAACGACGATCCCGAGGAGCATGACGACCGAGGTGAAGATTTCCATTAGCCCGGTATTGAAGAACTGGGCGAGGGCATCGACGTCGTTGGTGAAGCGGGACATGATGTCGCCATGCGGGGTTTCGTCGAAATAACGGACGGGGAGCTTCTGGAGCTTGTCGAACATCTCGTTCCGAAGCCGCATGAGGGAAGAGGTTCCGACCCGGGTCATCAAATACACTTGGCTGCTGGAGAGGGCAAAGCCGATTAGATAGACCCCCATCATGACGGCAATGACAGCCCCGACCACCCCGAGGGCGTCGAGGTAGGGAGTGAGGGAAGCCCAATCGACGAGGTTGAACAGAAAAGAATAGAGTCCCATCTGGGGAGCGATTGCCTGGGCGAAGTAGCCGGCGGGCGAACGGTCTTCTTCCCCCATGGCATCAGCAATGTCGATTACAAGGAACTCGTGTCCCTCATGGCCGCCTATTGCGTCGTCGACGGGCTGCCAGAAAAGACCCCCTTTGTCCGTTTCAAGACCTCGACGGGCGACAATTCGGTCGTTTCCCTTTCCCCCGAGGGCAACGGCCACTTCTCAATCGACGAGGATGGGACGTTGGCCCTTCCAGTCGTCGATCCCTCCCTCGTCTTCGGGGACGACATGACCCTCATATCCCCCGAGGCCTTCCTAAGAAGCGATGAGGAAGCCTTCGTTAGCGGGGAGGGCCAAACCGAGAACAAGCTTCCCTCGGCCTTCTCCTACCGTCGTTTCGATCTCCGCCCTGGCGAGAAAAAGCGCTTCGCGAGCGTCTACGGTTACTGGGAGGACTTCGCTTCCTTCCAAAAGGCCATCGGGAAGCTGGATTTCGAAACCATCGAGGAGAAGCGCAAGGAGAATGCCCTCCTCATCGAGGAACTCCTCGCCCCGGCCATCGTGAAGACGAACAATCCCCTCTACGACGAGGCCATTGCCCAAAGCTATCTCGACAATTCCCTCCGCGGGGGCTTCCCGGTCCTCCTCGACGACGGGAAGAAGGGAACGCCCTATTACGTCTATGGCCGCAAGCACGGGGACATGGAACGCGATTACAATGCCTTCAACATCCCGGCCGAATACTTCTCCTCGGGACCGGGCAACTTCCGGGACGTCAACCAGAACCGCCGGAGCGATCTCTTCTTTGCCCCTTACATCGGCGATTACAACATCCGTCTTTTCTTCTCCCTCATCCAAGCCGACGGGCAAAACCCCCTCAATGTGAAGCCGGAGAGCTTCCGTTTCGAGGAAAAGGAACTCCGGGCGAATCTCAATGATCTCAGCGAGGAGGAAATCGCGGCTATTGTGGCCATGAACGGCTTCGAGCCGGGCTCCCTGTACTCTTACCTCCGTTCCATCCGCGAAGAAGCAGAGGCCGCGGCTATCTTCAGGAAGATTCTCGCCATCTCCCATCAGGAAGTCGAGGCCAACTTCGCCGAAGGCTACTGGGTCGATCACTGGACTTACAACGTCGATCTCCTCGAGAACTATCTTTCGGTTTTCCCCGACCGGATGGAGGAGATGGTCTTCGCTTCCGGCTATCGTTACTTCTATAGCCCGGTCTACGTCGAGCCCCGGAGCGAGAAATACGTCCTCCGGGCGGATGGGCAGGTCCGCCAATACGGGGCCATTGACCTCGCGGGGCTCAAAAAGACCTGCGAGAAGCGGAATTTCGACCTCAAGAAGACGGCCTATCTCCTCGACGGGGAGGGCAAACCCGTCGTCACGAACCTCGCCGGCAAGCTGCTCAACCTCATCCTCATCAAGTTCTCGACCCTCGATAGCGAGCAGATGGGCATCGAGATGGAATGCGAGAAACCAGGATGGAACGACGCGATGAACGGCCTCCCGGGCCTATTTGCCTCGGGGATGAGCGAAGCGGTGGAACTCCTCCGCCTCGTCCGCTTCGCAAGGGAAGCCTTCGCCCGTTTACCCGAACATCAAATCCCGATGATGGAGTGGCAATTGAGCTTCTACTCATCGCTTAAAAGGGAACTCGATTCCTTCCTTTCCGGGGGGCTCGACCGCTTCGCCTATTGGGACCGTGCGACTTCCCTCCGGGAGGCCCTCCGCCTCCGTTACAGGGACGGTGGTGAGCCTGCTTCCCGTTCCCTCTCTTCCAAGGAAATCATCCCCCTCCTCGAAAGGATGGATGAAATCCTCCATGATGGCATTCTCCGGGCCAAGCGGTTCGGGGATGGCATTCTTCCCTCCTACCTTCTCCACGAAGTCTCCGACTACGAAGTCACCGATAAGCTCAACCACCTCGGCCTTCCGGTCGTGAAGGTCAGGTCCTTCACGCTCAAGAAGATCCCCCCGTTCCTCGAAGCTAGCGCCCGGGCCCTCAAGTTGGCCGATGGGACGATCGACCGTTCTTCCCATGAGGCCATCAAGAAGAGCGGCCTCCACGACCCGATCCTCCATTTCTACAAGACTTGTGCGGACATCGACGCCGCCCCCTTCGAGATCTGGCGGGTGCACGCCTTCACCAAGGGGTGGCTGGAACGGGAGTGCAATTTCCTCCACATGGATTACAAATACCTCCTGGGTCTGCTCAGGGCCGGTTATTACGATCTCTTCTACGAGGAAATCAAGACCAATTACGTCCCCTTCATGGATCCTGAAATCTATGGGCGGAATCCGGCGGAGGCCTCGAGTTTCATCGTCCCGACCTGCAATCCCGATGCGAGCAAGCACGGGCAAGGGTTCTTCGCCCGGCTAACCGGGGCCAATGCCGAAATGCTCGACATGTACGTCCGCCTCTTTGCCGGGGACCACGTCTTCTCGGTGGTGGGCGGGCGGCTGACCCTCACCCTCGATCCCAAGCTCCCAAGCAGCTGGTTCAAGGACGGGAAAGTCCGTTTCCGCCTCTTCGGGAAGGTCGACGTCGAATACCTCAACCCGAAGGGACTCGACCTCTATAAGGGAGGGTATTCCTTCTCCTACGTCCTCGATGGGCGGGAACTCGAGTCGATCAGCGGGGACGAAGCCATTGAACTCCGGTCGGCCAAAAACACCCATCATCTCGTCGTGAAGGTCAAATGAGGCTAGTCCAAGCCGGTTTCCTCTCGATATAATGGCTGAAATCAGGAAGTGAGAACCATGGAAAAGAAAACAGCCGTCCTCGTCGTCGACATGCTCAACGACTTCGTCACCGGGGCCCTCAAATGCGACCGCGGTCTGGCGATCGTCCCCCATCTTTCCGCATTCCTCCCGGCAGCCAGGGGCCAGGGGTTGCCAGTCATATACTGCAACGATGCCCATCTCAAGGGCATTGACCACGAACTCAAGTTCTGGGGCGATCACGCGATCGCCGGAACCAAGGGGGCCGAGGTCATTCCCGAACTGAAGCCGGGGGAGGGTGATTACGTCGTCCCCAAACGGCGCTACTCGGGCTTCTTCCACACCGACCTCGATTTGCTCCTCAGGGAGCTGGGCGTCGAACGGGTGATCCTCACCGGACTCCACGCCCACATGTGCGTCCGGCACACGGCCGCGGATGCCTATCAGCTTGGTTACGACGTCCTCGTGGCCACCGACTGCACGGATTCCTTCACGAAGGAAGATTACGATTACGGAATCAAGTACCTCCACGATACTTATGGGGCGACTTGCCTACCGTGGGAAGAGCTCCTCAAGAACATCTGAGACGAAAAAGGCCTTTCGAGTAATCAAAGGCCTTTTTGCATGGATTTTTGGAGAATCAGTTGATTTCTTCGAGGTCGCAGGGGACTTCGACGTTGATTGAGGCGGGGTCGACTTCGCTATTGGGGGAGATGGTCGAGAGGGGAAGTACCATGTAAAGGGCGTTTCCCTTGGCGAGGAGGACGTTATCCATCGTGAGGACCTCGGCGTGGCCCTTGAAGGTCATCTTGGTGAGGGAATCGATTCGGGCGACGCACTTTAGGGGAGTGTCGTAGGGCACGCCTTTGTGGAACTCGACGTTCAACTTGATTGTGCAACCCCAGATGGTCGGGTCCTTGATCCAGACCGCCCGCCCGATCGTCTCGTCGAGGATGGCCGAGATAAGACCCCCATGGGTCCGCTCGGGATAGGATTGGTGGATGCCCTTGAAGGAGAAGAGGGCGACGAGGCTATCGTCCTCCATTTCGTAGAAACGGGCTTTGATGCCGGCCGGGTTCTCGAGGCCGCAGACAATGCAGTCGTGCGACATCGTTTGCATTTTCCTTACTTTCATAACGGGGCAAATATATACCTCTACCCGCCTCTTTTCCAGAATTCCACCCGTATGTCTAGGCCTGGGTTTATCTTCTATCAGCGGTCTTTTTGGAAATCGCATTCGCCCTGCCCGTGAACATGATAATTCAATGGTAACGCTTTCATTGATTTAATTCGTTGACCGAACGAACTATTCGATTATACTAAGCGACCTTCGAAAGAAGGCAAAACGAAAGGAGGTCGATCGCGATGAAATACTTTGACATTATCAAGCAGAGCGCCGAAAACGAGACCAGCTTCGACCTTGGTCCCTCAAAAGAAGGCGAAACGGTGGGCGAACGGCTCGCCGATGCGTGCACCGATCAATTCATCGATGGCCTGATGTCGCGCTTCGCGAGCATCTAGGCGGAAGGGGCTCCGGCCCCTTTTTTCATGTCAATCCCCTTTCGCTGGCTTCGTGTAAGCCAAGATGCGGTAGTGGTATCGCCCCCGCTCCGTGGTGGTATCGTCGAATGATTTCCCGAAGGCATCTTCATGGTGGATCTTCCATAGCCGAATTGGGGCGAAGGCCTTCTTCATCGTTTCCGGTGAGCCACCGTGCCTCAGATAGAAATCGCGCAAATCGTCTTCGCTGAGGAGCCCAAGGGCCTTATCCGTTTCCCGATAAACGGATTGGCCGTCTTCTTCGAAAAGGGAAAGATGGTACTTCTTCCTCCCGTCTACCGTCTCGATTCTTCCGCGGATGAAGCACCTTGCTCCGAAATCTTGGGCCAGGATACTCGCGCTTGCTAGCGGCAGGTTGAAGAGGATGAAGGAATCCTGAACCTCGGGCGATGGAGCCTGGATCCGGCGGAATTCCACGAGGATGGTGAGTAGCATACGTTCAAAGACGTCTGCGTGATCCCGCCTCTCTTCTGGTTTGGGCCTTCCTTCGAGAAAGACAAACGATTTGAAGGTTTCGCCCTTTTCCTCGAAAATCGGTTCTTCCCCCTTCCCGGCAGGCGGGCATTTCGACGAAGAACGACCCAACTTGTTTTTTGGCGGCCGTTCTGCTCTTCATCGTCGTTCTAATGGTTTGTTCAAGTCACCACCGTTTAGGGGGCCCAACTGAGGAGGAAATCCCTCAGTGGAAACCATGTACGGATTGAATGCGGTGGGAAACGATTCCCCAAGGTACTTTCCTTCTCATCTTATCCCTGCCTAAGATAATCGGGAGGTGAGAATAGATGATCAGAAGAATCCGTTTCGGCAAACCCTACGATAGCCACGCCGTGGTCGAGGACTTGCCCCTTTCCGGCGACCCCACTCCCTTTGCGGTTGAGAGGAAAGGGGCGGGTTACTGCTTTACCGCCCATTTGAATCCCGATGACAGGATCTACGGCCTTGGCGAGGCGACGGGGAAATTGGATCGCCGTGGCGATTACCGGGTCTCCTTCAATAGCGACAACGGCCGTCACGAGGTCGACACCAAATCCCTTTACGGTTCCCACAACTTCATACTGATCCACGGAGTCAAGGACATCGGCTGTTTCTTCGACTGCGCCGGTAAGGTGATATTCGATTTGGGCAAAACCGAGCCCGATGTCCTGAAGGTCACCAGCGAAGGTCCCCTCGACCTGTATCTCATCGAGGAGCAAGGTCCTGAGGAAGCGGTGGAACGTTTCCTCAAGCTCATCGGTCCGAGTTATATCCCTCCCCTCTGGGGGTTTGGCTATGGGCAAAGCCGTTTCTCCTACATGAACGAGAAGGAAGTCCGGAAACTCGTCTCTAGGTTCAATCGGCACGGCCTTCCCCTAGATTGGATCTGCCTCGACATCCATTACATGGACGGGTTCGCCGACTTCAGCTTCGACCATAAGCGCTTCCCCGACCCCAAGAAGATGATTGTCGACCTCAAAGAGGAAGGGATTTATGTCGTCCCGATCGTCGATGCCGGGATCAAGGTCGATCCAACTTCCGCGGCATATGCAACCGGACTTGCCGAAAGCGCCTTCGTCTTGGACGAAGATGGCAAGCCCTTCGGGGCCTACGTCTGGCCCGGACTCACCCATTTCCCCGATGTCATGAACGAAAAGGGCCGGAAATATTGGGGGAGCCTATATTCCTACTACGTGGGTCTTGGGATCGAGGGTTTTTGGAACGACATGAACGAGCCTTCCATCTTCAAAAGTGAGGCCACTTCCGCCCTCCCCAACGAGAAAGCCGTCAAGTCCGGCGGGAATCCCGATTGGGAAGGGAATGGCTACTACGAGGATTACAGGAACTTCTATCACGCCTTGGACGACGGGCAGAAGGTCAACCACCTCGAGGTCCACAATCTCTTCGGAGGGTTTTTGACCGAAGCTTGTTACGAGGGCGTCGACTCTCTCCTCGATCACCGCTTCCTCGTCTTCAGCCGGGCCTCGCACATCGGATCCCACCGTTACGGGGGCATCTGGACCGGGGACAACCAAAGCCGTTGGGACCACCTTCGCCTCAATCTTGTCCACCTGCTTTCCCTCAATATGTGCGGTTTCCTTTATTCGGGGGCTGATACGGGCGGGTTTGGGAAGAACTGTTCCCGGGAACTGCTCCTTCGCTGGATGGCGTTGTCGACTTGGGCACCCCTCTACCGGAACCACAGCGCGATCTTCACGAGGAGGCAGGAACCGTACCGCTACTTGGGCAAGAAAGCCTTCGCCTCCATCCTCGGGGCCCGTTACCGCCTCATCCCCTATCTCTATAGCGAATTCGTCAAATGCGCCATCTCTTCCAAACCTTTCCTCAGTCCCTTGTCTTTTGGCTATCCAGAAGACGGGGAAGCCTGGGAAATCGATGACGAGTTCCTGGTGGGGGAAGGGATCTTGGCCGCCCCGGTGTTGGAGAAGGGAAGCAAGGGAAGGAAGGTCTATCTCCCGGAAAAGATGACCGAGGTTACCCTACGCGGCGATGCTTATGCGTGCCGGCCACTTGAAGCCGGCTACCACGATATCAGGGTGCCCCTCGACACTCTGGTGTTCTTCATCCGCCCGGGGAAGTCGGTTCCCCTAGCCAAGAAATGCCTTAGAACCAAAGACATCGACTACTCGCACCTCGAACTCCTCGGGGACGGGGATACCTACCGCCTTTATAGGGACGACGGTTTCACCAAGAACGTGAAGGAAGAGAACATCACTGTCATAAGAAAGTGAGAATTGGACGCGATAAGCTAGTTTTACCAGCGTTTTTGTATATCCTTCTCTATGATTGCCCCTTTGATGATTGGGAATCGCCCTGTTGATAATCCGCTGGGTTAAGCCGATAATTTGGCGGCTGGGCCCTTGGCGGAATAGGCAGACGCGTTAGACTTAGGATCTAATGGGGCAACCCGTGCAAGTTCGATTCTTGTAGGGCCCAC
>CASFVT010000010.1 GCA_949298195.1 uncultured Bacillota bacterium
GCGTGTCCTCCATCGGCTCCTACGCCTTCTCAGGCTGCACTTCCCTCGCCTCTATCTTCATTCCCTCCTCCGTCACATCGATCGGCTGGGACGCTTTCTTCTACTCCTATTCCCTCTCCGTCTACTGCGAGGCGGGGTCAAGACCGAACGGATGGGATAGTAACTGGTGTCAGGGCGTTGGCGTTTCCCGTATCGTCTGGGTTGGGGCAGACATCGTGTTCGGAGACGGCTTCGCCATCGCAGTCCGGACGGATGCAGAAGGTGAATACGTCGAAATAGTCCGGTACATCGGGACGAACCGGAACGTCACCATTCCCAGCACGATTTCGGTGGGTGGGAAGTCCCTTCCGGTGCGTGCAATCGGCTCCCGTGCCTTTTCCGATTGTTCTTCACTAGCCTCGATTTTCATCCCCTCCTCCGTCACATCGATCGGTGCCAGTGCTTTCTACAATTGCACCTCCCTCGAGTACGTCTGCATCCCCTCCTCCGTCCTATCGATCGGCTACTCTGCCTTCTATGGTTGTTCCTCCCTCACCTCGATTTTCATCCCCTCCTCCGTCACATCGATCGGTGCCCGTGCTTTCTACAATTGCACCTCCCTCGAGTCCGTCTCCTTCGGCGATGGCAGCCAACTCGTTTCAATTGGTGATTACGCGTTTGGAAAATGTCCTTCTTTATCAGGAGTAGACATCCCCTCCTCCGTTACGGATATCGGTCATGACATATTTGGAATAAGCGGTGACCAGTGAACGGTCTTATGTCATTCACTTCACACGATCCCAGATTCGTTGTTCGTGTTTGGCAATGCTGGAGAAAATGTCTAGAAACCGCGACTAGGCCTTCCACTCTCCATAATTCTTTTCAGTTCCTCGAAAAGTATCCTCATTGATATCAAGATTGCCGCTATGAGAGGCAAAGAGGAAAATGGTTTTCTTTCCCTTTGAAAGCATATCCATGAGAGTGGTATTGCCGATTCTCTTCCACCCATTGACCTAGTCGAATTCGAAACATGGGCTATCGTAGATGGCATTCAATTGTGTAAATTGCTTTGGCCTTCCGATTGGTTTCACGGATACACCTCTAAATCTAAAAAATATCAATGGAACTATTAGGCACCGCCTTTTCAGCAACTACGTATTCCCTAATTGGTCATTTGATCTATTCAAAGCAAGAGAAGACCCGAGTGGACTTTGGCCTTTGGGATGAATACCTTGAGACACCCTAGTAAGGGGAAGCGGGTGATGCTTTCGCAAATATCTCCTACTTTACAGTTTATATCTTAATCGATGGCAATTCGGCAGGTGCGTTTCCTGAGCTGCTATCTCTTAGCCGTCGCGGTTTTGTCATGACCGAGGCAGTGAACGTCTTTGGGGTCGGCGAGAGCCGGGCAAACTACTCAGGACGCTTCTTTCCAATCACCATTGCCGCCCTCATCTTTTGGCCCTTTCAATTTGCCACCGCCCATCGGAATAGATATAAATGAAGGGCGTTTTGTAAGTGATTTTGTTCTTTCCGTGCCCTTTTTGTGGGATTTCCGTAATCTGAAATACCCACCGAACTGTAAACCGCCGGATTCATGGGAATCGATGGCAATGTCCTTGTGCTTGCCATTTGCTACTTCTTCGACAAGGTGATTACGGTCTGGAAAAGCGGCTCTCGGTTCTCCTCAAGAGCCTTGCCTTCCCCCCTTTTTGGTCTCTATCATCGTGATGTCAATTTTTTAGGAAATGTCTGTCACTAGCCTAGCTTCCTCGTTTGCCGTCTGACTCCTCGTCCGCGACTCAGGCTCGTCGCCTTGTCCCTCACTTTCCCGTTGGCTTTTTTCCGCAAGTTAGAGAACTCGATATCGCGAAAAGCGGATGAGATGTCCATAATTTCCGGCACGGTGGCCGTTAAACTCATTTCAATGCCGTATTATCGGCATCGAACTGAATCGCCTCCGAATAACGTTTCAATCTCCTTGCAACGATAAGCCCATCGTTTCGCGGAGCTTGCAACGCTTACTCCCGATGGGCCTTTTTCCACTCCTTTATCGCCTTGAGCCTGGTCTTGAAACGACCCTCGACCCCTTCTTCGGTCGGCTCGTAGTAGACCCGCCCCTCGAGGGAAGGGGGGAGGCATTGCATGGTCGTGAGCTTCTCCTCGTAATCATGCGCGTACTGATACCACCTACCGTAATCGAGCTCCTCCATGAGCTTGGTCGGCGCGTTCCTAATCACTAGGGGTACGGGTTCGTCCAACATCGTCAGGGCATCCTTGCGGGCTTTCATGTAGGCCACGTCGACGGCATTCGACTTCGGGGCCAAGGACAGGTAGATGGCCAGTTCGGTCAGGTGGACCGCGCATTCCGGCATGCCAATGAGGTGGCAGGCTTGGTAACAGCTGACGGCCAGCTCAACCGCCCGGGGGTCGGCCAAGCCGACGTCCTCGCTCGCGAAGCGGGTCATCCGCCGGGCGATGTAGAGGGGATCCTCTCCGGCTTCGAGCATCCGGGCCAGCCAATAGACCGCTGCGTCCGGATCGCTATTGCGCATCGACTTGTGAAGGGCGGAGATGAGGTTGTAGTGTTCCTCGCCCTTCTTGTCGTAGAGAAGGGACTTCTTGGAAGTGCATTGCTCGACCGTCTCCTTGCTTACGAGCGTCTTCCCGTCGACTTCCTCCCCGTTGAGGACGACCATCTCGAGGGTCGAGAGGGCGCTGCGGGCATCGCCGTTGGAGAAAGTTGCGATGGCCTCGAGGAGGGAATCCTCGATTTCGATCTTTTCGCCACCGAAGCCCCGGGGATCGCTCAAGGCCCGCTTGAGGAGGGTGACGATGTCGGATGGCTTCAACGGATCGAGGACGAAGACCTTGCAACGCGACAAAAGGGCCCCGTTGACTTCGAAGGAGGGGTTCTCGGTCGTGGCCCCGATGAGGACGATCGAGCCTTTCTCGACGTAAGGGAGGAAGGCATCCTGCTGGGCCTTGTTGAAGCGGTGGATTTCGTCGATGAAGAGAATGGTCCGTTGGCCGTAACGTCGGTTTTGCTCGGCCTCCTCCATGACGGATTTGATTTCCTTGATGCCCGAGGTGACGGCCGAGAAGTCGATGAAGGAGGCCTTGCTCATCTCGGCGATGATCTTGGCAAGGGTCGTCTTCCCGACCCCCGGGGGCCCCCAGAAGATCATCGACGAGAGCCTGTCCCCCTCGATGAGCCGCCGGAGGGGGCGGCCCTCCCCGACCAGTTTTTCCTGGCCGACGAATTCCTCGAGGCTCCGCGGCCGGAGCCGCGCGGCCAATGGCTCTTCCCCGCGGATGTCGAGCAAGGACGATTGTCCCTCGTCGAGACTCGTGGTCTTTCTCATGGCAGGATTTTACCACTCGGCCGTCGTTTTTGTTCGATGGATGGCATCACTAGGAGGCAAGGACTTGAAATCATAGGCAAAACCCCATTGGTTTTAGAGAAATGGGTGAACTCTACCGTGCGTGGGGTTGCGCGTAGATAGGTCGCGGGCGCAAGGGCCCGCTAGAATGCCACCGATGTCAAGGAACGGTTGGGATACTGTGAAGGAGGCCCGGGAACTCATCAAGGGGAAAGACGATTCCGTCTTCCTCGAGCCCTACAAGGAAGAAGGCGGGGTCTACCGCCTTTCGGTCGACCTTAGGGAAATAGACCCCTTCCTTGCCCATTCGGGCCGACTTTTCCTCGACGAGGGGATCTTCACTTACGTGGATTCCTTCCGGAAGGCCATGCCCTCGCCTTCCCCGATTGCCATCGATTTCATCGTCGCCGCCCTCGAAGAAAAGCGCGATGCCGACATCGAGAAGGCCTTCCGCCGGCATTACCGCTTGGAACTATCGGAAACCAAACGGGAATGTCGGCACGTCCGCCTCACCTCGATTCTCATGCTCATCGTCGGGGCCATCCTCATGGGCATCTATCTGTTCTTCTCCTTCGGGGAACTCGGCCTCGTTTACGAGGTCATCGCCGAGATCGTCTCGATTGCCAGTTGGGTCTTCATCTGGGCAGCCGTCGAGAAGGCTTTCTTCGACCTCCACGAATTGAAGGTCGATGCCCTCTATTATTCGATCATGTCCCTCACCGAGATCCGCTTCCGTCAGGAGGAAAGCCCAGCATGCGCGTGACCATCGTCTGCGACGTCCTCGGAACGGCCAACAACGGGACGACCATCGCCGCTGTCAACCTCATGCAGGCCCTTAAGAAACGGGGCCACCTCGTCCGGGTCGTCTGCCCCGACCCCGACAAGCGCGGCTTCAAGGGCTATTTCATCATGCCGGTCATCAACTTCGGCCCCCTCCAAAGCATCGTCGACCACAACGGCGTCTCCTTGGCCCGTGGCGATCCCATCATCCTCGATGAGGCCATCCGGGGAGCCGACGAGGTCCACATCATGATGCCCCTCATGGTCGGGCGGAAGGCCCTCAAGGTCGCCCGTTCCCTCGGGGTGCCGGTTTCGGCCGGCTTCCATGTCCAGGCCGAGAACGTGACCGCCCATTTCTTCGACCTCATGGACCGCGATTACGCAAACCGCTTTGTCTACCGGAACTTCTACCGTCATTTCTATTCGATGGTCGATGCCATCCATTACCCGACCGCCTTCATCCGCCGGGTCTTCGAGTCGACGGTCGGGGTGCAGACCCCGGGATACGTCATTTCCAACGGGGTCAACGAGATCTTCCGCCCCCACGAATGCCCCCGTCCGAAGGACTGGGAGGGGAAATTCGTCGTCGTCTGCACCGGGCGTTACAGCAAGGAGAAGAAACAGCCCCTCCTCATCAAGGCCGTCGGGATGTCGAAGCACAAAAAGGACATCCAGCTCGTCTTCGCCGGCACCGGGCCCCGCCTCCGGGGAATGAAGAAGGCCGCCTCCGCCTCCGGCATCGAGCCGGTCTACCGTCTCTATACCCGGGCGGAACTATCCGACCTCCTGGCCGTGGGGGATCTCTACGTCCATACCTCCGAGGTCGAGATCGAGGCCATCTCCTGCCTCGAGGCCATTGCCTCGGGCCTAGTTCCCCTCATCAACGATTCCCCGAAGTCGGCGACCCGGGAATTCGCCCTCGACCCCGCTTGCCTCTTCGCCCTCAATGATCCCTCCGACCTTGCCAAAAAGCTCGACTATTGGTTCGAGCATCCGGAGAAGAAGAGGGAAACCGGCCTCCGTTATGGCGAATACGCCTCCCGTTTCGCCTTCGAGAAATGCATGGACCAGATGGTCGAGATGATCAAGACGACCGCGGAGAAAAGGAAATGAGCGCCTACCCGAAGAAGACCCTCTACTACGAGGACGAACTAAAAGACGATTTTGCCTCGACCAAGATCGAGCGGAAGCCCCTCCCCAAGGACTTCAAGTTCCACCATGAGAATGTCTTTTACCGTTTCTTCAGCGCTTGCCTATATTACATCGTGGCCGTTCCGGTCATCTGGATCGTCCTCCGCCTCTTCGTCGGGGCAAGGATCGTCGGGAAGAAGAAGTGGAAAAGGGCCCGTCTATCCGGGAAACCGGTCTTCGTCTACGGGAACCACACCTCGGCCTTCGATGCCCTCTACGTCCCCCTTCTACTCGCCCTCCCGAAGAGGACGCGGATCATCTCCTCGATCGAGGCGGTCTCCAATCCCCTCATCCGGGGGCTCGAGGTGTTTTTGGCTGCCCTCCCCCTTCCCGACACGGCGGAGCACCGTCCCGCCTTCGTCAAGGCGGTCGAATACCACGCTTCTCATGGAGACGCCTTCCTCATCTTCCCCGAGGCCCACATCTGGCCCTATTCGACGAGAATCCGTCCCTTCGGGGAGCAAGCCTACGTCTATCCCGCCAGCCTTGGGGCCCCGGTCGTAAGCGTCTGCACGACTTTCGAGAGGAGGAAGGTACTCTCCTTCCTGCCGCCGCGGCCGGTCATCCACGTGAGCGAAGTCCAGTACCCCGACATGGATTTGCCGATCTCGGAACGGTCAAAGCTCCTCCGGGACGAGAGTTACCGTTACATGGTCGAGGTCGCCTCTTCTTTGGAAAACGTCGAGTATTACCGTTACCTTCCCGCCTCCATGAAGAAGGATGGGGGCGAGTGAGCCTTTTGCTTTCTTAGCGGGAGCGGTTCAACTATAATCGAGGCATAAGGAGGATGCCCAAGGCATCGACTAACCAAAATGGATTACCAGAAACTCAAAGGCACCAAGACCTACGAGAACCTCCAAACGGCTTTCGCCGGGGAGAGCCAAGCCCACACGAAGTACGAATACTTCGCCTCGAAGGCCAAGAAGGAAGGCTACGAGCAGATTGCCGAGATCTTCCTCGAGACGAGCAAGAACGAGAAAGAGCACGCCAAGCTCTGGTTCAAGTACCTCCACGATGGCGAGGTCCCGGGGACGAGCGACAACCTGAAGGCCGCCGCGGAAGGCGAGAACTACGAGTGGACCGACATGTACGATGGCTTCGCCAAGACCGCCGAGGAAGAGGGCTTCCCGGAGATTGCCGCCAAGTTCCGCCTCGTCGGGGCCGTCGAGAAGGTCCACGAGGAGCGTTACCTCAAACTCCTGAGTAACGTGAAGGAAGGGGTCGTCTTCATCGGGAAGGAAGACGCCGTCTGGAAGTGCCGCAACTGTGGTCACATCGTCATCGGGAAATACGCCCCGCTCGTCTGCCCGGTCTGCAACCACCCGCAGGCCTACTTCGAGCTCCGGGCCCTCAATTACTGATCGATTCGCTCTTACGGGCTCCTTCGGGAGCCCTTTTTCCTTATTCGGGCGGGAAAAGCACTTGCAATGCCCTCTTTCCGTGAAGATAATAAGCGAGCGTCGCGCTGGATCATTGGTGTAGCGGCCTAACATGCCTCCCTGTCACGGAGGAGACCACGGGTTCGAATCCCGTATGATCCGCCACTTCGCGGCCCGATAGCTCAGCTGGTAGAGCAGAGGACTGAAAATCCTCGTGTCGGCGGTTCAACTCCGCCTTGGGCCACCACCTAGCGTCAATGCCCGTCAATGGGCTTTTTCGTTTGTCCAGGCTCCCATTGCCATACATCCGGACAATCCATTAGAAAATATGCAAATATCAACGCAAGAAACGTTTTACGGTAGTTAGGATATCAAGAGGCTGCATTCCGTCTCAGGAAGGACGGCTAAAGGATAAACCGGGAATTCGATTTGCTTTTTCACGGCCAGCGAGGTGAAATCTGGTCGCGATTACGATAAGCACACGGACTTGACCGTCTCCTTGGCAAGAACCAGTCGGCGTTTCCCGTCGAACTTGCCGAGGCGAATTCGAAGACGGAAAGGTATTTCTTCCTGCGCGAGGTTTATCTTGCCGAACCCACTGGCAATGGCTTGTTATCCCCAGGTTGTCCTCGATACCAGAAGGCTGGAGGCGTTGGATATTCCTTTACGAACGAATGTGCTTTCCGGCGGTGGCCAGAAAAAAGGCTTTCCCGTATCATTATCGAAAACGGGGGCACAATGAAAGCAACATCGACAATTGGGAAAAAAGAATACCCAAACGGAACCTACGAAGGCGAATTCGACAAGAAGGGGAAGCGGTCGGGACACGGGCGTTTCCTTTATAAGGACGGGAGCTCTTTCGAGGGCTTCTACGAGGATGACCTGGAAAGCGGAATCGGGGTCACGACCCACCCCGACGGGAAGAGGCTCATTGCCTCCTACGTGAAGGGGAAGATCAACGGGTTCGCCCAGCTAATCCACCCGGATGGGAAGATGGAGCGGCCGGCCTTTTTCATTGACGGCGAGGTTCGGAAGACCTACGAAGAGCTGCCTCTCGTCGAAGACCCGTTCGAAGAAACGAGGATGAACGGCGGGACTTACCTGGCTCAGAAAAGAAACGGGGTACTGAGCGGTTACTTCATCGGATCGAGCAGTCTATTGACGAGGCACGAAGGCTTCCAAGCGAAAGGCAGACCGTGCGGAGCGGTAAGGAAGGCCAAGGCCTACGGGACGGAGATCGACGCCATCGATTTCGCGGAAAAGGAGTATGCGAAGATCCGGGGCCAGGACGGGAAAACCACCATTGGGCGCGCTCTACTCGACGTCCCCATCTACGAAGGCGGCGTCATCGACGAAAAAGGAGACTGCCATATCGGGTACTTCAAGGGAGGCGAGTTCAAGGAATTCGGGATGGCAGGGAAATGAACCTCACGGTCAGGAAACTGAAGACGAAGAACGGTATCTACGACGGGGAAGTCGATTTCTACAAGCACCCTCATGGGCAAGGCATCCTGAAAGGCTCCTTGGCCACCTACGAGGGGCGTTTCAAGCTTGGCAAGTTCGTCGAAGGGAAAAAGACGGCCAAGGACGGGGCCATCACTTACGGGAAATGGGTCGATTGGCAGCTTCAGAAGCCGTATTTCCGCCTTCTCCCGAGCGGGGAGAGCCAGTATGTCGACGAAAGTGGCACCATCTACTCCTTCTCTCATGAGGAAGGGAGCGTGACGGTCGGCGATGTCCGAAAGCCCAAGGACAGGCCCTACTCTGAGAGTGCCTATTTCCAAAGCGGGAAGAAGGAATCGACCTTTTACAAAAGCAATGGAACGCCCTTTTACAAAGTGCGCGAGGAGAACAACAAGGTCGCCTTCGGGGCGGCCATCGAGGGGCCGATGTACATCTGGCGCTTGTCCGAGGGCGGGGGAGTCGAGACGGAGTATGCCGGTTTCGGGGTCGGGCTCATCCCCAAGGGTTTCGGGATGAAAGACGACTACGTCGGGCTCTTCGTCAACGGGAGGATCGACGGCTTCGGTGTCATTGAGGTCGACGGCAAGCCTGCTTGGTGGGGCCTATTCAAGGACAGGAAGCTCATAGGAAAGGTCCTTTTCGTCGATAGGAAAAATCAATGCTTTGTCTTCGGCGATTACGATTCCGCGTCCAGCCGCTTCGAGGGACAGGTAAGGGAATTCTCCTTCACCGGTGCCCGTCTCATCTACGATGGTACCTACAAAGAGGGCCTTCGCCATGGCCATGGGCGGTTCTTCATGGCGGATGGAACTTCCTACGAAGGCGACTTCCTCCATGGGGCGGTGACCGGGAAGGGAAGGGCCGTTTACCCCGGCGGGGACGTTTACGAAGGCGATTTCAGGGATGGACGCTTCCATGGGAAAGGCGTCTACCACGACAAAAGCCATGGCTCGGTCTTCAAGGGCGCTTTCAATGCCGACACCGGGAAAAACGAGGGCGTTTACATCGATCGGCACGGGAATCGAACGAAGGTCAAACAATGAACGGCCGTTCTGCATCCTAGGTGAAAAACGCGGCCAAAATGTGTGGTTTCAGTTAACATAAGCTTGTTTTGTGGACGTTTTTAAGTGAGGTAACCGCGGGGAAGCAAATTAGTGGAGGAGATTTGGGAAAGGATGCTGATGAGAGCCGAAAAGGCCCTCGGTAGTCATGAGGTCTCACCCCTCATCGAGGCCGGGGAGCTGCTTCCCCCATGTGGGGCTTGCCTCGAACTAATGGCCCAGATCATGGGCGAGAAATCCGTCGAGGCGGAAATCGCCATTGACCTCAGGAAGGGAACCGTCCGTAAGCTGATCGATCTCCTGCCGATGCGTTGGCATATGAAAAATCAATGCGGCAACCCATGAGACCATTTTGAGCTTCTCTTCGGTTTTTTGCTTATCCGCCACATGTCCCCGGAAAGCCTCCAGAAGGAGAGATTGAGATAGGTTGCCGCCCTTTTGATGGGCGTGGCTCCCGAATCGAGGTAGATGCAAGGCTCCAAGGAACGGTAACCGATTTCGGATAACCGTTTCAGGGTTCCGTCGAAATCGCCAGCCAAGAGTTTTGACAAGCCGAACGAATTGATGGCAACTGTTTTCGTCATGGGATTTTGACCCGCCGCAACCGTCGAAAGTCAACAAAATCGGGAATTGAAGCGTTAATGAAGAGGAACGGAACATGTATTTCCCCTTGTACCGCAAAATCCTCTACCCAACCCAGGCCCTCGTTTACCTTGCCGTCATGGTTACCTCGATCTTGACCCTAACCGGGGTCAACGAGTATTGGGATATCCTTCAGGCGAAGATCATCGTGGCCGCCTCGGCATGCGCGATGGTCGGCACCTTTGCCCCCCTTGGTCGAGAAGCTCATCAAACAACGCTTCTCCCCCCTCGTCGACGTCCTCATTTCCCTTGATCTCCTCCTCGGGGTCCTTCTCGGGGAGGCCTGCCGGCTTTATTACTATTGGCCGCCCATCGACAAGGTCTACCACGTTTTCGCCGCTTTTCAGATCGGGGTGGTGGGTTACGCCCTCGCCAAGCTCTTCCTCTCTAAATTCAACCACGGGGAACACCAACTCGCCTTCGCCCTCGTCTTTGCCTTTTTCTTTTCCCTGGCCATCCAAGCCGCCTGGGAGCTCTTCGAATACGCCTACGACGTCCTGGCCGGGACCAACATGCAGAAATACCTCCCCGAGGATTTCTACCTCGCCATCGACGGAAACGGGGACATCGCCCTCAGTAGCGAGGAGATTGCCGAGTTCTACCGCCATTTCGGTGGCTATCACTACGCCGTCGAGGACACGATGGGCGACATCGTGGCCGACATCGGCGGGGCGGCCCTGAGCGTCGTTTTCCTCCCCGTCCTCTTCCGTTTCCACCCGGAATACGAGGACCGGATCCTCTTCCTGAAGGAAGCGGAGGGCGAGTTGGAAATCCAGGCTGGATCCTAGACCGACCGTCTTCATGCCGTTCCAAGCCGTTCATATCGGCAATGGACGAAGCGGCTTTTCAACTCAAATCCCCCGCGGTTTCTTTCTTTTTGGCCAGTCGGTGATTTGCCATTGTCCCTTGCCAAGGCAGCCGTAGCCGTCTCGATGCGCGCCAGCAGCCCGTGGGGTGCGGGGCCCACGTTCCCGATGGCGGGGCAAGCGGCTATAATGCGGCTAGGTTTCACCGAGGAGGTTCACGATGTCAGCATTCGATGGCGGGGCCAACTTCGATCCGGTCGATTACTATGCCGAACGGCTCGAAAGGAAGATGGCCGATAGTGCCCGTTCCTATTTCGACGACGTCCTCCGGAAATCCGGAGTCGACGAAGGGGAGACGGAAATCCGCTTCCGCAAATATGCCAAGCTCAAGGGCGAGCACGAGAGGGAAACGGCCCGCCTCGGTCGTTTCAGGGGGCTTAGAACCGCCCTCTACGTCATCCTCGGGATTGCCTTCTTCATCGGAACCATCGGGATCGTCGTCCTCTCTTACCTCAACCCGGGCGCCGACCCCACCGCGGGCATCGTCATGCTGGTGCTCGGCTTCGCCATCGGGATTGCCCTCCTGGTCGTCAACCTGACGGTCGTTGCCCGGAAAATCAACGAATTGAGCGGGGAAGCCTCGATTCGGGCCAAGAAGCTGTCCGATGCCAAAGAAGAGCTCGACCGGATGTTATATCCCCTCCGGTCGGGTTTTGCCTTCGACGATTTCCAAAAGCTGGTCGCGATGACCACCGACATGTTCACCGTCGACACTTCCTTCAGCGAGGAACGCCTCGAGTTCATGAAGGCCGTCTATGCCTATGGGGACGTCCTCGGGGAGCACCAAAGCGCCGTGAACGTCATGTCGGGCGAGGTGAAGGGGAACCCCTACGTCCGCTTCTACGTGAAAAGCGAAACGATGGTCGACACTACCTATACCGGTCACCTCACCATTTCCTGGACGGAGAGCTACGTCGACTCGGAAGGCCACGTCCGGCAGACCGTCCGTAGCCAGGTATTGACTGCCATCTACACGGCCCCGGCCCCCTCTTTCATCGGGGTCCCGGCCCTCGTCTACGGCAACCTCGCCGCGCCCGATCTCTCCTTCTCCCGCTCCCCCTCGGGGGCCGACATGAAAGACGAGAAGGAGTTGGCCCGTTACGTCGAAAAGCAAGAGAAGGAACTCCGGAAAAAGGCCGAGGATTCCGTTGGAAAGGGCAGGGGATTCCAACCGCTCGCCAACGCGGAGTTCGAGGCTCTATTCGGGGCCTACGACCGCGATGACGAAGTCCAATTCCGCCTCCTCTTTACCCCCTTGGCCCAGCAGAACATGCTCGAGCTCATCAAGGGAAAGGCCGGCTATGGGGACGACTTCTCCTTCCGCAAGGAGAGAACGATCAACGTCATCCAATCCATCCATGCCGGCGGCAGGTTCACCTACGACCCCGACTTCGGCTTCGAATACCTCTCGGTCAAGATGATGAGGGACGGTTTCGTCTCGATGATGGGCGCTCTCTTCAAGTCGCTTTACTTCGACCTCGCCCCGGTCCTCGCCATTCCCCTTTACCAGATGACCGATGCCGGGAACTACGACGTGAAGAAGGCTTTCCGGAGCGACCTATCCGATTACGAGGCGATGGTCATGGTCAACCACATGGATCCCGATGCCTTCCGCCACGTCGATGCCGCGACCGACCAGATCCTCCGCCCGCGCTTCTTGAGACGCCATGGGAAAAGCGACGTCTTCGAAATCACTTCGCTCTCCTTTTCCAAAGAAGCGGCCGTGGCCTACGTCCCGGTCAAGGGCGGCGACGGGAACGTCCATGGCGTACCGGTGCAGTATTACATCTACACCCCGCTCACCAGGAAAAGGAACGTCACCCTCCGCCGGCTCGACGAGAAGAAGGAGAGATGGGACGCCAGAGCCCTCCGCGATTACCTCGATCTCCACGACGGGGAAATCTACCACCGGTTTGCCTCCTTCCTCGGGAGCGAGGACGGGGAAGACGATCCCGGCTCTTTCATCCGGGAAGAGGAGGCCTTCGAAGGACTCTTCACCGGCTTCGAGGAGCGTCTCGAAAAGCTCGACTCGATGTCTGAGGTGGAAATCGCCTCCCTCGCCGAGAAGAACGGGAAACGCTGAGATTGTGCTAAGCGGACCGGCCGCTATAATGTTACGAGAACGCCTTTGGGCGGAAAGGAAATGGACATGGCAAATCCCCTCGACGAAACCACCGATCAAGTATCCACCGGACGCGACGTCCGGGTCATCGAGAAGCAGATTCCCGTGAAGGTCGGGATCGGTTCGAAGATCTTCGAGGTCATCCTCTGGATCCTCGCCCTCATCCCCGGCATCGTCTTCCTCTTCATGAAGATCAAGGCCGGCGAGTACCTCCGCTCCCTCGAGCAGAAGATCCAGCACGACGCCTCGACCATCGACAATTACCTCGAGCAGCGCGTCGTCATCCTCCAGAACGCGGCCAAGC
>CASFVT010000011.1 GCA_949298195.1 uncultured Bacillota bacterium
ATGAGACACTTCCTTATTTTCTATAATTTCTTCTACATAAAAATTATTTAATTCATTATTTGAGTCTTCTTTATTCATTTGGCTCAGTTTTTTTGCATTTTTTATTATCACATGTGCATTAATTATCGTCAACGAACCCTTTTATTTGCTTTTGAGCATAATTTAAACTAAAGAATATTAGATTTTAAGAGCAATATAATAAAAAATGCCCGATTTCTCGGACAAATATCGTCAATTTTGACAGTTCATACTTTGTATCAAAATATTAGTTATAAGATGGCGGGGGTTGAAAGAATCGAACTCTCATCAAAGGTTTTGGAGACCTCTGTTCTGCCATTGAACCAAACCCCCGTTTGGTGCCCCTTCGAGGCGGCAAGGCGCATTATACAACAACTTCGAGGCAAAGTAAGGGTATTAGGAAAGATCGGTCGGGACTTTCCTCTTCCGCTTGGCGAAGGGAACCACACATACCCGGTTGATGGCCGAGAAGAGGGGGAGGATTTCCAACCGGCCGAGGAACATCGAGATGTTCAAAACCCAGAGGAGAATTGGATAATATTCCGGGTTGTCTTTCTGATATTCGAAGAAATCGATGATCGTCTGACCGGTACCGGATAGACCCGAGGCAACTTCGTATAGACCTTCCTGGAAATCGATGCCCGGGAGGAGGAGCAAAGCCAGGGCCCCGATGAAGACGGTGGCCAGATATAGGACGGCGAAGTTATGGGCCTCGTCGCTATCCTCTTTCTCGATTTCCCGGTAGGTGCCAAGGCGGTAGATGGTCTTCGGGACGAGCTGGCGGGACGAGGAGAAGCGGTAACGGATCGAGTTGACGAAGTCCTTGAGGATGATCCCGACCCGGTACTGCTTGATGGCCCCACCGGTACTCCCGGCCCCGGCCCCGAGAAGCATCACCATGATGCCGGAGAAGATGGCTACCTCCCCCAATTGCTTGATGGAGACGAAATTGGTGAAACCGGTCGTCGTGATCGAGGAGATGATGTTGAAGGAGTTGTAACGGAGGGAACTCCAGAAATCGGTTCCCGTCTGGGCGGCCGAGACGATGACGGTCTGGCCGTCGATGATTTGATAGTCGGTCATGTTGGTCGCCCCGGGGGCGTATAGCCAGACGGTCGAGACGGTCGAGAGAAGGACGAAGAAGACAATGGCGAAGAAGGCGATTCTTACCTCGATGTCCTTGAAGAATTCCCTGATCTTACCCCGGAAAAGGAAGGTGTGGAGGACGAAGTTGGTCGCCCCGAGGAGCATGAGGACCATCATGATGATCTCGATGGCGATGCAGTTGCCGCCGAAAAGGCCGTTCCCGGTGAATTCCGAGGTCTGGTACCAATAGACCCCATCGGCCCTCGAGGAGTAGCCGCCGGTCGCTAGAGCCCCGATGGAGTGGCAGATGGCATCGAAGAAATCCATCCCCGAGAACCAGAGCCCGAAGGCCCCGACGACAATGTAGCCGGTGTAGATGGCGAAGATGAGCTTGGCCGACTTGGCGAGGTTGGGAAGGAGCTTGTCGTTGTGCCCTTCGGCGAAGTAGAGCTTCAGGTTGTAACGGTCGGAGAGGACGCTCGCGACGATGAGAACGAGGCCGACGCCACCGACGAACTGCATGAAGGCCCGGTGGAACATGAAGACATGGGGGCAATAGGCTCCCGCTTCCCCATTGAAATCAGCCAGCGGGTAGACCGTGTAGCCGGTAGCCGAATAACCGGATATCGATTCGAACATCGCCTCGGAGAAACTCATCGGTTCCGAAAGCATCCCCCGGAGGGAAACCGAAACGAAGGGGAGAGCCCCGGCCACGACCGCGGCAACCCAGATGAGGATGAGCAGAAGCGCGTCCTCGTACTTCGCGAAGCGTTCCTTCGGGCGGCCGTAGATCAAAAGGAAGAAGAGAAGCAGGCCAACGAGAACAAAGGAAAGGCCGGGGATGACAAAATCGAACCAAGCCGCCCATTCGTCCCAATAGAAGAACGAAACGAAAATCGGGAGGATGGTCACCAGTCCGATGAAGACGAGGAAAAGCCCGAGGTAACCGAAGATGAGGCGATAGCCCTTCGCGGCCGGGCGGATTTTCCCTTCTTTCATCCTCAGGCCTCGTCCCGGACGTAGTCGAGGACCTTTTCCTCGTCGTCCTTGGCACAGACGATGAGCAACTTGTCCTTCGGGAAGAGCTCGACTTGTCCGTTCGGGATGATGACGGAGTAGTTCCGGTAGATGGCGGCAATCGAGGCGAACTTCGGGAAGTTGATGTCCATGATCTTCTGATGGGCGATCTTGTGCTTGGGAAGGACCATGGCCTCGAGGAGGACGATCTTGTCGTTTTCGAGGGTGAGGGTCTTGATGATCGTCTCGACCGAGGACTCGTTCATGATCGATTGTCCAAGCAGGTAAGTCGAGGAAACGGCGGAATCGATGCCCAGTTTGCGGTAGATATCGACATTGGCCGGATTCTTGACGAGGGAGATAACCTTACCGACGGCAAAGACCTTCTTGGCCAAGAGGCAGGAAGCGAAGTTGTCGGTGTCCTCGTTGCAGAGGGAAATGAAGAGGTCGGCTTCGGCCACACCGGCCTCCTCGAGGACGTGACGGCTCCAAGGATGACCGACGTAGACCTTCGCGTGCTTGTTCTTGAGAAGGTAATTGGCATCCTCACGGCTCGAATTGATGAGAATCACCCGGTGGCCGGCCTTCTTGAAGAGGTCGTAGAGGTAGGCGGCCTGGAAGGTGCCGTTGGCAATCGCGATCTTCATCTGCCTTCCTCCCAGCATTCGATGACCCGGCGATAGGAAAGCTCGAAGGGATAGACGGCCCGGACGTTCTCGAGGTCCTTGATGAGCACTTCGTATTTGGGATCGTCGAAACGGACGATGATCTTCGGGACTTGGTAGATGCGGGAACAAAGATGGGCCAGGTAGAGGTTCGCGTTGTCGTTGCCGGTCGTGATGACGACTTCCTGGGCGGTCGAGATGTAAGCGTCCTTTTCAAGGAGCGAGGCATCGCAAGCGTTGCCCACCACCGTGAAACCGCTGAAAGGCTCCTCGAGGCGGTCGAAGCTTTCCTTCTTCTCATCGACGACGATGACGTTGAGCCCTTTCTCCGAGGCGGCCGAGGCGACGCTCGCACCGAGGCGGCCGCATCCGAGGACGACGATCTTGTTCTTCATCACTACTCCGTTTCTAGGGGCGCATTATATCCTTGCCTTTGAGGGGTGGCAATTCCCCCGCGGCGAGGGATACATCGAAGACGGCCACCGCGGGATGGGCGTTGTTGAAGCGCTCGTAGGCCTCTTTCGTGTCTTTCCTCCTGAGTCCGGCCCAGCCGAGGTCACGGTAACGCGTGAGGCACCACTCGATGAATTCCTTGGTTCCCTCGGCCATGTAATAGCGATCCTTCCGGGCTTCGAAATAGGCAAGCGTCGTGGCTCCTGAGAAGGACTTCGGGTCATAGGTCTTCGAGGCCGATAGCATGTCGCAGACATATTCAAGCGCGTATTTGTAAGGCATCGCCCTTGCGATGACCCGGCCATAATAGAAATCGGTCCAGTATTCCCAGTGGTGTTTGTTCCGCCTCGTATGATGTTGGCAAATCGAGGAAAAGTAACCGTTGCCCCGTCTTTCCTCGTCGACCGGCGAGTGGTTCCCGGCATAGTAACGAGCGCTCGTCACGAACTCGGCGTAAGAATATTTGCTGAGGTCATGGAAAAGGGCGTGGAAGAAGATCCCGCAGTGGGCGGCGTTCTTGATGACCTGATGACGGTGCCTGGTGATGGTCAGGAAATGCTTGAGAAAATGGTATTTCATCCGAATATCTCCCCGAAGGCAGCCTCGACATCGATATGAACCACGTCGTCGAAATGGGAATCCAGTGGGGTCTTTTCCAAATTGACGAGAAGGCTCCTTTGCCCCTTGAAGAGGGTGACAAGCCCCGCGGCCGGATAGACCCGGAGGCTACTCCCGGCCACGATGATGAAAGGGACAGCCGCGATGAGAGATGAAGCCCGTTCCAACGCCCAGGGGTCAAGGCCCTCCCCATAGAGGACGACATCGGGCCGGATGAGTCCCCCGCAGGGACAATGGGGAACCCCGTCATGGGGAAGCTCCCCGAGGGCGAACTTCCGCCCGCAGGAAAGGCAAGAATACCGGGAGGCCGAACCGTGGAGTTCGACGACGTCCTTGCTCCCGGCCGCCTCGTGGAGCCCGTCGATGTTCTGGGTGATGACGACGATTTGACCGGGATAGGAAGCAAGGGCCTCATGGGCGCGGTTCGGCTTGGCCTTCGGATAGATCATCTTGTCCCAGTAAAACGAATAGAAAACCTCGGGCTTACCGATGAGGGTATCGTGGGAGAGGAGTTCCTCGTAGGACATCCCGTACTTCCTGGTGGTCAAGGCAATCCCCGCCTGGCCCCGGAAATCGGGGATCCCCGAGGGCGTCGATATGCCCGCGCCGGTCAAGACGACTAGAGGGGGATGTCCCTCAAGGAGGGAATGGAATTTTGAGAGGGCCGCTTCCATCGGCTTGATTGTAGCACCGGGCAACGAAAAAGGAGCCCAAGGGCTCCCCGAAGCAAGCGAAATCGCCTCACCCCCAAATCGGGGCCCGGAGGAATTTTTTGAAACCGCGTTCGACGAGGGCGGTCATCTCCTCGCTCGAGGAACGCCAATCCTCGTCAAGCCAATAACGGAGGAGGCTGATCTCGGCCCCGAAGAGGGAATTCCAGAAGACATCGACTTCCGGTTGAGTGAGGCCGGCCGAATTCAAGGCCTTGTCGAGGAAGGCGCTCCGGCTCATGTAGCGTTGGAGCCCCGAGGAGAGATTTCCGAAAAGACCCCGTTCGTTGAGGAGGGAGAAGACTTCCCGGTTCTCGTAGCAGAAGGAGAAGAAACGGTTCAGGTATTCGTTGAGGGAGGTGCAGGCATTGGTCCGGAGCCCATCGTGGATGGCCTTGAACACGACATAGTCCACCACGTCTTCCATCGAGAGGAAGTTCCGGTAATACGTCTTCCGCGTGATTCCGGCGAGTTCGGAAAGCTGGCTGACCGTGATCTTGATGTAAGGCTCTTCGCGTAGAAGGGTCAGGAAGGCGGCGGCCGTCCGATCGAGCGAGCGGCGGACCCTGGCGTTGCGAGAGGAATTGAACATTGATTCGGCCTTCTTTCCTAAATATGCTAAATTATTTTCACCCAAATAACAACACAAGTTTTGTTTCCAATCTTAACAGATTGACAAAAAAGCAAGGGAGCAAGCCTTCTTTTGGCATTGCTCCCCAAATAATTATGTTTGTCACATTTGTGACTATATATTTGCTTAACTCACTCGCTTCTCAAAGCCTCGACTGGGTCTTTCTTGGCGGCAATCGATGCCGGGACGAGGCCGGAGATGAGGGTGAGAACCATCGATAGGGCCACCATTATGATGGCCGTGTACCAAGGGAGGGCGGCCAGGGTGAAGATCCCGGTGAGCGACCCGACGATGACATTGCAGAGCAGTTCGAGGAGGTAGGTGGCCAAGATCCCAAACAGCCCGGCGATGAGCCCGATGATGAGGGTTTCGGCATTGAAGAGGCGACTGACGTCCTTCTTCCGCCCACCGAGGGAACGGATGACGCCGATTTCCTTGACCCGTTCGATGACCGAGACGTAGGTGATGACCGCGATCATGACCGTCGAGACGACGAGGGAGAGGCCGGTGAAGATGACGAGGGCCGTCGTGATGACGTCGATGAGGGAATTGACCATCGAGAGGACGACCGAGAGAGTATCCGTGTAACGTATTTCGGGACGGTCATCCGCAGTGAGGAGACGGTCACCGACGGTGATGTCGCCATCTTCGTTCCAGGCCGATAGGTAATTCCGGATGTGATCCATCTCCTCAAGGTCAGCCGGATAGATCTCGATCTTGGTCGGGTTCTCCCCGCCTCCGAGGGCGGTAAGCGGGAGGGTGATGGTGTCCATCATGCTGCCGGTGCTCCCCGAGAGCATCATCGATTGGCTGAAGCTGATGACCTGGCCGATGCTGGCTCCCTCTTTCCCGGACATGAAGCCGGCAAAATCGGTCTTGTACTCGGTGCCCTCGAAACTGAAGGCATAATCGTATAGGACCTGCGTGTAGCCAGAGAAGCCTTCGTAGCCGTTGTCGAGGAGGAATTCGACGATGGCGGATTCCTTGCTCGCCTCAAGGATTTCCTCGGCGAGGGCCTCGGTGTAGTAAAGCCCGGTCCCGAGGCAACCGTAGTTGACGCCTTCCTTCTTTTGGAGGATGGCCGTGACGGTGAGTTCCTTTCCGGCGCCTTCCCCCGCGTCCATGGTCGGGCGATACGACCACGAGGGGTAAGGCATGCCCATCCCGGTATCGAAGTTCTTCCGGAAATAGACATCGTCATTCGGGTAATAGTAGAACTTCCGCCCGAGGAGTTCGTCGTAGGAAATGCGGTTCTTCTCGAGCGAAGGATCGTAACGGTCGCTTCCGATGGCCTGGTAGACGTTGTTCATGAACTCCGCCTGACTGAGGTAGCCGGTCTCGGCGAGGGTGAGGTCGGAGAGGGCGTCGCCCCCGATGACGATGGCAATCTCGTTGCTCGCGCTCGGGAGGTGGCTCGTCGCGGGGTCGGAGACGATGTCGTATTGGGAGGAGATGAGCTCGGGGCTGTCGGGCAAAAGGGAGAAGGGTTGGGGGAGCATGCTGACGTATTGGCTGTATTCCCCGAGGTCGGTCTTCGAAAGGATGCCCTGATAAACCGTCCGGATGAGGGAAAGGGAGGCGAGATTGCCTTCCTCCGAATAGGGAACCCCATCGAAATCGGCCCCATCGAGGCCGGATTGGACATAGATATTCGGCGAAAGGTCGAGTCCGTAGTCATAGACGATGGCCGAATAGTAATCGGGATCCATCGCCCTCACGTAATCGAGGTAATCGGAGGTGATCTCGTTTTTGAACATGAACTCGTTCACCTGGTGGGACTCACTGTCGATGAGGGCGGTGATCGTCTCATTGACGTTGACGTAGCCCTCCTCGGTCCCCTCGACGACCGCCCCGACCTGGGCGAGGTTCCCGGCGAGGTCCATGAGACCGGTCAAGTCGATTCCTTCGGCTTGGACGGTCAAAGGGTTGCCGGAAAGCATGTCGGCCTCCATGTCGTGGATGAAATTCTGAATGCCACTGGAGAGGGCAAGGACGGAACTCACCCCGATGATGCCGATCGAAGCGGCCACGGCGACGAGGGAGGTCCGCTTGAGCTTGCTCCGGAGGTTCTGGGCCGAGAGGCGGAAGGCATTCCAGAAGGAGAGCTTGGCTTTCTTTTCCCCGATTTCCTTGGCCGCCTTCCCGTTTTCCTCCCCGTCAGCAATCGGGTTGGAGTCGCTCACGATGAGGCCATCGAGGAGATTGACGGTCCTGGTCGCGTAGCGTCTCGCGAGGTCGGGGTTATGGGTGACCATGATGACGAGGCGGTCTTTCGAGATCTCCTTGATGATGTCCATGATTTGGATCGAGGTCTCGGTGTCGAGGGCCCCGGTCGGCTCGTCGGCCAAGAGGATCTCGGGATCGCTTACGATGGCCCGGGCGATGGCCACCCGCTGGCACTGGCCCCCGGAAAGCTGGTTCGGACGCTTGTCGTATTCGCCATGGAGGCCGACCCGGTCGAGGGCAGCGATGGACTTCTTCCTTCTCTCCTCCCGGTTCTCGCCGCCGATGGTGAGGGCGAGTTCAACGTTTTGGAGAACCGTCTGGTGGGGAATCAGGTTGTAGGACTGGAAGACGAAACCGACCCGGTGGTTCCTGTAGTTGTCCCAGTCCCCGTCTTTGTAGTCCTTGGTCGAGACCCCGTCGACATAGAGATTGCCATCGCTATAGTGGTCGAGTCCCCCGACGATGTTGAGGAGGGTCGTCTTCCCACATCCCGAGGGGCCGAGGACGGCCACGAACTCGTTGCTCCGGAAAGAGATGGAAATCCCCTTGAGGGCGTGGACGAAGCCAATCTCGCCCCCGACTTTGTAATCCTTCTTGATGTCGATGAGCTCGAGCATCGCCGGGCGCTTGTTTCCTTCCATCGCTTAGTCCTCCCCTTTCTTCTTGCTCAATTTGCCCATGAGGCGAACCAGTTCGGCGAGTTCTTCCTCACTGAGGATCGCAACGAGACCGTTCACCGCCTTCGAGATGGCCTTTTTGTTCTCCTCCAAGAGGGCCCTGCCCTTCGGTAGGGCAGTGACCATGAAGCTCCGCTGGTCGCTTTTGTTCCGAGTACGTCGGGCGAACCCGAGGAACTGGAGATGGTTCAGGAGGACCGTCATCCGGGAAGTCGATACCCCGCATTCGGAGGCGAGGCGGCTCGGGGTCACCCCATCGGGATTCTTGACGAGCAAATCGAGGACTCGGTAACCCGGTTTCCGCCGTGTACTGAGCTCATCGATGAGGGAGGTCGCCTCTTCAGTGGCAAATAGACGTTCGAGCGTTGATTCCACCGCCATCTTTTCCATTGGGTGCCTCCTCGTTAATTAACTACGGTTAAATATTAACATTCAATAAACAAAAGGGGACGGCCTCTTGTTGGCCGTCGTGACTGAAAGCGCTTCCAGTTCAGTCCTTGGAACGGATCTCCATGTCGAAGGGCTTGACCCTGACCACGGCATGCGGGGGAATCGAAGAGACGATGTAGGCATTCGAGCCGATGGTGGCCCCTTCCCCGATGACCGTCTCGCCCCCGAAAATCGAAGCCCCGGAATAGATGGTCACCCCGTCTAGGACCGTCGGATGGCGTTTCTTTCCCTCGAGCTTCCTTCCATCCCTGAGGGATAGGGCACCAAGGGTGACGCCTTGGTAGATCTTGACGTGGGAGCCGATCTTCGCCGTCTCGCCGATGACGATGCCCGTCCCGTGGTCAATGAAGAAGGAGGACCCGATTTCAGCCCCCGGGTTGATGTCGATCCCAGTCCGGGAGTGGGCGTATTCGCTCAGTACCCGGGCGGCAAAGGGATAACCCATGAGGAGGAGGGCGTGGGCGAGGCGGTAGGCCATGATGGCGAAGAAGCCGGGATAGGAAAGGATTACCTCGTCGACCGAGAGGGCGGCCGGGTCGCCCTCGTAGATGGCTTCCGCGTCGCTTATGAGTAATCTCTTGATTTCCGGGAGGCATTCGATGAAGGAATCAAAGGAGGATTGATTTCCTCCTTCTCCGGAGGCAAAACGCTTGAATTCCGTTTCCGCCTCCCTTAGCAAAATCGGGATCCGTTCCTTTTTCTCGCCCCGGGCGTAGGCATCGAAGAAAAGGATTTCCCGGATGGCCCGGAAGAACTCGACCACCCCGTCGCGGGAAAGCTTGGTCTTGCCCGTGCCCTCGTTCAAAGCGAGGGCAATCCCCAGGCTCGTCTCATTCATATAGTCCCTCCTTGGAAAGATAACGGTCGGCCCCGTCGGGGAAGAGGACGAGAAGGGAAGATCCTTCTTGGAAATCGCCAATCTTTTTGAGCACTCCCGCGAGGGCGGCCCCTGAGGAGATGCCGGCGAGGATCCCCTCCTCCCTAGCCAAGAGGCGGAGGGCGGCAAGGCTTTCTCCGTAACTGACGTCGACGATTTCGTCTATTAGCTCGGGGCGGAGAATCGGGGGAACGAAGTTCGGCCCGATCCCCTCGATCTGGTGGGGATGGGCTTCTTTCCGAGAAAGAAGGGGGCTTTCGGATGGCTCGATGCCGTAGACGCGGGTTGACATATTGGCCTCCCGGAAATAAGCCCCGACCCCGGAGATGGTTCCCCCGGTCCCGATGCCGGCAAAGAAAGCGTCGAGACTCCCGTGGAAATAAGAGGCTATCTCGGGCCCGGTCGAAAGTAGGTGGGCTTCGACGTTAGCGGGATTGAAGAATTGGCCGGGCGAAAAGGCCCCTTCTTCCTCCTCGGCTTTCTTGGCGGCCCTGACGGCCTCCTCCATTCCCCCCTCGGAGGAAGTGAGGACGACCTTGGCCCCGTAATGGACCATGAGGAGGCGGCGTTCCCTCGAGGCGCTGGATGGCATGTAGATCCTCACCCGGTAGCCCTTCCTTTTCCCGATGAGGGCCAATGAGATGCCGAAATTGCCACTCGTCGCCTCGACGATGAGGGAGCCGGGCCTTAGCCTTCCCTCCTTCTCGGCCTTCGCGAGGATGAAAGAGGCGGGTCGGTCCTTCACCGACCCGCTCGGGTTAGACATCTCCAACTTGGCAAAGACACGGGAAGAAGAGCCGATTGCCTTCTCCAATTTCTCGAGACGGACGACCGGGGTATTGCCGATCAAAGAGAGTATCGGATCGGTGCTCATCGTTCTTTGCTCTCCTTCCGCCGCTTCTTGATGAGGCGGACGAAATCCCGGAACTGACGCGCCCAGCTCTCCTCGCTGTGCCGATCGCGTGGATAGGTTTTCTCGAAGAGATCGGCCACCCGTCCATTTAGAAGGGAGGCGTATTCCGCGGCTGACTCATTGATGAGTCCATCGAAGCCTTCCTTCCCACCGCAAGAGACGAAATAAGAAGCCTTTTCGTCGAGATGGCGGTCAATGTAATCCACGAACTGGTCGTGGACGAACCAATGGGCGAGACTGAAGACCCCGACAACCGAATAGATTCCCGGATGGGCGGCTGAGCAATAGGCCGCGGCCAATCCCCCCAGCGAAGAACCGGCCATATAGGTATTCTCGTAATCGGGGCGGGTTTTGTAGGTGAAATCGATGAACGGTTTGACGTATTCAGCCAGGAAGGAGCCATATTCGTCCCCATAAGGGGTCGCGAAATCCATTTCCGCGTCGCCTTTCTCGACGAAGAAGGGGCAAAGAGTCGAGGAACGGTCTTTGTCGCTGTCGATCCCGACGACGATGAGCCGTAGGTGCATCTTCTCGAGGGTCAGGGGGATTTCCCAGCTATGGCGCGACCACCGGGCGGGGCGGTCGAGGTTTTGACCGTCATGCATGTAGAGGACGGGGAAACGTTTTTTGCCGTCGTAACCGGCCGGGAGGTAGACGCGGAAGCGGAGCATCTTGTTGAGGCCGGGACTGTAGAGCCGATGTATTTTCTCGTTCTTGTTCACGGGTTGATTTTACTATCCTCCCACCGCGCTGCCCACTGGTGAGTATTGGGATCACATTCTTTTCTCACTTGCGGGACTTCTTTCCTAGAATTTATAGTTAACGTGGAATGATAATCTGGAGGCATTGAACACGGAATTACGGACCCTGCGTTATTTCTTAGCGGTTGCAAACCACCAAAACCTTTCTAAGGCCGCCGCGGCCTGTCACACTACCCAGCCCAACCTAACCCGGCAGATCCATGCCCTCGAAGAGGAGCTCGGACAGTCCCTTTTCGTCCGTGGACGGGGAATGAAACTGACCCCGGCTGGGGAAATCCTCCGTCGGAGGGCCGGCCAGATAAGCGAACTCCATGACCTTGCCGAGAGCGAGATGCGTGCCTATGGCCGCGGGGAGGAAATCGCCGGAACGATCCGCATCGGGGCCGGGGAAAGCGCCAACTTCCGGATCATCGCCCAGGCAATCGCGAAACTTCAAAAAGAACGCCCTCTCATCCGTTTCGACATCAAAAGTGCCGATACGAGGGACGTCCTCGGACTGCTCGAGCACGGGTTGGTGGATTTCGGGCTCGTCGTCGAACCGGCCTCGATTGCTGGTTTCGGCTCCCTCCAGCTCCCTTCCTATGACCCCTGGGGAATCCTGGTCAGGAAGGATTCGCCGTTCGCCGCCTTGGAGAAGGCGAGGCCGCAAGACCTCCTTGAGGCCAAGGTCATGCATAGCCGCCACGCGAATTACGCCGGAAGGATTGCCGAGTGGCTCGGAAGCGGCTTCAAAGGGGAGGTCGTCGGTTCCTACAACCTCCTCTACAATGCCTCCCTGCTCGTCGAGGAAGGGGTCGGAATCGCCTTCTGCCTCAAGGGAATCGTCGATACCGGGAAGGATTCCCCTTTGGCCTTCGTTCCCCTCGATCCCCCGATCAGTAGCCAACTTGATCTCGTCTATCGAAAGCAAATCCCACTTTCACCGGCGGCCGAGGAATTCCTCCGGGTTTGCCAAGAAGAACTCTGGGGCGGGAATGTCCCATCTCAGGGGTAGACTTCCCGGAGGAGGGCGAAAGCCGACCAGGCCTTGGGCCAGCCGGCATAGAAGGCCAAGTGGGTGAAGACCTCGACGAGTTCTTCTTTTCTAAGACCGTGTTCCTTTCCAAGGAGGAGATGGCTTTTGAGCTGGGGATAGGCCCCTTGGGCCAAGAGGGCGCTGATGGTGACGAGACTCCGGTCACGGGGTGATAGTTCCTCCACCCGGCTCCAGACCTCCCCGAAGAGAACATCGTCGTTTAAGTGGGCGAAAACCGGGGCCAAGTCGCCGAGTTGTTCCCGTCCAGCCGTTTGCTTTTTCATATCCTTTCCTCCAATTCAACCGAGATTTGCATAGAAATCCTCATCGACACTCTCCAGCCATTCGGTCGAGGGTTCCTCAGATGGAACCTCAATCGAGAGATGGGAGAACCACTCATTTGGAGCCGCGCCATGCCAGTGTTTAACCCCTGGTTCGATGTAGACAACGTCGCCGGGATTGAGTCTCACCGGGTCTTTCCCCCACTCCTGGAAATAGCCGTGGCCGGCAATGGCGATGAGGATCTGGCCACCGCCTTTTTTGCTTTGATGGATGTGCCAATGGTTCCTCGTTCCCGGCTCGAAACTGACGTTGACGATGCCAAGCGGCCGCCCAAGCAAGGGCTTGAGATAGCTGACCCCGTCGAAATAAGGGGCATACGATTCGTTTTTCTCGCCAAGGCCGAAGATGTTTGCTTCCTTGAAATCCATTCGTGAACCTCCGAAAACACTATGGGCCCAAATGGAAAAGAAGGCCAATGCCGTCCTTTCATCGGAATGGATGCCTCTAAGGCAACGACGGGATGACATTCACCATCTCCCCGAGAGGGGGAAGGACGGCCATTAGGCCATCGTTAAGAGATGGTATCGAGACGAAGAGGATCACGAGAACGATCCCGAGGGCAATCCGGTAATAGCCGAAGCCGATGAAGGTATGCCGCCGGACGAAGCCGACGAGGAAACGGATGGCCAGAAGCGAAACAAGGAAAGCCACGGCTGCCCCGATCAGGAGGTAAATGACTTGATAGACGTCCATCGTCCCCCCAACAATGAAGAACTTCGCCCCCTTGAAAAGGGAGGCCCCGACCATGACGGGGATGCTGACGTAGAAACTGAATTTGGCACTCGCTTCCCGGCTGCATCCGATGAGGAGGGCGGCGATGATCGTCACCCCGCTTCTCGAGGTTCCCGGGATGAGGGCCAGGACTTGGGCGAAACCGATGATGAGGGCGGTCTTCCAAGTGAAATCGCGAAGGGAAGCGATCTTCGGCTCCCGACCCGATTTCCGTAAGAGAAGCTCAACCACGATGAAGGCCAGGCCATAGACGATCAAGGTCACGGACACGGTGATGAAATTGTAGAGGTATTGGTCAAGCAGATCATCGAGGAGAATCCCGATAACCCCAGCCGGAACACAGGCGATGAGGATGTAAAGCCACGTCCAATAGGTTTCCCTTCTTTCCTCGGGGCCCTTCTTCTTGCTCCAAGGCCAGAGTTCCCGGAAGAAATAGGCGATGACGGCCAAGATGGCCCCTAGTTGGATGAAAACGAGGAAAAACTCCCAAAAGGCCTCCCCGTTGGTTCCGAAGGCGGTCTTCATCCCGAGGGCTTCCTCCAAAAGGATCATGTGACCCGTGCTGGAGATGGGGAGCCACTCGGTTATTCCCTCGACGATCCCGAAGAGGATGACTTTAAGGAAGGTGATCCAATCCCACATCGGGCCGATTTTAGGCCATGGGGGGTGCAAAGGGAAGGAAAAGGGGATTAGGCGACTACGAAGACAACCAAAACGGGACTATTCAAATTGACACAGGGTCAGACGAGGCTAGGAACCCTTCATGACCTAAAAACGCCCTCCTTTTTGGGCTTTCAACCCAACCACAGGCAAAAGCGGCAATTGAAAAGCCTCCAGGCGGAACTCGATGCCAAGTCTCATGGCTTGGCAACCGGTTGCAAAATCGCATGGACGACATTCTTCACTCAATTTTCCATAGTCATTGCTTTCGGCGATTTGATGTCGACGCCTCCGCGATTAAATGCCGAAGGCCGATCATTGCCTTCTAATTTGTAGCATTTGGACGTGGCTAGGAGGATGCGGAAAAAAGCTCGTTTGGCAAAGCATCACCCTAAGTTGGTATATTTGTTTTAAGGAGACAGGCGGTAATGAACATGGCTTACAAATTGAGCGACCAGTCGATCGAAACTTTGCTGGAACTATATAAGGAAAACCCCAAGGAGGCGAAACCTCTTAAAACGGAAGCGGATCTCCAGGAGCTAGGGATGGCGCTTTACCTATACGCGATGGGCCTTTCCGTGGCCAAGAAGGCCAGCGATGCCGATAAGGAAAAAGCCGAGGAAGCAAGTAGGCGCCTCAAGGCCCTGATGGACGAATTGGAGGCCCACCACAAGGATTTGGATCTCGAATACATCAATAGCCGGCTGGCCGGCAATCGATAATGGTAAACACAAAGGCTAATCGCGGTCATGGCCAGTTCTGCCGCGACATCTTTCGTTAGTCCCTTCAAGAAGGCGCCGGAGCCTCAAATCCGGGCGATCACAGCCGAATCACGTAATATGTTCCCTTGCCACGTGCTTTTCCGGTTTCCCTTCCGCCACCATCTTGGTCATGGCATTTTCGATGGCGCTGATCGGCAAAAGGAGGCAGAGCACGGCGACATCCGACTTGGTGATTTTTACGAGTTTTCGACGAACGGCCTTCTCAACCGTTTCATAGGCCGATGTTTTCTTGGAGTTCGGTTCGCCCTTGTCCTCGAAGTCCCGATAGGCCATATCGATGATGGCGAGTATTTAACGAACGATGTCGGGTTGTTTTTCCCTTCATGCCATTCCCTTTGGGATTGTTGCAAAGCGTCGTAATACAAATCCTTGAGCAGGGGATCTTGGCTTTCAAAGAGATGTATTTGCCGACGTGATATCCGGATCTATGCAAGAGGAGGATCGTCAATGACCTTGACATCCTTCCATTCCCATCATTGAAAGGACGCATGCACGGGAAACCACAAATGAAGATCGGGATCAAAATAAGGGAATCGATCTCTTTTCTCTCGATTACCCGATTGAATTCGTCGCACAGTTTCCATCGCCACTGGGGTTTCGACCGCTGAAAGACGCGTGAAGACCAGCCTTTTCCGCCAAAGGCGGTTATGTAGTTCTGGACGTCCTTGTATTTGCCACCGTAACTGCATCTTTCATCATGCGAGTACAAAATCGAATGCAGCTGCAAGATGTGATTTGGTGTCAGAGAAATGTGTTGGTAGCTGTCGTTGATAAGCGGCAAAGACATCTCTATAACCGGGAATCTCCTTTTCATTTCTTTTTTCGGGATGCTATCTCCGGACACCAATTTCCTCAGCCTGGAATCGGTCGTCTTAATTCCTTCCAAAGCATTGCTGGCTTCAGCGCTTGCTATCTTTGCGTTTTCAACCAATCTCTCTGATTTTCCCGATTTTCGGACTGAAAACGACTCTTGCCTCCCCTTGGCTTAGTGGATGTCAGCAACCTTGATGACAATTTCGTTATCCCGAGTTCTGCCTTTCAATTTGCCATAGTCGAATTCCTTCATTTCCAAGCCTTTCCCGTGAAACATTTGTGTAAATGAGGGAAATATAAACGACTCGATGACATATAAACCCACTGGATTAATGATTCGAATCATCAACCGTGTTCATCATCGCGATTTGCGCATTTTCATGGAAGATGGTTCAAAACCCCCTTCAAACAATCAAAAAAGGCTTGGTCAGCACATGTCTAACTGAAACAAGCCTTGTCTTTCTTGTGCCTCCCTACTACGTTTTTGATACAATGCACACCCCTAAAGACTTTACACGGCGTAATTATTTTGGTTTAAATGCTGACTGTTTTGCAGCTGGAGTGATTCCTAAAACACGAGCGTCATCGGCGATTGCAGGCCATGTTGGCCCCAACCGACTGCTATCAGTCTTGAACCAATGGTCGAATAAAATTGATGAAAACCCAAGTTTATTGAACCGAATGAAATCCAAAAGATCTCATCCATATAGGAATGACTGCCTTTCGGTTAAAACAAGACAAAATAGAGAATATATTTATTGGCGAATTATAAGCCTTCGTCATTGCTATCCAAGCCGCAAAACTTCCCCACGTCATTATCAGGAGTCATAGATCGCGGTTCTGACGAGACCGCGGATTGGCTTGGCGTC
>CASFVT010000012.1 GCA_949298195.1 uncultured Bacillota bacterium
CATCCCGATGGCGCGCCGGACAAGATTCGAACTCGTGACCCTCAGATTCGTAGTCTGATACTCTATCCAACTGAGCTACCGGCGCATGCTATCGACCTTCTACCGGGAGATAGCCCGATTATCTTAGCCGCGGCGCTGACCTCTGGCAAGACGGAATATCGAGTGGATTGGGCAAGCGGGGTTAACCGTCGGATGATGCGAAACGCCGGAAGAGCCTCGGGCACCTCACCTCGCCGGTATTCTCTAGCAGTTCCCTGAGCTGGGAAAGCTCGACCTCCTCCGGGGTTGTATTTCAAAAGATGTGGTAACAAGCAAAAAAGGGGTGTTCACAATCCAGCCGTTCAAACAAGGAAAGGAGAACCCCATGAAGAATTTGCCAGAAAGATCCCGGAGCAGAGAGGCGATTGCCCAGCTGGGAAGAGTTCGCCGCCCGCCTTGCCACGACCGCCCTCACCATAGCCTGGAAAATAATCCTGAAGAGAATCATGAAAAACAAAAAATGCCGACATTATCGGCACTTTTCGCATTTTGGAGCATCCGACCGGAATCGAACCGGTGATTGGTGAGTTGCAGTCACGTGCCTTACCGCTTGGCTACGGATGCGGCCCCGCTATTATAGCAATCCGCGCTAAAGAGGCCAGAAAAAAGCAAGTCAAAGGGTTTCCAGGCGGAGACGGGCGGTCAGGAAGACCCCGGCTTCGTCGTATTTGACGTGGGAGGCCGTCTTGACGAGGGGCCGGAGGTAGTTCCGGAACTCGTCGCTCATCCGTTCGGGGGAGAGAATCCATTCCCTCGGGAAGAATTTTTCCTTGTTCGCCACTTCCCCCACGTCAGCAAGGAAGACCTCGGTCTTGTAGGGATCGTCCGAAAGCCTCCGGAGGGCTACCATCTTCCCGCTTTCGCCGCTTAACAAGGCGTCAACCGCCGCCTTCCCGAGGAGAACGGCTTCCTCGATGTCGATTTTCGAGGCGAGGATCGGATCGGCCCGCTGGGGCAAGGAGAGTTCCATGACCCTCACCCCGATTCCGAGTTTCGACTTGATCTCCTCGGCCAGATGGATGGATACCCCCTCTAGCGAGGAATGTCCGAAGGAATCAGTCCCCCCGGCGTTCGTCCTGGGAAGGTCGAGCCCTTCGGAAAGGGCCACTACCGCATAGCCTTTCCGTTCGTAGACCCGTTTCACGTCGGAAAGGAAATCGGAAAGGGAGAAACTGCTTTCCGGAAGATAGATGAGATCGGGCCTTTCGTCGTCTTTCAGGAGGTCGGAGGAGGCAGTGAGCCAGCCAGCGTTCCTCCCCATGATCTCGACGAGGACTATCTTCCCCTTCGGATAGGCCGCCCCGTCGACGACGGCCATCTTGACGAAATTCATCACGTGTCGGGCCGCCGAGGCATAGCCTGGGCAGTGGTCGGTAAGGAAGAGGTCGTTGTCGATGGTCTTCGGGATCCCGATTACCTGAACGTCCATCCTCTCCGCCTGAAAGAAGGAGTGGAGGCGGTAACAGGTATCCATCGTGTCGTTCCCCCCGTTGACCAGGAGATAACCGATGTTCCTTTTTTTGATGGTCGCGATGATTTTGCCAAAGAGGGGATCCCCAACCGGGGGAAGTTTCTTCCTCGTGCTCCCGAGGGCCGCTCCCGGGGTTTGCTTGAGGAGTTCGATCTCCTCGAGGTCTTCTTTCCGAAGGTCGACGAGATGATCTTCAATGAGCCCCTCGACCCCGTGGAGGGAACCGTAGACCCCGCCTATTTCCGGGTGCTTAAACGCCTCGGCGATGACTCCGTATAGGGAGGAATTGATGACCGCGGTCGGGCCACCGGATTGAAAGTAAGCGAGGGCTTTCTTTTCCATGGTCTAGAATCTTCCTTTCACTGGTTATTGAGTATATCGGAAAGAAGCCCACGTTTGTAATAAGGTCTTGTTTTTAATTGTTTCTTTTTTGTCGGTTTTATGTATTTTATTAATATCATGGCATTGTATATTCTGGACAAGGAACTCGATAATGTGCTTCTCGCGGCCTCATCGTCCCTTGGGAAAAACGTTCTCCTGTCACTTTTGCTAAGTGCCTTGATCGAAGAGGAGAACCCACGGAACCAGTATGGCCTCCCTTATTGTTTGGACGATGCCCTCGTCTCCCGTCTCTTGCATGGGAAGAAACGTCTCCCCCTTTCCCTCCGCAAAGCCGCAAGGAGTTTCTTGGACAGTAAAAAGAAGGCCCGTCGTTTTGTTCTATTCATCGAAAAATCCGATCCTTATTTCGACTTTTCCGCCGCTTCGGCGTCTTTGGACAAGGTCTTGCGAAAGGATGGGGATCTCTACCAGAAAGTCTTCAAAGCCCTTAATCCACCCGACTGCCTCTTCCGGGCTCTTCTCTACCTCCTTCTCAAGTCCTCCCCTATGGGAAGGGAAAATACGAGGCCCCGCGGCCGACCGCGGAAGGAATACATCCACCCCGATCTTGCCCTCCTAGACCCGGAGAGGCAAAAACGCGAAGTCGTCCGCTTCCTCCACCATCTCTCACGGCTCAAAGACCCGACTCCCCTTGATGGGAAGGAACTATTGGCCATCATTTCCCTTTCCCTCCTCCCAGAAGGGAAGAAAACGGTTGAAAACTCCCTACGGCCCTTTCTTTCCGCGCCTGGGAAAGGAGGCTTGGAGCCCGCCTTGGCCCTCATGATGGAATTCGAGATGGCCCTCGGGAAGGAAAAAGCCGCCATCTGGGCCACCCGGATCGAGATGACGGCTTCCAAACTCAAGGTCGAGACACTCGATTGCCTCTACCGGGAATTCCTCCTTAACGGCAATTCCTCGAGGCTCCGGGAAGCTCTTGGGAAACTCTCCGGCACCTATTTCTGGCGTTCCTCGGCCCCGACCTTCATCTCGCTTTTATCTGAACGGGGGTTCTACCTCAACCAAAAAAGGGACCCGGCCCTGGTGAAGGCCGTGGCCCCGTTCCGCCAGTAAGTGGCCTATCGGACCTCGCGCCGGGCCTTCCGCCGCTTGAGGTTGAGCTGCTTGCGGACGAGATAGAAGCCGACAAGGCCGACTGCCAAGGCCACTTCGAGGGCAAAGACGACGATGATCCACGTCTCGAGGACCCCGGAGGCCTTGACGTTTTCCCACATCCTCAGGACGTAGTCGTTGTTCTCCCCGTAGTCCTCCATGACGGCCAGTCCCGGGATGATGTCGAGGTTCTCGGCCATGTCCTTGGTCGGGTACTGGGCAAGGAACTGCCGTCCGACATAGACGCTTTCCGCGTCTCCTTCGAGGTTTTTCCCGGTCACTTCCTGAATCTCGGTCGTATAGAAGACGGCATCGTGGTCACTAGAAAGGGAACCCTCGAAGAAATAGGAGAGGTCGACTTTCATCCAGCCCTCTTCTTCGGCGTATTCGTCCCATGAAGAGACGCTCTCGAGCAGGGTCGGGTCTTCCTCGATGGCCCAGGTCTTCGCGTCATACCATTCCTTGGCCGTGTCGACGATCTCGTCCCCGGCAATGAAGGGGGTATAGCCGATGTAATCCATGTTGAGGGCCGCGACGTCCGGACGCGAGAGGAAGTCGATGAACTTGTTCGCGTACTCGACGTTCTCGGCGTTCGCGGGAATGACCCAGCCGTCGAACCAGATGTTCCCCCCGGTCTCCGGCACCGCGTAGTAGAGCTCGATCCCGGTTTCTTCCTCGGCCGTGTCCATCGAGAAGATCGCGTCCCCGCTCCAGGCGAGGCAAATCCCCGACCGGGTACCGGTTTGGATGTCGTTTTTGCCGCTGTCGGTCTCGAGCCCATAGCTATTGGCCTTCAGTTCCTCGAGGTAACGCTGGACGGTATCGACGATCGCCTCGGGGGTATAGTCGGTCGGGAAATCGTGCCCGTCCCCGGCGGCGTTTAGTTCCTCCATGAGGGCATTGAAGTCCTCGACGTGGTTGATGTTGTTGAAGACGGTGTTGATCCGGTCGGTATATTCATCGGAGGAATAATGCCCCGTGCGGTAAAGCTCGAGGAGGAGGGTGAGTGGCTCGTCGAAGGCCCGCATGAGGCCGACTGAGTAAGTGTCCCGCATGCTGTCCTTGATCTGGAAGGAGCCTTGGTAGGCCTCCCCGTCCCACAGGGCATTCCAGTCGTGCATCTGGACCATCACGTCCTCGGGGGTGAGCCCGGCATCGAGATAGGCTTGGTAGTTCGGGTTGTAGGTGATTCCGAGGGTGCCCCACATGTAGCCGCGGGCATACTCGCTCAGGGAATGGGCATCGCTTGTCCCGTCGTCATTGGGGACCGGGGCCGAGATCTTGTCGAACCAGTCGAGGAGATAAGGGGAGGCATAGGTCATGTAGTTATCGATCGACCAGTCATCGTAAGTGTCCCCATAGAGGGCCCGCCGTTCTTCCTCGCCTTGGGCAAAAGGTTGGACGAGGCCCTGGCTCATCATCTTCTGGATCGCGTAGTCGCTCGGGCAGATGAGATCGTAGGTGGCCGCCCCGCTCTGGAGTTGGGAAAGCATCGTCTCGTTGGTGTCGAAGGCATTGTAGATGACATTGACCTCGACCCCGTCTTTCGCGAGCACCTCTTTCTCGAAAAGCTCGTAAAGAGGGGCTTCCTCGCCCGTTTCCTCATCGACGTAGGTGCCGATGTAATCCTCCCAGTTCCAGATCCGGAGGGTGACGCTTTCGCCTACGGCCTTCGCCTCGAGGGCCGCCTTGCTCCCGCCTCCGATGAGGAAGGGGAGGACGAGGAGGGGAAATAGCGACCTAAGCCCTTTCATAGATACGTCCTTTCCGCTTCTTGAGCGCGCCCTTCTTCTTGTTTTGATAGAAGAAGATCGAGAAGACGACGACGATGACCGCGACGAGAATCAAGGCACAGAGGGCCCTCATCTCCGGGGGGAGGGGCCGTTTCTTGATGATTCCCTGGACGTAGGTCGAGATGGTCTGGATCGATTCCTGGCCCGAGAGGAGGCCGGGGCCGGTGAGGAAGGCGGTGATGATGAAATCGTCGAGGGAGAGGGTGAAGGCCAGCATGAAGCCGGACATGACCCCGGGGAGGACGGCCGGGTAGGTGACTTTCCGCATCGCCTGGGTCGGGGTGCAGCCGAGGTCGAGGGCCGCCTCGTAGAGGGCCGGGTCCATCTGAAGGAGCTTCGGCTTGACCGAAAGGTAGACGAAGGGGGTAGTGAGGACCAAATGGCCGACCAACAGGGTCCAGAAGCTCTTCTCGAAGCCTTGGAAGACGTAGTTCCCGAGGAAGACGAACATGATGATGAGGGAGAGGGAGAGGACGATCTCCGGGTTGACGACCGGGATGTTGTTGGCGAATTCGTAGACCCGTTTCGACCTTTTCCCGAGTTCATGGGCCCCGATGGCCCCGAAGGTTCCGAGGGCCGCGGCGAGAAGCGAGGAGATGAGGGCGATGAGGAGGGTGTTCCCGATGGCCGTCATGATCTCCTCGTTTTGGAAGAGCCGGACGTAGAGATCGAAGGTGAAGACATCCCAAGCGAAGAGGTTCACGGTGTCGGTGAAAGAGAAGATCACCAGGACCAGAACCGGGAGGTACATGAGCAAAAGGAGGATGAAGATATAGCTTTTGCTGAGGATTTTGATGATAAGGTCCTTGTTTTTCACCAGAGGCCACCTCCTCTTACCTGGCTTTCGGAACGATCGACGTTCCTGGTCAAAAGCATCGACACACCGACGATGAGGAGCATGACGAGGGCCATGAAGGAACCCTCGTTCCACATCGAGTTGGAGAAGTCGAGGTAGATGTAGTTCCCGAAGAGGGTGATCTTCCCTTCCGAGAGGGTGTCGGAAATGACATAGGAACTCATGACCGGCATGAAGACCATCTCCGAGGCCGAGACGAGTCCCGGGAGGGATTGGGGGAGGACGTTGCGGAGGAAGACGCGCGAAGGCGAGGCCCCAAGGTCAGCGGCCGCTTCCATCTGGGAACGGTCGAGCTTGAGCATCGTCGTGTAAAGGGGAAGGATGGTGAAGGGGAGGTAGTTGTAGACCATCCCGATGAGGGTGGCTGGCCAAGGATAGACGGCCCCCGAGAGGCCGATGGCATCGAGGAGATCGCGGGTGGCCCCGGTCCGAATCACGAAGTTGATCCACATCGGCATGACGAAGAGGACGACGAGGACGGCATTCTTGTTCAACTTCCGGTCGGCCAGGATGTAGGCGGCCGGAAAACCGAGGAGGAGGCAGATGAGGGTCGTCTGGATCCCCATGAAGAGGGAGACCAGGAGGACCGACCACTTGTTGCTGGAGGTGAAGAAGGAGACCAGGGCGCCTAGCGAGATGGCCCCGGTGTCGTCGGAGAAGGCGTAGTAGACGATGAGGACGAGGGGGACGATGACGAAGAGAAGGAGGAAGACGGCGTAAGGAAAGGCCAGGTACTTCCGCTTGAAACGGGCATGCTCCTTCAAGAGGAGCAAGAGGCTTTTCCTTTCCTTAGTCGCGGAGTTCATATTCATCGAGTCCTTTCCGGAGTCGGAGCTTGATCTTCTTCGGATCGACACTCACCTTGACGAGTTCCCCTTCCGCGTATTGATAGGGGGTGACGGCGATGTAATCGTCCTCTTCCTCGGTCCGGGCGAGGATTTGATAATGGTCGCCTACCCAGACGGAGGTAAGGACCCGGGCCTCCGGGCCCTCGAGGGAGAGGTCGTCGCTGTAACTCACCGCCTCGAAGTCGAAGCGGGCCGAGCAGGCGGCCCCGGATAGGGAGTAACGCTTCCCGTTTTTCGGATCGACGATGATCGAGGGGTCGTTCTCGTCGAGATGGCTTCCCTTGAGGAGGACGGTGAGGTCGCAAGCGAGGGCATCCTCCCCGATGAGGAGTTTCCCCTCTTTCGAGATCTCGACGTCCCGGTAGTCGTTCTCGGTGAGTTCCTTATGCATGACCTGGATGGTCTCCGGGGTGACCCGGGCCGAGACGAGGGCCCCGAGGGGCCGGGCGGTGTGATCGCGGCATTCGAGTTCGCTTTTGCCGACCTTGACCACGTAACAATAGTCCTCGCCCTTGAAGACGCTGGAGACGATCTTCCCTTCGACGGTTCCCTTCCCCGGCTCGTCGAGGATGACGTCCTCGGGCCGGATGACGACGTCGACTTTCTCGTTGAGGGGGAAGTCGTCGACGCATTCCCATTTGGCCCCGAGGAAGCGGACTTCTTTCTTTCCCGAGACGATCGCGTTGTAGATGTTGCTTTCCCCGATGAAGTCGGCCACGTAGGCGTTGACCGGTTCGTTGTAGATGTTTTCCGGGGTTCCCACCTGCATGATGGCCCCGTCTTTCATGACCACGATGGTGTTGCTCATCGAGAGGGCCTCTTCCTGGTCGTGGGTGACATAGATGAAGGTAATGCCGAGTTTCTCGTGCATCTCCTTGAGTTCGAGCTGCATGTCGAGCCGCTTTTTGTGGTCGAGGGCCGAGAGGGGTTCGTCGAGGAGGAGGACTTCCGGCTCGTTGACGATGGCCCGGGCAATGGCCACCCGTTGCTGTTGCCCGCCGGAGAGGGAGGCGATGTCGCGGTCCTCGAGTTCTTCCATGTCGACGATCTCGAGGGCCCGGGCCACCCGGCGGTCGATTTCCTCGTTGGAGAGGCGTTTCATCTTGGTCACTTCCCGCCCGAAGATGTCCTTGCCCTTCACCGGTACCCGCTTCATCCTAAGCCCGAAGGCGACGTTGTCGTAGACATCGAGGTTCGGGAAGAGGGCGTAGTGCTGGAAGACGGTGTTGACCGGTCTTTTGTAAGGAGGGAGCTTGGTGATGTCCTTTCCGTTGAGGAGGATTTCCCCTTCGCTAGGGATGTCGAAACCGGCGATCATCCGGAGGGTCGTCGTCTTCCCGCATCCGGAGGGGCCGAGGAGAGTCACGAATTCCCCCCGTTTGATGTCGAGGTTGAAGTCCTCGACGGCGACGAAGCCGTCCTTGAAGCGCTTCGTGACGTGATGGAGCGAGATGATGCTGTCAGAACCGTTGGCCATGGCGTTCCCTCCCGGAGAAGGTGGCTTCCCCACCCTCGTTTTCACGCGAGAATAATGGGGTCGGGGGGACAAGAAAACAAGCCTTTTTTTGCAATGGGGTCCCCCCGGGGGTAAACCCCCGGGAGATTTCAAATCGCAAAAATCGTTTTTCCTTCGATGGTAGCAAGGGTTTTCCCCATTGCTCCCCCGGGGGCTCCACCCCCATGATTTTTCTCATGAAAGAGTGCTAGAATTCTCCCGTGAGAAAATCGTTTGCCCCGCTCTTGCTCCTACCCCTCCTCCTCTTGGGCTGTAACCCCGGCGGGGGACCGGAGAAAATCGCCCCCATCTATGGGAAGTACGTCACCGCGGAAGAGCCCTTCGAGACCCAAATAGAGCCGATTGACCTGATCGAGCTCAACACGATGGTCGTCGGCGAAAAGGACTTCGCCCTCCTCGTCTACGACCCGGACTCCACATGTTCGTGCTGGGGGAAGTTCCAAGGGGTCATCTCCCCCTACCTCGAAGAGAGCCAAGTCCTCCTTTACGCGATTACCATTGACGAAATGGCGGGGGCCGCGGACAACTTCGGCTTGACCCTCACTAGCGACGCCTCGATTGGCCTTTTCAAGGACGGGGAGCTCCTCTACGAGAAGATCTCGAAGACCGGCGACCCCTGGAGCGAGGATCCCTCGGCCTTTGCCGCCTGGATGGATGAAAGGATCCAGCCGAGTCCCTTCCTCAAAGTCGGGCTGAGCGAGGTCGGATCCTTCTTCGAGGCGGATGACCCATTCCTCCTCATGTTCGGCCGTTCGTCCTGCGGGGACTGTGCCTACGTCGAGGAAAGGGTGCTTTCCGATCTCGGTTTCACCCCCAAAAGGCCCGCCTATTATCTCGATTGCGATGAAGTAGGCATCCGTTATGACGAAAACGGGGATTACGACGAGGCGGCCTGGACGGCCTTCAAGGATGCGTATGGGCTTTCGGAAAAGGAGAGTCCCCTCGGCTATGGCCTCGGCTACGTCCCCAGCTGGGTCTATTACGATCCGGGCGATCCCTCCTTCCTCGGGGAAGGGGATTACCACCATGCCGCGAAAGACATGTGCGTCTATCTCAACGACCAAGTCGCCTCCGACGAAGACGGCTACTACATCGCCTCCTCCTTCTACGAGGAGGAACGGATCGGAAGATTGACTTGGCTGATGGATTCCTCCGACCCGATTGCCGATCGGGAGGAACTCCTGAACGGGGCCTTGGATTACGTCGGGTCCAGACTTGAGGAGGACGATCTCGTCCAAGGTCAATTGAAGCAAGAGGCGGCCGCGGCCTTCCACGATCCCCTCCTCAAGGCCTTCCTTGCCTATTACCTAGGCTGAGACGCGAAAAAAGAGGCGGGATACCGCCTCTATTCATTCATCGAGCATCGCTAAGGAAGGTCGTTGCCGTTTTCGTCGACCGGGACCAGCATTTCGAACGGGGCCCCGCAGACGGGGCAGCTCCCGTCCTCGTTCGGGGTCACGATGGCCCCGCAGACGAGGCAGCGGTATTTTTGCTCAGCCATGGCTTTCCTCCTTTCCATCAGTAGGCCAAGGTTCCCATCGGGTCCCAGGGCTTAAGAACGATCGGTTCCCCCTCGTAGGCCTTGAGCTCGGCGCTCGAGAGGTACTTCTTGTGGACGACGGCTTGGTAGACGAATTTGTCGAACCAGCTCTTCGACATGGCGTAATAGCCCTGCTGGCCGTTGTCGGTTCCCCACGAGTTCTCGATCTTCCACTTGGTTGGTTCGCCCTCGACGAGGTTGACCCCGACGATGAGCATCGCGTGGTTCATGGCCGAGGCGGAGAAGTCGAGCATGTCGGCCTTGCTCCCCTCGACGCTCAAGCCGAAGGCCCCCTCGTAATCGATGGCCCTGTCGTCCCAGGCGTAGGCGTTCCGGTCGCGGTAGAAACTGACGTCGGAACCGAACCACACCGGGGTTTTGTCCTTGAGCTGGGCGAGGATGAGTTCCTTCATCCTCCCCATCTCGACGTTGAGATGGCGGACGATCCTCCCCTCGATGACGTTCCCGAGGCGGTCGATGGTATATGATTTGCCGAAAGGCTTGTCCTCGGTCGGGCTATTGATGAGGGAGACGTAGTCGCGAAGGGAACTACCGAGGTATTTCTCCTTGAACTCGAGGGGAGCGAGGCCGGCTTCCCGGTGGTAGGCCCCCCTCTCGGTCTCGTATTCGAAGTCGAATCTCTCCGGTGGCACCCCGAAGGCGTTGAGGAAGAGGAAGTAGATTTTCTCCATCGTCTCTTCCTTGAGCTTCCGGGCTTCTTCTTCCTTCCCTTCGTGGACGAGACGCCACGCTTTCGCGGCGAAGTTCCGGATGTAGGAAGTGACGATCCAGTCGGTTTCGTGGGTGTTGGACGATTGGTAGGTGTCCGGGAATAGTTCCATCGGGACGAGGCCGTATTTCTCGATGAGGTTGACGAGCATGTCCCATTGGCCCCCGTCGCCGATTGGGGAAGCGAGGAAGAACTTTAGTTCCCGGTCGTCCTTTTCCCGATTCGCGTAGTAAAGGGCGTTCTCGAGGGCGTAGTTGCTCTTCTCGATCTTGTCGAAGAGGGCGAGGTAATTGGTCGAGAGCTCAAGCTTCTTGATTCCGATTTTCCTTGCAATGATTTCCCGGACGAGGTTGAGTCCGGCGTAAATCCAGCAGCGGCCCGAGGACTTCTGGTTGAGGGCCGGCATCGTCTTGAGGTCGAGGGAGTAGCACATGTTCACCCCCGGGAGGGAGGCGGGCTCATAGAGAATCGAGGTGACCGCGTGCCGGGAGAGGGCGTGCCGGAGGATGGCGTTTTTGGCGTCTTCCTCATAGTGCCGCCGGATCATCGTTACCTTCGAGGGGGTCAAAGACTTTTCATCCATATGGAGAGGTGTTCCTTTCGCGTTCCCCGTTATTCTAGCAAATGGGCGATAAAGGGGCTATTCGACGCTCTTGAGGGAGTCGACCATCTTGACCCGTTCGCTACTGGCCGCGAAGACGAGATTGATGAAGAAGGCGACAACGAAGCTGAGGAGGAAGCCATAGAAATAGGTGGCCGGGGCGATGTAGTAGATGAATTGGGCGATCTCGACTTGGTTGACGGCGAGGACCCCGTACATGAAGGGGTAACCGAGCATCATCCCGACGACGACCCCGACGATGGTGAGCAGCATCGTCTCGAAGAGGATCGACAGGGCGATCTCCACCCGCGAGAAACCGAGGACCTTGAGGGTCGCGATGTCCCGCGTCCGTTCCCGGAAATTGAGGAGGGCGAGGTTATAGAGGACGACGACGGCCAGAAGAACGGCGAAGGTCTTGATGGCCCCGGTCATCTGGAGGGCGCTCGACATCATGTCCCCGACGTAGGAAATGGTTTCCGCGCTCGTCTGGGCCGAGGACAAAGAGGGGATGTTCTCCTCGGCTGCCGTTCGAAGCTCGTCGACCCCCACTCCTTCCGCGGCATTGAGGTAAATCGACGAATAGGTCGTTTCCCCGCTTAGGAAGGAGGCATCCCCGTAAAGGACGACCCCATGGAAGGTGAAGGCGTCGAAGACGGTGTCGACGACGGCCTCGTAAGTCGAGACCCCGACCGTGAAGGAGATGCTATCCCCCACGTCGGCCCCGGTCCGCTCCTGGACCTTCCTCGAGATGGCCACCCGGTCGTGGTCGAAATCGAGGTCGACGAAGCTCGGAACCCCCGGTTCGAGGAGGCAATAGTAGGAGGTGTAGGCGGTTCCGCCGGCAACGGTGACCGTTGAAGTGGAGCGGGTGTAACCCTGTCGTTCGATTTCCCCGTCCTCCCCGGTGGCTATCAACTCCTGAAAGGGGGCAATCGTCTCGTCGATCCCCTCGGAAGAGAGGGGGGCTTGGAGGGTAAGCGAGAGGTCGCTTGTCATGTAATGGGCGAAATCGACCTCGACCGAGTGGTTGACCGTGTCCTCGATCCCGTATCCGCAGACGAGAAGGGCCGTACAACCGGCCACCCCGACGACGACCATCGTTGACTTGAAGGCCGATACCTTGATGTTCCTAAAGGCCATCTTGAGGGAGAGGAGGGAAACGTTGGTCTTGATCTTCGACTTCTTGCTGGCCCCCTTCCCGACGAGGTGGGGCGGGGCCGAACGCATGCTCTCCGCCGGGACGAGGCCCACTTCCTTCCTCGTGACGAGGTAGGTGACAAGGGCCGAGACGGCCAGGAAGACGATGCCGGTCAATATCGCGTACCCCCACGGGAAGACGTAGGTGAGGGGCACCAGGTTGTAGAGCATCCCGTATTTGATCTGCATGAGGAAGGGAAGCAGGAATGGCCCGACGATTTCCCCGATGAGGGTGCCGATGAGGACGAGGGCAAGGGTCAAGACGATGTAGTAGCCGAAAATCTGCGACTGGCTCACCCCGACGGCCTTGAGGGTGCCGATTTGGGTGCGGTCCTTGACGATGATGGCCGAGATGGTGGTGAGGATGACGAGGATGGCGACGGCGAAGAAGACGAACGGGAAAAAGGCCGTGAGTTGATAGGCTTGGTTGAGGTCGCTGGTCATCGTGAGGCAGAAGGGCTGGGTCGAACGGGTGAAGACGGTCATGTAGCTGGTCGCCCCGAGGTCGTCTTCCCCCGCTCCTTCGCGGATGTTGGTGAAATAGGTGTCGAGTTCGCTGGCGAGGGCATCGCTCCGGGAAGGGTCATCGAGGGCGATGAGGTACTGGTTCGGCTTGGTGAGCGATTCGTAGCTACCGATCGTATCGTCGATGCTCACTCCCCGGAAGTCGGGATTCCAACCGATGGATTCGAAAACCGAGGACATGAAGAAGTACATGAGGTCGACGAACGACGAGTTGTAATTGGCCCTCAAAAGTTCATCGAAGGCCAAGGCAAAGAGGTGATCGCTCACGACGATCGAAGAGGAGGCATAGTTGCTCTTCTCGATGTTCTCGGGGAAAGACATCGTGCCGGTAAGGGGAATCGAGAGGCTGAGCGAGTCGTCGGCCAGGATGTTCCTGCCCCCCTCGACGAGGAAGACCGGGCTATCGAGGAGGGCGATCTGCTCCTCCGGGAGGGGGAAGGCCGAGATGTCGAAATTGAGGACGAAATCCTCCCCGAGGACGAAGCCCTCCTCCTCCTCGACATCCCCGCTCGCCAATAGGCTCGGGTCGACGAAGGCATAGTCGAGGCGGTTGTTCTCATAGCCGGAAGCGTAGACGATGTCGTAGGGTTTGGAGACGGTCGGGTATTCCTGATAGATGTTCAAATAGACGCCCTTGCCGTTGGCCGTTGCCGTGTACTCGAAGCGGGAATCGAGGACATCGCCGTCCCGGAGTTCCTTGTATAGGTGGTCTTCGTCTTTTTCGTTGTAGCGGAGCGAATAGACCCAGACGTCGGCCATGTTCCCGGCTTCGTAGGTCTTGTTCAACTGGAGGTCGAAGCACTCGGCGTTGGCCAATAGCCCGATGAAGAGGGTGACGGCGATGGCCCCGATGGCCACGATGGCCAAAAACTGGGCCCAGCTCTTCTTGCATTCCCGAACGGCCATCTTGAAAAGGACCGCGAAGGTCGAGGGACCGCGATGCACCCGCCTCCTCTTCCTTGGTTTGAGGGCCTTTTCCATTTACCAGACGACCTCCTCGGGAGCGACCGGATGGGGGTTGGCGTAATTGTCGACGATGAGGCCGTCTTGGATGCGGATGACCCGTTCGGCACAGTCGGCGATCTTCGAGTTGTGGGTGACGATGATGACGGACTTGTGGAGTTTCTTGGCCGTTCTCGAAAGAAGGGCGATGATGCTCCCGCCGGTTTTGCTGTCCAGTGCCCCGGTCGGCTCATCGCAAAGTAAGAGGGCCGGGTTCTTGACGACCGCCCGGGCGATGGCCACCCGCTGCTGTTCCCCACCGCTTAGCTGGGCTGGGAAATTGCCCTCCCGGTCCTTCAACCCGACCGCGGTCATCACCTCGTCGGGGACGAGGGGGTCGTCGGCGACCGAGGAGGCCAGCTCGACGTTCTCGAGGGCGGTGAGGTTGGGCATGAGGTTGTAGAACTGGAAGACGAAGCCGACCGATTGCCGGCGGAAACGTCCGAGTTCACGGCTTTTGTACTTGGCCACGTCCTTCCCATCGACGAAGTAGGAGCCGGATGTGGCCGTGTCCATTCCCCCGAGGATGTTGAGGAGGGTGCTCTTGCCGGCCCCCGAGGGGCCCAGGATGACGACGAATTCGCCCGGCTCGATTTCGAAAGAGGCCCCTTTGAGGGCTTGTACTTCGTTGTCTTGGCCTTGGTTGTAAATCTTGGTGAGGTCCTTGACGATGATCTTGCTCATGGCTATTCCCCCTACAACCGATTAACGGCCCCCAAGGGGGCCTTGTTGGTCTTTCCCATTATAAAGTGATGGAAACGCTTATTCATGATTTGAACCGATTGAAATTTCATCTTTATCGCCGAAAACGATGGCCTTTTGCCATTGAAATAAGAAAAGCCGCCCCGAAGGACGGCTCGTTGACCTCTATGAATGGGTCTTACTTGTGGGCGGCTTTGCGACGTTTCGCATAGACGATGGCCGCGCCGGCCAGGAGGGCCGACCCACCGATGGCAATAAGGGCGATGCTCGCCGCGTCGAGACCGCCGTTGGGGGCATTCACCACCGGGGCATAACCGGCAGCCGGGGCCCGGTCGATGAAATTCTCGTAACCATACTTGGTGGCAATGTAGTCATAGCGCTCCATCGCCTTCTGGATGTCGGTGAGACCGAGGGCCATGTTGGTCTCGTTCTTGAGAGCGGCCTTGGCGGTGGCCGGAAGGAGCTCGTATGACTCCCCAAGACTCGTCCAGGTTTCTTCCTTCACATCGAGGGCTTCGCACTCCTCGGCCGTCGTATCGAGGAAGGATTTCGCCCAGGCACGGGCGGCTTCAACATCGGCGTCGGCATATTCGACGAAGAAGCCACTGATTTTGAAAGTGCTATCGTCGGAAGCAATTCTAAAGAAGGAGTAATCGCCTTCAGTCACTTCATAGCGGAGATTGCCGTTGACGCTCGTTCCGGTCAGCTCGACCTCGGTGTTGCCGGAACGGGTGGTACCGACCGTGACCTTATGAGCTTCGTATTCGCCGCCATCGCCGGGAAGAAGAGTGATTGCCTCGATGTTTCCAAGATTCGAGACGTTGGCAATGTAGCCAACCGGATTTTTGCGTATCTGAATGTAATCGCCGTTCTTGTAGGCGTTTTCATAGACGACGGCAAGGGAAGCGGAATCATAGAAGGTCGGCTCGGTCGGATACCCGCCAGTGTGAAAGACATCGGCAGTCAGTAAAGTATCAAGCGGCATCTTTTCATCGTCATTGGTATCGACTGTGATGGCAATGCTCTTGCTTACTTCGGGGGCGGCTATGCTGGTCGCGGTGATGTTTGCGACACCATTGCCCCAAGCGGTGACTTCGCCGCCATCGCTGACCGTCGCGATATCGGGATTGTCGCTAGACCACATAACGCCCTTATTCATGGCGTCGTCCGGCAAAACCGTAGCTGTAACGACCGTCGTGCTGCCATAAGAAGTCAGAGTGGTGTTTTCGGCTGCAAGTTCAATTTCAGTCGGAAGAACCTCCTCAATAGTGCTTTCGTAATCAACGGTGATGGCGGAAAGGCGAAGTTGGGTATTGGCGCTTGAAGAAATCCCATTGCGAATCGAAACAGATCGCGTTCCTTCATCAAAAGTAAAAGACAGAGTCGTTCCGGATTTGACTGGAACAACGTCTTGAACCTTATCTTCGGGATTTGCCCCATTGGCTTCCGGTGACTGAGAACAATAAATGGTCGATCCCGTATATTTCGATCCGGATGCGCTCAAGGTTATGGAGGCGATTTCCACACCATCAGCCGCTTCAAATTGAAGATAGTGGCAAAGGTAAAGACGCGGGGCCGAGATGTAAGCTTGATTCACTGGACTCGAATAGTCGGAACCAGCTCCCTGAGTCACAACAAAATAGCTTTCATCCCAAGTGATTTTCGCTGAACCGCCGCTTCCACTAAATTGACCGGCACCAAGATTGACAGAAAGGCTTTCAGCATCGGCCTTGAGAGCGGTCGTTCCACCGACGGATAACGCCGCCCCAGCGCAAATGACCCCGAGGATTCCCAATCCCAGGAGCATCTTGTTCGTCATTTTCATGAACTGTGTGTTTCCTCCATTTTGCCCTATGTTCCGGTTAGGGCACCCGACCTCCCCGGGAAGGGAGGAACTAGGAGCATGGTCATTGGCGAGTAGCCTCGACCGGAGATTGACGCTCGCATTGTAGTGCGGCCCCGCTTCCGGAGGCAAATTTAGGAGGTTGCAATAGAAGTCAAGTATTTATCGATGTTTTTCCTGCTTTTTTAGACGACGTAAAAAAGCGAAATAGTGTCTATAAAGAAAAGAACTCACCTTATAGGTGAGTTCAGTTCGTTATAGACTGACGGAGAAATTAGTGCTGTTTTTTGCGTTTTTTGATGATGACAGCGCTTCCAAAGGCCAGGGCGACGAGGCTGACGGCCCCTAGGGCGGCAATGGCCGCGGTGTTGGAGTTATTCCCATCAAGCGGGAGGGCATAGCCAGAGGGCTCAACGCCGCGCTCCATGAAGTCGTCGTAGGTCACGCTCCCGTATTTCCTGAGGACGTAGTCATACCTGGCGAGGCACTGTTCGACGATAGTCCCGGTTTCGTTGGCAGTCCCCTCCGCGAAGATCTTTTGGACATCGGCATCTAAATCTAGATAGGCAAGGCCGAGTTCATCCCACGTATCGACCGAGGGGGCGGTTTCACCGGTGGCATCGCAAATCAACTCACCAAGGAATTTCGCAGCATATTCCTCGGCGATTTCCTCTAGGCTCGGAGCTACGGCATCCACCCACTCGATGGCCACGTATTCCCAGCCGACTTGGCTATCATCGCTGCTGGCGTCCACTTTGACTTCGGTGAAGCCCTTACCGCTTTGATCGGTCCAGGAAATCGATGTGCCCCCAGAGGGGAAGGAAAGGGTCGCGACCTCATTCATCAACCCGCCGTCATTGACACTCATCGAGATTGACTTGGTCTTGGTGGTCCATTGCCTGAAACCAACCTCGATGCTCTTGATGGCCTTTGCGACACCCTCGTTGACCGTGAGAGTCATCACGCCATCCTTCGTCACAGGAATGTCGGTGATGGTCGTCGTCTGCTTCATTGCCTCGGTAAAGCCAATGGAAAACTCGGAATAAGCCAGAGTCTTATCGCTGTATGAGCCAGTCCAACCGGCAAAATCCTCACATTCTCCGAGGTAGTAAATCGAAATGCTGTCAACACTGTAATCGAATTCGACGGTCTTCGTGACATCTCCGAGCGTGTAAGAGATTTTAGCGGTGAAGTTTCCAGGCTCGCCGAGGACGGTTCCCTGGGTCGGCGTAACGCTCAGACCCTCTTCGCCGAAATAAACGTCCTTGCTGTTGGCACCGTCGGAGGCCGTAATGACCAAGCCCGTCCAATCAACAGTGTCACCAAGGTGATACTCGCTCTTAGGCGCCTCCTTGATCGAAATGGAGGAAAGGGCACCCATCTCTGGTTCCGGCGCTTCAGCCTCGACGTATTCAGCGACAACAGAGTCGAAACGGTAGTCGCCGCTTGTCGAACTGTCGTGGAAAACAATCCCGAAATAGCCGGAAGTTGCCTGTTGCAATTCGAATGTATAACTCTTTGAAGAGGTGATTGCTTGCGAGTCCAAGACTTGATAAGTGACATCATCGGCCGAGCTTATTAGGTAGAGCGTTCCGCGGGTGTTACTCTTTCCTTCCGCCCAAGAAACATAAACCTTGGCGACGTTTTCAATGGAATTCAACGATACGGCCGCGGATGAATTAGCCGATACAATCGAACCACCGGCGGTGTATTTGGAATAGCTGTCCAAATTAAGTTTGGAAGAACGGCTATTTTTGTTCGTGCCAATCGATCGAAAGTTTCCGCCACATGTGATGATCCAATTCTCATCATCGTAAACACCGTATCCTGAACTCGTGACCACATCCTCAGACGAGAACGTCGCGGCGACGATTTCCCCAGGTGCGGCTGCCTCAACCGGCACGGCCACGTCATTGATGACGCTGGTCGCGCCAAGGACCGCCCCGAACGCCGTGGCAGCGCCCAGGATCCCGAGAAGAGGTCGTTTCAGTTTCGAAGACATAAAGCTCCCTTCCAAGCCAATCCGTGACCGCGGATGGAACGGGAACAAGGCGAACGATACGGGAAAACGGCCTCTTAAGAGGCCCTATCGGCTTTCCCTACCTACGAAGTAACAGGTTTTTCCCATGCCGAGCCCTGCTCAGCCCTAAGGATAGAGAGAGAGAGAGAGAGAATCAAGCCCCCGGCTTGGCAAATGTCCCCTCCCGTAAGCGCTTCCAGGATCGACGCCCCGCTCGAAAGGAAATCGCGTTCAGATTAAAATTCAGCAGGAAAGAAGACGAATATGGATAGACCAAGCAAGAAACGCCTCGAGAAGTTCCTCCGCTACGTGAAAGTCGACACCCAGAGCGACGAAACTAGCCCCACCTCCCCGAGCGCCCGAAAGGAATACGACCTCCTGAACCTCCTCCGCGAGGAACTCCTCGCCCTCGGGCTCAAGGATGCCCACATCGACCAATACGGTCGGCTCTATGCCCACCTCGAGGGGGAAGAAGGCTGGGAGAGGATCGGCCTCAACTCCCACGTCGACACCGCCTCCGAGGCCTCGGGGAAGGACGTGAAGCCGATCGTCCACGAGGACTATGACGGGAAGGACATCGTCTTGCCAAACGGCCTCGTCATCTCGGCCGAGGACTTCCCCCGCCTCAAAGACCATGTCGGGGATGCCATCGTGACCACCGACGGGACGACCCTCCTCGGGGGCGACGACAAATCCGGGATCGCCATCATCATGAACGCCCTCGAGGAGCTCATCGAGGAAGGGGTTCCCCGTCACCCCGTCTCCATCCTCTTCACCCCCGACGAGGAAATCGGCCGGGGGCCGGAGCATTTCGACAACGCCGAGTTCGGGGCGGAATTCGCCTACACGATCGACGGGGCCGATCCCGACCTCATCGAGTACGAGAACTTCAATGCCGCCCACGCCGAGGTAAGCGTCGACGGGCTCTCCATCCATCCCGGCGAAGCCAAGGGGAAGCTCATCAACGCCATCACCCTCCTACTCAAACTCGACCTCGCCCTCGGGGTCAGCCGCCGGCCGGAACTGACCGAGGGCCATGAGGGCTTCTACCACCTCCTCGCCATCGAGGGTGATTCCGCCCACGCCCGGGCGAGGTACCTCATCCGCGAACATGACAAAGCCAAGTTCGAGGCGATGAAGGCCGAACTGGTGGAAAAGGCCCGGGAACTCAATACCCTCTACCCCAAGGCGAGGGTCGACGTCCACGTCGTCGACGACTATCGGAACATGAAGGAAGTCCTCGAGAAGGATCCCCGGGCCATCGAGCATGCCAAGAAGGCCTTCGAGGCAGCCGGAATCAAGATGCGTATCGACCCGATCCGCGGGGGGACGGACGGGGCCACCTTCTCCTTCCTCGGTTGCCCGACCCCGAACCTCGGGACGGGGAGCTACAACCACCACGGAGAACGGGAATACCTCTCTTTGCGCGACTTCGAAACGATGATCGAACTCGTCAAGAAGATACTGACCGTCCGCTGATCGGCTAGGTCAACGGCGCTAGAGAGCAGGAAGGCAACCCTTGCCCACACCATCCGGGCAAGGGTTGCCTATTTTCATTAAGGCCATTCACAGGCCTCACTCGATTCTTCGGAATCCGCTTCATTCAGAATGAAGTCCAGTGTGAAGTAAAACTTCATGGTCACTTCATTCTTGGTTGCGAAACCATCTTTTGAACTGGCTTTTTCATCTCAACGAAAAGAATAAGTCCCCGTGACCAGTGTTTCAGAAGAGCCTCAATTCCTTAAACAGGCAAGGGGGGCCACGTAGACCCCGTTCTCATCGCGATAAGCGGTACGACCGGCGGTCAAGACCATGAGAAACGACGGTTTCGGGTGATCGACGATGTCGATGTCGTCAGCCAGTTTTCGGAGCTTGCCCGATGCACTTACGATATCCGCCAAGTTGGTGAGTTTCACTTCGGCGAGAGCCCATGAGCCATCCGGGAAGACGATGACCGCATCGGCCTCCCGGCCGTTTTTGTCTCGATAATGGTAGACATTTGCCCCAATTGAATCGGCATAGATTCTCAAGTCCCTTATGGCCAATGATTCAAAAAGGAGGCCGAAGGTGTTCATGTCGAGGAACAGGCCGTCCGGAGTCAGGTTGAGCGCAGCCGTGGCAATTGACGGGTCGACGAAATGCCTCGTGTTTCGTACCCTGATTGCCGTCTTGCTCCTGAGGTTCGGATTCCAAGACTCCAGTTCCTCGATCACGAACAGCCTTTCGAGGGCCAAAAGGTATTTGGAGAACGTATCCTTGCCGATTTCGTCGCCATTGCGGCTTAAATCGAACTTTATCCTCTCATTGGATGCGTCCGAGGCAATGAACCGCGAATATGATCTGAGCAACCGCCGCGCTCGACTGGCGTCTTTTCGAAGTGGCACGTCGGCCAACGAGAAAAGATCCTCGTTGACGAGTCCATCGTAAAAGGTCCTGGCTTGTTGAAGGGCGACATCGTCGCTTTGGCCGATAGCCAGAGGCCACCCGCCGCGGCAGAGGAAGAAAGCATAATCGTGAAGATCCTTCGAAGAAAACCCTGGTGAAAAAATGCCATCCTTTAACCCGGACAGGCTGACGAGACCACTACTATCGCGGCTTTCAAAGAGGGAAAAGGTCCGCATCATCCTTTTGATTATCCTTCCGGTACCGGTATGCCTTTCTCCCTCCCCATCAAAATCCTCAATGCTTCGATCGGTGACGCTTCCGGTCAAGATGAACTGGCCGAATCTCCCGTTCTCGTCTATGTGTTCCTTCAATGAGTTCCATATGAACGAAATGATTTGCCATTCGTCGATGAGCAATGGCTTTTTCCCATAGCTCAGAAAGACACCCGGAGCCTCTTTGGCCAATGGGATGAATTGCTCACGGTCAGATTTCTTGAGGAGATCGATGACGGAAGCGGCATGCCGACGGGCGGTCGTCGATTTTCCGCACCACTTGGGCCCGACGATTTGAACTGCCCCCACGCTTCTCAGATAAAAATCAAGCTCTTTGTCGAAAAGCCGCTCCATGTATTCTCTTGCCATTGCCATCACCTCTTCGGATTTATAAGGCAAAAATTTTAAAACCGCAAGTTTGGCTAGAAATAAACCGCAAGTTTGGCAAAAGGTCGACCGTATATTTGGCTAGTCATCCTCCACTCTGATTCGCGGCCCAAAGCTGCGATCTAATCGATGCAAAATGCCCAGTGATACATTCCCGCGGTTACTTCATGCACCCTGTCCTGGAGCGGCCATCCGGCAATCATTTGGAATCCTTCGAAATCCAGGTTCAATAATCCAAAAGTTGATCCGTTTGATAGTGATTATCGGCGTGCAGCTGGCATCAAAAGGAAAATTGGCAAGTCGAAGCATCCGGGACATAGACTCCCGAAGTAATCCATGAAGCGCTGGTTCTTGGATGAGGAGGATTTCTATTCGATTACCTCCGGTCTCGAGGAAATTGATTTAATGTGACTTCTTGCTTGCCTGATTGCCGATGACGAATTTTTGGAGGACACGGCCGCTCAATCGGGGTAGCTCAATCACGTCGCTTTTCTTTTCGGTTTCACGCTTCCGACGTCTTCGCCACCACGATTTGTCCCGTTTCCAAAAGGCATCGCAGGCATTTCGCCATGTCGGTCATGAAATGCCTAAGCCAGTATCCTTATCTGTCTAAACCCCTATTCGGCTATTCATGTTCACTGTCTAATCGCAAAAGAAGGCTGAACAATTCGCCGGGGTCCCCCTACGTCGATGTCAAAAAGGCCATAAGTCACTGCGTTTCAAGTTCCCGTCGAATGGAACTCGGCATGAAGTGAGAGCAAAGTTCCACGTCAACGGCCATTAAGCCAATCAATGCACCGGTATCGAGACTAGACTCTTCAAGAACCCCGCCAAGGACGGCCTTCAAACGGTTATCTCGTCACCCCACCGCTCGACATAAGAGACCAGCTCCTCGAAGGTCACTAATCCCTTGCCCATCGACACCTTGAGGTATCGGGCATTGAAGACGTCAAACAACTCCCTGGTCATGTTGGGGACGAAGGCGACCTCCTCATAGGCCAATAGACCGTATTTCTCGATGTCCGCGGCCTTCTTCTCCTCGTCGTAGGCATAGCCATCGTCGAGCTCGAAGTAGTTGTAGAGGCCCTTGATGTCGTCGGAAAGGGCAAGCATGCCAGAGGCGACGTGGTTGAGGTTGTACTTGGTCGCCGGGTTGTAGAAGGCCACATATTCATGGGTAATGTAGGCTTCCTCGAGGACGGTCGGCGTAAGCGAGTAGTCATCTGCGCCCCCGGAAACGGCAAGATAGCTGTTGCCGATGAAGGAAGCGTAGTCTTCAACCCGGATTTCCTCATAGAGGCGGGTATCCGCGTTGAGGAAGGCGTGCCCGTAGACCACTCGGAACACGATTCCATTGTCGAAGCGGAGGTTGAGGACGTCGCGCCACTCCCGATCACCATGGCCGATGCCCATCACAGCCTGCGGCTCGAAGATGCCTCTTTCGTGCGAGAAGCTCAGCAACTCGTCGCCGACGGAAACCTCCTCGATGGGTAGGAGGGAGCCGTCGCCCATCGTGACGATGGTCCCCTCGGCGAAGCAACCGCTCTCGCTCGAGGCAATCGTGTAGGCCAGGGTAATGGTGAGCGATGTGTCGCCTTCCTTAAAGACGTAACTACCGCCGGACGAGGCATTGATGGAGGAAACGCCGAGGGTATCGTTCCCCGCGTCGCCGCTAATGACCGCGCTTACCGTCAACCTCCACCCGGCATTGACCGTGTCGGGGAATCCGCTCAAGGCAATCGAATCATTCCCAGGCTCCAAGATGAGGTTGTCGGAATTCCGGATGGTTCCGTATTGATCGGATAAAGTCCAATCAAGGGAGATTTGCTTCCTGGTGCCCTCGCCGGAAACATTGACGTTCACGCTCTTTTCGCCCAAGCGAACTTGGGTTGCTTTGAGGATCTCGATTTCGACCAAGCCTTTGGCAGTGGTCACGACCCTCACCATCCCGTCGGCGATTTGGTAATCCGGGGTTACCCCGTTGATCAAAACGCCGCCGATGGAAGTGTCGGAAAGGGAATAGGAAACGGCGACCTCGGCGTTGGCCTCGACATTGAAGGCGGTGCCGGGTTCGAATTCAGCTTCGGTGCCGTTGATGCTAATGGCATAACCGGTCAGTCCATTGTCGTTCACGAGCACCTGCGATGGTTGAATCCGGTAATAGCCGGTGCCGTCTTCGGCGAGGACGGAATCGAAATTGGAACTATCGCCCGGGAATTCCCCGAGACTCGGAACCGCGCCATCGTAACCGATGAGGGCCCTGCTCGCGAAATCCCTCACCTCGTAATTCCCTGCCGAACCCCAGTTGTTGGATTTGGCCGAGGCGGTCCTTGCGGAGTCGGGGTCGAAGACGACTTCGGAACCGGCAACCGTGGTCTTTATCTCGCTGCCGAAAGAGCCTCTGCCCGAAACGCGGATCCGGCCGTTGTTGACGAGCTCACCCGACAGCAACTGCCTGTTCTCCCCGTCCCTCAACGGATAATAGTTCGTCGTCCCTTTCGTGTCGTCGGAACTGAGCTCGACCACCGTGAAAGAGCCGCTCACGTTGAGTTCGGCATCCTTACCCAAGGTCAAGTTGGATCCAGGGAGGAATTTCAATGAATTTGGAACTGACAAAGTGCCATTTTCCACGGTGATATCCCACTTATACGAAAATGGGAACGGCATGCGTTCGTAGTCCTTGCTGAATATTACCATCACAGTTATGGTCCCACCGGCTGTCGTTACCGTTATGTCTCCTATGACCGGGAAACGGAATGTAATCGAGATATCATTGGTTCGGGCGTCGCCATCCAAGACAACCTTGGTTCTCGCCATCCATGAGTCCGAATACCGATTGGAAGAATCTCCACCTAACCCGAGACTCCGATTTGAACGCATCTTGTAGGCATCGTGAATGGTAAGCCCCCTCGTCAGGTCGTCTTTTCCTGAATGAAAGGAATAAAAGGCCGCCGGTTCATAATCGACCGTGAGAATCGAGTTAGGCGAAGTCAATGTGATGATCGAGTTATTGTTACCTACCAAGCCAATCGTGCCCGCGCACCTCGCGACTTGACCGCCCCCTGTCATGTACATCGCATACCAGCAGTTTACCTGAGATCCGTAATAGGCTCGAAAAGGAACCGAAACGTTCGGCATGTCGAAAACCTCGATTGGGAAAATTCCATTCAACGCGGCACCGTTCCATTGATTTGGGTTTGTGGTAGAACCCGTGCCAGCCAAGGCAGCAGTACCCCCCAAGAAGTCGTAGAAGACGATTGGCATCTCCAAGATGGCACCCGAGGCCCCGGGGCCGAGAAGAAGCGAACACGAATCATTCTCCTCCTCGTTCCACGGTTTCACGTAACCACGTACCTTCATCGTCCCGTTGCAGATGATCTGGCTATCCTTCTCGAGGGAGATTTGGGCATAGTCCTCGCTCGTGGCCCCGATGACGATGTTGCTCCCGGCACTCCCGTTGGCGAGGATTCCCCCGACGAGGAGGGAACCTCCCGGCTCGATGGTGAGTGTTGCCCTGCTTCTTAGAACCAGTTCCGTCTTCTTGTAGAGACTCACTCCAACCGGACTTCCGTTTGAATCGGTTCCGTGGGTGGAATCGGCAAACGATTTTTTCACGTTTTCGGTATAGAGGTCCTCGGGGGCACTGCTTTCAAAGCCGGTCGTGAAGACGCCGTCTACTTCTTTGTAAGGCAAAGAGAGAGTGACGCCGGGGCCGACCGTGCAGGTATCGATGTAAATCGGGTTTTCGTCCGAACTGATGCCCGGTAGGACATAGACCGTTTCGGAGCCTTCCTTCCCATTGGCCACCTCGAGGGCCTTCTCGACCTTCGTGTAGTAGGTATTTGGGTCGCTGGCCAGGACGGCCACCGCCCGGTCGGCCGTCGCCCTTCCGGCGAATTTCACCTTGACCGGACTGAAATACCAGGCCGCCGCGGCACTCGGGAGGAGAAAGGCAATGGCCACTAAAGCAGTCGAAAGGTGTCGGAGCCGCTTCCCCATTCTCAACCGCCCAAACATAGTTCGAACTCCAAGGAAGAAAAGCTTTCGGCGATGCCGGCGAAGTTCCCGGGGCTACAATAAGCCGCCGGGACGTCGAGGTCGAGGTGAAAGGCAACCGTTCCTGCCCCATCGGCGAAATAGGGGACGTCAAGGAGATAGGAAGTAGAGTTCGCCACGGGGGCCGAGGCTTGGTAAGCCGCCGTGGCTCCGTCGATTTCAATCGCGGGGGAGGCTATGGCGCTTTCGAATGCGGCGGCAAAGGCCTGGGAATAGGAAAGGACGATCCGGAGGGAAAGCCCATCCTCGCCGAAGAGATGGACGAGGCTGAGGTCTTTGCTCCCGCCGCCATTCCCGGTTTTGAGGGTGAAGGAAAAGCTGAGTTCACCGGAATAGACGATTAACGAAGAATCCACGAAGCCGTCTTGGCAATAGGGCGTTATGTGAAAAACACCCGACCCGATATAGGCATTCGGGTCGAGGACCCCGCCGACCTCCATTCCGATGGGAACGGCGGTCTTCTCTTTACCAATCAACCAAGCGGCAAAAGCCGTCGAGATGCTCGAAACAAGGGCAAGCGGTAAGACAATCCCCCCCCCCCAACAATTTGGCGTGGCGCCTAAAAGGAGAACGAGGGGTCTTCTTCATGGACGCCATTATAACAGCATTTCCTTACAGTCGTCAGTCAAGTCAACCTGTGGAACCTGCCGGTGGGATTGGCACTGGGGAAGCGCTTGGAAGAGGGCACAGTGAACATTTGCTGGAAAGAGAGAGGGAGCATGAATAACCAGTCGCCCGCATTTCAAAAGTCGGTAAACCTAAATGAACGAAATGGACACGTTGAAAAAGAATTCGCGGGTGATATCGGTTGTTTTTGAAACGGTTTTGACCGTCGGCCCCGCTTTTCCTAGAGTCCGGCGATGGGATAAGCCCAGACGTCCCGGTCGATGGGATAGGGCTTATCCGCGGTCGAAAGGACGGCCCCACTGCCTCTTGGTAGACGGAACCCGTCGAGGCACGAAAAAGCCAGGATGTCCCTTTTCCCATATTCCAGGCCGGCCTTGATCTCAATGGGATGAAGGGCGCCATTCTCCACTAGGACAAGGTCGATTTCCCGACTTGTCGCGGACCGCTTATGATCGTCACTGGGCTCTGGGCAAGCCTTTGCTCAACGATAACCGTCAATGCCCTCTCGTACGTTTTGTTCATATCCATCATAAGTATCACGCTGTATAGAAACATGAATTCCAGAAAATCTGGAATCTGATTCCGGAAAATCCGGAATTGCCATGGAGGAAGCCCTATCGTGAAGTTTTGTCGTCCTGATGGTTTCCCCGTACATTGTGGGCTTCCGCCTCGCATGGCACATGGGGTCTTTCGATGATTCCCCACATCAAAAACGGCTGATTTGTTGAAGAAACGATGCCAGTGCTTTTAGATGTCATGGCTGGATGCCGATTCGCCAACCGGTATTGAGCCGCGTGAGGCCTGACGTAAACATCTCCCCGTGTCCCCCGCCGAAAGGAAAACGGAAGGTCGGACAGCACGTTACCAGACCCATGCCCTTCGAGGAAAGGAAGGCGGCCATGGCCATGTATTGACCGATGCCACAGTTGGATGCCACGTTTAGCAAAATGCCTGTCTGCCCGTTTTGCCGAGAGAAAAACACTTTACAAATCTATGGGCACCGGATGAGGTTTTGTAACTCATTTTGGAAAAAGTCTTGCAAAAGGCCTTCCAGGAAACAAAAAATGCCGATGTCATCGGCACTTTCGTCGTTTTGGCTGGGGTGACTGGGATCGAACCAGTGCATGTCGGATTCAGAGTCCGAAGCCTTACCGCTTGGCTACACCCCAAGCGCCGGTAATGATAATGAGTTGGAAAGCGCATTTCAATAGAGGCAATCACCGTTCCAAATGGGGTCGGGGAAGGCGAAAAATCGTTGGGGCCGGTGTCGATTAACTGGCTAATCTGGGATAATGAGCTCATGTCCAAGCTCATTGCCATCGGAGGGGGCTCCGGCTCGGGGAAAAGCACCCTCGCCCGGGCCCTATGCTCCGCCCATCCAGATGAATTTACCATCCTCAGCTTCGATTGGTACTACAAAGACCGCCGCGGGGAAAGCGACTATGAGAAAGCCCAAGCCAATTACGACGAGCCGAAGGCCATCGATATTGAGCTTTTCCTCGAAGACGCCCGAAAACTGAAATCCGGGATCCCGATCGAGGCCCCGATTTACGATTTCGCCACCCACGAAAGGGCCGCGGGGAACCATCACGTCGATCCCCTCCCCTACATCCTGGTCGACGGGGTCCTCTCCTATCAGGTTCCCAAGGCGAGGGAAATATACGACGGCTATGTCTACGTCGATTGCCCGAGCGACATCCGCCTCGCAAGGCGGATCCTCCGGGACGAGGAAGAACGGGGCCGGACTTCCTCTTCGATCGTCCGGCAATACCTCGCGACCGTCCGCCCGATGCACCTCCGTTACGTCGAATCGACCAAGGAAGTCGCCGACTTCATCCTCCATAGCGATCTCCAACCGACCGATGGCATCCAAACGGTTGAGGAAATCTATCGGAAGATCGTCTCGCTTTGAAACCCGCTCAAATCCAAATGAAGGCGTAGCCGACGGCAAGCCCGAGGACGAAGGTCGAAGAATAAATGAACGCGGCTTCTTTGAGGTGCCCCTTTCGGAAAAGGGAAATGGGGCCGAGGCCGGCATTGACGGCCAAACCGGCGAGCATCGCCCCGAAGGGGATGATTCCCTCGGTGGCCAGCTCAGCGAGGAGTAGCGACGAGGCGCATGAGGGAATGAGGCCCACCAACGCGGATAATAGGGGCGAGAGATAGTAATTCGAGGCGACGAAGGAGGCCACGTTGTCCTCCCCGACCCAGAGGTAGACGAGCATCGAGAAGAAGGCCGAGATGATGAAGCTATAGACGAAGATCTTGAGGGAATGCAGGAGGGGATGGGCCAGATGTTCCTTCAGGAAGGCCTTCCAGCCTTTTTCCTTCTCTGCTTCCTCGAGGTGGATTTCATGCCCACAGCAACCGTGGGGATGTTCAAACGACGGGTCGATGAGGGGTTTGTCGATCCGGTGGGAACGGAAGAAGAGGTCGAGGAGATATCCAGCCATGATCCCGAAGATGATCTTGATGGCCAAAAGGGCATAGGGATACCAGAAACGTTCATTCGAGAAGTCGCTGAAAAGGACCGGGAGGGCTTCGTCGCTGCAGGAGAGGAAAACGGCGACGAGAGTACCGGCGGTTATCTTTCCCTGGAGGTAGAGATCGCTGGCCACGACCGGCACCCCGCACTGGGGAATGGCCCCGGCGAGCGAACCGAAGACCGGGGATAGCCGCTTGCTTCTAGAAAGGAGCCTGGCCAATTTGTCCTCAAAGAAGGAAAGGAGGAAATAGATGAGGAAAGCGAAGGCGAAGACCTTGAGGGAATCGATGAGGGCATCGAGGAGGACGCTTCCGTATGTCAATTGGGTCACTTCGTGGAGAAACACAACCCGTATTGTAATCGAGTGAAACAAGTGGGAGGGAAATAACGGCCTTGAAGCGTCACTTCCCCCAACATGGGGATAAAGGAGTATGATGCCCCCATGAGCGAATTAGAAGAAAAGAACCCAGCCAATTGCGACTCCGATTGTTCCTCCTGCGGGGTCGAGGGCTGCCCGAGCCGGAAGGGGCTCGAAATCCTCAAGCCGCACGCGGGGACTTCCTTCAAGAAGACCATCGCCATCCTCTCGGGAAAAGGCGGGGTCGGGAAGAGCCTCGTCTCCTCATTGCTGGCCGTCAAGATGGCCCACCTCGGGAAGAAAGTCGCCCTTCTCGATGCCGACGTGACCGGACCGAGCATCCCCCGCTCCTTCGGCTTCGGGGTCTATGAGGCGACCGGAAGCGAGGACGGCATCGAGCCGGCGGTCACTCCCAGCGGCATCCGCCTCATGAGCGCCAATCTCCTCATGGACGACATTTCGGCCCCGATTCTCTGGCGGGGCACCCTCGTCTCCAACCTCGTCTCCCAGATGTACACGATGGTCGAGTATGGCGAATGCGACTATCTCTTCATCGACATGCCGCCGGGCACGGGCGACGTTCCCCTCACCGTCTTCCAGCAAATCAAGATCGACGGGGCCATCATGGTCACCACCCCCCAGGAACTGGTTGAGCTCGTCGTCGAGAAAGCCATCAACATGTGCAAGATGATGAATGTCCCTCTCCTCGGCCTCGTCGAGAACATGTCCTATGTCGATTGCCCGCATTGCAAGGAAAGGATTTATCCATTTGGCCAAAGCCGCCTCGAGGAGACCTGCGATAAATGCCTCGTGAAGCCCCTCGACCGCCTCCCGATGGATGCTCGGCTCTCCTCCCTCATCGACGGGGGGAAAGCGGACACTTACGCTGGCGACGACTTGAAACTCACCATCGATTCAATAGAAAGCATTTGATGAATTCATAAGGAAAAACCCCGATTTGGTCGGGGTTTTTCTTCATTGTGTTTACGTTTTAATCACGTTTGAGGGTGTAGAAGGTGTCTTTCCCGCGGGGCCGGCCGTGTTTAGCCAGGAGCTTTTTCTTATTGAGGATCATGAGCCGGTAGGCAGCTTTCCCGGAATCCAGCTTCAGCTGCTCGATGACATCCTGACGGTCGATGGTCTTGTTCGTCCTCGCCAAGGTGAGGATCCGTTTCAGAACGGGACTGAGTCACAACTGGATTCCGGCGTTCGGCTTGGAAGCATAAAGAATCCAATGGGAGAGCTTCCCATAAGATTTGGTGTTTAGGTAATTCCACTTCCGTTGTTCCAAAATGAGGGCCAGGCTCTTCTCGATGAGACACGTTTTCACGAAACTCATGCCCATTTTGCTGATAAAAACCTTGGGTTTATGGCTAGGGATTCGATGTAGCATCGGAAGGGCTCACTCCCAAGGCAATCTTCCCCTCCCCTCCAGCGTGATGGAAGACGACGTCGAGGAACGCGGCCTCCACGAGTGCGAGGCGGAAATTCCTCTTCGGGAGGGAAGAGAGGCTCTTTCGGCATTCATAGAGTCCCCCGCGTAGGGAAAAGGAATCGGGCGGAGGTAGGCACCGGAAATAGGAGGTGAAATAGAAAAATGCCAGCTCGTCGACACTCAAGGGCGGCCTTTGCCATCCCACTCGATGACAAAGGCCGGAGACCCGTCGGACTTGGCATCATCCAGGCTTCGAGACGTCTTTGACTCCGCTAAAACATTTCCTTAAATGGCTGATTTTCAAACATTCGCGGAAATGCGATGTTGACTTGTAAATGAATTGAAAATCAACTGGATGGCAGAAGGTCTTTCATCACTGCTTTCCGGGTGACGATCCCGATGAAGGTGCCTTGGTCGTCGACCACCGGGACGTAGTTCTGGCCGGCAATGACCTGGTAGAGGGTTCGCGATTCACATTCGACCGAGACGGATTTGATTTCCCGCGAGGGAACGACGGAGGAAAGGGGAAGGTGTTCGAGTTCCTCGAAGGAGAGACGGTGCTCCATGAAGTAATAGAGGAAATCACCCTCCCGAACGGAATAAAGGTATTTCCCGCTTTTCCGGTCGATGACCGGGATCATCGTGTAACGGTGTTCCTTCATCTTCTCCACCGCCTGACGGACGGTGAAGTCGCCATAAAGGAAGTCGACTTCCTTCTTCGGGGTCAACAGGAATAGGACGTTCATGCCTTCATTATAGAAGCGTAGCCCTCCCTAAGAAACCGAAGAAGCGTCACCCGGGCAAAGAGATGGGAGCCATGCTAAAGTAACCCAAGGAGGGAAAAGACATGGAAAAGTACGCGTTCAAGATCGTCGGGATGAAGTGCGAGGGCTGTCTCAAGAAGGCCAAAGCCGCCCTCGAGGCCATCAAGGGGGTCGAAAGCGTCGAAATCGATCTCGAAAGCGGATCGACGCGCATCGAGTCTTCGCTTCCGATCAACGACGAGAAATTCGTCTTGGCGGTATCCGAGGTCGGATTTGGGCTTCTTCCGGAATAAGCCTGGAATAAGGAAAGCGGACCGACCGGTCCGTTTTTCATTTCTGGTTCTTCTTCCCAATGGGGGCGATGTCGAAGGGCGGGATGATCTCGTGGGGCTTCAGCTTATTGTCGAGGTACTGGAGATAGGGGTAACCGAGCCGCCGGGTGAACCGGTCTTTGAGGTCGAGTTCGACCCGCACGGTCAAATCGTCCTCACGTTCCTTGATCTTCTTCCCGATCATCGCGTCGACGATGTCGTAGAAACCGATGAGGATGAGGGCGAGGGCAATGGTGATGATGCCGATCGAGGATTGGGCATAGTTGACGAAGAGGCCGAGGCTAAAGGAGTTCCAGCCGGTGTAGACCCCGAGGATGTCCTCGATCGGAACGGAGACCTCATAATCGCCTGAGGTGGCGTTTGAGTCGCCGCGGAAGGCGTAACGCATCTCCCCGTCGCCATTGCTGCCCATCGCGATGAGCCGGTGGACGAGGACGACCCCGTCGACCTTGAACGCGTAGACCTTGTAGAGTTCCATTTCCTCGGCCTCGACCGTCTCGATCTCGATGAGGGAATAGGCCATGATCTGGTCGTCGAGCCCTTCCTCGTAGAGATAGGCATTGGCCGGGTTCTTCTCTTCCATCGAACCGGTCCGGATGACGAGGTAGCTCTTATTGCCGATGAGGAAGCTGTCGCCTTGGGCGCGAATGGCAATGGCCCCGGCCATGAGGCCGAGGAAGCCCAAATAGCAAACAACGAGGGCGGTATTGCCGATGATTTTGAGGGTCCGTGCCGAACGGGCCTTCACTTTGAGATGTTGTTGATAGGAAGGTGCGGGCTTCCTTTCCTCATAGGCTCTACCGGCTTCAAGGAAGAAGCGGCGGCTCCTTTTGACCATGTCGCGGAGGACGAAGCCGTCCTCGAGTTCGTTCTCGATCGATTTGCTGAAGTAGCGGTAATAAAGGTAGAAAAGGCCGGCGTAGGAAAGGAAGAGAAGGACGATGACGGCAATCGCCACCGCGGTGGATGCCGATTGGACGCGCTCGGCCGAACCGACAAGGGCATTGATCATCCTCTTACCTCCTCGTATTCATAGGGAATGGCCAGGGCAACCGCCTCGTCATAGACGACGGTCGTCAAAAGGTGGTTCTTGGTGATGGTGAAACCGGCCCCATTGGCGGGATTAAGCGACCACGGGGTGATGTAACGGCCCGAGTAAATGTCCATGAGGCAGCGCCTGGTCCCGTCCGCGGAGATGAGGTCAAACACGTCAAGAAGCTCGTGGGATTGTGAGTCGGTACCGTTATGGAGGAAGACATCAGTGGCCGAAAGGGTCATGCCGGTCGTGTAATTGGCAAGGGAATAAGTCTCGATGCCGTTCCGGGAATAAGAGGCCGGGTCGACATCCACGTACCCATCGTTCCTATAGAGGACGTCTCCGTTGACGATGAGGACGAATTCCCGGTCGATTCGGTAGTAATACATCTTGACGATCGTACCGCCAGCGGAATTGAAGTCGATATCGACGAAGAAATTGAATTGGCCGGTCGAGGGCACTGCAATGATGTTGCTTTGGTCGATTGCCCCCCGAAGGCCCGGCAAGCCGTCGGCCAGGGCATTTCCAAGGGGCATGGATTCATTGGAACCGGCTGGGGTGAAGAGAACCTGGCCACCGCCCTGATTGGCGTTTATCTCCGCCAGCCTCCCGTCTGAGTAATAGTCTTTAAGCAGAAAGAGCGAGGAGCCGAAATCGATTGTCCCGTTCGTCAAGCGGGAGGAAGCGTACGATTCGTGGTATTCGGCGCCGGTCATCGGTTCGCGTAGGGTGACGGTCGGGACGCCTTGGGTAAGTAGGTTCCCGTTCTGGTCGTAATCGAGATTGACGGGCTGGACGCTCGCGCCGCTATACTCATCGAGCATCACGCTGAAATAGATTGAAGGAAGGGTCAGGGTGCCAAGTTCATTTCCGTTCGTGTCGTAAAGGGTTTTCGTGGAAGTGACGTTCTCGTAGAAGTTTACGCCTTGGGCTTCATATTGGTCCGAGGCTTCGGGATTTTGATAGAACTTGACCTCCGTCCGTTCTTGGTATCCCCATGTTGGATTGGAGCCGTAACCCCCGACCATGTTCAGGTCATGTGTCCGTTCGACGTAGATGTAATAAGATCGGAAATCGAGGTGATACATGTAATCGTATTTAATGCCCCAATCAAGGACGGTGTCATATGCGTAGTAATTGGTCCATGTACCGTAGCCAAGCGTTGCCGAATAGGCCTCGAAAATTCCCATCTCGTTGAGAACCGAGGTAATGGCCGAACCATTGGATACAAGCGTATCGTCTGAACCATAAAAAGGGATTTCTGGGTCTTCAATCAGCCCAGCCCTAACCGTAGAATCTTTTGACCTTTCTTTTACGAATAGATAAACGTTATATCGCCCTTCACCAAGCGAGGTCAGATTGAGCGTCTGCGCCTCAACGTTATCGTCGTAGTTGTTGCGGTCATCATCATAGTCACGGTAACTTCGGAAATATCCATTGGCCAGCAAATCGTGTCCGGTTCCAATCCAGGAATTGTATTCGCGACTCACATCGTTCCGAATCGTGATTGTGCCTTCTGAACCATCAATCAGAAGCCCTGGAAGACGGTAGGCCACGTAATTGATTCGCTCGCCGTTTGAAGAAGAATTGACCAGTCCGATGTCTTGATGGAGCATCTCCGTCATCTGTTCGTCAAACGAAAAGAACCGACTGGCACAGCTTCCACCGCCATCGAAGTTGATTGAAATGCAATCGAGCATCGTGTTGTTCGGATCGTGATAGTCGTCCCGATTCGTGTCCTCGCGGGCGCCATAGTCCTTACCGTCGGAATAAATCGGATAAACATCCAAAACATAACCGGTGGCATATTCGGAAAGCGGCAGGTTGAAATTCGGAATTTCGTAGCCAGCCGATGGCAAGCGACCTTCACAAACATAGGCGACACCTTCATCGGAATAACCGAGGTTGGAGGGCTTGTGCCAGCCGGCATCGTCTTGCCGCTCTGGCACCGAATACAAATCGCCGAATTTTTGCTCATCGATGTTGACGGCCCAAGAGATCCAGGAAAGCGCCCATCTCGTCCCGTTTCCGCCATTCAAATCAATGAGGCCGGAAATGCTGCCAAGATTGCCGGAAGAGATGTTTGGATCAGAACAAAGGGGATTGCCAATCGTCGAGAGCATCGTCTGGGTAATCGCATCCACTCCTTCGAAGGTGATGCAGTTATACCAAGTGCCTGGATTCCCGCTTCCTGTGGGAGCCGGGGTGATGGTTCCCCCGAGTTCCTCAATCGCCTCCTTCGCCACTTGGTCAATGTCGAAGTAACCGAACCATCGTGAATACCCAACCCCCGTATCGTAGTAGCTTCCTTCGCTTGTTTGCCCGGGAGTGCACTGGGCATGGAAGCGGACGGTGTATTCCGGGATTTCGTTGTAGACGACGTCCCCATCCTCGCCGAAGATGAAGTTCTGGCGGATGTTGTCGACGGTTGGGGTAACGGGGGTAGTGTCCGAAACATTGTATTTGAAAGTGAAAAGGGAATAGGCCGTCCCTGCCCCGAGCAGGAGGACGCCGGTTCCGAGAATCAGGATGTGTTTGCCAATTCTAGTCAGGTTCATTTGTCACGTTCAAGGTCAATATGTGGTCGCCGCTATCGACGTTTTCGCGGACATGGTTGACGAATTCGGTCCATTCGGCGGCCGATTCCGGACGGGAAGCCCATTCAAGGGGCGGATCGACCTCGAAACGGGCGGTAATCGAACCGTCGCTTTCGAGAGTGATCACGAAGTCTACGTCGTCCATTCGGTAGGCGATGGATTGGTAGGCGTTGCCTCCAAGGGGATCAACGAACTTGAGCCGGGCCATGACCGGGCAGTCGGGGTTGCTCATTTGGATGGAGTAGGAAACATAAAGGGACTTCAGCTCATCTTCCCCGAATGAAGACGGGAGCCCGTGAAGCGTGCATCTCACCGAAGGGGAGACGTAGACACCACGCTCACTGATGACGTTGCCGCCGATCCCGTCGCTGCCTTGGTCGAAGACAAGGCGGTAGCCATCGTGGTAAAGCGGAAGTTCGATGACCATCTCCCCGAATTCGTAACGCCCGGCCACCGAGAGAAGGCCAGCGGTTTCGATTTCGTTTTCGGCGCTATCCGACGCGCCGCCGAAACTCCAGAAGGCGAAGCCGGTACCGATGAGGGTCGCGGCAGTCAGGAAAGGAACGACGGCGACCCGGAAGATTCTTTCGATCTTGAAGTTCACTTGTCGTTCCTTTCCCAAAAGGCGGAGAAAGAGGCTTAGTTGCCGCTGGTCTTCAAAGTGAAGGCGCTATGGACGGTCAACTTGATGCCAATGGCATCGGAAACCGTGACTTCGTCACTCCCAGCCGCGGCGCCGAGGGCGCTCCGGAGGGAGTTGTATTCATTGATGTCGGTCGGCTTCATGTCGGTCCGCCACTCCCAGTCGTAGAGGTCGATGTTGGAATGGACGTAGTAGGACTTGGCACTGGTGTCGTCCTTGAGACCGGTCGCGATGTCAAGCGAAGTGACGGCAGTGAGGGTGGCCGTCTTCGCGTTATTGACGCTGGAGGCGTTGGCAGCGGTTAGGTCAGCCGTGTGAGCTTGGGGAAGGACGTAGGAGGCCGCCGCGCCGGTAAGTTCCCATTCGTAGGTGATGGTGACGGTGTAGTTGCTGTACTTGATGGCATCAGCATTGGAGATGCTCCAGGAGAAATCGAGGTTCTTGGCATCGGTGAAGGTGGTAGCCGCATCGCCAGACCAGACAAAGGAAACCCCCTTGAGGTGATCGGAGGTACCGTTTTCGGTGCCTTGATCGAGGGTGAGGTTGAAAGCCGGGTCGGTAACCGCGGTGAAGTTGCCGGTGATGCCGCTCGCGGTACCGTCATATTCGCCGAGGGCGACGGTCACCTGCGGACCGGTATTCGAGACGTCGGTGATGGTGACGCTGCCGTTGGCGGCCGCGGTGGCATCGGCCGCGGTGGCCGAGAAAACCCAGGTCGAGAAACCAGCGCCGACGATGGCAAGGCCAGCGAGGACCGGAAGGACAAAGGTCGCGTATTTGTTGTGCATTGTTTTCATTCCTTTCCCGAGGCAATCGTCGGTGTCTATCGCGGCCCCGTGAACAATTCGCGATACGGCCTTTTGCCCCCTATCGACAAATGGGGCAACGAGACAGGCAGGCCGTCGAGGTCAAGCCAGTTGACTTCGCGTTTCTTCTTCTAGCCAGTTCCTCCTAAAATGCGGGCGAATGATAGCCCCCCCCCCAGACGAATTCGCAACCAAACTGTGGCATCTGGCTACAAACGCGGTTTGCTTACGTTAACGGAGAGTTTTACCGGTATCGGAGCAATCAATGCCAAAAACGAAGGCATGTCAACGACCATTTGGACAGCAAAAAGAAAACGTGACACATATTCATTCACGCATTTTGCTATGCGTTTCATCTATAGCGGCTAGTTGGAATTTCTATACTAATTCCTGATATTGATGTGTTCGGCGGAAGTCAGCTAGGGGCAAATGTAAATTCCACTCCGGCTCGATGAGCCTCATCCAAGTTGCATTTCCGTGAGGGACCAATCTCCCGGATCGACAGTCGCATTGGCTTCCACTGCCCCGGCGAGAACGAGGGAAAGCCGTTCTATTGATATATTTGTATTGAATAAACTCCGATTGCTTTTTGTCGTGTCGATCACCCATGGGCAAAACGGACCTACACCATGGATTTTGTAAATCGCTTCTTTGTAGGCGAATAAAAGGTCAAGGGGAATTTTCTCCTCACCATGGAGGACAATCCGTTTCATCGAGTCCTTGCGGAGCCTTTCATCCCCTAGTTTCACCAGATCGATCCCAATCGGTAAAAGCGAGAAAGCCACCGCGACGACCCCGGCCTCGTGGCTCATCGACAGTTCTGTTCCGTCGATCTTCCAGCGCCCGGTCGTTAGAAGCGTAGGGTGGAGTCGCTGGAGGGGGCCGAGGCCCTCGCTTTCCACGGCCACGTTGAGAAGGGCGAAGAGGGCCGCCATTTCCTTTTTCTTGCATGGAGACGCCATCCTCTCCATCTGAGCAAGGCGCGCGGGTGGGAAGTAAAACGAAGAGAAATCCATTCCCTCGTCCCATCGGGCCCAGTAGACCCTGATCAAAGCCTTCCTTTCACCCATCGTGCCTTATCATCCCATCATGGAGCTGAGTATTGAAGAGGGCAGTCCAAGTGGCTAATATTATGCGGCCGGCGGATATGGTGAAGTGGTTTAACACAACCGGCTGTGAACCGGTGACGCGCGGGTTCGAGTCCCGTTATCCGCCCCATGAATGAAAAGTCGACATTTTGCAGCGATTGCAAAATGTCGTTTTCATTTCAAAACCCCAATTGACGCGCAAGGGAATTTACCACTCATGGAATCGGAGATTTCTTCACCATCCCCTCCCACTCCTCCTTATTTCAGGCTTACTTGGCGAATTCGCCGACGTTCCCGAGGGTATCCCGGCAAACACTAGCAAAATGCGCGCAGCTGGGATGACCTTGGGCAGACAACCAATTGCCTCCCTGCGTAGGCGTGAACTAACGAATGACTATATTCGTCTGGAAACCGTCACTACTAAAAATACTCGTCTTGAAAAATGTCATGGTTTCAAATTATTCGTCGGGAAAAGCGCATTTCTCAAAACCCAACAATGCCTTGGAAATAAACTTCATCCTATCGAAAAAGGGCAAGCCGCTCCCAATAGAGGCCAAGGCCAATGACAACAAGGAAAAGTCCCTCGGGGTCATCTTGAAGTAAAACCCCGACATCCGAGGCATCAAGCTCGTGAATGGAAGCGTCATTCGTGGCCAATTAATCGGGCCGCCGCCTCCCAAAACGGGAGTTCCCGCCTCTTCACCAGCTTGAAAAGGGGCTTTTCGGGTGTCTCCACATAGAGCTTCACGATTTCGGGCACCGTAAGAAGAAGGGTTTTCTCGATGAGGGAATCCCCCTTCGATACCTTGTGGCCGCCATCGACCTTCCGCTTGGCCTTGGCCAGGAAGAAACGGTTGAGGTTCTTCCTCCCGATCAAGGCGTATTCATCCTCGACTTCCCCGAGGACGGAGAGGATCTCGATTTCCACCCCGAGTTCCTCGAGGCATTCCCGTTTGAAGGCCGTGACGTAGTCCTCGCCGTCATCCACTCCCCCGCCGGGGGTCTCGGGATAAGCAAGGCATCCGAAGATGTCATCCCGTTTGACAAGGTGGACATAGGCCCGGCCGTCTTCTTGGACGACGATTCCGCGGGCGACCTTCCTTTCCTCCCATTTACCGGTCTGGTTGACGAATTCATCATCGACGAAGGAGAGCTTCAGGGGTTCCACCCGGAAACTATATCATCAATCGACCTTGATGATCTTTTCACTACTTCGTAGAATCCGCCAGCCCTCCTTCCCAAGCCCGGAGAAAAGGGTGAGTTCCCACCGCTTCCGATGGGCGAAAGCTGCCATCACCTTATGGAAGGAGGCGTCGATCAAGTACTCCCTGATGAAGGTGACATTGTTCTTTTCATAGACCACATAGTCAGGTTTTGCGGTGATTTCCGTCAGTTTCTCCAAATCCGCGAGATAGGAGTCCGGCCGTGCCTTGGCCAGCGAGTTCAGCCTGTCATTATCGACATAGAGGAAGACATCCGCCCCGAAGTCGACCTGTAGGAGCCGTTCGACCTTCTTGTTGATCCGCCCGATTCTGATTCCGTTCATCGCTTACCTCCACCCCTATATAGACAGGAAAAGGAAAAAAGGCCCTCCGGGAACGGAGAGCCATATCGATTAGACGCTAATTCAGTCAATGGCCATGATGCCACGGACGGCCCCGGTGATCGTCTTTTCCTTCGACTCGCGGCCGTATTTATCGACATCCGCGGCATCGCGGACCTCGTGGGTGAGGCAACATGGCCCCCCGATGCAACCCCCGACGCAAGCCATCCCCTCGATGAAGTTCCGGTCACTGCGGCCGTTTTTCATGAGGGTGAGGGCCTTCTTGCAGTCCTCGAGCCCCGAACAGGAGATGCCCTTCACCTCGAAATCATCGCCACGTTCCTTGAGGGCTTCCTGGACGGCTTCCGAAAGGCCGCCGCAACGGGCGAAGATCCGCCCGAAGTAGGAGGCGTTGTCGAGGGGGCTATCCTCGAGGGAGGCGAGGTCGATTCCCCGCATGTCGATGAGGGCCTGGAGTTCCTCGAAGGTGATGACGCAGTCGACGTAGGGGGCGCTGTCCTTCCTGGACATCTCCATCTTCTTGGCAATGCAGGGCCCGACGAAGCAGGTCTTGGCCTTCGGGTCGTTCTCCTTGATGTAACGGGCGATCATCGCCATCGGGGAGAGGTTGCTCGAAATGTAGTCCCGAAGCTCGGGAAAGGAAGTCTCGACGTAACGGACGAAGGCCGGGCAACACGAGGAAGTGAGCTTCCCTTTCTCGGAAAGCTCCTTGCTTTCGAAGTAAGAGACCATGTCGGCCCCGAGGGCGGCCTCGACGACGCTATGGAAGCCAAGCTTCCTGATGCCGGTGATGACTTGGGTAAGGCGAGCCCCATGAAACTGGCTCGAGATCGAGGGGGCCACGATCATGTAGGCATTGACCTCGCCCTTATCGTTTCCCTTCATGAGGTCGATGCATTGGAGGATGTAGCTCTTGTCCATGATGGCCCCGAAGGGACACGAATAAGAGCAGGCTCCGCACCGCGTGCACTTCTCTTCGTCGATATGGGCGGTCGAGCCTTCGGATCGGTGGGAGATGGCCCCGACCTTGCAAGAGGCCTCGCAGGGCCGTTTGAGGTTCGAGATGGCCCCGAAGGGACAGGCCTTCGCGCAAAGGCCGCAATTGACGCATTTGTCTTTGTTGATCTTGGCCCGGAGGTTCTCGAAGCTGATGCAACCGAGACGGCAGGCCTGGGCGCACCGGTGGGCGAGGCAGCCCCGGCAGGCATCGGTGACCGTGATCCCGCCGAAGGGGCATTGGTCGCACGCGCTTGGGATTACCTCGACGATGTTCGGGTTGTCCCTATCTCCACCCATGGCCAGTTTGACCCGTTCCTTGACGATTTCCCGCTCGTGGTAAACACAGCACCGGAACGTCGGCTTGGCCCCATGGGGAGTGATCTTGTAGGGAATTTCCGGGATGTCCTCATCGAGGGTACCTCGGTCGTAGGAGGTCGCGACCTCCTTGAGGATCCGGTATTTGAGCTCTTGGACTTGGGTATCGAACTTTGGCATGGCTTTGCCTCCTTAGAAATAGGCGACCCGGACGTTCTTGCCCATCGCCCGGAGCGACTTGGTGAGTTCCTCGACGATTTGCATCTTCATGGAGATATCGATGTTGTAACGGGGATCTTGGTGGGCGGGATTGACCGCGCAGCCGACGAAGAAGGAGATGTCGGTTGCCTCCTCGAAGAGGGTTTTCGCGAGAAGCGAAGCCCCGTCCTGCCGGAACGTCCACTCGAAGTATAGCCTATTGGGCCCGAGATAGTCTTTGGCCATCTCCACCACTTTGTTCAAGGTGATGACTCCCTCGGTCACGAGGTCGACCCCCTCGATGTGGGAAATCGGGGGGATGTCCTTGTCGAGGTAATCGAGGTCGGTGAGGATTGGCTTGTTGAGGTAACGGGCCACCACCTTGGCCGAGGTTCCACCGGAGACGAGGTGCTTGCCCCCGCGGGCGAAGAACAGGCGCATCGTCTTCTCGTCGTCGTCGGGATTGGTCGGGGGGCCGACGAGGACATTGACAGGCACCCGTTTCCTCTTCTTGATGACGAGGGCACTGGTGTCATCCCCCGGACGGCCGTTATAAAGGGTGGAGCAATGGTCGATGAGGAGGGTCGCGAGGTTCTTCGCGCTGATCGAGTCGTCGTAGAGGGCCTCGAGGTAATGGACGATTTCCTCCCGCCCCCAGCCGAAGTTCATCGTCTCACCGACCCCGGCGTAAAGAACCCCGTCGGACATGAATACGAGGGCATCGCCCTCCTCCATCGCCATCGAATAGAAGGCGATCTTCTTCCCTTCGATGAGCATCTCCTGGACGGGGACGGAAACTTCCTTTCCCTTCCTTAGGTAAACCGGGAAGGGGTTATCGTAGTTGTAGACGTAGAGAATGCCGTCGGAAGCCAGCTTGCAGATGCTGAAGGTCGAATAGGCGACGTTCCCACGCGATTTCGAGACAGGAAGGGTCTTGACGACGGCCGAGACGCTCTCCTCGATGGAAATCCCGCCTTCGATCATCTCCGAGAGCATGCTCGCGGTGAGGGTCGAGAGGATGTTGGCCTGGACCCCGCTCCCGAGGCCGTCGGCAAGGACGAATGTCCTCGAAGAGGAGTCGAGACTGCCGCGGATCTCGATGTGGTCTCCGCAGAGTTCCTCGCCCTTCGTGTTGAGGGAAAGGCTCCCGACCTCGATGACCGTGTCGGAGGAATCGCTTCTCATTTGTCCTCGACCCGGAGGGCGTCCTTGAGCTCGTTGAGGGCGACCTTGGTGGCCGCGGTCGATTCGCCTAGAAGCGAGGCGATTTCCTGGACGGCCCGCATGTTCTTTTCGATGACGGAAGTCGTGATCGAGGCCGCTTTCTCTGCAATCTCCTCTTCCTTTTTCCGCTTTTTCTCTTCGGAAGTCACGTCGTGGTAGATACCGATGAGAATCTGGTAACGGCTTTCGAAATTGACCGAAACCTCCATGTAGCGGCCGTATTCGGCAAGGTAGACCTTCTTCCGATAGGTGTCGTGGCCGGCAAGGGCCTCGGCGAAGATTTCGGGGTCGAGGAAGCTCGCGATGTCCTTGCCGATTAGTTCCTTGCCATCCCCTGCCCCAAGTAGGGAGGCCATCCGGGGGTTGGCGAGGATGATCGAGAGGGAAGGGGAAAGAATGACGATGGCGTTGTCGCTTTGCTCGACGACCATGTTCGAGAAGCTCTCGGCCTTGTTCATGAGGTAAGGGAGGCACATCTCGAGATTGGCCTTTCCGCGGAGGACGGCGATGGCCTTGTCGCGGCAAGTCGGGTAGCCGCAGCTCGAGCAGTTGAGTTCGTCCTTCTTCTCCTTCTTCCCGATCTTGAGGAGGACGGACCGGATTTCCTCTTCGCTTGGCTCGAGGGCCTTCACCTCGAGGGAGGCGAAGCGCTTGTCGAGTTCCTTCGGGTCGAACTCGTCGACCACGAAGTCCTTTTCCCCCGCCGAATCCTGCACGGCGAGGTAATCGCTTACGAGGGCCCGTTCGGTCTTCGAGACCATCGGTCCGGCGATGCAAGAGCCCGGGCAGGCGCTCATCTCGATGAAGACCTTCTGCTTGATCTTCCCGGCCACGATGTCCTCGAGGGCCGAGATGCAGCGTTCCATACCGGAAATGGCAAGGTAGGAATAGCCGGCCGCGGGCTCCTGATCCATCGTCTTGAGGATGCCGCCCTCGATTGGGAAGAGGCGGGCCCGGCTCTCTTCCTTCTTCTTGACCGCCCCGTCGATCGAGAGCTCGACCTGGCTTTCCCCAAGCCACCGCTTGAGTTCCGGGAAGGTGAGGACGCAGTCGACGTAACCGGGATAACGGTCGATTTCGTCTTTTTTGCTGATGCATGGCCCGATGAAGACGACCTTGGCCCCCGGGTGGCGCTTCTTCAGATCAAGGCCGTGGGCGAGCATGGGGGAAAGGACCGGGGCCAGGTGTTTCTTGGCCGCCGGGTAATGCTTCTCGACAAGGAGGTTGATCGAGTGGCAGCACGTCGAGATGATGAGCTTCTCATCACCCTCGTGGATTAGACGCTCGTACTCCCTTTTGACGATGGTGGCCCCAATGGCCGTCTCCTCGACTCCCTTGAAACCGAGTTTCAAAAGGGCATCGACCACCGTCTGGAGGCTGGTGTCCGGGAAGGCGGCTTGGAAGGAAGGGGCCAACGATGCGTAAGTATCGCCTTCCATCACGAGCCGGCGGGCATTGAGGAGGTCGTCGCGGACGATTTTGCAGTTCTGGGGGCAGACGATGTAACAACGACCGCAGTAAACGCACTCGTTTTGGACGATCTGGGCATGCCCATCGAGAAAACTGATCGACTTGGTCGGGCAGGAACGGATGCACTTGTAGCAGCTTCGGCAGTCGTTGAGCCGGGAGACGAGGGCCGGGGCGCTCATTTCACTTACCGATGAGCGGCTCGATTTCCGCCTCGAAGAGGGCGAGGGCCTTATCGGCCGTGACGCCGGTGATGATCTTGTCGTTCACCTTGATCGAAACACCGTCGAAGGCGCAGCGGCCGAGGCAAAAGGCCGCCTTGAGGTCGATTTCGTCGAGGAGCCCCTTCTCCTTGATGATTTTCCGCATCGCCTCGATGACCTCGTAGGAGCCCTTGAGGTGGCAAGAGCTCCCGACGCAGATAGACAGATTGAGCATGTCAATTCCCCTTGTAGGCTTTCCGCATGATGTCCATCATCTCGCTCACGAGGGGCTCCCTGGGATTGCAGGGCGTGCACTGGTCCTCATAGGCGAGATAGGCCAACTGCTCGAGGTTATTTTCCCAAGTTGTCTCATCGGGAACAAGGGAGGAGAAGTTCATGTCGATGCCGATTTCCTTCCCGAGGGCCATGACGGCCTTGGAGAGGGCCTCGGTGGCTTCCTCCGGGGTCTTGGCCTCGAGCCCGAGGACATTGCAGATGTCGAGGTACTTCCGGTCGCACTGGTAGGACTCGTACTTCGGCCAGACCGAGAGCTTGGTCGGGACGGTGCCGTTGTAACGGATGACATGGGGGAGGAGGATGGCGCAGGTACGGCCGTGGACGGTGTGGTACTCGGCCCCGATCTTGTGGGCCAAGGAATGGGTGATCCCAAGGAAGGCGTTGGCGAAGGCCATGCCGGCAATCGTCGCCGCGTTATGCATCTTTTCCCGGGCCACGAGGTCGTTTTTCCCGTCCTTGACCGCCCGCGGGAGGTAGGTGAAGACGAGTTTGATGGCATTGAGGGCCAAACCGTCGGTGTAGTCGGAGGCCATCACCGAGGTATAGGCCTCGATGGCGTGGGTGAGGACATCCATCCCGGTGTCCGCGGTCGAGCGGGCCGGGAGGTTGGTCGTGAACTCCGGGTCGACGATGGCGATCGTCGGGGTGAGCGAGTAGTCGGTCAGGGGGTATTTCTTGAGATTGGCCTTGTCGGAGATGACCGCGAAGGGGGTGACCTCCGAACCGGTTCCCGAAGTGGTCGGGATGCAGATGAGCTTGCTCTTCCGTCCGAGTTCGGGGTATTTGAAGGCGCGTTTACGGATGTCCATGAACTTCTGCTTGAGGTCGTCGAAGTTGACTTCCGGGTGCTCGTAGAAGATCCACATCCCCTTCGCGGCATCCATCGGGGAACCGCCGCCGAGGGCGATGATGGTATCCGGCTTGAACTCGTTCATGATCGAGACGCCCTTCCGGACGGTCGAGATGTCGGGGTCGGGCTCGACCTCCGAGAAGAGTTGGTAAGTCACCGGGTTCCGGCGCTGGTTGAGTTGGTCGATGATCTTGTTGAGGAAGCCGAGCTCGACCATCGAACGGTCGGTGACGATGAAGACCTTGCCGACGTCCTTGCAAGAACGGAGGTATTGGATGGAATTCCGTTCGAAATAAATCTTCTGCGGGACCTTGAACCACTGCATGGTGTTTCTCCTTTTGCCGAGTTGCTTGATGTTGAGGAGGTTGATGGCCGAGACATTGCCGGCCACCGAATTCCGGCCATAGGAGCCGCAGCCGAGGGTAAGCGAGGGGAGGAAGGAGTTGTAGACGTTCCCGATGCCGCCGAAAGTCGAAGGCGAGTTCCAGATGACCCGGATGGCCTTGACGTAATCCCCGAAGCGGTCGGCCATTTCCTGACTCTTGCAGTGGATGGCCGCCGAGTGGCCGAGCCCATGGAATTCGAGCATCTTCTGGGAGAGCTTGAAACCCTCGTCGCTGTTTTTGACTTTGTAGAAGCCGAGGACGGGGCTGAGCTTCTCGCGGGAGAGGGGTTCCTTCTCCCCCACTTCCTTCAACTCGACCCCGATGATCGAGGTACCCTCCGGAACCTCGAAACCGGCGTTTCTTGCGATGTCGACCGCGCTCATGCCGGCGACCTTGCTATTGAGTCTGGCCAACGCGACGTCCTTGCTCCCCTTCTCGACCCCGAACATGTACTTCTCGAGGAGGTGGGTCTCTTCCTTGCTCGCAAAGTAAACGCGGTAACGCTGGAAGAGCTTCTTCATCTCCTCATAGATCGGCTCATCGATGAAGCAGGCGCTTTCGGAAGCGCAGATCATGCCGTTATCGAAGCTCTTGGAGAGGACGACGTCATTGACGGTCTGCTCCTTGTCACAGGATTCGTTGATGTAGCAAGGGACGTTCCCGGCCCCGACGCCGAGGGCGGGTTTGCCGCAAGAGTAGGCGGCCTTGACCATCCCCTCGCCCCCGGTCGCGAGGATCGTCGCGATGCCCGGGTGGTTCATGAGGGCACTGGTCGCGTCCATCGACTTGGTCTCGATCCATTGGATGCAGTTTTCCGGGGCCCCGGCCGCGATGGCGGCATCGCGCATGATGGTGGCCGCCGCCTTGGAGCACTCGTGGGCCCCCGGGTGGAAGGAGAAGATGATTGGATTTCGCGTCTTCATGCAGATGAGGCACTTGAAGATGACCGTCGAGGTCGGGTTGGTGACCGGGGTGATGCCGCAGACGACCCCGACCGGTTCGGCGATCTCCGTGATGCCGGTGACCGGGTTGCTCGAGATGATGCCGACTGTCTTTAGGTGGCGCATGTTGTTGACGACGTATTCGCAGGCGTAAAGGTTCTTGGTGGCCTTGTCCTCGAAGACCCCGCGGTGGGTCTCCTCGATGGCCATCCGGGCGAGGCTACCGTGGTGGTCGAGGCCGGCGACGGACATCTTGGCGACGATGTAGTCGATCTTCTCTTGGTCGAAGGAAGCGAATTCGTCGAGGGCTTTGAGGCCTTTCCCCACGAGGAGGTCGACTTCTTCCTCAGCGGCTTTCTTCTGGTCGATGGTCTTGGTTTCTTCCATGGTGGTTACTCCTTGTTCAATTCGGCGTTGAGCCGGTGCGATAAGACGGCGAGGGAACTCGCGAGGTTGACGTTCTCGACGACGATGGAGGTGGGAACGTTTAGATGGACGGGGGCGAAATTCCAGATGGCCCTGGCCCCCGCCTCAATGACGGAAGAGGCCACTTCCTGGGCCGCGGAGGCCGGGACGGTGAGGATGGCGATGTGGGCATTGAGCCGGGGGAGGAGATTCTCGATCCGTTCCACCGGGAAGACCTCCCGACCGGCGATTTTCTCGCCGATAACCGTGGGATCGTTATCGAAGGCAGCGACGATCTCTAAGCCCATGTCGGCGAAATTTGGGTAGTTGAGGAGGGCCCGCCCAAGATGACCGGTCCCAATGAGGACGGCCGTCGTCGAGTCGCGGTAGCCGAGGAATTCCTCGAGCGTCTCGATGAGCCGGCGGAGGTCACGTCCCTTCTTCGGCACGCCGGGTTCGCTCGAGACGGCTTGGAGGTCCTTGCGGATCTGTTCCTCGCTATAACCGAGCTCCCGGGCGATGAAGGGCGAGGAGACGTCTTTCTTTCCCTCCTCGATGAGGGTCTTGAAGAACTTGAGGTAGACTGGGTAGCGCTGCAATTGGTTTTTGCTGAACGCTTTCATCGAATCCTCCTTTCCAATGCTTCCGGTAAACTTTTACCGACATAAGGATATACGTCCCCTCCTACCCCTGTAAACTGGAAAGGCCGATCGGCCCGCGAGAAAGCGTTTTCATAAGGGGAACGCCAAAAAGGCGACCGCGTGTCCTAGAATGAAAAAAAGGAGGAAAAACGATGAACGGAAGCGTTCCCCTCAGGACGAGAAGGCTTTTATTGAGGCCCTTCGAGACGATGGATTACCTCGATGTCTATCAAAACTTCGCGGGCGACCCGGAAGTGAGCAGATGGCTCACGTGGGATGCCCACGCAAGTCCTGAAGAAACCTTCTCCTATCTCCTTTACGTCGCCCCGAAATACGAAATGGACGATTATTATCACTACGCGATCGAACTCCCGACCGTCGGGGTCATCGGGGCCATTGGCGCGGTCGAAATCGATAAAGAGCGGAAAGAAGCCACGGTCGGCTATTGCCTCGGGACCCTTTTCCAAAGGCAAGGCTTCATGAGCGAAGCCCTCGAAGCTTTCCTCGGCTACCTCGAGGAAGAGGGCTTCCACCGCTTCAAGGCCAGATGCCTGATCGACAACGCCGCTTCGATCGCCCTTTTGAAAAAGCACGGTTTCTTGGAGATTGGCCCAATCCTGAAAAGTGTCAAAGGACAAGAGAAGAAACTCCTCGTTTTCGAAAAAGAAGCCGGTGTTTGCATGGAAAAAACCAAGGACAAGGAAAACGAGGCCCATTTCGACACGAGTCTATCCATCGACCCCGGCAATAACGGATTTGACCTCGATTGGAAGATTGACGATTAGCCGAGGGCCACGTCGAGGACCATCATGAGGATGAAGCCCACCGCGAAGCCGATGGTCGCCACGTTGGTGTGCTTCCCGCCCATCGCC
>CASFVT010000013.1 GCA_949298195.1 uncultured Bacillota bacterium
GGAGAAGTAGAAAATGTCTCGTTCAAGCAAAAAAGGCCCGTTCGTGGATGACTACCTCCTCAAGAAGGTAGAGGCCCTCGACAAAGCCGGCAAAAAGGAAATCATCAAGACCTGGTCGCGCCGCAGCACCATCTACCCGGCCTTCGTCGAACACACCTTCGCCGTCTATAACGGCAAGGAACACATCACGGTCTTCGTGACCGAGGACATGGTCGGGCACAAACTCGGGGAGTTCGCCCCGACCCGGAGCTTCCCGGGCCACCATGGCAACAACCTTGGCGATCAAGCGGCCAAGGGCAAGAAGTAAGGAGGCCCTTAGACATGGCAGAAACCAAGAAAAAGGCCACGAAGGCGGTGAAGGAAGAATCCGTCAAGGAAGAGACCGTAATCGAGGAAAAGGCCCCCAAGAAAGCCAAGAAGGCCAAATCCGAGAAGGCCGTCGAGGCCAAAGCCGACAAGAAAGCGGCCAAGAAGGCGAAGAAGGTCGAGGAAGCCCCGGCCAAGCCCGCCGTCACCGAAGCCCACGCCTTCGCCCGTGACGTCCGCGTCACCCCGCGGAAGGCGCGGCTGGTCATCGACCTCGTCCGCAACAAGGACGTCGACTATGCCCTCAAGATGCTCGCCCGCCTCAACAAGAGCGCCGCGACCCCGGTGGCCAAGCTCATCAAGAGTGCCGCCGCCAACGCGACCAACAACTTCGGCATGAGCTACGACCGTCTTTACGTGAGCATGATCCAAGCCTCCGATGGCATCAAGATGAAGCGCTACATGCCGCGTGGCAAGGGCAGCTCGTCCGCCCTTCTCAAGAGGACGAGCAACATCCGGGTCACCGTGAAGGAGAGGGATTAACATGGGTCAGAAAGTCAACGCCGTCGGCCTCCGCATCGGCATCAACCGGGGCTGGGAAGCCAATTGGTTCGCTTCGAAGAAGGACTTCGCCAAATTCCTCGAGGAAGACATCGCCATTCGGAACTTCCTCGAACCGAAGCTCAAGGACGCGATGCTCTCCCACATCGACATCGCCCGGAACAAGAACGACAAGGGTTCCCTTGTCATCGTCACCGTCCACGTCGCCCGTCCGGGCGTGGTGGTCGGCCAGGAAGGGGCCAACATCAACGAACTCCGCAAGAACCTTGCCAAGATCGTGAAGACCGGCACCCTCCGCATTGACGTGAACGACGTCAAGAACCCCGACCTCGACGCGACCCTCGTCGCCAAGTGGATCGCCGGGGAACTCGAAAACCGCCAATCCTTCCGCTCGACCCAGAAAAAGGCCATCCAGCGGATGAGGAAGGCCGGGGCGGCCGGCTGCCGCACCCAGTGCCAAGGACGGCTCGGCGGGGCTGAAATCGCCCGCCGTGAGGGTTACAAGGAAGGCGTTGTCCCCCTGGAGACCCTCCGGGCCGACATCGACTTCGCCGCCGTGAGCGCCCACACCGCCTACGGACGGATTGGGGTCAAGGTCTGGATCTGCCGTTCGGCCAACAAGACCGAAGCCGCTTCCAAGGAAGATGAGCAACGCCGCGACGCCGCTCACGATGAGCGCCGCGACCGCCGCGACAACCGTCGCGAAGGAGGTTACCCGCATGCTGCAGCCAAAGCGCGTTAAGTACCGCCGTCCCCATAGCCTGAGTTACGAGGGCATTGCCACCAAGGGCAATACCGTCGAGTTCGGGGAGTGGGGGCTCCAGGCCCTCGAAGGCGCCTATCTCACCGATCGGCAAATCGAGAGCGCCCGTATCGTCCTCGCCCGCTATACCGACCGGGCTGGGAAGATCTGGATCAGGGTCTTCCCCCACCTTGCCAAGACTAAGAAGCCGGCCGAGGTCCGTATGGGCTCCGGCAAGGGCTCGCCCGAAGGGTGGGTAGCCGTCTGCAAGGCCGGCCGCGTCATCTTCGAGATCGGTGGGATCAACGAGGAACTTGCCCTCAAGGCCCTCCATCAGGCCGGATACAAACTCCCGGTCAAGACGAAGATCGTCGTTAGGACCAAGGCCCTGAGCGAGGAAGAGAAGGAAAAGATGGAAGAGGCCCACGCTTCGAGCCTCGAGGCCATCGAGAACGAAGACCACATCGAGACCGTCTCCGACACCGGGAACGAACCCGAGGCGGAAGCGGCCGAGAAGGGGGATAGGCAATGAACATCAAGGAAGTCCGGGAACTGAGCGGCGAGGAACTGAGCGAAAAGATCTCGCTACTAAGGCAACGCCGCTTCGAGCTCGCCCGCTCCAAGGCGGTCGGCCAGCTCGAGCACCCCGAGGAAATCGCCCGCATCCGCAAGGACCTCGCGAGGTTAGAGACCATCAAGCGCGAACGGGAACTCCAAATCGCGCATAACAAGTAAGGAGAACGATCATGGAAAGGAATCGCAGGACGACCGTTCAGGGAACGGTTACCTCCACCAAAACGGCGAAGACGATCACCGTGACCGTCTCGACCAAGCGCAACGACCCCCTCTATGCCAAGCGGGTCAGCTACAGCAAGAAGTACCATGCCCACGATGAGAAGGGCGAGGCCAAGCTCGGCGACACCGTCACCATCATGGCTTGCCGCCCCATCTCGAAGACCAAGCGCTACCGCCTCGTGAGCATCGACAAGAAAGCCACCGCCACCGATAGCGCCGCAAGCGTCGAAGAGAAGCTCGAGGCCATCGAGGGCTCCAAGGAAGAAGTCGCCTCCGTGAGGGAAGAGGCTTCCGAAGCGGAAGAGAGGGCGGAGTAAAGGAGGCCCAAGATGATTCATAACGAAACCAATCTCGTCGTCGCCGACAACTCCGGCGCCCGCTCGGTCCGGGTCTTCCGCCAACACGGTGGGGCCCGCCGCAAGTTCTCGACCCTCGGCGACACCGTCACCTGTGCCGTCAAGGACGCCATCCCCAACGGCAAGATCAAGAAGGGCCAGGTCGTCACCGGCGTCATCGTCCGCGTCAAGCGGGCCATCATCCGGAAGGACGGCAGTTCCATCAGCTTCGACGACAATGCCGTCGTCCTCATCGACAAGGACGGCAACCCACTCGGGACCCGCGTCTTCGGACCGGTGGCCCGCGAACTCCGCGACAAGGGTTACATGAAGATCATCTCCCTTGCCATGGAAGTCATCTAAGGGAGGTCAGACATGAACATCAAAACCGGTGACAAGGTCATCGTCCTCTCGGGCGACGACAAGGGAAAGACCGGCATCGTCCAAAAGGTCTATCCCAAATTGAACAAGGTGGTCGTCGAAGGCATCAACGTCCACAAGAAGCACAAGAAACCGACCCAAGGCACTCCCGAGGGCTCGGTCCTCGACATCTACGTCCCCCTCGATGCTAGCAAGGTCGCCCTCATCGATCCGAAGACGAAGAAAGCCACCCGCGTCCACCACAAGGTGGTCGACGGGAAGAAAATCCGCGTCGGCGGCTCGGGCGAGTCGCTCGAGAAGAAGTAAGGAGGCCCAAGCAAATGGCAGAAGAAAAGAAAGTCGCCGCGAAGGCCCCCGCCAAGAAAGCGGCCGCCAAACCGGCCGCGGCCAAGAAGGCCCCGGCGAAGAAACCCGCCGCCCCCAAGAAGGAAGCGGTGGAAAAGGAAGCGGTGGTCGAAAAGACCCCGAAGGCCGCCAAGAAAGCCCCCGCCAAGAAAGCCGCCCCCAAGGCCGAGCTCAACCGGGTGGAGGCCAAATACCGGAGCGAGATCGTCCCCGCCCTCGTCAAGGAGTTCTCTTACTCCTCGCCGATGGAGGCCCCGAGACTCGTCAAGATCGTCATCAACATCGGTGTCGGGGATGCCTCCCAAAACGGCAAGGCCCTCGAGGACAGCGTGGCCGACCTCACGGCCATCTCCGGCCAGAAGCCGGTCGTCACCAAGGCCAAGAAGTCCATCGCGAGCTTCAAGCTCCGCGAAGGCCAGCCCATCGGCTGCAAGGTGACCCTCCGCGGTAAGAGGATGTACGAGTTCTACGACAAGCTCGTGAGCATCGCCCTCCCCCGGGTCCGCGACTTCCGCGGCGTCTCGAAGAACGCCTTCGACGGACACGGCAATTACACCCTCGGCGTGAAGGAACAGCTCATCTTCCCGGAAATCGACTACGACAAGATCGGGAAGATCCGCGGAATGGACATCGTCATCGTCACTACCGCCCGTAGCGACGCGGAAGCCCTTTCCCTCCTCACCCACCTCGGGATGCCGTTCCGGCACTAAGGAGAAAGAACATGGCCAAAACCAGTTTGAAGATCAAGGCCCAGCGGACGCCGAAGTTCAAAGTCCGCGAATACACGAGGTGCAGCCGCTGCGGGCGGCCCCACGGGGTCATCCGCAAGTTCGGGCTCTGCCGCATCTGCCTCCGGGAACTCGCCTACAAGGGCGAAATCCCCGGGATGAAGAAGGCCTCGTGGTAAAGAAAGGAGACAATAGACATGATTAACGATCCCATCGCTGACATGCTCGTCCGGATCCGGAATGCCAATGCCCTCCGGCGCGAGAGCGTCTCCATGCCCTATTCGAAGATGAAGGCCGCGATCGCCAAGATCCTCAAGGAACAAGGCTACATCGTCTCCTATCTCTCGGAAGGGGAAGGGGCCAAGAAGAGCCTCATCGTCAACCTCAAGTACGGCGAGAACGGGGAGCGCGTCATTTCCGGCCTCCGCCGCATCTCGAAGCCGGGCCTCCGGGTCACGGTCGAAGCCGCCAAGCTTCCCCGTGTCCTCAAGGGCCTCGGCATCGCCATCGTCTCGACCAGCAAAGGCATCCTCACCGATAGCGAGGCCCGGAAGGCCAACGTCGGGGGAGAAGTCCTCTGCTACGTCTGGTAAGGGAGGAAGTTATGTCACGAATCGGCAAGAAAGCAATCGTCCTCCCCGAGGGCGTTACCCTCGAAGTCAAGGAGCACAGCGTCTTCGTCAAGGGCCCGAAAGGCGACCTTGACGTCCACCTCCCGAATGACGTGAAGGTGGAAATCAAAGACGGGGCCGCCCACGTGAGCCCGATCCTCGGACCGGACGACGACCCCGAACAGGGACAGGAAAACCACGGCACCGCCTCTGCCCTCCTCCACAACGCCGTCAAGGGCGTGAGCGAGGGCTGGAAGAAGGAGCTCGAGGTCTCCGGCACCGGTTACCGCTGCTCGATGAAGGGCGATACCCTCACGATGTTCCTCGGCTACAGCCACGACGTCAAAGTGAAGGCCATCGGCAAATACACCAAGATCAGCTGCCCCGACGAGACGCACATCGTCGTCGAGGGGGTCGACCGGCAGGAAGTCGGCCAGACCGCGGCAACGATCTACGACTCCCACCGTCCGGACGTTTACGGCAACAAAGGCGTCCATTACAAAGGGCAGAAGCTCATCAAGAAAGTCGGCAAGCGCGCTGCGGCCGGCGGAAAGAAGTAAGGAGGGCAACATGATCGAGAAAGTTTCGCGCAATCTCGTCCGCGAGCGTCGCCACGCCCGCGTCCGCGAGAAAGTCTCCGGTACCGCCTCGCGGCCCCGGCTCTGCGTCTTCCGTTCGAACAAGCACATCGAGGCCCAACTCATCGACGACGTCAAGGGCGTCACCCTCGTCAGTTGCGCTTCGACCCAGCTCCATCTCGCCAACGGCGGCAACGTCGAAGCGGCCGCCAAGGTCGGCTCGGTGCTCGCCGAGAAGGCCAAGGCCCTCAAGATCGAGGAAGCCGTCTTCGACCGCGGTGGCTATAGCTACCACGGTCGGGTCAAGGCCCTCGCCGACGCGGCCCGCGAAGGCGGGCTCCGCTTCTAAGGAGTGAACTATGGAAGAAAGCAAGAACGTGGCTCCCCAGGCCAAGCCCGAAGAGAAGCCCCATCCGACCGGCAACCCCGTCTATGAGCCGCACGGCTCGGTTCGCTCCGAGCGGCCCGGCTCCCGCAAGTTCGGCGGCCAGCGCGGTCGTCCGGGCGAGCGCCGCGGCGGACGCGGCGGCTATCGTCGGGAAGAAGACGAATACCAAGATCGCGTCGTCAACATCAACCGCGTCTCGCGGACCGAGAAGGGCGGCAAGCACATGCGCTTCGACGCCCTCGTCGTCGTCGGCGACGGGAAGGGCCGTTACTCCTTCGCGATGGCCAAGTCGGGCGAAGTCCCCGATGCCATCAAGAAGAGCCTCGCCCAGGCCAAGAAGCACCTATATCGAATCCACATCGCCCGCGGCGGGACCATTGCCCACGAGGTGGTCGGGAAATTCGGGAAGACCAAGGTCGTCCTGAAGCCCGCCCCGGCCGGCACCGGCATCATCGCCGGCGGCCCGGTGCGGGCCGTCCTCGAGCTCGCCGGTGTCAAGAACATCGTGAGCAAGGTGTACGGCTCCCGTTGCCCGATCAACGTCATCAGGGCGACCCACGACGGCCTCAGCAAACTCAAGGAGTACAACAAGGTCATGGTTCTCCGCGGCCTCAAGGCCCCGGAGGAAGTCAAGCCGGCCGCTCCGGAAAACAAAGGAGGCAACGAGGAATGATCACTTCGCTTAGCGACATCAAAGTCGTCAAGGGTGCCAAGACCCGCAAGTGGCGGAAGGGCCAAGGCCTGGGAACGGGCAACGGCAAGACCGCCGGCAAGGGCCAGAAGGGCCAAGGAGCCCACGCCCACACCAAGAAGCGCGGCTTCGAAGGCGGCCAGATGCCTCTTGCCCGGCGGTTACCGAAATTCGGCTTCAAGAACCTCGGCGGGAAGCATTACGCCATCGTCGACCTCTCCGTCCTTAACCGCTTCGCGGACGGGACCGAGATCACCGAGGAGCTCCTCATCGAAAGCCAAATCGTGAAAAAGCCCCACGATGGGATTAAAATCCTCGCTAAGGGCAAAGAAGCCCTCACGCGGAAGCTTACCGTCAAGGTGAGCGCCTGCTCCAAGTCGGCCGAAGCCGCCATCAAGGCGGCCGGCGGCGTCTTTGAGGCCAAGAAGTAATGAAAAAGTTCGTCTCGATCTTCAAAAACAAGGAAATCGTGAACCGGATCTTCTTTACGGTCATGATCCTCTTCATAATCCGGATCGGGGCGGCCATTACGGTCCCCGGCGTCAGTGTCACCTCGGAGCTGAACGATGCCTTGAACAGCGGGAACTCCCTCGCCATCATGAACCTCCTCGGAGGTGGCGCACTCTCCAATTTCTCGATCTTCGCCCTCGGGGTCTCCCCCTATATCACGGCCCAGATCATCATCCAACTGCTCTCCAAAGACGTCCTCCCGGCCCTCACCCAGCTGAGTAAGCAGGGCGAGTACGGACGGAAGAAAATCGAGATGGCCACCCGTTACCTGACCCTCCTTCTCGGGGCGGTCCAGGGATACGGCATCATCCGGACGATGGAGAACAGCCAATACATCTCCCTCAACCTCAATCCCGATTTCTGGACCTACGCCTACATCGTCACCGTCCTCTTGGCCGGGGCGATGCTCGCCATGTGGCTCGGCGACCAAATCACCGAGAAGGGACTCGGGAACGGCATCTCGGTCATCATCTTCGCCGGTTGCGTCCAATCGCTCCCGACCCAGATCACGACCGCTTGGACCAAGTGGATCACCGAGCGGGTCCAATACGGTTCCTCGGAGATGATCGAGGGCGGCTTCATGTTCGCCCTCTACATCTTGGCCATGGTCTTCATCGTCGGCTTCGTCGTCTTCGTCGAATTGGCCCGGCGGAAGATCCCGGTCCAGCACGCGGGCAAGGGTGGCTCGACCGCCCCGATGGCCCGCGCCTCCTTCCTCCCGATCAAGGTGAACTCGGCGGGCGTCATCCCCGTCATCTTCGCCGCCTCGATCATGTCGGCTCCGTCGATCATCGCGAGTTTCATCTCCGCGGAGGCGGCCCAGGCCGAGTGGCTCGCCATCTTCAACTACAACCAGACGATGACGATGCCGTGGTTCGACGGCTCGACGTGGGAGATGAATTGGGGCCTCTTCATCTATCTGGCCCTCATCATCGCCTTCACCTTCTTCTACTCCCAGATGACCATCGACCCGGCCAACCTGGCCGACAACTTCCAGAAGAACGGCTCCTACATTCCGGGCATCCGTCCGGGCAAGGAGACGGAGCGCTACGTCGGGAAGGTCCTCAACCGGGTGACCTTCATCGGCGCGGCTGCCCTCTGCTTCATCGCCGCCCTTCCGGTCGTCCTCGTCTGGGCCAATGCCTTCGATGGGGACGCCAGCCTCGCCATCGGCGGGACGGGCCTCATCATCATCGTCGGCGTCGCCCTTGAGCTGAACAACCAGATCGACGGCCTCCTCGCTGGCAAGAGCTTCGAAGAAGCACGGGAGGGAATCTAATGCTCAACATCATCCTCATGGGCCCGCCTGGGGCGGGCAAGGGAACCCACGCCAAGTGGATCAGCACCGAATTCGGCCTTCCGCACATCTCGACCGGCGACATGTTCCGGGAAGCGATGAATAGCGGCAGTGAACTCGGCAACAAGATCAAGGACATCGTCAACGGCGGTGGCCTTGTATCCGACGAGCTAACCTCCGCCCTCGTCAAAGAACGCCTCTCGCGGCCCGATTGCGCTAACGGTTACCTCCTCGACGGCTTCCCGCGGACGATTCCCCAGGCCGAGGCCCTCGCCCTATTCGGCCCGGAAATCGGCCGGGAGGTGAACCTCGTCATCGACATCGAGTGCCCGGAGGATGTCCTCATCGCGAGGATCGCCGGCCGGCGGGTGTGCCCGAAGTGCGGAGCCAGCTTCAACGTCAACACGATGAAGCCGAAGACCGAGGGCATCTGCGATTACTGCGGTTCCCCCCTCATCCAAAGGAAGGACGATAACGCTTCTTCCTTCAAAGTCCGCCTCGACAACTATTTCAAGTCGACGGAGCCCCTACTGGCCTATTACCGGGAACGGGGCCTTCTCCACAGCTTCGACGGCACGCTTCCCCTCCTCAACATGGAAGCGGAGCTCTCGGCCCTCCTCAAGGGCAAAAGATGATCAAGCTCAAGACCGAACGGGAAATCGCCCTGATGGCCGAGGCCGGCGCGGTGCTCATCGAGTGCTTCGCCCGCCTCGAGCGCTTCATCCGACCCGGCGTCACCACCTTGGAGATTGCCACCCTCGTCGATGAGACGATGGCGGAACTCGGAGCGGTGAACGCCGAGAAAGGTTACGGCGGCTTCCCCGGTGCGGCTTGTGTCTCGGTCAACGAGGTCCTCGTCCACGGAATCCCTTCTTCCAAGAAGGTCCTCCGGGACGGCGACATCGTCTCGGTCGACCTCGTGAGTCAAAAGCACGGCTACCACGCCGATGCCTGTCGAACCTACCCGGTCGGCATCGTCGGCGAGTCCCACCTCCGCCTCATCAAGGAGACGGAAGCCTGCTTCGAGATTGCCCTTGCCCTCGTCCGCCCGGGCATCCATCTCGGGGACATCTGCCACGCGATCGAGGAACACGCCCGTTCGTGTGGATATAGCGTCCCACGGGAATACACCGGGCATGGGATCGGGCGGGAAATGCACGAGGATCCCTACATCCCCAACTACGGTCGACCGGGAACCGGCCCCCTCCTCCAAGCGGGGATGACCCTCGCCATCGAACCGATGGTGATGGAAGGGGGAAATGCCCTCCGCGTCCTTCCCGATGGATGGACGGCGGTGAGCAAAGACCACAGGTACTCGGCCCATTACGAGAACACGGTCGCCGTGCTCGAGGATGGGGCCAAGGTACTCACCCGGTAGGAAAGGAGAAAAAGTTGAGCAAAGAAGACTGCATCGAAGTCGAGGCGACGGTGTTGGAGAACCTACCCAACGCCATGTTCAAGGTGAAACTGGCCAATGGAGCGGTAGTCCTTGCCTGCGTTTCGGGGAAAATCCGGATGCACTACATCCGCATTCTTCCCGGCGATCGGGTTACCGTCCAGTTCTCGCCTTATGACTTAACACGCGGGCGCATCACGTTCCGTTACAAGAACTGATTCCAAGGAGAGAGAAAATGAAAGTCAGACCTAGCGTCAAACCGATCTGCGACAAGTGCAAGATCATCCGCCGCCACGGGGTCGTCATGTGCATCTGCCCCAACCCCAAACACAAGCAGCGGCAGGGCTAATCAAGGAGTAAACGAAGAATATGGCACGCATTGTCGGGGTTGACATCCCCAACGAAAAACGGGTCGTCGTGTCCCTTACCTACATCTACGGGATCGGCGACGCGACCGCGAAGAAGATCCTCCTCGCCGCCAAGGTGAACGAGGACATCCGCGTCAAGAACCTCACCGACGAGCAGCTCTCGGCCATCCGGGCCGAGGTGGCCAAGCTCAAGACGGAGGGCGACCTCCGCCGCGAGGTGGCGATGAACATCAAGCGCCTTCAGGAAATCGGCTGCTACCGTGGCATCCGCCACCGCAAGGGCCTCCCGGTCCGCGGGCAGAGGACCAAGACCAACGCCCGGACCAGGAAAGGCAAGCGGAAGACGATTGCCAACAAGAAGGAAGCCACGCGCTAATGAGGAGCTAAGAAAATGGCAGACACCAAGAAAAAGGGCAAGAAGTCGACCACCGCGCGGAAGAAGAAGGTCAAGCGCAACTTCACGCGGGGCATCGCCCACATCCATTCCACCTTCAATAACACCATCGTCACCATCACCGATCAATCCGGCAACGTCATCGCCTGGTCGAGTGCCGGCGCCCTCGGCTACAAGGGTTCGAAGAAATCGACCCCCTTCGCCGCCCAGCTGGCCTCGGAAGCGGCAGGGAAAAGCGCCTTCGAGCAAGGCATCCGCCAACTCGACGTCAACGTCAAGGGCCCGGGCCCGGGCCGCGAAAGCGCCGTCCGCGCCTTGGCGACGGCCGGTCTCCAAGTCCTCTCCATTTCCGACACCACCCCGGTTCCGCACAACGGCTGCCGTCCGCCCAAGCGGACCCGCGGCTAATTAGCCTTGAGCAAGGAGGATAGCGAATGCTCAGCAACAACGACAACAAGACCCCGGAAACGGTCATCCCCGGTGCCTTCCTTCCCTTCGACGTGAAGGAACTCGCTTCCGATGAGGAAGCCCATTACGGGAAATTCGTGATCGAGCCCCTCGAACGGGGCTTCGGGATCACCATCGGCAATGCCCTCCGCCGCGTGCTCCTGAGCGCCCTCCCCGGCGCGAGCGTCTACGCCCTCGACATCGAAGGCGTCCGTCACGAGTTCAGTGCCATCCCCGGCGTTGAGGAAGATGTCACCGAGATCGTCCTCAACCTCAAGGACCTCGTCCTCAAGATCGACGATGACAAGGGCGAGACCAAGCGGATCGAGGTCGACATGAAGGGCCCGGGCGTCCTCCGGGCCGGTGACCTCGCCCTCCCGGCGTTGGTCTCCGTCGTCAATCCGGATCTCGAAATCGCCCACCTCGCCGAGGGGGCCGAGCTCAAGATGACCATCTACGCCGCCCGGGGACGCGGTTATGTCACCAGCGACATCAACAAGGCCCAGAAGAAGATCAACCACGTGGGCACCATCACGACCGACAGCAACTACTCGCCGGTTCGCAAGTGCGCCTACGAGGTCGAGCCGACCCGGGTCGACAGCGATTCGAACTTCGACCGCCTCACCATCGAGGTGACGACCAACGGTTCGATTGCCCCGGAAGAGGCGGTGGCCCTCGCATCACACATCCTCGTCAAGCACTTCGAGAATTTCCTCAACCTCCGGGAGGAAGTGAAGAACTATCGTCTCGTCAAGGAAGAGAAGCGCAGCGAGGAGAACAAGTACCAGGACATGATGATCGAGGAACTCGACCTGAGCGTCCGGGCCAACAACTGCCTGAAGCGGGCTGGCATCTCGACCGTCATGGAACTCATCCAGAAGAGCGAGGACGAGATGATGAAGGTCCGCAACCTCGGCAAGAAGTCCCTCAAGGAAGTCAAGGAGAAGCTCGCCTCAATCGGCCTCCACTTCCGCGATTACGTAGGAGAATAACAGATGGCATCTCAAGGAAGAAAAAACGTCCACGGCAAGGCCGGCGTCCGCTTCAAGGCCCCCTATACGGCCTCGAAGAACTACGCGATGCTCCGCAATGTCGTGAGTGAGCTCATCGTCCATGGCGAGGTGACGGTCACCAGCGGGGTCGCTCCCGAACTCGTGTCCCTCGCCGACTCGATGGTCACCCTCGCCAAGGAGAACACCCTGGCGAGCCGCCGCCAAGCCGCCGCCGTCCTTCGCGACGGCATCAAGAACGGCGAAGGCAAATCGGCCCTTGAAGTCCTCTTCTCCGCTTTCGCTGAGAAATTCAAGGACCGTACCGGCGGTTACACCCGGACCTACAAGCTCGGCCCCCGGCGCGGGGACAATGCCGAACTCGTCCTCGTCCGGTGGAGCGACTGAGTCAGTCTCGTCCCGATTGGCCCCCTCGTGGGGCCTTTTGCTTTCCTTGTGCTATCCTTTTATGGAAAGGAAATCGCTTATGGTCCAGCCCATCCCCCTCATCGACAATGCCCTCGCGTGGGTAATCCCGGTCTCCATTCTCGGGGGACTACTACTCGTCTTCGTCCTCGCCTTCCTCATCTGGTACATCGTCACGGCCAACCGCTTCCGGCGTTACGAAGTGAAGATCGAGGAGGCTTCCTCCCTCATCGACGTGTCTTTGACCCGCCGTTACGACCTCCTCAGCAAGAGCCTCGAGGCGGTGAAGGGCTATGCCAAGCACGAAAAGGACGTCCTCCTCTCGGTAAGTGCCCTTCGCGAGCCCCATCGTGGTTCCAGCATGGCCGAACGCGCCTCCTATGTCACAGAGCTCGACAAGGCCTTCACTTCCCTCTTTGCCGTTGCCGAGAACTACCCGACCCTCAAGTCGAGCGAGAATTTCCTCGCTCTTCAAAACGACATCCGGGAAGCCGAGGACGAACTCCAATCCTCGAGGCGGATCTACAACTCCAACGTCTCGGCCCTCAACCAGGATATCGTCGTTTTCCCGCGTAGCTTCGTCGCTAGACGTCTACACATCGTCCCGCGTGACTTCTTCAAGGCCGAAGAGAAGAAGACAGAAGACGTGGAAATCAAATTCTAACCCCTTTTTGCAACGGATTTTGCTCCCTTGGAAACCGTAAACGACCAAACAGTGCCTCTTGAGGAAACGCGTCTTCTCCTCGTTAGGAAAAGGAACCGGCTCCTCCTTTTCGGGGCGGTCGTCATGGCTTTGTCCCTAATCGCGATCATCGTAATCGCCGTCACCGGTTCCCTCGGTTACTTCACCCCCGGACTTTCGATGAGCCTCGGGGGCATTTCCTTTGGGGTCTTCGTCGCCGGGCTCAGCTTCCTTGTCTACGGGGGTTCCCTCGGCCGCAACTACCAGCGGATTGCCGCGAAAGCGGTCTTGAAGGAAGCGGCCCCGCGTCTATTCCCGGGGGCCATCGTCAAAGCGGGCGAGGGCCTTCCCCTCGAAACGGTCCTCTATCCTGGGTTTTTCAAGCGGCCCGACCGTTACAAAGGGCGGCTATATTACTCGGCCCTCTACAAGGGCATTCCCTTTGAGACCGCCCATTACGACCTCATCGAGGCGGTGAAGAGCAAAAACGGCACCAGTTACGTTTCCTACGCGAAGGGGACGCTTTTCCGCTTCAAGCTCAAGCGGGATTTTGCCGCGACGGTCCGGATCCTCGAGAAGAAGGGGAAGGCAATCAACCTCACCGGGCTCAAAGAGGTGGAGACCGAATCGATCGCCTTCAATGAGAAATTCCAGATCCTTGCCTCGGATGAGAAGGCGGCATTCTTGCTGCTCTCTCCCTCGATGATCACCTCCCTCCTCGACCTGGAGAAGGATTTCCCCGGAGGTCTTTACGTCGCCTTCGTCGACGACGGGCTTTTCGTCGCCATCGACGATTCGGATGCTGGAGAGGCCATCTATTCGCTCGAATCCCCCCTCGATGAGGCAACGAAGAAGAAAGGGGAACAGCTCATCCTCCTCCCCGTTTTCCTCATCGACCACCTCGACGTCGACGACGGGAAGTTCGCTTCCTAGTGCACAAAAGGGAACATATCGGTAATTTCAGGGGTCAGGATTACCGGTTTCCTTCGTTGTAATCGAATATTACCGAGAATAGAATTAATCGGTAATTTTTTATCGCCACTTAGGAGGAATGCCATGGCCTTACGAACCGAAGCCAAGAAGGATATCGTGAAGATCTGCGAAGAACATGCCCACGAGCCTTCTCCCCTCATGATCATCCTCGAGGAAATCCAGCGGAAATACGGCTACATCCCGATGGAAGCCCAGGAACTTGTCTCTGAAAAGACGGGAATCCCGGTAGCCGAGATTTACGGGGTCGTGACTTTCTACAATTTCTTTTCCCTCACCCCGAAAGGCAAATACGTCGTCGGGGTGTGCCTCGGGACTGCCTGTTACGTCAAGAACTCCCAAGCCGTCCTCGATGAGTTCCAAAAGCAGCTCGGCATCAAGCCGGGCGAGACGAGCCAAGACGGCCTTTTCACCATCGAGGCCCTGCGCTGCATCGGTGCGTGTGCCCTCGCGCCGGCCGTCTCGATCAACGGGAAGGTATATCCGATGGTCCAGCCCGGCCAAGTTTCCGCGATCATCAAGGAATGCCGCGACAAGGAGGTAGCTTAATGGAAAGGATTTCAAGCCCGGAAATACTCCAACGGCAAATCGACGCCTGCACGGACGAGTTCTCCGCCAAGTTAAGCGGGAAGGGGAACAAGCGCGCCGTCCTCATCTGCGGCGGTACCGGCTGTTTGGCCAATGGGTCGGATGACCTCGTGAAGGAGTTCCAGCGCCTCATCAAGGAACGGGGGCTCGATGCCAAGGTGACCTGCAACCACGTCGGTTGCTTCGGCTTCTGCTCCCAAGGCCCCTTCGTCAAGATCTACCCGGAGGACACTCTCTACCGGAAGGTCACCCTCCGCGACGTCGAGCGGATTGTCGATGAGGACCTCATCGGGGGTCATATCGTCGAGGACCTCCTCTACGTCGACCCGGTCACCCATGAACGGGTGGCCCGTCAGGATGACATCAATTTCTACAAGAAGCAGAAGCGGATTTCCCTCCACGGTTGTTCGCTCATCAACCCGGACTTCCTTGAAGAAGCCCTCGGTTACAACGGCTTCAAGGCCCTCAAGAAGGTCCTCACCTCGATGACCCCGCAAGAGGTCATCGACGAAGTCAGCAAATCCGGCCTCCGCGGCCGGGGCGGCGCGGGTTTCCCGACCGGGAGGAAATGGAGCTTCGCCGCGGCGGTGGAAAGCGACAAGAAGTACATCGTCTGCAATGGCGACGAGGGCGACCCCGGGGCCTTCATGGACCGTTCGATCCTCGAGGGCAACCCCTTTGAGGTCATCGAGGGGATGATGATCGCCGGGTATGCCTTCGGGGCGGATGAAGGCTATTTCTACGTCCGGGCCGAATACCCGGTCGCGGTCGAGCGCCTCAAACGGGCCATCAAGGACATGGAACAGGTCGGCCTCCTCGGCAAGAACATCCTCGGGACCGGCTTCGACTTTGAGGTTCACCTCCGCGAAGGAGCCGGGGCTTTCGTCTGCGGGGAAGAGACGGCCCTCCTCAATTCGATTGAGGGGAAGCGGGGGATGCCCCGTCCCCGTCCCCCCTTCCCGGCCATCAAGGGCCTATGGGGAAAGCCGACCTGCGTCAACAACGTCGAGACCTTGGCCCAGGTGCCTTACATCATCCGGGTCGGGGCCGATGAATACCGGAAGGTCGGGACCGAGGGGAGCAAGGGGACCAAGGTCTTCGCCCTCGGCGGAAAGATCAACAACGTCGGTCTCGTTGAGGTACCGATGGGCACGACCCTCCGAACCCTCATCTACGACATCGGCGGGGGCATCCCCGGCGGGAAGAAGTTCAAGGCCATCCAAACCGGCGGTCCTTCCGGAGGCTGCCTTACCGAGGAAGACCTCGATACCCCGATTGACTACGACACCCTGGTCGCCCGCGGCTCGATGATGGGCAGCGGTGGGGCCATCGTCATGGACGAGGACAACTGCATGGTCGACGTCGCCCTCTTCTACATGGACTTCATCTGCTCGGAAAGCTGTGGGAAATGCACTCCCTGCCGAATCGGGACCAAACGTCTCCACGAAATGCTCACTACCATCGTCAACGGGACGGCGACTCCCAAGACCCTCGTCGAAATGGAACACCTCGCCGAGGTGACCCAGAAGGGCTCCCTTTGCGCGCTCGGGCAGACGGCGGCCAACCCGATTCTCTCGACCATGAAGAAATTCCCGGAGGAATACCGGGCCCACGTCGAGGAAAAGCGTTGCCCGGCCCATGTTTGCAAGAAGCTCACCCGTTACCGGATTCAGCCCGAGCTTTGCAAAAAGTGCTCCCTCTGCGCGCGGAATTGCCCCGTCCAATGCATCAGCGGCGTCCCGGGCAAGGAGCCCTACCACATCGACCAAAGCAAGTGTATCAAGTGCGGGGCCTGCATGGCCGGCTGCCGTTTCCACGCCATTGTGAAGGAGTAAGAAGATGGGAGAGAAAATGAACGTTCGGATCGAAGGGCGGCTTTACGAAGTCGATTCCTCCCTCACGGTCCTCGAGGCCTGCCGTTCGGTCGGATTCCGCATCCCGACCCTCTGCTATTGGAACCATGGCCACAATTCGCTGGCTTCCTGCCGCGTGTGTCTGGTCGAAATCAAATCCGGGCGCGGCTCGAAGCTCTTCGCAAGCTGCGTCTATCCGGTCAAAGACGTTCCGGCCGAGAAGGGATTCGAGATTCTCATCTCGTCCCCGATGGCGGTGGAAGCCCGCAAAACCTCGGTGGAACTTCTCCTTTCCAACCATAGCAAGGAATGTCAGACCTGTGTGAAGAACGGTCAGTGTGAGCTTCTCCACGTCGCGAGCATCGTCGGTGCCGAGGACCGCAAATACATCGGCCAGATGACCCCGACCACCAAAGACGACCTCGCCCCGGGCATCGTCCGCGACAGCAGCAAATGCATTCTCTGCGGACGCTGCATTGAGCGCTGCAAGGAGGCGACCGGCATCGGGATCCTCGGTTTCGAGAACCGCGGGTTCAAGACCGTCGTCGCCCCCATCGCCAACCGGAGCCTCTCCAAGGTCCCTTGCCTCCAGTGCGGCCAGTGCATCGAGGTCTGCCCGACCGGGGCCCTCTCCGAGAAACGGGAAATCGACAAGATCGACGAAGCCAAGAAAGCCGGGAAGTTCCTCGTCGTCCAGACGGCTCCGGCCGTCCGGGCCGCCATCAGCGAGGAATTCGGGAAGAAGATCGGCGAGGAGAACGGGGAAGGCAAGATGGTTGCTGCCCTCCACCGGCTCGGTTTCGACCGTGTTTTCGACGTGAACTTCGGTGCCGACCTCACCATCACCGAGGAAAGCCAGGAACTCATCAACCGGATTGCCAAGAAGACGGCGCCCCTTCCCCAAATCACCTCCTGTTCGCCAGGCTGGATCAACTACATGGAGTTCTTCTACCCCGACCTCATTCCCCATGTCTCGACCTGCAAGTCGCCCCATGAGATGCAGGGCGCCATTACCAAGACCTACTTCGCGAAGAAGCACGGTCTCGATCCGGAGGACATCTACGTCGTCTCGATCATGCCCTGCACGGCCAAGAAATACGAGAAGGAGCGTCCTGAGAACCAAGCCATTCCCGGCGTGAAGGATGTCGACTGCGTCCTCACGACGAGGGAACTGGCCCTCCTCATCAAGCGGAGCGGCATTCTTTGGGATTCCCTCCCTAACGAGGAATTCGATGACGACCTCCTAGGCGAATATAGCGGCGCGGCGGCCATCTTCGGGGTTACCGGTGGGGTCATGGAAGCGGCCCTCAGGACTGCTTACCACACCTTGACCGGGAAGGAGCACGAGCCCGTCGACTTCAAGGAAGTCCGGGGGCTTGCCGGGGTCAAGACAGCCGAGATCGACATAAACGGAACCCTCATGAAGGTGGCCGTGGCCTCGGGAACGAAGAATGCCAAGCCCCTCCTCGACGAGGTGCGGAACGGGACTTCGCCCTACGCCTTCATCGAGATCATGGGTTGCCCCGGCGGTTGCATCAACGGCGGGGGCCAGCCCTTTGTCAAGCCTTCCCTTCTCGACCGGGAGGATCCCGACATCCTCGATACCTACCGGGCCAAGCGGGCGGCCATCCTCTACTCGATCGACGAGAAGAAGAGCGTCCGTCAATCCCACAACAACCCGGATATCATCCGCCTTTACGATGAATTCCTGGGTTCCTACGGTTCCGAAAAGGCCGAGGAGCTCCTCCACACCCATTACCGGGCCAACCGGGAAAAGTACCCCAACTAAGGGACACAAAGGCAAATACGGGCCTTTATGGCCCGTTTTCCTTTCTTACGTTGTCCCTTATGGGTAGAATGTCAGCATGCTGAAGGCCGTTTTCTTTGATCTCGACGGGACGATCATCGACACCATTTCCGGTATCGCGAAGGCCCTCAACGAAACCCTTCTGGGCTTGGCTTTGCCCCTCTCTTACGACGAGAGGAAGGTCAAGACGTTCATCGGCAATGGGGCGGATGCCCTCCTCCACCGGGCCCTCGGGGAATTCGACGAGCCGGAGCTATTCAAAAAGGCGAAGGCGCTGTATCTTCCCCTCTACGATTCTTACCAAATTCCCGGGAGTCGGCCTTACGAAGGAATGGCCGAGACGCTCGATGCCCTTCTCTCCCGGGGCATCAACCTCTACGTTTACACGAACAAGCCCGAGAAGATCGCCGTCGACGTGGTGGAATACCATTACGGAGCGCGTTTTTCGAAAATCGTCGGGCAGATTGATGGGCGGGATCCGAAGCCGAATGCCATGCCCCTCGTCGATTTGATGGAAGGATCCTCGATTGGGAAAGCCGAAGCCGTTTACGTCGGCGATTCGATCGTTGATCTCTTAACGTCCGAAAAAGCCGGGCTAGAACTCCTCCTTGCCGAGTATGGATACGGCGATTACGGTGGGGAATGGGTCCGAAAGGCCTCTTTCCGGGCGCGGAACGCGGAAGAGATTGCTAAAATCCTCCTATGAGCATCGTGGAGTTGAAAACCGGGAAGGACGGGAACGCACCCCTTCTGGAACTGACGAAGGCCGTGATGGCCCTCCTTTTGTCCATCGCCCTCTCTTTGGCCGCGAACAACCCGAACTATGAGCCGGGCATTGATACCAGCGGTTATTATTTCCGGACCGGGACTTATTTCCTGGCCCCCTTGATTGCCATCGCGACACTTGTGATCGCGGCCGGCGAGGTCGAGAAAAAGCCCAAAGGCAAGGCCATCCTCCTGGCCGTCGGGGATTTCCTCGTCGCCGTGGCCTATGTATGCTTTGCCACGACCTCGATGGAACACTACAAGGACGTCGGCTCGAATGGCGGGACAATCTATTTCCTCGCCTCCGTTCTGTTGGCCCTGCCATTCCTATACCAATCGATTCTCCAATTCCTCCTCTTCACCGGGAACGAGGGAAGCGAGAAACGCTTCCTCGCCGCGGATGCCCTCTTTGGGAGCCTCTTCGGGTGCGGGGCCCTCACGGTGGCCCTGGCCATCTTTCTCTCGCCTCGGGCCCATCAGGGCGGGGAGGTGTTGATTGCCGCCCCGTTTTATCTCCTTCTCATTGCGATGGTACTCGCTCTTGCCAGCGGGGTGTTCCATTTCGTCGCTGAGGCGAAAAAAGGGAGTCTCCAGGGAAAAGGGAGAATCGTCAGCGGGGTTTTGCTGGCGATTTCCGGCCTGCTCCTGATGATTGATTCATTCATCGTTGACACGGCTGAAGCCTATCTCTACGAACTTTTCTATTACCTATTGGCCATCGGAATCGCCCTACTCGTGACTGGGGCGATCTACGCAAGTTTCCCTGAATGGGGCCCTCGCCTTGCCCTCTTCATTGGGAAGAAGGAGACCGAGGAAAGCATGGAAGTCGAGGATTCCAAACCATGATGAAGACACAAGTTTTCGATTCCCTTCTCGGGAAGAAAGTGGAATTCGTCCCCCTCGTCCCGGGGCGGGTTTCCCTATATTGCTGCGGCCCGACCGTCTACGGGGATCCCCACATCGGGAACTTCCGCCCGGTCATCGTCTTCGACGAACTCATCCGTTATTTCAAGGCGGCTGGTTACAAGACGACATACGTGAGCAACTACACCGATGTCGATGACAAGATCATCAGGCGGGCGAAGCAACTGGGTATTTCGGAGAAGGAACTTTCGGAACAAGTGATCGCGTCCTTTGCCCGGTTGGTGGAAGAGGTAGGTTCCTCTCTCCCCGATATTACCCCACGTCCGACCCTCATGATGGACGAGATCATCTCCTACGTGACAAGGCTTGTCGAGAAAGGCTTTGCCTACGTGCGAGGCGGAGATGTCTATTTCCGGGTCAGGAAGGTAAAAGAATACGGCGAACTTTGCCACAACAGCATCGACGCCCTCGAAAGCGGGGCTCGGATCGAGCCGAGTTCCGTCAAGGAAGACCCCCTCGACTTCGCCCTCTGGAAGAAGACCGATGAAGGAATCAAATGGGACTCCCCCTGGGGGAAGGGCCGCCCTGGTTGGCATACCGAATGCTGCGTGATGATCGATTCCCTTTTTCGTGGGGAGAACGGCTTCATCGACATCCACGGCGGGGGTTTCGACCTCAAGTTCCCCCATCACGAGAACGAGCGGGCCCAATCGTTTGCCCAAAACGGGAACGGATTGGCCCATTACTGGATGCACAACGGCTTCATCGACATCGTCGGGGAGAAGATGAGCAAGTCGCTCGGGAACGTCATCCTCATGAAGGACGTCGTCTCGACCTATGGCGGGAAGGCTTTCCGCCTCATGGTCCTCTCGACCCATTACCGGGCCCCCCTCTCCTATGCCGATGACAAGATGGAGGAGGCTCGGGAACGTTTCCTCTCGCTTGCCTCCACCGTACGGAAGTTGAAGGCCCAGCTGGTCTTTCATGGCCTCGATGAAGTAGACCCGGATCCTTCGACATCCCGCCTTCTCCTCCCCCTCTCCGACGACTTGAATACCCCCAATGCCCTCTCCCTTCTCTACGAGGAACAGAAAGAGGCCAACCAAGCCCTCCGCCTCGTCGAACGGAACAAGGAAGCGGTGGTGGAAAGCCTCCGCAAAATCCGCTCCTCGCTTATCCTTTTGGGACTCGATCCGGAGATTGGTGAGATTACCGCCGATGATAAAAAACTCTATATGGATTACAATGAGGCCAGAAAGGCAAAGGACTATGCCCGCAGTGACGAGCTAAGGGCCGTCCTCCTCCAGAAAGGACTCCTCTAATGACGCCGGTCGATCGCATCATCATCGATAGCTTCAATTCCGGTTTCGGCGGCGCGATCGCCGACTGGGCCGGCAACCTCCTTTTGGTTTTCCTTTCCCTTCTCATGGCGGCCCTCCTCTCCGGACTCATCGGCTTTGAACGGGAGTACAACGGTCACGCCGCCGGCCTTAGGACCCACCTCATGGTCGCCATCGGGAGCGCCCTCATCATGGTCATCTCCATTTATGGCTTTTCCGATGCCGATTATCCCAATCGCGACCCGGCCCGCCTGGCCGCCCAGGTTGTCCCGGGCATCGGCTTCCTCGGGGCCGGGACCATCATCCAAACCGGCACTGACATCAAGGGCCTCACGACGGCCACGACCATCTGGGTCACGATGGCCATCGGGCTGGCTTGCGGAAGCGGCAATTTCCTAATTGCCGTCATTGCCACCGTCGTCGCGCTTGCTTGCCTCGTGCTCTTAAGGAAAGTGGAGAGGGCGATGGCCAGGCGGAACCCGATGCTCATGATCGTCGTTCCGAGTCAGAGACCGGTTATCCGAGACATCATCCTCGCGGCCAATCGTTACAACATCAAGATCAGGGAAACCCAGACCGAGCTTCTGACCTATCAAGAGAACTCCGCCCTCCGCATCGTCTTCCGGATGTCGGGGGCCGACGAAACTTCCCTTTCCTCCTTCCTCGACGAGGTGCGTTTTGTCGTAAAGCCGCTTGAACTAAAGATGTCGACGGACATTCAATGATTACCTACCGGAAAAAGAAAAAGCTCCGTTACCAAGGCGCGCCTATAATTGTCTACGGACGAAATGCCTGCCGATCGGCCGTCAACTCGGGGCAAGCGGAGCGGCTCTACTATCTTGCAAGGCTCGGCCCCGACGATGAGGTCGTGGCCATGGCCAAGGAAAGAGGCCTCTATCTACAGGCAACCGACGAGATGAATTTGGCCCGCCTTTCTGGCCACATGCCCCATCAAGGGCTCGTTTGCCAGATTGCGCCTCCGCGGATGCTCCCTTTGAAGGAGCTCATCGCCCTCGCCGGTAAAAGCGTCTACCCGACGCTCGTCCTGCTCGACGGGATCGAGGATCCCCACAACGTGGGGGCCATCCTTCGTTCGTGCGATGCTTTCGGTGTCGACGGCGTCGTCTTGAGACGGCACGGGCAAGCCCCCGTTTCCCCGACGGTCTACCGGACCTCGGCCGGGGCCGCTTGCTACGTCCGGGTTTCCGAAGTCTCCTCATTATCGAACGCCATAAGGGAGCTGAAGGAAGCCGGTTATTGGGTCGTCGCGACCGATGGCGAAGCCAAGCAGCCTTCAATGGACCTCGATTATCGGATGCCGGTGGCCCTGGTTGTCGGTAGCGAAGGCAAGGGCGTTTCCCGCCTGGTCCTCGAGAGTAGCGATTTCGTCGTCAAGATCCCGATGCGCGGGCACGTCAATTCCCTCAACGCCTCGGTGGCAGCCGGGATCCTCCTAGCCCAAATCGACGCCTCCCGCTACAAGAAGTAGCCAAAAGAACATCAAGCACATTGACAAATCTATTAGGGACGAAGAGCTTTTCATTCGCCTTCGCCTCGGTGACCAGGAGGCCCATCAGGAACTGACGGAACGCTATTTCGCCTTCCGGATGCGGCTCTGCCACATGGCCCAGCCGACCCTGGCTCCCAGGATCGGCGTCTGGGATCTCAATTACCTCTTCTTCTCTTCCTTCGAGACTGCCCTCCTCAGCTATGAGCTAGGTAAGGGCCGGTTCGAAAACTACCTCCTCTCCATCCTCTCCCATGAGATTGTCAACTTCGTCAAGAAGGAGGGTTATCTCGCAGACCGTCTCATGCGTCTCGACGATCCCTTCGATCCGCCTTCGGAACTCACTTTCGCCGACGTGATCGAGAGTCCCGAGGAGGATCCACGTATCTACCTGGAACGCGGTGAAGCCCTCGAGAAACTCGCCGAGGTCATCCCCGACCTGAGCGAGGAGGAAGTCGCCATAGCTTCCCTCCGGGCCGAGGGACTCAGCTTCCGGGAAATTGGCGAACGCCTCGGCCTCAGCCGTAAGCAAGTCCGGAACCGCTTTGAGCGCTACCGGGATCTGCTGAAGGCAAAGGGAATCGAGTAAGCGCCTGGCAAGAAGGGGCCTGGTCAGCCGGCTTCTTGTCATTCAACGGCCTTTTGCCGGCGATTTTTGGTCCGTGTCCCAAATCTCAGCTTTTACGCACGGCTTAACCCGTATAGGGTGCGCGGTTCTCCGGCTTTCCGCTCTTCGTGACGACCCCGGTCAGGGGAGAGGAATTAGCCAGTTGACGGTGGTAGCCCCAAAGGGCTATCATTTGCCCCGCTGAGTGAGTAAGATAAGCCGATGGCAAGGAAAAAGGTCTTTTTGATTTGCGAAGAGTGCCTCTCGCGGAACTACCAGACGGAAGTCAATGCCGACAGCGTCAAAAGGCTGGAACTCCGGAAATTCTGTCCGAAATGCAACCGCTACACCTTGCATCGCGAAAGCCGTTAAGGAGGAAATGAGATGACCACACCGGGAAAATACCTCAAAGAAGTCGCTAAGGAAGGTAGGCGTGTCCGTTGGCCGAGCCGGGAAAAACTCTGGCCCTCGATTGCCGTCGTCATCTGCATCGCGCTATTCTGCGCGATCTTCCTGGTCCTCGAGGATCTCACGGCCCAAAGCATCATTCAGCAGCTTGAAGCGGCATTTGGCGCCTGATAGGGATTTGGAGGGAAAGACATGGCAGCACCGAAACTGGGCGAGAAACAGTGGTATATCGTCACCACTTATTCCATGCACGAGGCCAAGACGGCCGACAATCTCCGGAAGCGGATCAAGAGCATGGGGATGGAGGACCTCATCCTCCGCGTTTTGGTTGCCGAGATCGAGGTCCCGGTCCTCAAGGACGGGATGCAGACCGGCAAGACCAAGACCAAGAACCTCTATCCGGGTTACATTTTCGTCGAAATGATCATGACCGACGAAAGCTGGTACATCGTCCGTAATACCCCAGGGGTCACTGGCATTGCCGGTTCCTCCGGCGGCGGTCAGAAGCCGACCCCGGTCACCCGGGAGGAGATGGAGCCGGTCCTCAAGCGGATGGGCCAGATCGACGAGAGCATGTATGCCCGTTACAACGTCGGCGACAAGGTCAAGGTCATCAAAGGTCCCCTCGAGGGAACCGAAGGCAAGATCCTCTCGGTCGACAAAGCGACCGGGGCTTGCAAGGTCGACACGGTCTTCTTCGGCCGTTCGACGACCATCGATGTCGATTTCTCCGAAATCGAGCGCGTTTGACCCCCATTTCGGAAAGCCAGGCCGGAGAAACCGGCCTTTCCTTTTTCCTTAAATATGAATATTTCTTCATCTTTGTCTTGTAATATGAACACACATTCATAAAATGAAGCATGAAGGGAGATTCATGTATGTCCGCACCAAACGAAGAAACACTCGAAAGAATGGAAAACCTCCTCAAGGTGGCCGGTGACTTCACGCGCCTGAAGATCCTCTACGCCATCAAAGACGGGGAAAGATCGGTCGGGGAAATCCAAGAAGAAGCGGGGGTCAGCCAATCCCTTGCCTCTCACCAGATCCGGGTCCTCAACGATGCCGGCCTCCTTTCCTCGAGGAAAATGGGGACGAAGGTCTTCTACCTACTGGCCGACGACCACATCCGGAGCCTCCTCGAAGTGGTCCACGAACACGTGACGGAGAAACAAGATGCCTAATCAAATGGTCGACCAATCCTATCTCATCACCGGTTTGGACTGCCCGGCGTGCGCCGAGAGGGTCGTTCACCGGATGGAGAAGGAGAATTGGGTCAAGGAATGCAATATCGATTACGGTGCCGGCAAGTTGTATTTGACTTCCGAGCAACGGCCGATCGAGGAAATCGACAAGATCGTCTCTTCGGTCGAGGAGGCCTTCCACGTGGCCCCGATTCCCGAGCGCACTGGCAAAAGGGTGGCTTGGGACAAGGGCATGTGGATCAAGCTCGCCCGTGCCCTTTCGGCTTTCCTCATCAGTGCCGTCTCGACCTTCGTGACGATGGGAGTCCTTGGGGATAGCATCGACGCGACGATCATCTATGGCGTCCTTCTTCCCATCAACCTCGTGGCTTGGCTAATTGCTGCCTACGACGTGGCTTGGCGCTTCATCAAGAACGTCATCCACTTACGGAATATCTTCGACGAGGCTTTCCTCATGAGCATTGCCTCCCTCGGGGCGTTCCTCCTCCCACTCATCGAAGTAGATCCGATGAGTTATTTCGATGCGGTGATGGTCGTCGCGCTATATCAGCTCGGCGAGCTCTTCGACATCGTCGCCTCAAGGAAGAGCCATAACGCCATCGTCGATGCCGTCAACCTCAAAAGCGAAACGGCGACCCGCCTCGGAAGCAAGGGCCTGGAGACGGTCAAACCAGAGGAACTCGAAGTCGGCGACGTCGTAATGGTGAAAGTGGGGGAAGCTTTTCCTAGCGACGGGGTCATCATCGCCGGGGAAGGAAACGTCGACGTCTCCTCCCTCACCGGCGAGTTCATCCCGGTCTATCGGAAGAAGGGCGATGAGGTTCTTTCCGGTACCACCCTCAAAAGCGGAGCCCTCACGGTCAAGATCAGCAAGCCCTATTCCTCTTCGACCCTCGCCCGGATCATGACCCTCGTCGAGAATTCCGGCCGCGGGAAGTCGAAGGCCGAGAAGTTCATCTCGGTTTTCTCCAAATACTACACCCCGGTCGTCGTTCTCCTTGCTGCGCTCGTGACCCTCATCCCGCCCCTGTTCCTCGGGATAAATAGCGGTGAGGTTTGGACCGAATGGGTGAGGGTCGGCCTCTCCTTCCTCGTCATCGCCTGTCCCTGCGCGATCGTTCTCTCGGTGCCGCTGGCCTACTTCGCCGGAATCGGGCTCGCCTCCAAGCATGGGCTGGTCGTCAAAGGCACCCCCTATTTCGACAAGCTCCTCGGGATCAAGACCGTCGTCTCGGACAAAACCGGCACCCTCACCTACGGCGACTTCCAAGTCACGTCCTGGCATCTCAAGAACCTCGACAAACATGCCTTCATGCATTACCTCAAGTGCGCGGAATCGCGTTCCGCCCACCCGATCGCGAAGGCCATCATCGGGGATGCCCACGATGCGAACGAACTGGCCGAAAAGCAAGAAGGATACGAGGAAATCGCCGGACACGGGATCAAGACCAGCTATGAAGGACACGAGATTCTGGCTGGCAATCACAAGTTGATGGAACAGTTTGGGATTTCTCCCGATCCGGTGTCTGAGAAGGGAACGATCGTCCATCTCTCCGTCGATGGGGTTTACGAAGGCTACGTCGTCCTCAATGACGTAGTGAGGAAGGAATCCAAGAAGATGGTAGATGGCCTCCACAAGATGGGGATCGAGGTCAAGCTATTCACCGGCGATCAAGCGAAAAACGCCGAGGAAGTCGGAGCGAATCTCGGGCTTGATGATGTGAAGGCCGGTCTATTGCCCGAGGAAAAAAGCGAGCTTCTCAAGGCGGAGATCGCCAAGACCCCGAACGGGGTGGCCTATATCGGGGACGGCATCAACGACGCCCCCTCGATTGCCCTCTCCGACGTCGGTGTGGCCATGGGCGGCATCGGGAGCGACTCGAGCATCTCGAGTGCCGACCTCGTGATCATGAACGACGATCCAAGCCGTTTGGTGACCGGCATCGACATCGCGAGGAAAGCTCGCTTCCGGGCCATTTCGATCATTGTCATCGGCCTTCTCATCAAGGCAACGATCATGATCGTCTCGGCTGTTCTCGGGGATGCCTTCCCGATGTGGGTGGCCGTCCTCTCCGACACCGGGTTGACCGTCCTCATGGTCCTCTACGCTTACAGTCTTCTTTATGCGAAGGCGAAATAGTTTCTTCCCGATTTGGCGAAAAGAAGCCGGTTCTGCGGCTTCTTTTCTTTTTGGCACGTTGCAAAATCCGCCTGGATTTGTTGATTTCGATGGCTTGGAAGAGCCGATGGCGTCTGTATTTTGTTGTTGCACACAGGTCACGCGTGCGTATAATTACCCTCGCACGCAAGTGCGGCGTGGGAGAGCCCGCGACGAGGGCCCGTTGACCACGGCCTGTCATTACCCAAGATCTCAGGAGGAAAACATGGCAAAGAAAATCGTCAAGGTCCTGAAGATGGAACTTCCCGGCGGGGAAGCGCATCCTGGACCGAAACTCGCCTCGGCGGGAGTCGTGATGAACAAGTTCTGCACCGACTTCAACGCCAAGACCGCCGACCGCAAGGGACAAGTCGTCCCGGTCGTCATCACCGCCTACGAAGACAAATCCTACGATTTCGTCATCAAGACCGAACCGGTCGCCAATCGGCTTCTCAAGGCCGCGGGCATCCAGAAGGGGAGCGGCGATCCGCGCAAGATCGTCGGCCACATCAGCGAGGCCCAGTTGAAGGAAATCGCCGAATACAAGATGCCCGACCTCAATGCCAACGACATTGAGGCGGCGATGAAGATCATCGAAGGCTCGGCCCGCCAGATGGGCATCGCCATCGATCGCTGACGGAGGGAAGAAAATGAAAAGAGGCAAGAAATACCAAGCCGCCCTCAAGCTCATCGAAGCCGAGCGCGTCTACACCCTTGAGGAAGCCGCCGAACTCCTCAAGAAGACTAGCATCACCAAATTCGATTCGACCATCGACGTGAGCTTCCGTCTCAACGTCAACCCGACCCTCGCCGACCAGCTCGTGCGGGGCACCCTCGTCCTTCCCCACGGGAGTGGCAAGACCAAGCGGGTCCTCGCCATCACCAGCGGCAAGCAAGACGAGGCCAAGTCCGCCGGTGCCGATTTCGTCGGCGGCAAGGAACTCATCGAGAAGATCCAGAAGGAAAACTGGTTCGATTACGACGTGATCGTCGCCACGCCGGACATGATGGGCGAACTCGGCAAGATGGGTCGCATTCTCGGCCCCAAGGGTCTCATGCCGAACCCGAAGACCGGGACCGTCACCATGGCCATCGGCCAGGCGGTCACCGAAATCAAGAAGGGCAAGATCAGCTACCGCGTCGACAAAGACAGCAACCTGAACATCTCGGTCGGCCGTTGCTCCTTCAGCAATGAGGACCTCATTGACAACCTGAAGGCCGTCTGCGACGCCATCAGCAAATCGCGCCCCTCGACCGTCAAGGGGACCTACATCCTGAACGCCGTTGCCCACACCACGATGGGCCCCGGGCTCAAGATTACCTTCGAAGGCCGCAACTGAGCCTTCGGCATTCAAATTGGTGAAACGCTTGCTAGCCTAAGAAAGCAACGGGCAATTGCCTTAATAAGAACACGTTGCCGAGGTTAGTCGTCTAAAACCCGCTTAAGTCTATCAAGCTTCACGATATTCGCTTAAGAAAGGAGGAACGAGGATGAACCAAAACGCCTTAGAAGCCAAGAAAGCCGCGGTCGCCGAAATCGTCGACGGGCTCAAGACTTGCAAGACGATGGCCATCGTCGGCTACCAAGGGCTATCGGTCGCCGAGCTCAACGAGCTTCGTCGGACCTTAGCCGGGAAAGGCAGCCGCATGGGCATCTACAAGAACACCTTGGCCCACCGCGCCCTCAAGGAAGTCGGGATCGACGGCCTTGACGAGTACCTCGAAGGCCCGAATGCCTTCGTCTTCTCGGACGAGGTCTCGGCCGGGGTCAATGCCCTCTACAAGTTCTCCCGCTTCCACGAGCACCTGACCCTCCGGGCCGGTCTCGTCGAGGGGAAACTCGTTGATGCCCAGGGTCTCAAGGAAGTCGCCAAGCTTCCGAGCAAGGAAGTGCTTCTCTCGATGTTCTGCATGGTTCTCAACGAACCGATGGCATCCCTCGCCCGGGCAATCGACGCGATTGCCACCAAAGACGCCGGCACCGCTCCGGCCGCCAACTAAGCCTAGGAGGACAAAACAATGGCTGAGAAACTTACCAACGAGCAAATCATCGATACGCTCAAGCAGATGAGCGCGCTCGAGTTGAGCGCCCTCGTCAAGGACGTCGAGAAGGAATTCGGCGTCACCGCCGCCGCCCCGGTGGCCGCGGCTGCTCCGGCCGAGGAAGAAGGCCCGGCCGCCAAGGGACCGACCGAGGTCAGTCTCATTCTCAAGGGCATCGGCTCCGGTTCCAAAGTCGCCGTCATCAAGGCCGTCCAGGCCATCACCGGCCTTGGCCTCATGGATGCCAAGAAGCTCGTCGATGCCTGCCCGGCGACCGTCAAAGAGAAGATCTCCCCGGTCGAGGCCGAGTCGCACAAGAAGGCCCTCACCGACGTCGGCGCCGAAGTCGAGATCAAGTAGTCTCGACCCTGAAGACAACTTCGTCACCCGAACCCTGCTCTGGGAGCGTTCCTCCCAGGGTGGGGATTTACGCGCTTATATAAGGATATAGAGATGCCCCCGCAGTACTTCGACAACGTCGAGGGGTTGGCCCATCGGGACCTTCGCTTCGAGACCGAGCTGTTCGGACACCGTTATTCCTTCAAAAGCGACAAAGGGATCTTCTCTTCCCATGAGCTCGATCCGGGTTCCCGGATTCTCATCGAGACGATCGGGCGCCTTGACCTCGGGAAGGAAATCCTCGACCTTGGCTGCGGAGCCGGCCCCATCGGCCTCATCTTGGCTTCGCTAGGCGCGTCTCGTCACGTCACCCTCTCCGACGTGAACCAGCGCTGCCTCGCCCTCTCCCTGGAAAACGCCCGACACATGGGGCTTGCGGAGCGGACGACCATCGTCGAAAGCGACGTCTACGACCACATCGACTCCTGTTTTGACGCAATAGTCAGCAATCCCCCCATCCGGGCCGGGAAGAAAGTCACCTATCGGATTTACGATGAAGCTCCGCTCCATCTTCGATCCGGTGGCTCCCTCTATCTCGTCGTCCGCCGGAAGCAGGGGGCCGAAAGCGTCGAGTCCCATCTCCGGGGGATCTTCCCGGCGGTCGAGGTACTCGAGAAGGAAAAGGGCTATTGGGTCATCCACGCCAAACTATGAGGAGCTATCAATGACTGAAGAAAAGAAGCCGCTACCGGGATACGAGCAATATCCCGTCGATGAGAACGGCCGCATCGATTTCTCGAAGATCAGCGGAAGCGCGCCGCTTCCCAATCTCGTCGAAATCCAGACGAAGAGCTTCGATTGGTTCCTGAAGGAAGGCCTCGACGAAGTCATGAAGGAAGTGTTCCCGATTGCCAATTATGCCGGGAACGTCTTCATCGACTACGTCAACAGCCGCTTCGAGGAACCGCTCTACGATCCCTTGACCTGCCGGGAAGGCGATCTGACCTATGCCCGGAAACTCAAGGTCACCCTCCGCCTTCGCAACAAGGCGACCGGGGAGATCCGCGAGGACAACGAAGTCTTCATGGGCGACATCCCGATGATGACCCCCTCGGGCACTTTCATCGTCAACGGGGCCGAACGGGTGATCGTTTCCCAGATCGTCCGTTCCCCGGGTGCCTATTTCCAAGACACGACCGACAAAAGCGGAGTTCACGTCTATAACGGCGAGATCATCCCGACCCGGGGCACCTGGCTCCAGTTCGAGAGCGATCTGAAGAGTTGCATGTGGGTCCGGATCGACCGTCAGCGCAAGATGCCGGCCACCGTCCTCTTCAAGGCCCTCGGCCTCGACAAGGAAAAGCAGCTCATCGAGCTCTTCGGCGACAGCGAGACGATGATGAACACCTTGGCCAAAGACAAGGACATCGTCAACGAAGACGCCGCTCTCATCGAGATCTTCCGGAAACTCAAGCCGGGTGAGCCGATTACCCAGCAGGGTGTCGTCAATTTCCTCATCCAGAAATTCTTCGATGAGAAGCGTTACGACCTCGGCCGGGCCGGCCGTTTCAAATACAACGTCAAGCTCGGCATCTACGACCGCCTCCCCGGCCGCCTCCTGGCCGAGAACCTCGTCGACAAAGACGGGGAAGTCTTCGTCAACCGCGACGGGGAGCCCCTCCTCAGCGGCCACCTCCTCACCAAGTCCGACGTCGACGACCTCCGGGATGCCGAGTTCTTCGAGCACGGGGCCCACGAGCACGTCCTCGACGTCAACACGAAGATCGACGACCACAGCAAGGTCAACATCGTCAAGGTGCGGGCCTTCGACAAGCCCAACGGCAAGATCGTGAACATCATCGGTACCGATCTCTCCCTGACCGGGATGATGGGCGGTCCCTCGCTTTCGAGGGCCACCATCAGCGACATGGTCGCCTGTTTCTCCTATTTCATGAACATCCAGTCGGGCATCGGCTCGACCGATGACATCGATCACCTCGGGAACCGCCGGGTCCGCTGCGTGGGTGAGCTCCTCCAGACGCAGTTCCGGATCGGTCTCACCAAGATGAGCAAGACCGTCCAACAGAAGATGTCGATCACGGCCGACCTCGCGACGGCCAAGCCGCAGACCCTCATCAACATCCGCCCGTTGACCTCCTCGATCCGGGAGTTCTTCGCCTCGAGCCAGCTCTCCCAGTTCATGGACCAGACCAATCCGTTGGCCGAACTCACCAACAAGCGCCGCATCTCGGCCCTCGGCCCCGGTGGCCTTACCCGCGACCGGGCCTCGATGGAAGTCCGTGACGTCCACTATACCCACTACGGCCGCATCTGCCCGATCGAGACCCCGGAAGGCCAGAACATCGGTCTCATCAACAACCTTTCCACCTACGCCAAGATCAACGATTACGGCTTCATCCAGACCCCCTACCGCCGGGTTGAGAAAGTGGTGGGGGAAGATGGGATCGCCCACTACTTCGTCGTTGACGACTGCGTCTATCTCTCGGCCGACGAGGAAACCGGCCACTACATCGCCGAGGCCAACATCCGTCTTGGCGAGCCGAAGAAGCTCATCTACGACGGGAAAGAGACCTATGGCAAGGAAATCCTCGACGACGACGTGGTCTGCCGCCATAACGGCGAGAACATCGTCGCCCGCCGGGAGTTCATCGACTTCGTCGACGTTTCCCCGAAGCAGATCGTCTCCATTGCCGCCGCTTGCATCCCCTTCCTTGAAAACGACGATAGCACCCGGGCCCTCATGGGCGCCAACATGCAGCGTCAAGCCCTCCCCCTCCTCCGGCCCGAGCTTTCCTATGTCGGAACCGGCCTCGAGCGGAAGATCGCCAAGGACAGCGGCCTCGCCGTCGTCTCCCTCGGAGAGGGAACCGTCACCTACATGGACGGGACGAAAATCGTCGTCGAGGGCGAAAACGGCTCCCATAGTTACCTCCTCCAGAAATTCGACCGCTCCAACAACGGCACCTGCATCAATCAGCATCCGGTAGTGAAGGTCGGCGACCACGTGAAGAAGGACCAGGTCATCGCCGACGGGCCGGCCATGAAGGGTGGGGAACTTGCCCTCGGCCAGAACATGCTCGTCGCCTTCACCACCTGGAACGGCTACAACTACGAAGACGCCGTCATCATGTCCGAAAGGATGGTCAAGGACGATTGCTACACGACCATCCACATCGAGGACTACGATTGCGAATGCCGCGAGACCAAGCTCGGCAACGAGGAAATCACCCGCGAGATCCCCAATGTCGGGGAAGACGCGAAGACCTATCTCGACGAAAATGGGATCATCATCCCGGGGGCCGAGGTCAAGGAAGGCGACATCCTCGTCGGGAAAGTCACCCCGAAGGGCCAAAGCGAGCCGACTCCCGAGGAGAAACTCCTCATGGCCATCTTCGCCGAGAAGACCAAGGACGTGAAGGACACTTCCCTCCGCGTCCCCCACGGCGGGGCCGGCATCGTCCTCAAGGTCAAGATCTACGAGCGTCGGAAGCATGACCCCCTCCCGACCGGCGTCATCATGAAGGTCCGGGTCTACATCGTCCAGAAGCGGAAGATTTCCGAGGGCGACAAGATGTCGGGTCGGCACGGCAACAAAGGCGTCATCTCCAAGATCCTCCCGGTCGAGGACATGCCTTTCCTCCCGGATGGCACCCCAATCGACGTCATGCTCTCGCCGATGGGCGTCCCGTCCCGTATGAACATCGGCCAGATCCTCGAAATCCACCTCGGGCTCGCCTGCCGGCGGCTCGGGATCAGGATTGCCACCCCGGTCTTCGATGGCATTTCCGATGGGGAAATCACCGACATCATGAACCGGGCCGGGCTCTCCAGCGACGGCAAGTCCGTCCTTTACGACGGGCGGACTGGCGAACGCTTCCCCGAGCGGATCTCGGTCGGCATCATGTACATGATCAAGCTCGTCCACATGGTCGACGACAAACTCCATGCCCGGGCGACCGGTCCCTACTCCCTCGTCACCCAGCAACCGCTCGGGGGCAAGGCCCAGAACGGCGGCCAGCGCTTTGGCGAGATGGAAGTCTGGGCCCTCGAGGCCTATGGCGCGAGCCACGTCCTCCAGGAGATGCTCACCATCAAGAGCGACGACCGGGTCGGACGGCGGAAGTGCTACGAAGCCATCATCAAGAACTACCCGATACCGAAACCGGGGATGTCCGAGGCCTTCAAGGTCTTCACCAAGGAACTCAAGGGCCTCGGGGTCGACGTCCACCTCTACGATAACGAGGGCGACGTCATCAACATGGATTCCCTCGCCAAGGAAGCCCTCATCGAGGAGCGCAAGGTCAATAGCGCCATCCGCAACATGACCTCGCCCCGCGAACGGCCCGAAGGCGAAGAGGAAGAAGGGCCTTCCATCGTCGAAGACGAGACGGCATCGGCCCTCGAGGAAGGGCTCACCGTCTCCACCCGGAGCGGGACCGAGCCGCTCGAATAAAAGGAGGCTAGAACAAGATGGACATCAACAAGCTCAAGGCCATGAAGGTCGGCCTCGCCTCACCCGACACGATCCGCTCGTGGAGCCATGGCGAAGTCACCCGGCCCGAGACCATCAACTACCGGTCCCAGAAACCGGAGATGGGCGGCCTCTTCTGCGAGAAGATCTTCGGCCCGGTCAAGGACTACGAGTGCCATTGCGGCAAGTACAAGAAAATCCGTTACCAGGGCATCACCTGCGAGAAATGCGGTGTCGAGGTCATCTCCAAGGAGTGGCGGCGCGAGCGCTTCGGCCACATCGAGCTGGTTTCGCCCTGCACCCACATCTGGTACCTCAAGGGCATTCCCTCCAGGATGGGCCTCATCCTCGACGTTTCCCCGAAGCAACTCGAGGAAGTCGTCTATTTCGCCGCCCACATCGTCCTCGACCCGGGAACCAGCAACGTCCTCCAATACAAGCAGTTCCTCGACGAGAAGACGGCCCGCGTCGTCTTCGTCGACGCCATCAACGACTTCAAGAAGGACATTCCCGAGGAGAGCGCCGACGCCCTCAGGGCCGACGAACTCATCGAAAAGATGCAAAAGCCGGAGGAGACCTTCGACTTCTTCACCGCGGCTTCCTTCATCAGCAAATACACCAAGGCCGAGTTCGGCGAAGGGGCCGCCTCGATCAAGCGCCTCCTCCACGAAGTCGACCTCGATAGGGAATTCGAGACCATCTCGAAGGAAATGGGCGAGGAGAAATCGGCCCAGCGCCGGATGAAACTTGCCAAGCGCCTCGAGGTCATCCAAGCCTTCCGGAACTCCAACCAGCTCCCGGAGTGGATGGTCCTCGACGTCGTCCCGGTCATCCCGCCCGACCTTCGCCCGATGCTCCAGCTCGATGGCGGGCGTTTCGCCGTGAGCGACCTCAACGACCTCTACCGCCGGGTCATCTCGAGGAACACCCGTCTTAAGAAGCTCATCGACATGAATGCTCCTTACGTCATCCTCATGAACGAGAAGCGGATGCTCCAGGAAGCGGTGGATGCCCTCATCGACAACGGCCGCCGGAACAAGCCGGTGACCGGGCCCTCGGGCCGTCCCCTCAAGTCGCTTTCCAGCGGCCTCAAGGGCAAGCAGGGCCGTTTCCGCCAGAACCTCCTGGGCAAGCGCGTCGACTACTCCGGCCGTTCGGTCATCGCCGTCGGCCCCGACCTCAAGATGTACCAGTGCGGGCTCCCGCGGGAGATGGCCATCCAGCTCCTCCGTCCCTTCATCGCCGCCATCCTCATCAAGCGGGGGCTCGTGAGCGCCCATAAGCAAGCCGACAAGATCATCGACCGGGGTGATTCCCAGGTCTACAAGATCATCGAGGAGATCATCTCCGAGCACCCCGTCCTCCTCAACCGGGCCCCGACCCTCCACCGGCTCGGCATCCAGGCCTTCCAGCCCAAGCTCGTCGACGGGCACGCCATCCGGCTCCACCCGCTCGTCTGCACCGGTTTCAACGCCGACTTCGACGGCGACCAGATGGCCGTCCACGTCCCCCTCGGCAAGGAAGCCCAGCAAGAAGCGGTGGAGCTCATGCTCGCCTCCAACAACATCCTCGGGCCCAAGGACGGCAAGCCGATCGTCATCCCGAGCCAGGACATGGTCCTCGGCAACTACTACCTCACTTTGGAAGAGAACGCGGAAGACTTCCTTGCCCGGGCCGAGGATCTCAGGAAGATCGTCATCCAGAACCCGGCCGAGCAAGAGGCCACCCGCGAGGAAATCGAGTCCTACGAACGCTACGCCACCCTCGAGGGGAAGGCCTTCGCCTCGGTCCAGGAAGTCATCGATGCCTACGAGACCGGGATGATCGCCCTCCACAACCGGATCGCCATCCGGGCCAAGAGCCTCCACAAGGTCTTCGGTGACGACCCGAGGGATTCGGCCCTCCCGAACTCCGTCAAGGACCAATACCTTCTCACCACCCCCGGCAAGATCATCTTCAACGAGATCTTCCCGGCCGACTTCGTCTACATCAACGGCGACAAGCCGACCACCGACCGGAAGACGATCGAAAGCTGGTTCGTCAAGAAGGGGACCGACATCAAGGCGGCCCTCAAGGAACGCCCCCTCCACGCCCCGATCAAGAAGAAGCAGCTCGGGACCATCATCGACATGGTCTTCCACCGTTACGACATGGCCAGCCCCACGGCGAGCGACTGGCAACCCTCCAAGACCAGCGCCATCCTCGACAAGATCAAGGATCAGGGCTTCAAGTACTCGACCGTCTCCTCGGTCACCGTCGCCATCAGCGACATCAAGACC
>CASFVT010000014.1 GCA_949298195.1 uncultured Bacillota bacterium
GTTCCCATCCCGAACACGGAAGTTAAGCACCGCAGTGGCGAAGGTAGCTCCCTCGGGGGCGAGAATAGCGCGCTGCCGGGCTTTTTCCTTTTTGGGCCCTTTCCCGAGGAGAATTCGCGTTCAACTGCCCGGCCATTGTCTCGCCGCGTGACTCCCCTTCCGGGGGAGATTCTCCACTCGTCCCCGCCCCCTTCTTCCAATGTCTCACTCTTGTCCGGCCCTTGGACTTTTTGCGGCAAATGCCTCGCTGCGGCCTCGGGATTGGGTCTTTGGGGGCGATTGTCAAAAGGGGCCTGTAGTGCGATAATATCGGCCGCAAATCATGGTCATTGACAAGTCCGCCCCCTACGGGGCCATCAACATCTCGAAGGAAGCCATCGCCTCGGTCGCCGGGGAGGCGGCCAGTTCCTGCTATGGCATCGTTTCCCTTGCCTCTTCCTCCCTCTTCGGGGAGAAGTCGCTTTCCCCCGAGGATTACGCCAAAGGGGTCGTCATCCGGAAGCGGAAGGACGATTACGAGGTCGATGTCTATGTCGTGGCCGCCTATGGCGTCAAGGTGACCGAGGTCCTCACCGAGGTCCAGAAGAACGTCGCCTACGTCCTCAAGAAGACTTTCAATCTGCCCTTCCGGGCCGTCAACGTCTACCTCCGCAACGTTGAGGAAACAAAATAGCCACTATGAAAAGCATCGACGGTAGCATACTCAAGCAGCTCTTCCTCTCGGGAGCCAACAACCTCTACAACCATTATCCGGAAATCGACCAGCTCAACGTCTTCCCGGTCCCCGACGGGGATACGGGGATGAACATGAACCTCACCCTCACCTCCGGCTCGAAGGAAATCGCCAACCGGAACGACGGTTCGGTCGAGACGATCGCGACCTCTTTTTCCCGCGGCCTTCTCATGGGGGCCCGGGGCAATTCCGGGGTCATCACTTCCCAGATCTTCCGCGGCTTCGCGGACGGGATGAAAGGCCACGAGTCGGTTGACGTCCGGACTTTCGCCGCGGCTTTCGAAAAGGGCCGGGAAGTGGCCTACAAAGCCGTCATGAAGCCGGTTGAGGGAACGATCCTCACCGTCATCAGGGAAGCCAGCGCGGCCCTTCTCGAACAGCTCAAGAAGGACACCAGCATCGAAGGGGCCCTCGATATCCTCCTACGGGAAGCCAAGCGGAGCCTCGCCCACACCCCGGAACTGCTCCCCATCCTCAAGGAAGTCGGGGTCGTCGATAGCGGCGGGGCCGGGCTCTGCGTCATCATCGAGGGGATGGCCAAGGCGGCCCATGGCCACTTCGTCGAGCGGAACGTCGACGAGACGCGCGAAGTCACCTCCAGCGTCTTTCCTTCCCCCTCGGCTGGCAAATACGCCGGGGCGATGGTCAGCGAAGACGAGGAAGGGTTCGGCTATTGCACCCAGTTCATCCTCCGGCTCGGAAAACCCGAGGACGGCAAGAAGCCCTTCATGGAGGAACGCTTCCGTTCCTTCCTCGATGCCCATGGCAAATCGGTCGTCATGGTCCGCGACGAGGACATCGTCAAGGTCCACGTCCACACCCTCCTGCCGGGATCGATGCTCAATTATGCCCAGAACTTCGGCGAATTCCTCACCATCGTCATCGAGAACATGTCGGAGGAACACCGGAACATCGAACACGGCAACGTGGCTACCGACATGGAAAGCAACATCGCCAGGAGCCGGCTCGAGGCCAAGGAAAAGGCGGCGGAAACGAAGAAAATCGCCCTCGTCTCCGTCAGTTCCGGCCCAGGGCTCGACGAGATGTTCCGTGAACTCGGGGTCGACGTCATCGTCCCCGGCGGGCAGACGATGAACCCCTCGACCGAGGATTTCGTCAAAGCCATCGAATCGGCCCACGCGAAGACCGTCTTCATCCTTCCTAACAACTCGAACATCGTGATGGCCGCCTCCCAGGCGTGCGATGTCATCGGCGAGGGATGCTCGGCCAAGGTCGTTCCCTCCAAGACGATCCTGCAAGGCCTTGTCTCGGCCATGCAGTTCAGCCCCGATAGCGACGAGGAAGCCAACTACGAAGCCATGAAGATGGCCCTCCGGGACGTCAGAAGCGGCTCGATCACCTACGCGATCAAGGACACGGACATCGACGGGATCCACATCACCAAGGACTATTACATGGCGATGAAGGACGACAAGGAAATCGTCACTTGCGAAAAAGACAAGCTCCAGGCCCTCTATGCCCTCGTCGATTCACTCGTCGACGAGGATTCCTCGCTTCTGACCATCATCATGGGCGAGGATGTCGATACCGCCCTCCAAGGGGAAATCGAGAAGTGCCTTTCGAAGAAACATCCCGACATCGACATCGACGTCCGTAGCGGCGGGCAGCCCGTCTATTCCTTCCTCGTCGGGGTGGAATGATGCCCCAACTAAGCAAAAGCCCCCGGGTGAACGCCCTCTTGGCGCGCATGGGGGTTTTCACTTACCTCGATGCCATCGAATGCCTTCCCAGACGTTATGAGGACTTTTCGCCAACCCGCTTCCCACCTCTACCAATCGACGGCGAACGGCTCGTTCTCTTCGGGAAGGTTGCCCAGGTTCCCGCGCGGGCCCTCCGTTTCAAAAGGGCCTCGCTCGTCCGTTTTGAATTGGAGCTTCCCGATGGGCGGCACCTCCCGGTGGAGGCCTGGAACCGCGATTACCTGGCCAGCCGTCTCAAACCGGGCAGCAACGTCACCGTGAGCGGCCGTTACGACTCAAAAAGAAGATGCCTTAACCTCATGGCCCTCAAGGAAGGAGAGATTCCACCAGAAGAACGGCTAAAAGCCGTCCACGCCTTGCCCGAAGGCCTCACCGAGGCCGTCTTCGCCGGGATCGTCAAACGGGGGATCGCGGCCCTCAAAGGGACTTACGTCGACCCCATCCCCCCTTCGATAAGGGAGAAGTACCGCCTCCTTGACGTCCTCTCGGCCTATGAGGAAATCCATTTCCCGCGAAACTCTGATTCCCTCCGGGCGGGAATGAGGACCCTCAAATACCTCGAAGCCTTCCTCTATGAACTGCTTATCCACCACAAAAAAGGCGAAAACCGTAGCAAAAGGCCCCTCCATGAACGGAAAATCGACCTGACTTCCTTCAAGATGTTCGCCGCGTCGCTTCCTTATGAACTCACCCCCGAGCAGAAGGAAGCCGTGAACCGGGCTTATCTTGACCTTTCTTCCCCCTACCTCATGAAGCGCCTCCTCCAAGGCGACGTCGGGACCGGGAAGACCCTCGTGGCTTCCCTCGTTCTCTATCTCAATTACCTTCGTGGTTACCAAGGGGCCCTCCTGGCCCCGACCGAGGCTTTGGCCAGGCAGCACCACGCAAGCCTAACCGCCCTATTCAAAGACATCCCGATCAGGATCACCCTCCTGACTGGGGGTCTCGAGGCGGGGAAACGCCACGACGCCCTCCTCGACATCAAGACCGGAGTGAGCGACATCGTCGTCGGTACCCACGCCCTCTTCTCCGAGAACGTCGAATACGCCTCCCTCCATCTGGCCGTGATCGACGAACAGCACAAGTTCGGGGTCGACCAGCGTCTCCACCTCATCGAAAAGGGAGAGGGGGTAGACGTCTACATGATGAGCGCCACCCCGATTCCCCGGAGCCTCGCCCAGGCCGTTTACGGCGACCTCGACATCTCGAGCCTCCACCAGTTTCCCGGTGGGAAAAGGAAAGTCGTCACCAAGATCTGCCCCTATCACGACGAGCGGACCCAGGAAGCGGTGAGGGAAGCCCTCGGAAAGGGGGAACGGGTTTACGTGATCGCGAAGGAAATCCATGGGGATTCCCCCGTTTCGAGCGCCATTGAGATTTACCGGCGTTACAACAACCTCTATCCAGGGAAAGCCGTCCTCATGACCGGGGAGAACACGCAGGAAGAACTCACGAAGGCCTTATCCTCGTTCAAGGCCGGGACTACCCCCATCCTCGTGGCCACCCAAGTGGTCGAGGTCGGACTCGATGTCCGGGAAGCCTCCCTCATGCTCGTCTACGATGCCTCCCGTTTCTCGCTCTCGAGCCTCCATCAGCTCCGGGGTCGGATCGGGCGGGATGGGCGGGAAGCCCTCTTCCTCCTTCTAAGCGATCGAGCCGAGGCGTCCAAGTTGAAGATCCTCGCCGAAACCGACGACGGTTTCAAGATCAGCGAGGAGGACCTCCGCCTGCGGGGCCCGGGGGAGCTCTTCGGGAAAAGGCAGAGCGGAGAGATCAGTTTTAGGAGCCTCGACCCGGTGGACGACCTCAAGATCCTCCAAGCCGCCCAGCAAGACGTCGAATCCCTTTTCGAGAGGGACCGAGCCGCCTATGAAGAGGCCCTCTCCTATGCCGAGGAACGCAAGAATAAGGGGGACGGCCGTGGCTATGCCACGGTGATAACCTCCCTCTAGCCCTGTATAATCAACAAACGGAGGAATTCGCATGAAAATCGTTTTGGACATGATGGGCTCGGACAAAGGGAGCGCGGCCACCAAGGAAGGAGCCGCCCTCTTCCACGAACGCCATCCGGAAATCGAACTCGTTTTGGTCGGTAGTAAAGAAGAACTCTCCGACCTTCCCTTCAGCTTTGAACTCGTCGATGCCCAAGACGTCGTCGAGATGGACATGGGGGCAATCGAGGTCCTTCGGAAGAAGGAATCCTCCCTCGTCAAGGCCATCTCCACCTGTGCTACGGAAAAGGCCGATGCGGTTGTCTCGGCTGGCTCGACCGGGGCCTTCCTCAGTGCCTCGGCCCTCATCCTCAAGAAAATCGAAGGGATCATCCGTCCCGCCCTCGTGACCAATTTCCCCAACCTCCGGACCGGGGGCTCGATCGTCATCCTCGACATCGGGGCCTCAATCAGGAACACCCCCGAGGAACTCGCCCAGTTCGCCCTGATGGGGACGCTTTATAGCCAAGCCGTCAACGGGATCAAGGACCCGAAGGTGCGCCTCCTCTCCAATGGGGCCGAGGAAGGCAAGGGAAGCGAGGAGGGGAAGGCTGCCTACAAACTCTTAAGCGAGTCCAAGCTCATCAATTTCGGCGGCAATAGCGAGGCCAGCAAGGTCCTCACCGGCGATAGCGACGTCATCGTGACCTCCGGTTATGACGGGAACATCCTTCTCAAGGCGACCGAGGGGGCGGCCAAGGGGATGAGCGGCCTCATCAAGAAGGCCTTCAAGCGGAACCTCTTCTCGAAGATTGGCTATCTCTTTGCCCATAGGGGCTTCGACGAGCTCAAGAAGACCCTCGACCCCCGCTCGACCGGCGGGGCCCTCCTCTGCGGGGTCCGGGCGGTGGCCGTCAAGGCCCATGGGAATTCCGACGGTCTCGGCTTCGCGAACGCGATCGAGGTGGCCTACCGCCTGGCCAACAAAGGCATCGTCGAATCGCTCGAGAAGGCGATGGAGGGGAAATGAACCCCTCTTCCTCCCTCCCGAGCTTCCTTAAGGGACTCGGAATCGAGCCGAAGAGGATTTCCCTTTATCTGGAAGCCTTTACCCACCCTTCCTGCTCGGCCTTGGAGGAAGGGGAGCGCGAGGACTATGAGCGCCTCGAGTTCCTCGGCGACTCCTTGGTCGGCTTCGTCGTCTCGGAACTGCTATACCGTTACCACCCGGAGATGGAGGAGGGGAATCTCTCCATCGTCAAAAGCCAACTCATCCGGACCGAATCGGAGGCTTCCTTCGCCCGGCGGCTGGGCCTTCTCCCCTTCATCAGGGTCGGGGCGAGCTTCCAAAAGCGGATCGAGGATTGTCCCTCGGTCCTCGAGGACGTCTTCGAGAGCTTCATCGGGGCCCTTCTCCTCGACCAGGGGCTCGATTTCTCCCGCGGTTTCCTCTTCTCCTTCCTGAAGGAGGAGGTGGCCTCCGCGGTTCCCCAATTCAGCAAGAACCCGAAAAGCGAGCTTCAGGAAGCCTTACAGGGCGAGTATCGGGAAGCGGTCGTTTACCGCCTCCTCCTCGAAAAGGGGCCAAGCCACGCGAAGAGCTTCCTCGTGGGGGCCTATTTCGAGGGACACGAGATCGGCCGCGGAAGCGGCCACAGCAAGAAGGAAGCCGAGCAGGAAGCGGCCAGGGCCGCCTTGGCCCACCTCGCCGGGAACGATGCTTCCTCTTATCTACCCACGCCCGGCGGTTATCGGGCCGAGGGGATGGAAGAAAGGGCGGCCATCTCGATTTTGAAGGAGGAAGGGCAATGGGCCTCATAGCTTTTTTGAAGGACAAGTTCAGCCGCAAGAAAAACGAGGAAAGCTACCTCAAGGGATTGGCCCGTTCCCGGGCCGCCTTCAGCGACCGCCTCGCCAAACTCGCCAGGGAACACCGAGAACTATCCCCGTCGTACTTCGAGGAACTCGAGACGATCCTCATCGAAAGCGACGTCGGGGTTTCCCTCAGTCTCCGCCTCGTCGAGGAGCTCTATGAAAAAAGCAGGGAAGACACTTCCCTTACCCCGGCCGCGGCCAACGATGCCCTCATCGATCTCATGTTCGTCGGTTACGTCGAAAAGGGTGGATCGATCGTCAATGAACTTGAATTCGTCGAAGGACTCCCGACCGTCCTTTTGATGGAAGGGGTCAACGGGGTCGGGAAGACGACGAGCATTGCGAAACTGGCATATCGGTATTCGAAGAAGGGAAAACGCGTCCTTTTGGCTGCCGGGGACACCTTCCGGGCCGGAGCGGTCGAACAGCTATCCATCTGGGCCGAGCGCCTCCAGGTCGACATCGTGAAGGGCAAGCCGGGGGCCGATCCCTCCTCGGTTGCCTTCGACGCGGCCAAGAAAGCCAAAGCGGAAGGCTTCGACCTTCTCATCGTCGACACGGCCGGCCGTCAGCAGACGAAAGCCAATCTCATGGCCGAGCTTTCCAAGATGAGGCGCGTCATCGAGCGGGAACTCCCGGATTCCCCGATTGAGGCTTTCCTTGTCATCGACGCGACGACCGGGCAAAACGGGGTCAGCCAAGCCAAGGCCTTCGCCGAGGCCTCGCCCTTGAGCGGCATCGTGATCACCAAGATGGACGGAACCAGCAAAGGCGGAATCATCCTCTCCATCCGCGACGAGATCGGGGCCCCGGTCCGTTTCATCGGCCTCGGTGAGAAGATGGACGACCTCGTGGAATTCGACCTCGACGAATATCTCCATGCGCTACTGGTCGGTGAGGAAAATGGATAAGTTCGAGAAAAGGATCCGGGAGATGGCCCTTTTCCGCCTCTATGGGCCGCTTCTTAGTGGCGCCCAGCGGGAAATCCTCACTTCCTATCTCCTCTATGACCTCTCCATAGCCGAAATCGCCACCGAGATGGGCATATCGAGGGCCGCGGCCTTCGATGCCATCAAGAAGGGTGAGGGGAAGCTCGAGGATTACGAAGGGCGGCTCAAGATGCATGCCGGTCGGGAGGAACTCCTCCGGCGGTTTGAGGAACTGAAAGAAAAAGAAGGGGAGGAGCTATCCATCGGGCTCTCCGCCCTCAAGGAGGACATCGAAAATGGCATTTGAAACACTGAGCGAACGCTTCCAAAGCCTCTTCAAGAGAATGCGGAAGGAAGACACCTTGACCGAGAAGAACATGGAGGAAGCCATCCGGGAGATCAAGGTCGCCCTTTTGGAGAGCGACGTCAACTTCCGGGTGGTCAAGGCCTTTTTGAATGACGTCCGTGAAAAGGCCCTCGGTAGCGAAGTCACCAGGACCGTCTCCCCTTCCGAACAGCTCATCAAGATCTGCCACGATGAGATCAAGGAACTCCTCGGTGGCGACGATAGCGGCCTCCACCTCCCTGAAAAAGGCACCTTGTCCGTCTACATGATGGTCGGTCTCCAGGGCACCGGTAAGACTACATCATCCGCAAAACTTGCCTATCTTTTCGGGAAAAAGGGCTTTAAGACCTTGCTATGTTCCCTCGACGTCTACCGTCCGGCCGCGATTGACCAACTGGGACAGCTCGCCGAGATGACCGGGGCCGGTTTCTTTCCTTCCTCGGTCAAGGACGACCCCCGTGACTTGGCTAAAAGGGCCCGGAAGAAGGCCATCGACGAGGGCTACGATGCCCTGGTCCTCGATACGGCCGGCCGTCTTCAGATCGACGAAAGGCTGATGGCCGAGATCTCGGACATCCGCGATGCGGAACGGCCCGACGAAACCCTCCTCCTCATTGATGCCTCGGCCGGGCAAGACGCGGTCAACGTGGCCAAGTCATTCAATGACAAGGTCCGCCTCTCGGGCGTCGTCGTAAGCAAGCTCGACGGCGACGCGAAAGGTGGGGCTGCCCTATCCATCAAATACCTCACTGGGCTGCCCATCAAGCTGGCAGGTACCGGTGAGAAAATCGGCGACCTCGAGCCGTTCCACCCCGAAAGGATGGCCGAGAGGATCCTCGGGATGGGGGATGTCGTTTCCTTGGTCGAAAAGGCCCAGGAAGCCATTTCCGAGAAGGAAGCCGAACGGGCCGCCAAGAAGATGCTGTCCGGGGAATACACCCTCGAGGACATGCTCAAGCAAATGAAGATGGTCCAAAGGATCGGTTCCCTTGGTTCGATCGCCGCGATGATACCAGGGATGCCGAAACTGACCGACGAGCAAAAGGAGAAGGCCGAGACGGAGATGAAGACCTTCGAGGCCATCATCAACTCGATGACCCCCTATGAGAGGCGACACCCTGAGGTCCTCCGTTTTTCCCACAAGAACCGGATTGCCAAGGGATCGGGGAAGACCAACGCGGACATCAACCGCATCCTCAAGCGCTTTGAGGCCGGCAAGAAGATGATGGGGGAAATGAAGAAGTATCAGAAAAGCGGGAAGATCCCGCCGGGCTTCCTCGGCCGTTAATTCCCGCTTTTGATGAACTTGTGGCCCTTTTGCAGGGCCTTTTTTAGCCATTCTGGCTCTTCCTCGCCTTGGTGTATTTCCTCGATAAGCTTTCTTTCGGCTTTGCTCGGGCGATAGGCGGCAAAGAGGTCGGGGCGTCTTTTCATCGTGAGGCGAAGGGCTTCCTTCTTCCGCCACTTGGAAATGGCCTCATGGTTGCCCGAATAGAGGATGTCGGGGATTTTCTTCCCTTCGAAGTCGTAGGGTTCGGCGTATTGGGGATATTCTAGAAGTCCCTCGGAGAAGCTTTCCTCCTTGGTGCTATCATCGGCTATTGCCCCCGGCAGGAGGCGGATGACCGAATCGCTTATGGCCATGGCCGGGATTTCCCCGCCGGTGAGGACGTAATCGCCGACCGACAGTTCCTCGTCGACGTAATCGGAGAAGCGTTCATCGACGCCCTCGTAGTGGCCGCAGACGAGGATGAGCTCTTCCTCTTCCGCGAGGCGCTTGGCATCGGCTTGCCCATAGCGGTGACCGCGCGGGGTGAAGAAGACGACGTGGGCGCGGGGCCCTTTATTGGCTCGAAGGGCATCCACGAGTGGTTGGAGGTGGCCGACGAGACCGGCCCCGCCCCCGACCGGTGGGCTATCGACCCTTCCGTATTTGTCCTTGGTGTAGGACCGGATGTCGATGGCCTCGAATTCGACGAGGCCCTTGGCAATGGCCCGTTTGATGATCGAGGTATCGACGAAGGAGTCGTAAAAGCGGGGGAAGAGGGTCAATACCTTGATTTTCATAGTAGGCCCTCCACCCGGCGTATCTTCATTTTCTTTCCCTTGATGTCGATTTCGAGGATGAACTCGTCAAAGAGGAAGGGGAAGGTGAAATTCTTCCCGTCATCCTTCCTTGCCTTCAGGATCGGCGTCCGGCTGTATTGAAGGACATCGGTGATGGAGCCCAGTCGGTTACCTTGCTCGTCGATGACGGCAAGCCCCTTCAGGTCTTCGAACCGGTAGTAACCTTCCGGCAGCGGGGCGTCTTCCTTGTTGAGATAGACCCCGAAGCCCTTGTAGGAGAGGGCTTCCTCCGGGGAAGCCAATGCCGCGAAGAGGACAATCGGCTGTTCTAGGGTTCCCCGGACTGAGACTATTTCGGTATTCAGGTCGGCTTTCCCTTCTTTCCGAAGGACGACCTTCCTCCCGGGCACGAAGCGGTCCTCGGGGAAGGAGGTCTTGCTGGTGAGCCTCACCTCGCCATCCACCCCAAAAGGGCGGGAAATGTTCCCGATGAGGACCAAGTCCATAGAAAAGAAGGGCGCCGCATCAGGCGGCGTCCTTTTCCTCCTCATCGAAACTTTCGAACTTGAGATGGATGCGAGTGCTCTCGTCCGCGGCCTTCGGGGCAATCCCGATGGCTTCGCGGAGGGCGTTGGCCACGACCCCGCGCCGTCCGATAAGACGGGCGGTGTCGGCATCCGAGGCACAGATGAGGATCGTGAGGTCTCGATTAGAATGGGACGGAAGCTCCCGGATCAAGATGGAGTCCGGATCCTCAACGAGGGGATCGATGAGGGCGTGAATGGCCTTCTCGTAGTCGATCATCTTATTTCTTGCCTTTGCTCTCGGTGTATTTGGCCATGATGCCGTGGGCAGTGAATATGGCCCGCACCGAGTCGGAGGGGGTAGCCCCTTGCTTTAGCCACTTGATGGCGAGCTCCTCGTCGATGGCGGCCTTCTCCTGGCCGAGTTCCGGATCGTAGGTACCGATTTGCTCGATGTAGCGGCCATCGCGGGCGTAGCGGGAATCGGCGGCGACGATCCGGTAGAATGGATCCTTGTGACGGCCGATACGGGTGAGCCTGATCTTAACTGACATGCTTGTTTTCTCCTTTTTCGCCGGTAAATCTAACGTCTCATGGTGAGTTGTGTCAAGCAGAAATGCTTTATAGACCATCAATCAAGCCCCTTTTACTTGAAACTTTGCCCTTTACTCCCTAAGATTGCCGTTGCGCGCAAGCGATACGCGGGCTCCGCTACCCATCGTCACGGGGCATGAACCCGAAGAGAACCCACTAGCCAAGGAGGAAACGACATGAACAACAAACTTGTTGAAGAAGTCACTTCCCGCCAGCTCCGCACCGACATCCCCGATTTCTCGAGCGGTGACACCGTTCGGGTCCACGTCCGGATCGTCGAGAACAAGAAGGAGCGTATCCAGGTCTACGAAGGCGTTGTCATCCAACGCCGTGGCCATGGCGTGAGCGAGACGTTCACCGTCCGCAAGATCTCTTATGGGGTCGGCGTCGAGCGAATCTTCCCGATCAACTCGCCTTCGATTGCCAAGATCGAGGTCGTCCGCCACGGTCGGGTCCGGAGAGCCCGCATCCACTACATGCGCGGTCTCTCGGGTAAGGCCGCCCGGATCAAGGAAGTCGAAAAGAAAGGCGCGAAGTAAGCCCTTCGGCCGATTATCACAAGTGACGGACTCCCCCTGTGGGGGAGTTTTTCTTTCCCTCCCACTTCTTCTATAATGCCTAGCGGCCATGGATGCCTCACCTCTTTCGCCTTTGGGAAAAAAGAAAAAGACCTCGAACACCAAGCAGATCGTCGTCAAGACCCTCAAAGCCCTACTGGCTCTCTTTTTCCTCGTCGCACTTTCGATTGGGGCCCAGGTTTCCTATATGTATGGGCGTTACCAGCCCTTCTTCATCTCCGGGGAATCGATGTGGCCGACCCTCAATTACGATTCCCGCTACATGAAAGGGGATGGCGTGTCGACGTCGATTGATCCCTCAAGCGGCGATTACCGTTCCCCTGGTCAATATCTCTGCGATTACGGACTCATGGACTCCTCCGATGGCTTCATCGACCGCCTTGAGCGCTTTGACATCGTCGTTGCCACGAGCCGGAACGGCGATTCCCTTGTCATCAAGCGCCTCATGGCCTTCCCGGGCGAGAGTTTCTATTTCTCCGAGGAGGAAGACGATCTCGGATCCTTTTATGTCAAGAAACCCGGTGAAGATGACTACACTCTGATCGAACAGCCTTTTTATGATCCTTCCATTCACCCCGAGTGGAGCGAGGAGGACATTGCCCTGGTCGAGGAAGCCAAGGGTAGAGGCACCATCTACCGCGCGCCCAACGAGAAATTCGAGAACCTCGGCGGCGAGCAATATTGTCTCGGGCCGGGTGAGTTCTTCCTTTGCGGGGACAACCGCGCCCATAGTGGCGATAGCCGGAGCAGCCGCGGCCCCTTCAAGGAAGATGAGTTGGTCGGGCGGGCCATTGCCATCATCGGGAAGGCCACTTACGTCATCCCCGTCAATGGCACCCCTTCCTATCACGTCGAACTCGGGAATTACTTGGCCCCATGGGCCTTTAGGTGGCTGGTGGATTAGACATGGAAATCGACCGCATCCATCATTTCCCCGGCCACATGAAGAAGGCTTTCGCCTCCTTGGGGCGGCTTGTTTCCCTCGTCGACCTCGTCATCGAGGTACTCGATGCTCGGGCCCCATTTTCGAGTACGAATCCCTTTCTCCGCTCCGCCCTCGACGGACGTCCTTCCCTGACCGTCTTCTCCAAGAGCGATCTGGCCGATCCAGGGAAGACCGCTGCCTCGGTTGCTCTTTTGGGCCGGGAAGGGAGGACTTGCATCCCCCTTGATTTGAAGCGGAACGGCATCTTCAACTCAATTGAGCAGATGGTGGAACCCTTGCTCAGCAAGAAGCGGGAGAAGGAAGCCCGTTACGGGATGAAAAGGCAAAAGGCCCGACTCTTGGTCGTCGGCATCCCCAACGTTGGGAAAAGTACCCTCATTAATAATCTTGCTGGCCGCAATGTTGCAAAAAGCGCCAACCGGCCCGGGGTCACGAGATCCGAACAGTGGATCAATCTGCCACACGGATTCGTCCTCTTGGATACCCCGGGCATCCTTCCAAGTTCCTATGCCGAGGCTAAGCAAGCCCTTCGACTTTCCCTCATCGGTTCGATTGCCGGCGAGATCCTTCCCCAAGAAGACCTCGGACGCGTGCTTTTCGGTTTTTTAAGGGAAAATTACCCGCAATCCCTCTTCCTTCGCTATGGAATCGAAGATCTGAGCGGACTACATGCCGATGATGCCTTTGGCCTCATTGCCGCCAATCGGGCTTTCCTATTGCCCGGCGGGAATCCTGACCTCCACCGGGCGGCCATTGCCCTTTTGAAGGACTTCCAAGATGGGAAGCTTGGGCGAATCAGCCTTGAAGGTCCAGAGGATGCTTGAGGGGGAGAAGGCTCTCTACGGGGAGGGGTACCGTCTCATTGCCGGGACTGACGAAGCCGGCCGCGGCCCCCTGGCCGGTCCCCTTTTCGCGGCCATGGTGGTTTTTCCGCCCGATTACCGGAACCCGGCCATCGACGATTCGAAGAAACTAAGCAAGCGGGAACGCGACCGCCTTTATGGGGAAATCAAGGCGGCAGCCCTCGCCTATTCCATCGTCCGCATTTCGCCTCCCGAGATCGACCGCCTCAATGTCTATGAAGCCTCCCGGCGGGGAATGCTTCTGGCTTATGACGGGATTGCCGACTGCGGCATCGATTTCGTCATTACCGACTGTATGCCCCTACCTGGCTTTGCGCTTCCATATATACATCCGGCAAAAGCCGATACCACATATTTGTCCGTCGCGGCCGCATCGATCCTCGCCAAGGTGAGTCGGGACCGCGAGATGGAGGAGCTCGATGCCCTTTACCCCGGTTATGGTTTCATGGCCAACAAGGGTTATGGCACGAAAGAACACCTCACGGCCCTTAGTGAAAAGGGCCCGATCCACGGTGTTCATCGCTTCAGTTTTTCACCGGTGATCGAAGCACTCAACAAAGATCTTCTCCTTTTTTAGGGACAAGCCTCCATCTTCCCTCCTACATAGGGATGGAGGTTTTCCATGAACATTGCCGGACGCGAGATATTGCTTTACCTCTCCCTCAAATACGAAGGTGATTGGGACAAGATGTACGACGCCATCAAGAAAAAGGAGGACATCGACTTCGACTTGGCCGACGAACTCATCGCGGCCCAGGAACGCGAATACGTGACGATTGTCGATGCCAACTACCCCGAATCCTTCCGCTACGCGAGCAAACCGCCGCTTGTCATCTACTATCGGGGCAACCTCGAACTATTGAAGGAGGAAAGCCATAACCTCGCTTACATCGGTAGTCGGAACGCTTCCGAATACGGGAAGAAGATGGCCCGTGAAATCTGTTCCCACTTGGCTAAGAAGAAAATCAACATCATAAGCGGGATGGCCCGGGGAATCGATAGCGAGGCCCTCCGGGCCGCCATCGAGGCCGGGGGGAAGGCGGTGGCCATCCTCGGAAGCGGCATCGACAACCCTTATCCTTCTTCCAGCCGCGATATCTACGATCGCTTGCTCATCGATGGGCTGGTCATCTCGGAATACCCTGGCAAATTGGAAGCCCGCCGCGCCAATTTTCCCATGCGGAACCGTTTGATCAGCGCCGTTTCGAAAGCCATCGTCGTCGGGGAAGCCGGTCCCCGGAGCGGTTCCCTCAACACGGTCGGTTACGCGGCCGGTTTCAACAAAGACATTGGCTGCGTTCCCTTCGAGGCGGGCAATTTCTCGGCTTGCAACCGTCTCATCAAAGATGGGGCCGCCCTCATCGAGAATGGGGAGGATGCCCTGGCTCTCCTTGAATGAAAAAAGTTTTCCAACCTTATAAATAACTACCTTATTTATATTAGGGAGAGGGCTTCATCTTCCTCTTGACGCTACAATCCCCCACCAATAAGATGAGGCCCGTTTCCATTGGCCCCTATGAAGCTAGTAATTGTTGAGTCACCGAAAAAATGCGATACCATCGGACGTTATTTGGGATCCGATTACAAAGTCATGGCCTCGCAAGGCCATATCCGCGACTTATCGACCCGTGGACGCGGGGGGCTTGGCATCGACGTCGAACGCGGCTTCGTCCCCGATTTCGTCATCAACCCGGACAAGAAGAAGATCGTCGACGGTCTCCGCCGAACCGCCCGTTCGGCCGACGAGGTCATCCTCGCCACCGACCCCGACCGGGAGGGGGAGGCCATTTCCTGGCACCTTGCCCAGGTGCTCGACTTGGACGTGAAGACGACCAAACGACTCCAATTCCATGAGATCACCCGCCCGGCCGTCCTCTCCGCTCTCGAGAATCCCGGTCTCATCGATATGAACCTCGTCGAGAGTCAAGAGACCCGCCGGATGTATGACCGGATCATCGGTTTCAAGCTTTCCGGGCTATTGCAACGGAAGATGGATCAGAAATCGGCTGGGCGTGTCCAAAGCGTCACCCTCAAGATGATTTGCGATAACGACGCCGAGATCAAAGCGTTTGTCCCGGAGGAATATTGGACCATTTCCATTGACCTAGAAATCGAAGGGAAGATCTATTCCTGCCCCCTCGACAAAGTAAATGGGAAAACGCTAAGCGTCAAAACCGAGGAGGAAGCCGCTGCCTTGGTCAAGCTCATACCCGAGGAAATCCCCCTTGTCTCGCTTCTCAAGAGCAAGAAGAAGGTTCCGAGCCGTCTACCTCTCATCACCTCGACGATGCAACAGGAAGCCTTTTCCCGTTTTGGTTTCTCCACTTCGAAAACCCAGTCGATTGCCCAGCGCCTCTATGAGGGTATGGACATCGCCGGGGAGCACGTCGGTCTCATTACCTACATGCGTACCGATTCCATTCGGATTTCCCCGGAGTTCTTCGAAAAGCACGCCAAGCCTTTCATCCTTGAGGAATTCGGCCCTGAATACCTTGGCCGCATCAAGACCGGCATGAACAAGAAGGGCGAGCGGGTCCAGGACGCCCATGAGGCCATCCGGCCGACTGGCACCCACCGAACCCCGGACATCGTCGCCCGGTATGTGTCCGCCGACGAAGCCAAGCTTTACCGCCTCATCTACGAACGGGCGATGGGCTCTCTCATGAGCGACAAGTTGGTCGAGGTGACGACTGCTTCCTTTGAGGCCAACGGGCTCTCCTTCAAGATGAGTGGAAACCGTACCCTCTTCTCTGGCTATGAGGCCGTCTATGGGAAAGACCGGGAAAAAGACGATGAGCTTCCGAATCTGAGCGAAGGCAAAACCTACGCGGTCAAGGAAGCGAAGAAGGAACAGAAATTCACCAAGGCCCCGGCCCGCTATAGCGAGGCCAAGGTCGTCAAGATGATGGAAGAGGAGGGCATCGGTCGCCCGTCTACTTACGCCACGACCATCAAGACCCTCATCGCCAGGGGATATGTCACCTCGAATAAAGGCATCCTCACCCCAACCGAGAACGGTCTTCGTACCACCTTCGTTCTCAACAAGTACTTCCCTGAGATCTTGTCCACCAAGTACACAGCCGGAATGGAGAGTACCCTCGACGAAATCGAGGAAGGCAAGCGAAGCGAACTGGAAGCGATGGAGGAGTTTTATTATCCGTTCATCACCAAGTTCGAGGAAGTCGAGAAGAAAATGTACAAAGATCCCGATCAGGAAACCGGCGAGATGTGCCCCCTGTGCGGCTCCCCCCTCGTCATCAAGAAGAGCCGTTACGGGAGTTTCGTAGCCTGCTCGAACTACCCGAACTGCCATTACATCAAGCGGGAAGCACGGGAAAAGCCGGTCGAGACCGGTGAGATGTGCCCGAGATGCGGTAAGCCGCTCGTTATCCGTCACGACCGGAAGGGAAAGGAATTCGTCGCCTGTTCCGGCTACCCGAACTGCAATTACATCAAGGGGAAAGAAGAAAACGCGAAGAAAGTCGCCTATACGGAGGAAGACTACGTCAAGCCATGTCCCTCTTGTGGGAAGGGCCATCTGGTTCTCAAACACGGCCGCCGCGTCGATTTCCTAGGCTGTACCAACTTTCCGAAATGCCGTTACCACGAATGGCTGACCGCGAAGGACGGAAGGCGGAAGAAGGACGAATGAAGTCGGTAAACGTCTTTGGGGGTGGTCTCGCCGGAAGCGAGGCTGCCCATTTCCTTTTGAAGAAGGGTTACGAGGTCTTTCTTTACGAAAGGCGCCCTGCACATTTAGATGGAGCCCATGAGAGCGCCAAACTCGGGGAACTCGTTTGCAGTAACTCCCTGAAAAGCCTAAAACTCGACAATGCCTGTGGGCTACTCAAGGCAGAAATGGAGGTTCTGGGTTCCATCATGATGGAAAGCGCTCGCAAAACCGCCATTAATGCAGGAAATGCACTCGCTGTTGACCGCGATGGATTTTCTTCTTTCATAGATTCGTCCCTGCGGAACAATCCTCATTTCCACCTTATCGAAGAAGAAATCGAGACTGTTCCCGAAGACGGGATTTTGGCTACCGGCCCTTTGACCGATGGGCGTCTGCTTTGTGAACTCGAGGGATTTTGTGGCAATGCCCCTTTGCACTTTTTCGATGCGACATGCCCCATCGTCGATATTGGCAGCGTCAATTTGGACGTCGCTTATTTCAAGAACCGCTTCGAGGAAGGAAACGGCGACTACCTCAATTGCCCTTTCGACCGCAAAGAGGATTACATTGCCTTCGTTAGGGAACTCGTCAATGCCAAACGGGCCCTTCTCCATGAGGGCGACGACTCCTATTTTGAAGGGTGCCTCCCCATTGAGGTCATCGCCTCACGGGGCCTTAGCACCCTACGTTTCGGCCCGCTTACCCCCATGGGTCTCGAAAGGCCTGGTCAGAGGCGGCCCTATGCGGTGGTCCAACTGCGGCCCGACTCGATCATGGGAAATGCCTACAACATGGTCGGCTTCCAGACCAACTTGACCTATCCGGAACAAAGACGCGTCTTCTCGATGATCCCCGGACTCGAAAACGCCAAATTCATCCGTTACGGCCTCATGCACCGGAACTCCTATCTTTCCTCGCCCGAGGTCTTGAACAAAGACCTTTCCTTCAAGAGGAGGCCTTCACTTTTCGCCGCCGGGCAACTAATCGGCGTTGAAGGATACGTCGAAAGCGCGGCCTCCGGCATCGCCGCGGCCATCTACTACGACCGGAAGTACCGCGGCCTCGATTTCAAACCCATCCCGACCGATACGATGCTCGGGGCTCTCCTCCATTATGTCACCCACGCCTCGGCTTCATCATTCTCCCCGATGGCGAGCGTCTATTCCCTCCTTCCCCATGTTACGAAGGACAAACGGTTGGAACTTGCCTCTTCTTGTTTAAAAAGCATGTCCGATTATGCTTTGATGGTTTCATGAACCGTCCGGAAAGCGAGTTTCTTCAATCCTTGAAAATCCGGGGCTTTTCCCCACGGACCCTCGACTCCTATGAACGGGACATCGACCTCTTTTTCGGTTACCTAGACGAAAAGGGGATTCTTTTCGACCAGGCCAACCGTTCGTCTGTGAGCGACTTCCTGGCCAATGAGCTCCTCCGCGGGGTCTCCCGACGTTCTTCCGCCCGGCGGCTTTCGAGCCTCAGGCAGTTCTATGCCTTTTGCCTGGAAAACGGCTACGTGAAGGAAAATCCCTTCATTGATGTCCCGTCCCCGAAAACGCCTTTTCGCCTCCCCGATCTCCTTTCCGAGAAAGAGTTTTCCGTCCTCCTCGAAGCCAACGCGAGGCGGGTTGACGAACTTGCCACCCGGGATACGGCCATCCTCGAGCTAATGTTCGCCTCGGGGATGCGTGCCAGCGAAATCGTCAACATGGATCTTAGCTGGATTGATTTCTCGATGCGGGTCATCCGGGTTATCGGGAAAGGCAACAAAGAAAGGATCGTCCCCTTTTCGAAGAGTGCCAGGGAGGCGATGCTTGTCTATCAGAAAGAGCTTCGCCCAAGCCTTCTCTCGAAGGACCCTCGTGAGAGAAAGAGCAACGCCTTCTTCCTTTCCTCACGCGGCCGTCGATTGACCGTTCGCGGCCTTGAGTTCATCTTGGCTGAAGTGGAAGCCAAGACTGGCATTCGTCTAGGGCTCCATCCCCACGAACTCCGACACACCTTCGCGACCGAAATGCTCGAGGGAGGGGCCGATCTCCGCCTCATCCAGGAACTCCTCGGCCACGAATCACTCGACACCACAACCATCTACACCCATGTCTCAACGAAGGCGATGAAAGACGAATACACGAAGTTCTTCCCTCGGGCAAGAACGAATGACGAAAAGAAGTAGTCCCGCAAAAGGGCCTTGGTTTTGACGATATCGACATTCAAAGCGGCTCGGTCTGATTTTTTGATGGCTTTCACCCTTTTAGGGTGATAAGATTTCGTCCGGCTCGTCAAAGAGCTAATACGCACCTCGCGGATCCAGCGCCGTGTTCCCTGATGGGCGAAACAGCTTAAAAAGCGTCAGGGTGGTCAGCTGCTAGAAACGAGGGAGGCATAAACAAATGGAGGTCACCAAAATGAGTGACGAAAAGGAAATCGCGGTCGAAGCGACCGCTGTCCCGGCTGAGGAGCCGGGCATGGAACAGGTCGTCCGCGACCACTCGCTCCCCATCATCACGATGCGGAAGCTGCTTGAGGCCGGTGTCCATTTCGGACATCAGACCCGTCGTTGGAACCCGAAGATGGAACGCTACATCTATGGGGCAAGGAACGGCATCTACATCATCGATTTGACCAAGACCGTCGAATGCGTCAACAAGGCCTACAAGACGATGAAGGAAATCGTCGACAAAGGCGGCAAGGTTCTCTTCGTCGGCACCAAGAACTCCTCCCAGACCGTCGTCCAGGAAGAGGCCCTTCGCAGCGGGTCGTTCTACATCAATAACCGTTGGCTCGGGGGAACCCTCACCAACTTCCGCACCATCCTCGGCCGCATCAAGAAGCTCAAGGAGCTCGAGACGATGGAAGCCGACGGGACTTACGACCGCCTTTCCAAGAAGGAACTTGCCCGTTGCAAGAAACTCCAGGAGAAGCTTGCCAAGAACCTCGAAGGCATCAAGGAAATGCGGAAGCTCCCGCAGGCCCTTGTCGTCACCGACCCGACCATCGAGGCCATTGCGGTCACCGAAGCCAAGAAGCTCGGCATCCCCGTCTTCGCCATCTGCGACACGAGTGACGACCCGGAAACGGTCGCCTATCCGCTTCCTTCCAATAACGACGGCGGCAATGCCGTCCGCCTCCTCGTCTCGGTGATGGCCGATGCCATCGTCGAGAGCAAGGGCGGCGTGACTTCGGTTGCCTACGTCCCGGATAGCGCCGAGGAAGCGACGATGAAGGACGCCATCCGCAATGCCGACATCGCCAACGAACAACGTAAGGCCGCCATCCGCCAGCAGCGGAAAGAGCGCGAGGAGCGCTATCGTCGGATGCAAGAAGAACGGGCCGCCCGTTATGCCGCTCGGCAAGCCGCCAAGGCCGCCGAGAACGCCACTCCGGCGACGGAAGCAGCCGAAACCAAGAAAGAAGGAGAATGAATCATGGCCGATCAGAACACCATCGAGCTCATCAAGACCCTCCGAGCCCGGACCGGAGCGGGGATGATGGATTGCAAACACGCTCTCGAAGCCAATGACTTCGATGTCGAGAAATCCATCGACTGGCTTCGGGAGAAGGGCATCGCCAAGCAGGCGAAGCGGGCTGGCCGTACGGCTGCCGAAGGCCTCACCGCGGTTCGCATTTGCCCCAAATGCGGGAAGGGCGTTGTGGCCGAAATCAACTGCGAGACCGACTTCGTTGCCAATAGCGACAAATTCCACGAACTCGTCGATTCCGTCATGACTTACATCATGGAGAACGAGCCGAAGGATCTCGAGGAAGCCAAAGCCGGAACCACGACCGCCTTCACCGATGCGGCCTTGGCCGTCGGCGAAAAACTCGATCTCCGGCGGTTTGCCATCGTCCACCGGGCTGAAGGGGAAGGCCTCGGAAGCTACATCCACATGGGTGGAAAGATCTCCGTCCTCGTTCACCTAGCCAAGGAAGACGAGGCCCTGGCCAATAGCCTAGCGATGCACATCGCGGCCAATAACCCGCTCTACCTCGCGTTGGAATCCGTCCCGGCTGCCGACCGCGAGCGCGAACTCCAGATTGCCAAGACGGAGGTTGCCAACGATCCCAAGCTCGTTAGCAAACCGGACAATGTGAAGGCAACCATCGCCGAACGGAAGGTCGACAAGGCCCTCTCCGCCTATTGCCTCCTCCTTCAGGATTATCTCTTCGAACCGGGGAAGAAGGTCGGGGAAGTCCTCAAGGAAAAGGGCAACGAGGTCAAGGGCTTCGTCCGTTTCCAAGTCGGGGACGGCATCAGCAAGGACCCGAACCAAGAAGATTAAACAAGATAGCGGCGCGTTTCCCCTTGGGAGCGCGCCGTTTGTATAATTGGAGGGCTTATGGAATCGATATACCGGAAAATCGTCGTCAAGCTCTCGGGCGAGGCCTTGGCCGACGAACACGACCAAACGATCCTCGACCGAGATCTGCTCAAGAAAATCGCCAAGACGATAAAAGAGGCCCACGAGCTGGGAACCGAGGTCTCGGTCGTCGTCGGGGCTGGGAACATCTGGCGGGGACGGCTTGCTGAGAAGGTCGGAATCGAACGCTCGACCGGCGACTACATGGGAATGCTCGGGACCATCATCAATGCCCTCGCCCTCCAAAGCGCTTTCGAGGAAGCCGGTCTTTCGACCCGGGTCATGTCGGCCATCGACGTACCGCAGGTCTGCGAACCGTATATCAGGCGGAAAGCCATTTCCCATCTCGAAAAAGGACGGGTCGTCATCTTCGCGGGGGGGACCGGCAACCCGTTCTTCACGACCGATTCGACGGCAACCCTTCGGGCCCTCGATATCGGGGCCGATGCCATCCTCATGGGGAAGAACGGTGTCAAAGGCGTCTACGACAAAGATCCCCGGACCAATACGGATGCCAAGTTCCTCGAACACGTATCCTTTCAGGAGGTTGTCGAGCGCAAACTCGGGGTGATGGACCTCACCGCGGTCGCGATGCTCGAATCTAGCCCCATCAAGATCCACGTCTATAATATGGAAGACCCAGATGCCCTGATTTCGATTCTGAAGGGCCGGAAAATAGGGACGGTCATCAGCAAGGAGTGATTCCATGGACCAGTATGTCAAGGAAGCCCAGGAGAAGATGGGCAAGTCGATCGAGAGCTTCAAGCACGCCCTCGGCAAACTCAGGAGCGGTCGGGCCAATCCCGCGATGCTCGTCGGTATCATGTGCGACTATTACGGGGAGAAGATGGACATCACCTCCCTGTCCTCGATCTCGATGCCCGAACCCCGCCAGCTCTTGGTCAAGCCCTATAGCCGGGACGACATCAAAACCATCGCCTCGGCCATCGCCGCGGCCAACATCGGGATCAATCCGCAAGTAGAAGCCGATTGCATCCGCCTCATCGTCCCGCCCCTTACCGAGGACACCAGAAAGGATCTGGCCAAGCAAGCCAAGTCCTTGAGCGAGGAGGCGAAGGTTTCAGTAAGGAACCTGCGTCGGGATTACCTCGACCTCCTCAAAAACGACGACACCATGAGCGACGACTACAAGGACCGCGTGGAAGCCGACATCCAGAAAGTCGTTGAAAATTCAAACAAGCAAATCGAGGAAATCCTTGCCGAAAAGCAGAAGGAAATCATGACGATTTGATTACCTTACATTTATTTTTGAACGTAAATCCCGGCTCTTCAGTCGGGATTTTTGATTTTCCTGATGTAGTAGAGGCGCGAGGAGAAATCGCCCCGTACCTTCACTTCGTCGTTGAGACCCGTCCCACTCCACTCCTCGTGCAGGACGCACTTCCCGTCATTTATGAGACGGCCGCTCGTGATGACTTTCTCGACATCGGATGCAATGCCCTTCCGCTTGGAAACGACGTTGACGAGCAGTCCATTGGGATTTACATGGAAGGGCAGGACTTGGTTGATGAGGCCGCCGAAGAGAGTGAGATCGATGTCGAAGGGCCGACTTTCGACTTCGTAGAGGGCATCCTCGATGAAGCAGTATCCCCGGAGATAGGAAGGTCCTGGGGTCGGGTCTTGATGCAAACGGAATGAGGCGATGAAACCCTCGGATGCGTCGTGAGAGAGTAGCTCCCAGTCCAAGGTCTTCCCGCCCGGTTCGTTCAATAGGAAGAACTGTCCTTCCTGGAAGAGCTTCCTATGTTTTTTGTAGTATGCGATTTCAGCGGCCATTTCCTTCCGCTCGAGGGGCGTGAGGTCCCTGGTAGAGAGTTCGTAGCCGAACCCCCCGAAGGAAGCGACGTCGAAACGGGTAGCCATATTGGTCTTCCTTAGGGTCTGGTGGGAAGGGGAAGCCGCGACGTGGGAACCGATCGTCCGCATCGGATAGCCGATGGCCAAGGCCGTTTGTAAGCCCAGCCGGAAGATGGGATCGGTATTGTCGCTTCCCCAAATCTCCGGGAAGTAGGAAAGGATTCCGAGGTCAAACCGATTCCCCCCGGAGGCACAGCCTTGGAAATAGATGTCCGGGAAGCGGGCGGTGATGCTCTTCAAGAGGCGGTAGAGGCCCTTTGCGTAGGCCAAGATGAAATCCGGTCGGGGTGGGAAATCGCTGAGGGGACGGTTCATGTCCCACTTGACGTAGGAAATAGGCGCGGAGGTGAAAAGCCTGGTTAGCTCAGCCAAAACATGGTCGACGACCACGTCCTTGCTTAGGTCGAGGACGAGTTCGTGACGGCCAAGCGAGGGTTTTATTCCCGGGGACGCTATGGCGTATTCGGGATGGGCCCGGTATAGATCGCTGTCCTCGCTTATGGCCTCGGGTTCGACCCAAAGGCCGAATTTGAGCCCCATCTTGGTTATTTTCTTGGCCAGACCGGCGATTCCATGGGGCAACTTACGGGAATCGCTTTCGTAATCCCCCAGTGCCCGGAAATCGTCGTTCCGGTTCTTGAACCACCCATCATCGAGGACGAAAAGCTCGACCCCTAGTTTCTTCGCGTCTTTGGCCAAGGCCAGGATCTTCGCTTCGTTGAACTTGAAGTAGGTGCCTTCCCAATTATTGAGAAGGACGTAACGCGGTGTTTCCTTGAAAGAGGATGGGAGGATGCAGTCGGTTACGAAGCGGTGGTTCTTCCTCATTGCCCCGTTGATCCCGCCTTCCGAGCAGGAAAGGGTGGCATAGGGAGTTTCGAAAACCCTTCCCGGCTTAAGGTCAAAATGGAATCCTTCGTCGTCGATTCCGGCCATCACGCGGGTCTTGGATCTCGGGGTCGTTTCGAGGGAGAAGAAATGGGAAGCCGAGTAGATGAGGTTGAAAGAATAGGCGATGCCGGAGAAAAGGGTTGTTCCATTTTCCTTGACGTAGAAAAAGGGATTGGCCCGGTTCGAAGACAGCCCGAGATGGGAGGCAAGAACCTTTCGCCCGACGGTGAGGGGCTCTTCCGTCAGGTTTCCTTCGTTGGCCCAACCCCCGGAAAGGTGTCCGAGAATGCCTCCATTGAGGTGCATGTCGATGGAGTAGGAAGCCAGACGTTCAATCGAGACGGTCGATGTGCCATTGTTTTTGAGGCGGGTCGCCCGGAGAATCGTCCCCGTTTCCTCATGCAGAGCGTAAATCAAGGTGGCAACTAGGGAGGAACGCTTGTCAATCAATTCGACGAGGAGAGTCGTGAAATGACCATGGGGGAAAGGGAAATCCTCAAGCGGCTCGATTCCCTCATGGATTTCGTGGCTCGAGTAGACGAAATCGAAGAGGTAGCCGGCTTCCTTGGAGTAGAGAATGGCCGCGGGGGAGGAGAAATCGCCCTTCCCGAGGGTCGAGAATTCCGTCTTCTCGCTATCGAGGGCAAAGGAAGCATCCTTTTCCTCGTCATAGACGACGCTGGTCCCGGGAACACAGGGCATTTTCTTGGCAAATGAGACAAGGGGCACCTCCTCCAACAGCCGCGGGCCGAAATAGTCGGAGATGGGCTTGCCAACCGAATTGATGTGGAAAGCGTAGGTCGAAGAGGATCCGGAGAGGCGGAAAGCCAAGTCTTTCTCGGTTATCATTTCGTCAATAGATTATCTCATCTGGGCAAGTGGGAGGTAGAGGCAATGGAATTGGAACGCTTTTGCTGGGGTTGGCGTTTTGCCGAGGGAATTGAGGAAGACGATCCCCTCCATGTACGGAACGGGGCAAAACCGGTCGATCTCCCGCATAGCTGCGTGAAACTACCTTACAATTACTTCGACGAAAAATCCTATCGGAAGAAGTTCTCTTATTGGAAGGACTTCGATTACGATGGGGAAAGGGGGGACATTGCCCTCCTCCGTTTTGAGGCCTTCATGGCCCAAGCCGACATCTACCTGAACGGGGAAAGGCTAGGCCATTACGTAAGCCTCTACTTCCCGGTGGAAATCGACGTCACCTCATATCTCAAGAAGGGCCGGAACCTCCTTTACCTTGCCCTGGACGCGGAGGAAGATCCGGACATCCCGCCTTTCGGCGGGGCCATCGATTACCTCACCTATGCCGGTATCTACCGGCCGGTCCATTTGGACGTCAAGCCTCCCGTTTACATCAAAAAGCTATTGATCCACGCCGATTCCACAGGGCAAATCGTTATAAATCCCGAGATTAACGTCGTTGGTGGAACCTTCCATTTCGAGATTCATGACGATAAGGGGCTTGTGTTGAGCAGCGACCAGAGAATCATGAAACTCGAGCATCCCCGCCTTTGGGGGATCGACGACCCATTCCTTTATTCTCTCAGAGCTACATATACCAAGGATGGGGTCGCCGACTCGCTTCGGGTTCCCTTTGGCATCCGGGATGCCGTTTGGAAGAAAGACGGCTTTTACCTCAATGGGATCAAGACGAAGCTCCTCGGACTCAACCGTCACCAATCCTTTCCCTATGTGGGTTACGCGGTCAGCCCATCCCTCGACCGCAATGACGCGTTCGTCTTAAAAAACGAGTTGGGTGTCAACGTCGTGAGAACCTCCCACTACATGGATAGCGACTCCTTTATCGAGGCTTGCGACGAACTCGGACTCCTGGTCATCGACGAAGTGCCGGGCTGGCAGCACATCGGAACCTCAAAGGCCTGGCGGAACAACTATTACGATTTCATTGAGCGGCTCGTCCTGAACGGCTATAACCATCCGTCGATCATCGCCCATGGGGTCAGGATCGACGAAAGCATCGACGATCATGACCTATATGAAAAAGGAAACGCCATCGCCAAGAACATCGACCCTTACAAGGCGACTATCGGGGTCAGGAACATCCGGCGCAGTGAGCTCCTCGAGGACATCTACGGATACAACGATTTCTATGGGGAAGGTCCTTTCCTTCCGATTGCCCCACCGACCTTGGTCGGGAACCCCAATCATCCCCACATCGTCACCGAACACAATGGGCACATGAACCCAACGAAGGCTTCAGATTCCTTCGCCCAGCTCATTTCCCAAGCCAAGGAACACGCAAGGAAGATCGACGGAGCTTACAAAGACAGGCGGGTGGCCGGGGTCGTCGGTTGGTGCTTCGCCGATTACAATACCCATTCCACTTTCGGCTCCGGTGACATGGTTTGCCCCCACGGCGTCTATGACATGTTCAGGAACCCGAAACCGGCCGCCTACGTCTATGCCGCCCAACAGGACGAATTCCCCGTCTTCGAGCTCCTCACCGATTTCAAGCCGGGCGAATTCAAGGAGGCAACCCTCCATGAAATCCCCATCGCGACAAATTGCGATTATTTTGACCTCTACCGGAATGGAAGGCTGGTTGGGCGTTTTCGCCCCAAGAGGAAAAAGCGGGGAATGCCCCACCCGATTTACCATCTCACTGACATCATTGGGGAAAGCCTATCGGATCCGCGTTTCACTGGGAGGGATCGGAAATGCCTTTCGAAGGCCTTCTCCCGGGCGGCCATCGCCGGTTACAAACACCTAGGCTTCGTCAACGGTCTCCGGGCTCTTTATCTCATAGTCAAATACCGGCTCAACTACGAGGACCTCCTTGAACTCTACAACCGGGAAGTGGCTTCCTGGGGCGGGGACGGGAATTCGAATTCCTATTCCTTCATTGCCTACAAGAACGGTAAGGAGGCGGTCCGCCGGGATTTCGGGGCCTCGACTTCCTTCGACCTCGAACTAAGCGATGAGCATATCGTCCTCCGTGACGGCCTCACTTACGACATGGCCGGACTCGGGGTGAAGCTCATCGATGAACATGGAACGAAGATGAACTTCCCCCTTGAGGTTCTGGATGTAGAGGTTGAGGGACCGATTGAACTCATTTCCCCTTCGCATGTCCCCCTCCTTGGGGGCAGTACCAGGATTTACGTCCGTTCCCTCGGAAATTCCGGGGAAGGGAAAATCCGCCTTCGCTTCGGGGCAATCGGAAAAGAGATTCCCGTCGTGGTGAAATGAAAAGGGCCACATGGCCCTTTTCGTATTTCTCTGATCAGGCCGTTTCCTCGGAGGCGGCCTTTTTCCTCTCTTTGATTTCCAGGACCATCTGGTTGTACTTTTTCTCGTCGATCTTGAAGACGAAGGTGGCAATCAAGATGGCGGCCAGCATGATGAGGAGGGGGGCGACGATCATCCCGATGGCCATCTGGATTTTCTGGTCGCGGCTCACTCCGTCGATGATGGCCTGGATGTTCGAATTGAATTCGGCGTCGGAAGCATAGCCGCCGGCGTTTTTGATGTATTCCTCGTTGGAAATCTGGGAGGTGATGGTGTATAGCCCGGTCGCGGCCAAGGTTCCGTAGACGAGGCCTTGCTGGATGGCGCTGCCCCATTTGGCCACGAGGGCCCGCATCGAGGAGACGAGGGCCTCCTTCCTTTCCCCGAACTTCCATTCGTTGTACTCAATGGTCGACTGAAGCTGGACGATGAGGACGATGGCCACGATTCCCTGTCCGAAGAAGATGAAGACTGCCGGGATGTAAAGCAGCCACGTCGTGTCGCCAAAAGCGACGGGGTTGTTCCCGAAGAAGGGGAAACCGAGGAGGAATAGGGCCGCGTAGCCGACGGACAGGACGCCCGCGGAGCCAAGCAAAAGTTGTTTCCGATTCAGAACCTTGGTGAGAAGGGGATAGAGGAACTGGGCAATCAAGGTGCCGACCGCGTACATGACGGTGAAGACGAACTGGATGTTACCGCCTTTGTCCGAACCGTAACCGTAGTTGAGATAGAAGTAGTACATCCCGAAGGCGACGAGGGTGCCAGCCGCCAGGTAGTTGAGGAGGATGGCGATGATGATGTAGCGGAATTGGTCGTTTTTGGCAAAGAGGCGGAAGATGTCCTTGAAACGGACCTCGCCGTTTTCCTTCTCCTCGGCCGTTTCCTCGCTCCGGTCATGTTCCTTGCAGGTGATGACCAAGACGATTTGGGAAGTAAGGTAGAACACCGAGACGACGATGGCGATAAGGCCATAGGTATCGGCCGAGGACATCCCCTCGATTGCCCCGACGAGAAGGGGGACTGCCCCATAAACGGCGAATACCCCGACCGAGATGCAGATTTGCATGGCCGTGGTGATGTTGTTCCGGCGCTTTTCGTCGCTGGTAAGGGAAGGAAGCATTGACCAATAGGCAATGTCGTTGATTGTCCAAACGATGTCCCAAAGGAAGTAGAAGACGCCGAAGAGGGCCACGAAGCCCCAACCGGTCGGATGGGCGAGGAAGAGAGTGAGAACCACCCCGGTATTGAGAATGCCGCCGATGAGGATCCAAGGCTTGTACTTGCCCCATTTGAAATGGACCTTTTCGATTAGCCAGCCCATGATCGGGTCATTGACGCCATCCCAGATCCGACAGATGACGACGATGATGGAGATGACCGACATCTGGGAGAGATAGACGCTCGGGTCGCTGGCGTTGTAGCTGAGAAGACCCGAGAAGGTGATGTAGGTCAAAAGGAAACTGGAAACCAGCTGATAGCAGGCATCCCGGAAAATCGAAGCCCCGCAGTAGACGATTTCCGTTGACCGTGGCGGGATGTCGCCGGTAAACGTCTCGGTCAGGTTGTAAAACTTCATGGGCCAAAGCCCTCCTTAGACTAGATTATGGGAATTCACTCAAAGTAGGGCAAGGCTCAACTGGCAATGGAAAAATCGCCATCGAGGCAATGAACGACAGTGACATTGCTTCCCGAAAAAGCCCCGGCAGAGCCATCAAGCAAGGAAAATTCCTCAACAGTCCCTTGGTAATCGACCGTTTGGCAGGAACTCCCAGAAAGGAAGCCCGATCCAAGAGTCTCCAACGAAGCGGGCAGAGCGACGCTTTCCAAGGATGAGCAATCGGCGAATGCCCCGGTCCCGATGCTCTTCAAACTCGTTTCGGAAAGATCTATTTCGGTGAAGGCGGTTTCGGCGAAGGCACGTTCACCGATTGATTCAAGGCCTACGGGGAAAGAGAAATTGGAAAGGGAGGAACACCCTTCAAAGCAGTGATCGAGGAGACTGAGCCCGTCGGCAAATGGACCCTTGACCTCTTTAAGAGAACACAAACCGGAAAAAGACCAAGTCCCGATATCTTGGATGTAAGAAGAGAAGACGATTTGAGTTATCGTGGAGGAAGATTGGGTTTTGCCGAAGATATTGGAGCCCCTTTCCTGATTTGATATCTGAGTCAGGTAATAGACCGGGGAAGAAACGTCGGTTTGATAGTAACGCGGCAAAACCATGGTATCGGCTTCCGTAACAGGAGGCTCGACCCCTTTGATGTCGGCGATGTTGGTTCCTTCCAAAGGCGAAACCTCGATGCTCAGCCCTTCAATCAGACGGTGTTCCCGGTCGTAATAGCCGGCCCGGTTATCGACGGCAACGCGTGGCTCGGCCGCCGTCGGGGTCAATAGGATGCCGGCAATCACCGTGCCAAGGGTCAACAGGAAGGCCCCGAGGAAAACGAGCCCTACAATGAGGAGGTGTTTTTTCCCGGTGGCCTCATCCATCTTCTTTTGGGACGGGTCGCTTTGAGTCTCCTTTTTGCTGACGATTGGGGATAAATCGGCCATGGCCTCTATGATAGCCAGTCGAGTGCGATCCTTCCACGAAGAGTTACCGACAAAGCCACGTCCATGAGATATAATCTCAGCCATGGTTGAGGCTTTGGAAAGCAGGAACGTCCCCACCCATGTCGCTTTCATCATGGACGGGAACGGGCGATGGGCCAAAAAGCGGGGTCTTCCACGCCATCTTGGCCATCGTGCGGCCTGCGAACGGCTGAATGCCCTCCTCAGGCACTGCAAGGCAGTTGGGATCAAGGCCGCCTCCTTTTTTGCCTTTTCCACCGAGAATTGGAACCGGCCCCAAGAGGAAATAGACCACCTGATGGAATATCTCCGCCTTTTCTTCGAGCGGAACATTGACGAACTCATCCAAGACGGCACACGCGTCCTCGTTTCCGGCGAACTTGGCCGGCTCCCGGAGGCGACCAGGGACATCTGCCTTGAATCCGTCGAAAAGACCAAGGACAATCACGACTTCACCTTCAATGTCTGCCTTAACTACGGGGGACGGGACGAAATCGTTAAGGCGGCCGCTTCTTTCGCCGCGGATTGCCTCAAGGGCCTTGCCAACCCGGAGGAATTGAATGAGGGAAGTTTCCGGAAGTACCTTTTCGCTCCCGACCTTCCCGATGTCGATCTCCTCGTCCGCACCTCTGGCGAGGAACGGATCAGCAATTTCCTCCTTTATGAACTTGCCTATGCCGAATTTGTCTTCACTCCCGTCTATTGGCCGGATTTCGATGAACGTGAATTGGATCGCTGCCTAGACACCTATTCCAAGCGGAACCGTCGTTTTGGAGGCCTCGGAAATGGCTAACCCGATTTTCCGCGTCAACTCGACTGGTCCGGAATACCGGGCGAGCCTCCGTTCACGACTCATCGTCGGTTTCGTCCTCATCGCCATCCTCGTTCCCTGCCTCATCGTCGGGAGCTGGGCTTTCTTTGCCGCGGTGGGGCTGTTTCTCGCCATTGCCGTCCTCGAGATGATCAGGGCTCCGGGAAAGAAATACCACTGGTGGATTTACGTCATTTCCTATTTGACCACTTTTGCTTTTGTCTATTGGTTCGTTTTCAAGGGTAACGGAGCTGCCTATCTCGAGAGTATCGAAAGTGGGGAACCCTTTGTCTTCTCCCTCGAGGACTACTTTTCCACGCTCGACATTTCCATCATCACGGTGGCCGTCACCATTGGCCTCTACCTTCTGACCGCGATCCTCGATAAGGACTTTGGCTTCGACGATGCATCTTACTTCATCGCCTTTTCGATTCTCCTCGGACTCGGCTTCCAGTCGGTCTACTTCCTCCGTTATTACCCTTTCTACCTCGGCTCCTCGCCTCTTTACTCCGGCTATGAGTGGTATGGCGGCATGTCTTATGATGCCTATGCCGGAACCGGGGAATTCAGATACCTGATCTCGACCGAACTCATCTTCTTCGCCATGATCGGCGGCGTCTTCAACGATACTTTCGCCTACTTTGGCGGGGTCTATTTCGGCAAGCACCCCTTGAACAAAAGGATTTCCCCCCACAAAACGATCGAAGGCTTTCTCATCGGCTGGTTTGCCTCAACGGCGTCATTGCTTGTCATCGGGCTTGTCCTGGCCGCGACTGGTTATCCAATCCTACCGACCCTTGATCTCGCCCACTGGTATTACATCGTCCTCTTGGCCATCGTCATTCCCCTCATCGCCGTCCTTGGCGACCTCTCCCTTTCGATGGTCAAAAGGCACTTCGGGATCAAGGACTTCGGCAACGTCCTCCGAGGGCACGGTGGTGTTCTCGACCGGGTCGACTCCCTTCTTTTCGTTGCGATTGCCACGACCATTATCTGCATCTTCATTACCAACGGGTGGAATTTCTTCATATGAGGAAAACTCTCTTGCTGCTCGGGGCGAGTGGGAACATCGGGACCCAAACCCTCGATCTCTTGAAAGGCCGGTTCGCAGGCGAATACGTCCTTAAGGGGGTAAGCGTCGGTAAGAACGTGCTGCGCCTGAAGGAGATATTGGGCGAGTTCCCCTCCGTGAAATGGGCCTATCTCGAGGAAGAAGGGGCGGTCGTTTCCTTGAAAAAGGAATTCCCGGATGTCGTTTTCTTCAGCGGTGAGTCTGGGCTCGGGGAACTAGTTGATGCTTGTTCAGCGGATTACGTCCTGAATGCCATTGTCGGATTTGCCGGCCTCTTGCCGAGCTTACGGACAGTCATAAGCGGACGGACTCTTTTGCTAGCCAACAAGGAATCGTTGGTCGTCGGGGGCGAACTGATTAATTCAATAAGAAGAAAAAGCGGCGCCAGGATTTATCCCATCGATAGTGAACACGTAGCCCTTGCCAAATGTCTTTCCCGTGTGGGAGGCGACACCGTGGATCACTTGATCATAACCGCATCTGGCGGCCCTTTTTATGGCAAAAACCCCTTGGAATTGACGAAAATAACTGTCGAGGAAGCCCTTTGCCACCCCACTTGGCGAATGGGAAAGAAGATCACCATCGATTCGGCGACAATGGTCAACAAAGGCTTCGAACTCGTCGAAGCGGCTTATTTATTCGACGTCGATCCTTCCTCGATCGAAGTGCGGGTCGATCGTCGTAGCCGCGTCCATAGCGCGGTCGCCTTACGGGATGGTAGTTACCTCGCCGATGTCGGGCCTAGCGACATGCACGGTCCGATTGCCTATGCCTTGAGCCTCGGTAGCGAAGGCGGTGGAGTGGAAAAAACGATGGATCTCTCGACGATCCCAGGAACTGATTTCCAACCATTCGACAAGGAAAATTGCCCGGCCATTTCACTTATTCTCGAAGCTTATCGACGCGGAGGGACGGCCCTGGCCTCCCTCAATGCAGCCAACGAGGAAGCGGTTTCCCTTTTCCTTGACGGAAAAATTTCCTTCCCATTCATCATCGGGGTCTGTAGGCTTTCCCTTGGCTACCCCCTCCTCGGGGGTCACGGGCGGGAGTTGGATTATGCTTCCCTCTATGAAGCGGATCGCTTCGCCCGGGAAGCCACGCGCAAGACATTTTTGAACAACTAACCATGGACGTCTTCATTACCATCGTCATCATCGTCGTGCTCCTTGGGATCCTGATCGGTCTTCACGAGCTTGGCCACCTCATCGTGGCCAAGGCTTTCAATGTCTACTGCCTCGAATACTCGATTGGTTTCGGGCCGAAGCTATTTTCACGCCGCTGGCGGAACGGGGAGACCGCCTACTCACTGCGGGCCATCCCCTTCGGCGGTTATGTCTCGATGTACGGCGAGGGAGTCGAATTGCCCGATGGGATGAGCGTTCCTCCCGAACGGGCCCTCGAGGGCATTTCTCGCCCAAGGCAAGCCATGATCATGGGCGCGGGAATCATGGTCAATCTCTTCCTCTCGGTCCTCTTCGCCTTCATTTACTCGACCTGCTTCCCCGAGACCTCTCCATATGGGAGTTTCTCGACCGGGATCGGCCTCAACGGAAACCTCGTTGCCCCCGAGGAGGGGGCCTATGGTGGCTATTACCTCTATGCCGACGGGGATATCGATGGGGCGAAACTGCCCGAAGGCGCTCTCCTATACGCCCCGACTGGCTATTCGCACATCGAGGAAGAGGGCGGGACCCAGATTCAACGGCCATACTTCCTCGTCGATGCGGCCTCTCAGATTGATGGACGCGATTACGTGGCGATGTATCGGGTCGAGTCGACTGCCTACGCCAACGATTTCTTCTCGAATCTCCGCTTCTATGAAGCCGACCCCGATTTCTATCCGACCGCCGGCGAACTCGCCATCGGGCTTTCCGCGATTCCCGCCTCACTTGATAGTCCCTATGAGTTCCTCGGAGGGGAGGAAATAGTCCTCGACCTTACCTTCCTCACGGACGGCGAGGAGATCGATTTCGCCACAAGGACCACCAAGACCTTCGAGGGCAATTTCGTAGACGGCAGTCTTGTCTTCGATGCCACGATCAGCAATGCCAGTCGAAACAGGTGGCGTTCCTTCCCCGAGGCGATGTCGCTATTCGCCCAGCAGTACGTTCAGTTCTTCGTCATGATCGGAACCGGTCTATCGAAACTCTTCACTTTCGATTTGGCAGGTCTTGGTTCGGTGGTCATGATGGGGAGCCAAGTAAACGTCCTCACCCAGACGATCGGAATCGGCCAGGCCTTCTTCTGGTACGGCTCGGCCCTCTCCCTCAACTTGGCCATCTTCAATCTCATCCCGATTCCCGGCCTCGACGGTTGGCAGCTCCTCGTCACCACCGTCGAGGGGGCGACCAAGAAGAAAATCCCCGACAAGGTCAAGACCATCGTCAGCTACGTCGGGCTGGGCTTCCTCATCGTCCTTTGCCTCATCTTGATCGTGAAGGACATTCTCTCGGTCTCCGGCTTGATCTAAGGCGGATCAATTCCCTGCGCGGTGGTTATCATTTTCGAAGGAGGTAGTGCATGGACGGCAAAATGGAACGCTTTCTCGCCTCGATTGGCCTCGATCCGGCCTCTTTCGATCTATCATTCGTCCACTGTGGGTGGAAGAAGCAGAGCCACGATACGGTCGAGATGCTCATCCTCAAGGATTCCCCTTGGAGCGGTCAGGAACTGTCCCTCTTCGAGGAAGGACTCGCCAACATCAACTACCCCTATGAACTCCATTTCCAATACGGGAGCGACATCGCCTTGAATGACCTTTCCTCGCTCCTCGAGGATTGGTATCTCCTCCATTACCGGGAACCGGCATCCTTCAATCTTGCCCTCGGTGAGGGAAGGGAAGTGCTCTGCCTTCCCCTCGGGGAAAGGGGAATCGAGGATATCGCCGAACCGGTCAGGAACTTCCAATCGCTCCTCGATTTCCTCGAATACCCCTTCCTTCTCAAGAAGGCCAAGCCGATGCCTCTCAAAGAAGAGGTCGAACCCCGCCATCTCCTCCGCGACGAGGACGAGGAGAAGGCTTACCGCGAGACGATGGCCAGCCTCACCGCCTCCTACATCCAAGGGATGAAGGAAGAGAAGGCCATCTCCTCGGCCAAGAAGGCGTACCGCCGAGGGGATTACCATGAACTCGACGACCTCTCCCTCATCGAGACGATGGACGGGGGGAATGTCGAATTCGTCGGGACCGTCTATAGCGCCGAAATCCGGCCGGTGAAAGGCGGGAATGTCCTTTTCCTTGGCGTCGGCGAGGAAAGCGGTGCCATCAACGTCCGGGCTGGCAAGTCGATGACGGGCCTGAGCGATGACGACATGAAGAAGTTCAATCCCGGTGACCGGGTAAGGGTCAAGGGAGCCGTTACCATCTCCCGCTTCAATTTCGAGCACCAAGTGACCGCCCACGCAATCGAAAAAGCCCCGGAGAAAGTCCGCCGGAGCGACGAGGAGCCGGTCAAGCGGGCCGAGCTCCACCTCCACAGCAAGATGTCGAGCATGGACGGGGTCTCGAGTCCCGACGAGTACTTCAAAGCCGCTAGGGCGATGGGACTCACCGCCCTCGGTTTCGTCGATCACGGGGTCGTGCAGGCCTTTCCCGCGGTCGAACGGGCGGCCAAAGGCAGCGGCATCAAGCCGATCTACGGTTGCGAATTCAACATGGTCGACGATCCTGTCTATGTCTATAATCCGGCCCGGATTCCCCTTCGGAAGGCCCGTTATTGCGTTTTCGACTTCGAAACGACCGGCCTCTCCTCCCGTTTCGACCACGCAACAGAATTTGGCTGCGTCATCGTCGAAAACGGCACCATCGTCCGTCATTTCGACACCTTCATCAATCCAGGCGTCCCCATTCCGGCGAAAATCGTTGAAAAGACCCACATTACCGACGAGATGGTCAAGGATGCCCCTAGCGAGGCCGAAGCCGCCAAGATCATTTCCGAGGTCATCGGGGATGCCATACTGGTATCCCATAACGCGGCCTTCGATGTCGGCTTCCTCAACAAAATGCGGGCTCGGGCCGGGCTCCCCCCAATCGAGAACCCCGTCGTCGATACCCTTGCCTTGTCACACTATCTCTTCCCCAACGCGAAGTTCCATAACCTCGGAGCCCTTTCCCGAAACCTGAAACTTGATGTCTATGACGTCAACAAGGCCCACCGGGCCGATTTCGATGCGGAGGTGCTCAATAACGCCTGGCAAAGCATCATCCCCATCCTTTCCAGGGACGACCAGGACATCACCCACGCGGACCTCTCCGAACTCAAGATCACCGATAACGGCGTCTACCGCCACATCAAGCCGGTTCACGTGGTGGCCCTGGCCAAGGATCAAGCCGGCCTCAAGGACCTCTATCGGCTCGTTAGCCTGGCTCACACGCGCTACCTCGCCGCGGGTTCGACCCCGAAAATCCCGCGCTTCGAATTGGCTGCCCACCGCGACCACCTATTGTTTGGGAGCGCCTGCTGCAATGGTGAGATTTTCATAACGGCTTCCCAAAAATCGGCCGTAGAAGCCGAACGGATGATGGGTTTCTATGATTTCATCGAACTTCAACCCCCAGCCAATTATTCGTTCCTTGTCGATAGTGGCGATCTCTCGGAATCCGAGTTGGGCGAGGTGCTTCGGGGAATCGACGAAAGCGCTTCTCGGCTTGGCAAAAGAGTCGTCGCGACCGGTGATGCCCACTACGTCGATCCCGAGGACAAGCTCATCCGCGACATCTACATCGTCCAGCGGGGCATCAACGGGGCCCGCCACCCTCTCAACCCCGGGGATGGACCCAACGTCGAACGGCATCGGAACCCTGATCAGCACCTGAGGACGACCAAGGAAATGCTCGATGCCTTCATACCGCTTTTGGGTGAGGAAAGGGCTCGGCAAATTGTCATCGATTCCTCCAATGAAATCGCCGCGGAGATCGAGCCCGTTCAAATTCTCAAAGACCGCCTTTACCCACCGACCAGCAACCTTCCGGGGACTGACGAAAAGCTGCGGGAAATCGTGTCGAAGACCTTCCGTGAACGTTATGGGGAGCATCCAGACGAAAGACTGGTCAACCGGGTCGAACGCGAGCTCAACGGCATCATCGAAAACGGTTATTCGGTCACCTATTACATCGCCCACATGTTGGTCAAAAAGGCCCATGAGGATGGCAACATCGTCGGTTCCCGCGGTTCCGTAGGCTCTTCCTTCGTGGCCAACCTGGCTGGGATTTCGGAGGTCAACCCCCTCCCTCCACACTACCTGTGCCCCCATTGCAAGACCCTCATCTGGAACGAGGATCCCTCCATCCGGAGCGGTTATGACCTCCCGAGCAGGAAATGCCCGCAATGCGCCTCCGACATGGTTCCGGACGGACAGAACATTCCCTTTGAGACCTTCCTCGGCTTCCACGCCGAAAAAGTCCCCGACATCGACTTGAATTTCGCCGACGACTACCAGGATCGGGCCTTTGCCTATACCAGGACGCTTCTCTCGACCTCGGAGGAAAACGAGAAAATCGCCCGCGGGGAAGAACTCGAGAATCCCCATGTCATCCGGGCGGGTACCATCGGGGAAGCCAAGGACAAGAACTGCTTTGCCTACGTCAAGAAGTATTTCGAGGACGTCGAGCATCGCGACCCGAACACCATTTCCCGGGCCTATCTTTCCTATCTGGCCTACCGTTGCACCGGGGTCAAGCGGACGACGGGTCAGCATCCAGGCGGCATTGTCGTCATCCCGGCGGACATGGACATCACCGACTTCACCCCCTTCCAGCACCCGGCCGACGATCCTACCAGCGACTGGCTTACCACCCATTTCGAATTCAAGAGCATGCACGACTCGGTCCTCAAAATCGACGAGCTCGGCCACCTCGACCCCCAAGCCCTCCGGATGATGTCTAACCTCACCGGGATTGACGTGACGAGCATCCCGATGAACGACCGCGCCGTCCTTTCCCTTTTCTCCTCCCCGGCTGCCCTTAAACTCCGAAGCAACCCCCTCTCTTTCAAGACCGGTTCGATTGCCCTTCCCGAATTCGGGACCGATTTCGTCCAACAGATCCTCGATACCGTCCTTCCCAAGTCATTCAATGACCTTCTCATCATCTCCGGCATCAGTCACGGAACCAATGTCTGGCATAGCAACAGCGAGGATTACATCAAGTCCGGCTTGGCTACCTTGCAAGACGTCATCGGCTGCCGTGACGACATCATGAACTATTTGATTCAAAAGGGCCTCGATGCCTCGGAAGCCTTCAAGATCATGGAAGACGTCCGTCACGGCAAAGGACTCAAAGAGGAATGCGTCGAACACATGCGGGAACGCGGGGTCGCCGATTGGTACATCGATTCCTGCAACAAGATCCAATACCTCTTCCCGCGGGCCCACGCGGCTGCTTATGTCATCGCGGCCGTCCGGGTCGCCTATTTCAAGCTCTATCACCCCCTCGAGTTCTATGCGGTCTATTTCGCGACCCGTTGCGACGCCTTCGATCTCGAGGCGATGTGCGGGGGGCTCAAGCGTTGCCTGAACGCCTATCAGCGTCTCGATGCCCAGAAAGGCCAAACCGGGGAAGCGGCCCTCAAAGACCGTGACTTCGAGGTCATGAAGTCGCTCATGGCCTCCATCGAGATGTACGACCGGGGATATAGCATCCGGCCGGTCAATCTCTACCGTTCGGCCGCCAAGGAATGGGCCATTGACGAGAACGAACGCTGCATCTACGCACCGTTCGGCGCGGTTACCAACCTTTCCGAAAAAGCCGCCCAATCGGTCATCGATGCGCGGCCGGATGGGGAGTTCATCTCCATCGAGGATTTGAAGGAAAGGACTTCCCTTTCAACAAGCGACATTGAACGGCTCCGTTCCCTCGGGACCCTCGATGGGTTGGGCGAGACCAACCAACTAACGCTCTTTTAGTAGCCAAGTTGGAGCGGTGGTGCTATATTTACGTCCGCGTCGGAGCGGGACGTAGCACAGCTTGGTAGTGCGCCTGGTTCGGGACCAGGAGGTCACGGGTTCAAACCCCGTCGTTCCGACCAAATGAGAAAAAGTGCCGATAACATCGGCATTTTTTGTTATGTGTAAGACTATTTGTAAGACTATTCGCAAGACTATTTTTCGCGATGACGGCTAAAAAGCCTCCGACGGGGGAGGCATTTGATGTTCTGGTTAGTTTTTCCCGCCGTCTTCCCTGGCGAGGGGGAAAATTCCTTCCCAAGCCGCTAGGATGAGGATGCCGGCAATCGTGTTCACCAAGATGAGGGATAGGATTCCCCAGACGATCATCTCTCTCTTGCTCTTGGCCCTGTTCAATTTCCACCACGTGATTGCCCCGATGGGAATCGCCAGCGCGTAGAGGACGAGGCATACTACCAAAGTGGTGGTATTGATGGCTCCGGCGGTGAAGGAAGCGCAGACGATGAGGGGCCCGAGAGCCATCCCGATGGCCAAGAAAGTCTTTATGGCTATCACCAAGGCCGGGATCCTTCCCTCGGCTTTCGGCGTCAGCTCATCCAGCGGTTGTAGTCCGTCGTGTTCGTCTTGGGTCTCTTCGATTTGCTGTTCTTCCATTGGAATTCCTTCCTAAAGCGTGGGGTCTCGCTTCACTTAGCCGGAAATAACGGATTGCCCGGTTCGTAGGTAATTATGATGCCGTCCCACCCCATGTTCACGTGTAAATCATCCCCATTCCGTTGACTCATTGCCCTTTGCCGGTTGTTGCCATTTAAGAAATTTGGCATTCCAGATAGCAATCCGACCTCGCGATTCCCTACCGTTGGTTTGATGTTTTCAACCACGGAGCGAGAAGTTCTCCTCTTCCGCCATTGCGGGAAAAAACACGTCTACCGACAATAGAGGCAGAAAGGCGGTGGTCACATGGAGGAAATGGCAAATCGTCTCCTCGCTCTCAGGAAGGACAAGGGAGTGACGCAAGAAGAGGTAGGAAAGGCCCTCGGTGTTTCGGCACAGAGCGTTTCGAAATGGGAAACCGGCAATGCCCTCCCCGATATCGGCCTCTTGCCGGGCTTAGCGGCTTATTATCAAGTTAGTATCGACTTCCTCTTCGGGCGGGAAGAAGCGCGGAAGGAAACGAACAAGAACCCGAAGATCCACATCCAAGTGGATGAAAGCGGCAAAGAGAATGTTGACATAAACCTGCCGTATCAATTGGTGAAAATCCTCTTCAGGCGGGGGATGCACCTAGGCAACGAGAAAACCGATTCATTCCTCGACATCGAACAACTTCAGACGGCGGTTGAATCCGGAATCACGGGACGGATCATTGAAGTAAAAGACGCTGACGGAACGATAGTGACTATCGATGTCGAATGAAGGGCACACCGTCATCTTCCGGCAAAAGACGGGCATCCTTGCTTTCAATCTCCTTGGCAGTTTGGGAGGAGAGGTAGATGGAGAGCCGTTTGACATGTGCTATGATAACCAGGCTGTCCACGTAGCTCAGTTGGATAGAGTGACAGCCTCCTAAGCCGTAGGTCGCAGGTTCGACTCCTGTCGTGGACGCCAATGGCACCTTGCCCCGACTGGTGGTCGGGGCTTTTGTTTTTGTTGTTCTTCCCGTTCGTTTCAAAATCGTCCCTTCTCTCAGGTCTAATTCATTCCAGGCCGCTCATTGCTCTGATCGGAAAGAAGAGTCGGCACCCGTCCCTGTCACCCCTTGCCCTGACGCTCAAAAAGGAAAGGCAATGAGGAAGGGAGAGCGGTGGAGGTCTTGCCGGGAACCGATGACCGTCCTATCCTCGCCGCTTTCTTTGTTATGAACGAATTACGCTGCGGTCTAGTCTAACAATCATGAACCTTTATGAGGTCATGAAAAGGGCGCATAGACCTTTGCTAGCCGCTAGTTCCCAAATGGCATTTGAAATCGCTTACGGTTATTGACATCCCTAATGGACAATGTTCTCAAATACCCCAATCGGCGTTCATTGGCTGGGTTGGGCAGAAATCCCACATCGGAGAAATCAGAACGAGCCTTCGAAATCCTCGATTGGGAGAACGAACATTGCTCCGTGGATCTTGTCGAAGTTTGAAGTATGCTCCCTGATCATCGCCCTGAGGGTAGGAAGCTTTTCCTCATCGACAATGACGAAGATGGTCGCATTCTGCCCGGCCTCGTGGGTATCCTCGGCAATCTGGGAAAGGCTGAGAACGGCTTTGAATGAATCATTGTTCAGGACGTGCTTCAGGCTTTGGGTCTTGATGAGTGTTCCGTTATAGCCGGAATCGATGATCGAGGAGTAGAGGGCATCGGTTTCCTGACCCCGTTCGAGAACCGCAAAGAGGATCTTTTTCATGGCTTGGTTTTCTCCGCTGTCCTATTATACGGAAGGCCAGGTTTTCTTCATCAAAAATCTGGGGGATTGACACCTGTGGTTCGTTGCCCTATCTTAATTCACGCGCAATAGCGCGGATTGGGGCGTTAGCTCAGCTGGGAGAGCGCCTCCATGGCATGGAGGAGGTCGAGAGTTCGATCCTCTTACGCTCCACCAATCCGGACGTGAGGCCCCTCGAGGGGCCTTTTGCTTTGGCCTCTATCTTTCCAAGAGTTTCTTACCTATACTTGATTACGGAATTAGCCAGACTTTTTTGATTGGAGAACTGGGTTTTGCAAGGAAAATGAGCCATTTAGAGGATGCAAGGAAACTGATCGAACCCCTGGCGGTCAAGAAAAAGGCCAAACTCCTCTTTGGCAACGGGGCGTGGAAGACCTACCCCCTCCGCGAAGCCGGGCTTCCCGAAGTCGAGATGCACGATGGTCCTTTGGGCCTTCGGATACCCGAGAAGAAGGGCGGGGATACCGTCCCAGCCGTCTGCTACCCCTCGCCGGCGCTCTTGGCCTGTTCGTTTTCGGAAACTCTCCTCAGCAAGGTCGGCATCATGATGGGACGCGAAGCCCTGTTGCACGGAACCGACCTGCTTTTGGCTCCCGGAATCAACATCAAGCGGAATCCCCTCTGCGGGAGGAACTTCGAATATCTGAGCGAGGACCCAGTAGTGTCGGGGAAACTTGGCGCGGCTTTCGTGAAAGGCATCCAATCGACCGGGGTGGGGGCTGTCGTCAAGCACTTCGCGCTCAATAACCAGGAATTCCGCCGATTCACTTATAGCGCCGAAGTGGACGAACGGGCGCTTCGTGAAATTTACCTCCTTCCTTTTGAAATCGCGGTCAAAGACTCCGAGCCTTGGGGTGTGATGTCCTCCTATAACAAGGTGAACGGAGTTCAAATGTCCTCCAATGCCCACTTGGTGAAGGACATCCTCAAGGGAGAATGGGGTTACGAAGGAGCCGTCATGAGCGATTGGGGGGCGACTCTCGATCCCATCAATGATCACCGGGATGGCCTCGACCTCGAGATGCCCGGACTCGACAAGAAGAGACTCAAGGGTCTAATGGAGGCCGTCGAGGAAAAGAGGCTTTCCGAAGAAACGATCAACGAGGCCGCCAGCCGGGTCGCGACGTTGGCCCTCCGGAAACTCGAACGGACCGAAAACCCCCGGGCCTGGAATATCGGGATGGGTCGTTCCGCTGCCCGGACGGCGGCCGAGGAAAGCATCGTCCTAGCCAAGAACGAACGTGATTTCTTCCCGTGGAAAAGTTATCGCGACGTGGCTGTCATCGGGGCGATTGCCAAAGAGCCGCGTTACCAAGGCGCGGGTTCCAGCCACGTCCATCCCACCAAGCTACGCTCCTTCCTGGACGTCGCCAAGCTCCCCGATCACAAGCCTGTTGCCTTCGCCCCCGGCTATGCCTTCGAGCGGGACGCCGATTCGAAAGCCCTTCGCGATGAGGCGGTGGCCTTAGCCGCCGGAAAACGGAAGGTCCTCCTATTCCTCGGCCTTCCCGACGGAGCGGAAAGCGAAGGATACGACCGGAAGGACATGTCGCTCCCGGAAGAAGAGATTGAGCTTTTCAATGCTATTCGCGAGGTCAACGACAACATCGCCGTCGTTGTTTGCACGGGAGCCCCCGTCGAACTCCCCTTTGCCTCTTCTTGCCGAGCCATCTTCCTTGCCTATCTCAGCGGGGAAGCCGGGATGGAAGCCCTCGACCACCTCATCCGCGGCGAAGCGGTGCCGTCAGGGCGGGTGGCTGAGACCTGGCCGCTTTCCTATGGCGATGTTCCCTCTTCATCTTATTTCCCGGGAGCATACGACCGTTCGCTTTACAAAGAATCGATCTTCGTCGGTTATCGTTATTACGAGACGGCCTCCGAGCCAGTCCTGTTCCCCTTTGGCCACGGACTCTCCTATGCCAAGTTCAAATACGGTCGACTCACCCTTTCGAAAAAGGAAATCGGTCCCGGTGAGAAACTCACCGTCTCCTTCGAGTTGACCAACCTCTCTAACTTTCCGGCCCGGGAAGTCGTCCTCCTCTTCGTCGGCAAGAAAGCCAATTCCAAAGCCCGTCCAAAAAGGGAGCTCAAGGCCTTTGCCTCGGTCAAGCTGAAAGCCAAGGAGACGAAGGAAGTCCGCCTTGAGCTTTCCTATCGTGATTTTGCCTTCTACTCAGAGGTGAAGGAGGGATGGGTGAGCGAAGGCGGCTCTTTCAACGTCGAGCTGATGAAGAACGCCTCGCGGCCACTTTCCAGCGTCTCGGTCAAGGTGACTCCGAGTGAGAAGCTCCCTCCCCTCCGGAAGGAAGCCGCTCCCTATTTGAATTTCGTCAAGACTTCCTACCTTGATGTAAGTGATGCCGCCTTTTCCGCCTACCGTGGGGTAATCCACGAAGTGGAGCAAATACCAACCCGTTTCGATTCCTCTTCGACTTTCAACGACATCAAGGATACGTGGATTGGGAAGATCATCGAGAGGAAGATGCGGAAACTAACGATGAGCAAATCGGAACGACGTCAGGGTGTCTTGAGCGGATTCTACCGAATGGCGATGGAACAGCCGATTCGCTCGGCCAGCGCGATGGGTTATTCTAAGAATTTCATCGATGGGATCGTCCATTTGGCGAATGGGGAATTCTGGCGCGGCGTGAAGACGATGCTCGGTAAATGAGATGTGCGTTCTCCTCTCAATCATCGGTCATGTGATCAACAAGGCCCACCATGCCCGTTCGGATGGAAACCCGCGTCTTCCCTATTTCCGGCCGGAAGAGCTCGGCCTACTCCATGAGGATTTTTCCTTTCATAGCGGGAAATGCCTCCTCCGGGGATCCCGTTACTGGGCACAAGGGCAGGGGAATAAGGGCCTGGTGATCTTTTTCCATGGCATCGGGGCCGGCCGGAGTGCCTATTTGAAGGAAATCGCCGCCCTTGCGAGGGAAGGTTACCTCGTCTATGCCTACGACAATACCGGTTCAATGGAATCCGAGGGGCGTTGGATCGGGGGGCTCGGGATGGTCGGAAAAGACATAAAAGCCTTCTTTGGCTGGCTCGAGGGCGATGAGCGAAGCCGTGGGCTGCCCCGTTATGCGTTCGGCCATTCCTGGGGAGGGTATGCGGCAATGTTAACCAGCGAACCTTCCTACCGGGTTGAGAAGATCGTTTCCATTGCGGGATTCACCCAGCCTTCCCGCCAATATGCCTCTTTCCTCCGGGCGGCCTGGATGAGAAAGCTTCACCCCATCATTTCCCTCTTCCTACTTCTTCAACTCGGGAAGTTCGGCGATCTTGATACGGTACCGCTTTTACGAAAAAGCACCGCAAAACTCCTCTATATCCAAGGGAACCAAGATAAGATGGTACCTCTTGAAGCCGGGATGGAAGACCTTCGCCGGAGACTCGGGAGCCGCCCCCTCACCGAATACGTGGTGGTGAATAAGCAGGGTCACAATCCATATAACAGTCCGCGCGCGGAAGAATACGTGGCCGAACTCGGGAAAAAGGGGCTTTTCGCGATCGATGGCCCTTCCGATCTAGCAATGGACATTGAACGGGCCACCGAGGAAAACCGGCTAACGATGCAAAAGGTGTTCGACTTCTTGGCTGCTTGAGAGTATATTAGCGAAGCGCGCACTGGTGGCGGAATTGGTATACGCGCTAGCCTCAGGAACTAGTCGGGCAACCGGTGTGAGTTCGAGTCTCATCCAGTGCACCA
>CASFVT010000015.1 GCA_949298195.1 uncultured Bacillota bacterium
AAAACTTACTTCGACGATCCTAACTCCTGCCAAACTGCATTAGCTTGATACGAATGGGGTTTGGGTTTTCCTTTAAAGTCTCCCCTCCCAATCAAAATCCCCGTGACTTTTTCATTTCCTTCGCTAATATCCACATTGGAAAAGAGGCAAATGCTCAATATGAAGAAACACGTCGCATTGCTCCTCGGAACCGCCCTCCTCCTCGGAGCCTGCGGCCCGACGGACACCTCCTCGTCCCTCGGGGGAAATTCCACCCCCCCCTCTTCACTGACCGGTGGATCTGAAACGGGAGGGGAGACTCATTCCTCTTCACAAGAAGGAACATCGGATTCTTCCTCCTCCCTCGCCCCAAGGACTGACATCCTCGAGCAGTACCGTACCTCCTTCAATGCCGTGACCGAGATGACGATGAGTAGCGGCGGTGATTCCCAGAGCGGCACGTCCAAGATCTATTACGGCCCCGGGAACATCACCATGGTCCTCGAAAACCCAGAAACCGATTACCGATATGCCAACTTCATGGCGGTGCGGGACGGGAAGATTTACATGCAGACCATCGACGAGCACGCCGAAATCGTTGAAAGTAGTGGCGTCGACCTCGCCGACACCCCCTTTGACGACCCCCTCGGTTTCTACCAGGGAGACATCGTCGAGGATGGAAGATACGAATTGGATGACCCGTCTCTGGCCGCCGACCTCGTGACAATCCTCACCATGGGGAGTCTTGCCGAGGCGACTCCTACCGCCGCCTCCTTCGTAAGGGAAGGCGACACTTTGAAATTCGAATTCGCCATATCCCACGAAGCCACCACGAGTCTAACCATGAATCTCACCGGTGTGGCCACTTTCTTAAGCAAGGAAGAGGAGACAACCTATCCCCTCGAGGTCCCGCAGGCGAGCGACCTCTCGGCTACAATCGACGATCTCCTCCTCTCACTCATGGACGGGAACTATACCCTCGAAGTCACCACCGACGGACACAAGTCGGCCCTTTGCCTCGACGACGGGAAACTCTATGTCGAGGACGGATCGACCCTGGAGAAGCACCTATACATCGCGACGGAGGAGGGAACGACAGTCGGGAGGTTCGACGAGGGGAGCGGTTCCTTCGTCTATGAATACGAGATGTCCGATGCCCTCAGGACCATTCTTCCCGATTTCGATGTCGACGGTCGGGTCTTCGTCGAGGAAGAGGGTGTTATTTCCATCCTCGACGGGGTCGTCGGCGTAACTGATCATTTCCACATCCCCGTCATTAATGCCAGCGCCGCTTCCGACTTCGTCTTAGACATTGGCGAGGGGACGCTTTCCTTCCCCGTCCTAGGCGGGACCGCGACGATCAGCGACATCGGGACGACGACGCTTCCGGTGGAACCGGTCATCATCGAGCCAAGCGGTTGGACGAATGAATCCGGCGATGTCCAAGAAGGGATTTCCTACTTCCTCGGTTCCCTTGACGTCCTCCCCTATTGGGATACCGGCTACGAATGGATGAGCCTCATCGACTTCAGCTATGGTGACCCCGTCTTCGGGGACATCGAATGTGGTGGCGTTCCCTCCGACGAGGTCGAAGCCGCCCTCAATTCCTACGCCAAGACCCTCCGCGACGCCGGCTTCCGGCAGGTCGATGCCGACGAATACGAAAACACCCTCGGTTTCTATGCCTACGACTACGTTCATGAGCTCTTCTTCCAAATCACCGACACCGTCTACGTCGAACTCTATGCCGGTGAGCAGATTTTGAGTTCCGGGGTCGGCATCTCCTTCAACGTCGCCCTATGAAGAAACCCGTTTGCCTCTTGGCGTTATTGACCGGGCTACTGGCTGCTTGCTCCCCTGAGGGGGCAAGTGGCCTTTCTTCGAGCGCGGTGCCTTCCTCGACGGCATCCTCCTCCCTCCATGGATCGGAGTCTTCTTCCGTTTCTTCATCTTCCTCCGCCTCCTCGTCGCCTTCCTCGAGCGTGGAGGAAGAGACCCTCGACCGCCGAACTCTCTTCCGGAAACTCCTTTCTATCAGCGAGAGCCCCTCTTTTACCATCCGCTATCCCTATCAAGGCCGCGTTTACCTCGATTTCGTGACTTCCGAGTATTTCTATACGATGCTCGGCAATAGCGGCTACATCGCCCTCGATAGCTTCGACGAAAGCCTCGGGGAGAAACTCGTCTACTGTTTCTATGTGGATTCCAGCGGGGATTTCCGCCTTGCCTATCCGTATGAAAGCGGGGGCAGATTCCTCAATGACGTCTCCTCTTTCAACTACCTGGCCCCTCTTGAAAGCGTCCTCCAGGTCCAGAACTTCGTTGAGGAAAACGGAGAGCTGTATTCCTCCAACGAGTCGATCGTCTATGCCTTGGCCATGCAGCTCGGCTATCAACAGGATGCCGTGGACAAGACCTTCAGCCGCGTCCGCTTTTATCTCGAGGACGGGAACCTTTCCTATGCCCTCCAGATCTACGATGCCTCCCTTTCGACGAGCGTGGACGTAGCCGACTGCTCGGCCACCTTCCTGGACGTAGGGCAGAGCGTCCTTCCCCATGCCGAGGCCTTCCTCTCCGATTTCGGTTCCCTCTCGGAAGAATCCCTCGACCCCGCCTCCCTCGACAACCTCTCGCTTGGCGATATGGAAAGCGTCGCCCTTGAAGCGGAGATGAGGCAAGCCTACGTGGGCGGGGAGGAAACGACCGTCGGGAAGACGACCCTCATCCGCCGGGAAGGTGAAATCAACGTCGAGGTTGACGATGGGGAAACGCTCAAGAGGAACCTCTATTTCGACGACGATGGCTATGCGGCCGAACGGGGGCTCAATGCCCACAACGAAGTCGATTCCGAACGGCTTGGCGAGTATTACCTTTACGAGGAGATGTTCCCCGAACCCCTTGAGGTCCTCCTTCCCGAACTCGATAGCTTCCGCCTCTACCAAGGGAGGTACCGTTACTTCGGCTTCAACGCCGACGAGATCAACGATGCCTTCACCTCGATGGGTGTCTACGGCCGGGTCGAGTCCATCTACCTCGATCTCGACGAGAACGGCGATTTCGCCGGCCTCGAGGTCACTTATCCGGAGATGCGGGACGAGGACGGCCGGGCCTATTCGGTGCTGATCAAGGCAAAGGTCGCGCCAAACCTCCGGTTCGTTGACGTCACGCCGAATCAGAGCCTCGACGCGGAAGAGGAGATAGCCCTCGAAAGGGCCTTCGCCCTCTTCGACGGCTCGATCCCCTTCAAGATTGAAAGCCACGAGGAGAGGACGACGGAAAACGAGCTCAATCTCTACTATGACGGGGAAGCCCTCGTCTATGAGGAAAAGAGCATGCGCCTGAGCGGTGGGGTCACCACCAACTACGAGGGCTACTACCTCGAGGACGGGCTGATCCAGCGTTTCATCAAACCGCACGGAGAAGAGGCCTCCCGGAACGGGGAGGCGGTGGAAGGGGAGCTGGGTTCCCACTTCGGTTTCCACGTCTCGCCCCTCCTCTTCGAGAAAGGGGAGGACGGCTATTACCGGGCCCGACCCCATCTCCTCGGGAAGGTCAAGGAGAGTCTCCTCCTCGGCCGGAACGGGGACGAGATCGTCATCATGAGCCTCGCCCTCCGGCTCGATGAAGAAGGGCGGCTCGTCGAGATGCGTTACGATACCGACGACGGGCTTTTGAGCACCGGGACCGACATCGTCGGTTTCACCTATGGCGAGGTCAGCCTCCCCGGCGGCCTCGAGGGCGAGCTGAGCTCCCTCCCTTCTTGGGTCGAGCCGACGACATGGGAAGAAGACAGTCCCGATGTCTACGCCGATTTCGTCTCCTTCTACGGAAAGGAAGCCGCGGACACCATCCCCTATCTCTATCACCCCGAGACCTACCGGAAATGGAACTCGACCTACATCTTCACGGTCGACGTCAACAACGAGACGACCTCGGGCTGCGACGAGGAGTGGTATGCAGCTTACAAAGAACTCCTCATTGCTTCCGGCTATGTCCTGGACCCGGAACCCGACCTCCCGGGGGCCGAGGTCTACTCCAAAGGCATCGTGACGATGCGCCTGGCCAAGATCCTCGTCGGTGGCATCTACTTCGACATTCTCGAATAAGCACAGTCCAACATGAGGAGCCAGCCCTCGCGGCTGGCTTTTCATTGCCCGCATGGTGACTAGAATCCAATTTCGGTCGGCAACTCATCCGTAAGGAAATTGGGGAAAGACAAGTCAACGGATGAACAATGGAGGGTCAAAACAGGCTCAGGAGAAAGAAGCATCGTATTGTGGGAACGGCTGGACAACCCGGATTTCAACATGGTCGAATTCGACCAGTTTGGAAACGAGGCGGGACACAACTACTTCACCATTTCCCCGAAGGTGCGTTGCGGGGAGCCCAAGCAAAGCCAAGGGGACTTGCTCGGGAAACCGCGAAAGGATGCCTCAGGCCGTAAACGCAAAAGGTTTTTCATATATCCGTACCCGATTTTACGCGCCTTGAGCCCATCGACTAACCACTCGGGCTCCGCTACAATATCAACGTCCGTTGACGGGAAGAGTAATGCTGGGGAGCCGGCCCTGGGAGAGGCGAATAGAGCAACCGCCTCCCGGTCCCACCACGAAGTTCACCCCCGAGGACGGGGTCAATCCATAAGCCCCCCGCGGTCGCGGTTACCGACCTAACTGAGCGCGTCGCCCCATGGGGGACGAACCGGGATGGAAGCGCGGGCGTTGCCCGTTCCCGGGCCGCGCTTTTTCGTTTCTTAGAAAGGAAAGACCATGGACACTCCAACTTCCATCCTCGAAGACGGTCTCCGCGAGCTCGACAAGGCGAGTAGTAGTCGCGAAGTCATCGAGGTCAAGAACCGTTATCTCTCCAAGAAAGGGCCCTTCGCCCGCCTCTACCAGGAACTCGGGAGGCTCAGCAAGGAGGAGAAGGTGGCCTTCGGTAGGGCCATCAACGATGCCCGTGGGTCATTGGAGAAGGCCCTCGGGGAGAAACTCTCTTCCCTCGAGGAAAAGGAGGAGAACGAACGCCTCCTCCTCGAAAAAATCGACATCACCCTCCCTGGGCGAACAAGGGAAAGCGGCCATACCAACCCCTATTACCTCATCGTCGACGAGATCACCGACATCTTCGTCTCGATGGGCTATGACGTGGTGGAAGGGGAGGACGTCGAGACCAAGGACTACAACTTCACCCTCCTCAACATCCCCGAGGAACACCCTTCGAGAGACCCCTCGGATACTTTCTACATCGACGGGGAACGTCTCCTCCGGACCCAGACCTCGGCTGCCCAGGGGCACGAGATCCAGCGTCACCAGGGAGAGGGGGCCATCAAGCTCATCTCCCCCGGGAAGTGCTACCGGCGCGACGAGGACGACCTCACCCACAGCCACCAGTTCGGCCAGATCGAGGGCCTCGTAGTCGATAAGGGTGTCTCCCTCGCCGAGCTCAAGGGCACCCTCGAGATCTTCGCGAGGAAGATGTTCGGGGAGAAGCGGGAAATCCGCTTCCGCTCCTCCTATTTCCCCTTCACCGAGCCGAGCGTCGAAGTCGACGTCAGCTGCATGAAATGCGGGGGGAAGGGCTGCTCGATGTGCAAGGGAACCGGCTGGATCGAGATCCTCGGGGCCGGGGAAGTCCACCCCAACGTCCTCCGGATGAACGGC